>NZ_JBLKRT010000013.1:0-103385 GCF_047607445.1 Arthrobacter sulfonylureivorans
AACGAGTACTTCACCAAAAGAATTTCTTTTGAAATTCACTTTGCTTTTTCTTCGCTGCGATGTTTCTACTTTATTTCATTCTTTTTCTTTCTGTCAAATCGGCGTTTCCGCTTCATTTACTTAGAAAAAGCATGATCCCAGCGAAAAAGTTCAGCTAATCCGCCTGCACACTGGGCGCATGACCAACCGCTGTCGTTTTATCGAAGGGGTTTTGTCGCGTTCCGGCCGGCTGTTTCACAACCCGCGGCGGCGACTCAGAAAACATTACACGGAGCCGGCACTACCCGCAAATCGCTGGAGGGTGATGCCCGCCACCGATGCGAAAGGGCCCGCCGTTGACCTCCCATGAGGAGGAAAACGGCGGGCCCTTCGAATGAGCTGTATGCCGAGCGGTCAGGTCAGCCGGACACTTCCACCATCGCGAGGGTCCGCTTACCGCGGCGCAGCAACAGGTACTTGCCGTGCAGCAACTGATCTGTTCCAACAACGGTGTCCGGGTCCGTGATTTTTTGGTTGTTCACGTACGCGCCGCCCTCGGCCACGGTCCGGCGGGCCGCCGAATTGCTGGCGGCAAGCCCGGACTGGACCAACAACTCGATGATCCCGGTCGTTTCCGGGCCGGCAACGGCGCTGGGCAGCTCGGCCGTGGCGGCAACCAAGGTCGACTCGTCCAGCTCGGCCAACTCTCCCTGGCCAAACAATGCCGACGATGCGGCGATCACCTTGTCCGTCGCAGCTGTTCCATGCACCAGAGACGTGACTTCGTAGGCCAACGTCCGCTGGGCTTCACGGGCATGCGGCCGCTCTGCCACGGCTCGCTCGAGCCCTTCGATTTCCTCCCGCGAACGGAAGGTGAAGACCTTCAGCCGCTGGACCACGTCGGCGTCGGCGGTGTTGAGCCAGAACTGGTACATGGCATAGGGGCTGCACATCTCCGCGTCCAGCCAGATGGCGTTGCCTTCGCTCTTACCAAACTTGGTTCCATCCGAGTTGGTGATCAATGGCGTGCCGATTGCGTGGACAGCGCTGCCCTCGACTTTGCGGATCAGTTCGATGCCGCTGGTCAGGTTTCCCCACTGGTCCGATCCGCCGGTCTGCAAGATGCAGCCGTACTGCCGAAACAGTTCAAGGTAGTCCATGCCCTGCAGGATCTGGTAACTGAATTCCGCGTAGCTGATGCCCTCGTCGGAGTTGAGCCGGGAAGCAACGATGTCCTTCTTGACCATGGTGCCGACGCGGTAGTGCTTTCCGATATCGCGCAGGAAGTCCAGCACGCTCATCGGCTCGGTCCAGTCCAGGTTGTTGACCATCCGCGCGGCGTTATCGCCGTCGAAATCAAGGAAGCGCTGGACCTGTCCCTTTAGCCGGTCCACCCATTCGGCGACCGTTTCCTTGGTGTTCATGGTGCGCTCGGCGGTAGGCCGGGGGTCGCCCACCAGCCCGGTGGAGCCGCCCACGAGTCCCAGGGGCTTGTGCCCGGCCAACTGCAGCCGGCGCATGGTGAGCAGTTGGACCAGGTTGCCTAGGTGCAGGCTTGGCGCCGTCGGGTCGAAACCGCAGTAATACGTCACCGGGTCCCCCGCCAGCAGTTTCTCCAGTTCAGCCTCGTCGGTTGAAACGTGGACAAGTCCGCGCCACTTCAGTTCCTGCCAGACGTTGGCGAAACCAGGGTCGTTGCGTTGGGAAGCGAGAAACGTATTATTCACGGATTCCAAAATATCAGCCTTCAATTCCCTCGGGGACCTCGCCCTCGGCCAGCAGCCTCAGCCGCTGCGTGGGACGGGTCATGGCCACGTAGAGGTCGCCGACGCGTCCGCCGGTCCGGTGCAGCAGTTCGCCGGGTTCGAGCACCACCACGGCGTCGAACTCAAGTCCCTTGGCCTCCTGCGGGCCAAGTACGCTGATGTCCTGCTCCAGGCCACCGGCTCCGCCGCCTACCCGCTGGGCGTAGACCGCGGCCATCGCGCTTCGGACCTCAGGCAGCTGATGGTCTGCTGCGATGACCGCCAGCAGTCCCCCATTGGCAGCGTCGAGTTCCTCGGGCATGACCTCCAGCAGATGTTCGATCATGCGGCCGGCCGGCACCCGGTCCACGATCGGCTGCCAGCGGCCATCGCGAACGGCTTTGGGAGCCGATACAACCTGGCCGGCGGCGTTCGCCATCCGGACCGCTGCCTGTGCAATCTGCGATGGCGTGCGGTAGTTCACGGTCAGTTCTTCAAGCTGCCACCGTTTGCCCGCGAACGGTTCAAGTGCCTGCTGCCACGATTCCGCGCCGGCCCCGGAACTGGTTTGCGCAATATCGCCAACCACGGTGAACGACTTAAGCGGGCAGCGGCGCATCAGCAGGCGCCACTGCATGGCAGACAGCTCCTGCGCCTCGTCGACAACGATGTGACCGAAGGCCCAGGTGCGGTCGCCGGCGGCACGCTCGGCGGCGGTGAGACGGTTTTGCTGCGTTTGGTTGTAGCCCGCCAGATCCTCGGCGCTGACCAAACCATTGATGCCGATGTCACGCAGCGACTGGTCGACATTGCGCAGTGACTGCTCCGCATTGGCGATGTCGCGTGCGCGGTCAGCGTCCTGCTGGGCCCTGTCACGCCCCGCCGAGGCGTCCATCTCGCCGAGCAGTTCGGCGGCTTCGTCGAGCAGCGGGACATCCGCTTCGGTCCAGGGCGCATCCGCGGCGCGCAGGAGCACGTTGCGTTCCGCTTCGGTCAGGTCCGGGGCGGCCGCCTCCAAATGGGCCGGCTTGCTGAGCAATTCGCCGATCAGCTTCTCCGGGGTCAACGGCATCCAGGCCAGGTTCAGTGCCACCCGGACATCGCGCGACGTCCGCACGTCTTCTGCCAGGTAGGCACGGTCCGCGTTGTTGCCCGCCCCCGAGGACGCTTCCAAGGCTTCGCGCAGCTGGTCGGTCAGCTCGCGCAGCAGGATCTTCACGAAGGTCACCCGGGCGGCGTTGTGGGGTTTGCCGGTGGCCCGCGCGCGGTCGCGTGCCCGTGCCACCTGGCGCGGGGTCAAGGTCAAGATGGTGCCCTCGACGTTGAGCTTGCGGGGCTCCGCTGGCAGCCGCTGGCGGTTCGCCACCGCGTTGGCCACGACGTCGGCCATGGACAACCGGCCCTTGATCTCAGCCACAGCAGGGTTGGTTTCCGGCACCGCCCGGACTCCGGGCATCAGCCCGCCGAGCGTTGACATAACGACGCCGGTTTCACCCAGCGAGGGCAGCACACGCTCGATGTACTTCATGAAGGAGTTGGACGGGCCCACCAGCAGCACGCCGGCGGACTTCAGCCGTTCGCGGTGCGAATACAGCAGGTACGCGGCACGGTGCAGGGCCACGGCGGTCTTGCCCGTTCCGGGGCCGCCCTGGACCACCAGGATCCCCGGCATCGGGGCCCTGATGATGCGGTCCTGTTCGGCCTGGATTGTTCCGACGATGTCGGACATGGCACCGGTGCGCTTGGAGTTGAGTGCTGCCAGCAAGGCGCCTTCGCCTTGCAGCGACTCGCCGTCGGTCAGCATGGTCGAATCGAGCACGTCGTCTTCGATGCCCTTGACCTGATGTCCTTGCAGGATCAGATGCCGGCGCCGCCTTACGCCCAGCCGCTCGAAGGCAGTGGCCTGGTAAAACGCTCCGGCCTCGGGGGCACGCCAGTCCACCATCAGCTGCTGCAGGTCCGCGGTGCTGAGCCCGATCCGGCCGATGTAGCGCCGGTCGCCGTCGTCCAGATCGAGGCGGCCGAACACCAGGCGGTCGTCAACAGCATTGAGCTGGGCCAGACGGTCCTCGTACATGGTGGCGAACGCATCGCGTTCGGAAATATTCTGCATGCTGCCCACCGCGCCGCTGCCGCGGACCCGGGCCAGTTGCTCCTGCTTCTCGGCGCGCAGTTCTTCCAGCCGGAGGTACAGCCCGGCGACATAGGCGCGTTCGTGTTCAAGCTCGGCGTGGGCCGAAAGCGATTCTGGCATCTGTGTTATCCCTCCCCAAAAGGCCGACCGTCCATTCTACTACCGGCACGGTGGATTTTCCTGAGAGCAGAACGACGGCGGGGCAGACGGCCACCGGTCCGTCTAGCCCGGCCGGATTCATGAGCTATTCGCGCACCAACGAACGGATCCGGTGTCCCGCCAAAGCAGCCCTGCCGCGCAGTGCCGAAAGCTCGAGGACCACGCCGAACCCGGCCACCTGGACTCCGGCCCGTTCGAACAGGCGGCAGGCGGCACCGAGGGTTCCGCCGGTCGCCAGCACGTCGTCCAGGATCAGCACCCGCGACCCGGGCAGCAGGTCGTCGGCGTGGATTTCCAGCGTGGCCGACCCGTACTCCAGCGCGTAGTCCTCGGAGATCGTCTTCCGCGGCAGCTTGCCCTTCTTGCGCACCGTGATGACACCCGTGCCGGAAGCGTAGGCCGCGGCGGCCGACAGCAGGAAGCCGCGGGCCTCCACCCCCGCCACGGCATCGAACTGGCCTTGGAACGGGTCGATCAAAGCGTGCACCACTGCATGCAAGGCTTCCCCGTCGGCGAATACAGGAGTCAGGTCGCGGAAGACGATGCCGGGCTGAGGATAGTCCCGGACCGTTTCCGAAAGACGGTTGACCAAGGTTTCAACTGATTCGCGAGGGCGTTCATTCACCCATCCACCCTACCCGCTGCCGGCACGGCGCCGCGGTTTCGCGGCACGGTACGGCGAGACCGTCGGGTCGCCTTCCAGCCAGAAGCGCCACGGATAGGCATCGGTGCCGCCCTCCCCGCTGACGCCCACCCGCGGCCCGGTCCGAACATGCTGATGCGATGCCTGGACCGCCGGCCGGGTCAGCGCCAGTTCCCCGGTTGCGAAGGCTCGGCCGTTGTCGCCCAACTCCAGCCCCAGGGCCACGGCCAGCCGGGCCGGCCCCCGTGCCAGCTCCGCATCATGTTTCGCCGAGGCGCGCCGGCTGCGGGCCAGGTCCAGGCCTTCGATGACTTCGCCCGCGCGGAGCAAGGCGCCGGTGGCCTGGCCTTCGTGGCCGCACACGACATTCACGCAATGGTGCATCCCATAGGTGAAGTAGACATAGATATGTCCCGGCGGGCCGAACATCACCTTGTTGCGGTTGGTCTGGCCGCCGAAGGCATGCGACCCCGGATCGTGTTCCCCCATGTAGGCCTCGACCTCGGTGAGGCGCACCGTAACGGTCCCGTCCGCCGTCGTATGCGCTAATCGGGCACCGAGCAGCCCCGGAGCCACCTCCACGGCAGGCCGGGCCAGCCAGTGCAGCAGGGCTGCATCCACTAGGCGGGTTGCAGGCGCTGATAGAAACGGGCCAAGGCTTCGCGCCGGTGCGCCGAGTCATGTACCTGCCCGCCGCCCAGCACGGTGGCCAGTGCGTCCAGCCGCATGTGCCAGCCGGCCATCAGGCCGCCTGCCAGGGTTTCCCGGTCGACGTTGTGGACCAAGGTCAGGCGGGTCTTGCCCTCTTCTGGTTCCAGCATCCAGTGCACCGTGCCGGTGCCCTCCGGATCGGACCAGGTGTAGTCGAGCCGGCTGCCGGCCAGCACGTACTGCACGTCTCCGCTGACGGTTTGTCCCGGCAGGTTGAATTCGACGGCGCCGCCGGCCTGCAGCTCTACCCGGCCGGGTCCGAGCCAGGCCGCGAGCAGCTCCGGCTCGGTCAGGGCCGCCCACACACGGTCCGGGCCGGCATCGAGCAGCCGTTCGAAGCGCAGGCAGGTATGCCCGGAGTCGCTCTCCACGGTGCCCATCGAATGCGAGAGCTGGTACTGACGGGAATATGCCTCCCGTAGCGGGGTCCACCGGTCGGTTTCCCAATCCGGCCGGCGCCCGGCGGCCACTTCGGCCAGCGCATCCAGAATGGTCTGCCAGCCGGCGCTGCCTTCGGTCAGGAACTCGGGCCCCTCGGCGCGGGACCGGAACTGCAGCAACGTCCCCCCGTCGCTTTCCAGGACCCGCCACTCAATCACCGACTCCTGTCCGAGCTCGTCCTCCCAGCTGATCTGCAGGCTGCGCGGCGGGTTCAGCTGCAGCACCGTGCCGCTGGAGATGCCTCCGCCCAGAATCAGCTCATAGGTGCGGCCCAGCTCCCAGTCGGCGTTCAGCGTGCCCAGCCATTTGGCGACGTTGTCTTTTTCTGCCAGCAGGCTCCAGATGTAGCTGTGCGGGTAGTCGAGTTGGCGGTCGAAGGCCAAGACGTAGTCCCCGTCAACCCGCTCAATCCGGCCCTCCGGAACCAGTTTTTCCTCGTCCTGGCTCAGCGTCGACATGCTCGCTCCCTCGCTCCGTGGCAATGCCTCCATCGCTTCACAAACTACCGCAGAGACATTTGCTACCGGTTGGTAACTTATCTTCCCGATGGTCCGTGCAGGCTATCGGCGGCTGCCCTCGGCGTACTCCCGCGCGCTGTCCAGTCCGGCCTGCAGCGCCTCGATTTGGTCTGCCACCGCGCTCGGGGCTGTGCCGCCCTGCGAACTGCGGCTGGCCAGCGAACCTTCGACGGTCAGCACCTCACGCACCCGGGGAGTCAGCTGCGGCGAAATTGCGGCAAACTCTTCGTCCGTCAGATCCCAGAGTTCGACGCCGCGGCTTTCGGCCTGCTTGACGGCGGCACCGGAGAGTTCGTGCGCTTCGCGGAACGGCACGCCTTGCCGGACCAGCCATTCGGCAATGTCCGTGGCCAGCGCAAAGCCCTGCGGGGCGAGGGCTTCCAGCCGCGCGGTGTTGAAGACCAGGGTCTCGATCATGCCGGCGACGGCGGGCAGCAGTAGCTCCAGGGTGTCTGCGGCATCGAAGACCGGATCCTTGTCTTCCTGCAGATCGCGGTTGTAGGCCAGCGGCAGGCCCTTGAGCGTGGCCAGCAATCCGGTCAGGTCGCCGATCAGGCGGCCTGCTTTGCCGCGGGCCAACTCCGCCACGTCCGGATTCTTCTTCTGCGGCATGATCGACGAGCCCGTGGAGTAGGCGTCGTCCAGGGTCACAAAGGAGAATTCCTTGGTGGCCCAAAGAATGACTTCCTCGGAGATCCGCGAGAGGTCCACGCCGATCATGGCCGCTACCCAGCTGAATTCGGCGAAGACATCGCGCGAGGCGGTCCCGTCGATCGAGTTCCAGACAGCGGAGTCGAAGCCGAGGTCGGCGGCGACGGCGTTGGGGTCCAGCCCCAGCGAGGAACCGGCCAGGGCGCCGGATCCGTACGGCGAGACGGCCGCCCGCTTGTCCCAGTCGGCCAGCCGCTGCACATCGCGCAGCAGCGCCCAGGCATGGGCCAGCAGATGATGCGACAGCAGCACCGGCTGGGCGTGCTGAAGGTGGGTGCGCCCGGGCATCGCGACGTCCGGATACCGGCGGGCCTGCGCGAGGAGCGCGTCGACAGTGGCCAGCACTCCCCCGGCAATGATCCGTGCATGGTCGCGCAGGTACATCCTGCCCAGGGTGGCAATCTGATCGTTACGCGAACGCCCGGCGCGGAGCTTGCCGCCCAACTGGGTGCCGGCCCGTTCGATCAGTCCGCGCTCCAGCGAGCCGTGGACGTCTTCGTCCGACTCGGCCGCCACGTACGCGCCGGAGCGAACATCGTCGTCGAGTTGGCCCAAGGCAGCGAGCATGCCCTCCAGTTCGGCGTCGTCCAGCAACCCCGCCTTGTGCAGCACTTTGGCGTGGGCGCGCGACCCGGCGATGTCGTAGTGCGCCAGACGCCAGTCAAAGTGCGTCGACTTGCTCAACGCGGCCAGTGCGTCGGCCGGGCCCCCGGCGAAACGGCCGCCCCAGAGGGCACCTTCATTGGTGTGCCCGGCTGCGCTGGTGTTCGGTTCCTGCGTCACGTTGTCTTCCCTTTCCGCCAGGTCGCCCTGGTGACGGTTCCCCGCGCTGCCGTATCGGCCGGCGGGGATGGCCAGCCATCTGAGGCGGCGGCCCTTGCTTGAGTTTTAGGTTATGGCGTTCAGGCGTTGCGCGACGAGTCGTCGGCGAACTGCAGGAACCGCGCCGCGAGAGCCGCTCCACCGGACGGATCGCGGGTGACCAACAGGACCGTGTCGTCTCCCGCGATGGTGCCCAGGACCGAGGGCATGACCGAATGGTCGATGGCCAGCGCGAGGAAGTTGGCTGCCCCGGGCGGCGTGCGCAGCACCACCAGGTTGGCGGAGGCTTCGGCCGTCACCAGCAGATCGGCACAAAGCCGTGCCAGCCGGGCGTCCAGGATCTCCTGGGTGACACCGCTCTGCGGCGCGCGTTCACCGCCCTCGCTGGGCACCGCGTAGATCAGGCCGCCGTCCTGTCCGCGCACCCGCACGGCACCCAGTTCCACCAGGTCGCGTGACAGCGTGGCCTGGGTGACCTGCACCCCTTCGTCGCCCAGCCGGGCCGCCAGTTCGGCCTGCGAGCGCACCGACTCCCCGGTGAGGATCGCGGTGATCTTGGCCTGGCGGGCGGTCTTGGTGGCCGGCATCGTGTTCATGGCTTGCTCTGCCATCAGGCCGTGGCCAGCGGCGCCAGCGCCGACTTGTCCATCAGCCAGGCCATCAAGGCCTTCTGCGCGTGCAACCGGTTCTCTGCTTCGTCCCACACCACCGACTGCGGACCGTCGATGACGTCGCCGGAGATCTCGTAGCCGCGGTAGGCCGGCAGGCAGTGCAGCACGATGGCATCGTCGGCAGCCAGCTTCAAGGCGGCCTGGTCCACCGCGTAGTCCTTGAACAGCTCCAGTCGTTGCGCCTTCTCGTCTTCCTGACCCATCGAGACCCAGGTGTCGGTGGCGATCACATCGGCCCCAGCCAGCGCCTGCGCCGGATCCGTGGTGATCTGGACGGAGCCGCCGGTTTCCGCGGCCCTGGCTTCGGCCTCGGCCACCACGGAGTCCGCCGGCAGGTAGCCTTCCGGCCCGCCGATCCGCACATGCATGCCCGCGGTCACACCGGCGAGCAGGTAGGAGTTGGCCATGTTGTTGGCGGCATCGCCCAGGTAGGCCATGGTAAGCCCGGCCAGTTTGCCCTTGTGCTCCTGAACCGTCAGCAGGTCCGCCAGCAGCTGGCAGGGGTGGTAATCGTCGGACAGCGAGTTGATCACCGGCACTTTCGAAAGGGCCGCCATCTCCTCCAAGCCGGAGTGGGCGTACGTCCGCCAGACCACCGTGGAGACCATCCGCTCCATCACCTTGATGGTGTCGGAGACGGACTCCTTGTGCCCCAGCTGCGATTCGCCGGGGTTGATGATCAGCGGGACACCGCCCAAATCCGAAATTCCGCTGGCGAATGACACCCGGGTGCGCGTCGAGGTCTTGTCGAAGATGACGGCCACGGTCTTCCGGCCGGCCCCGTCGCCGGCGAACGGCTGGTACCGGTACGGGAACTGCTTCATCTCAGCGGCCAGCTGCAGCACCTCGGCCTGCTCGGCCGGGCTGAGGTCTGTGTCCTTGAGGAAATGGCGGGTCATCAGGCGTCCTTGCTGGTGGCGGCGGTGCGGGCGGCCGCGGTGGTCAGGATGTGGGGCAGTGCGGCGGTGAACCGGTCGGCCTGCTCGGCGGTCAGGATCAGCGGCGGGGCCAGCCGCAGCGTGCGCGGGCCTGGGCTGTTGATGATGAAGCCGGCGTCCAGCGCCGCCTCGACGGCGGCGGCGGCAATGTCCGCGTCCAGGTCGAAGCCGATCAGCAGGCCCTCGCCACGGACTTCCACGACGTGCTCGATGCCGGCCAGCTGCTCGCGCAGCTTGTCTCCGAGGGCGGAGACGTGGGCCAGCAGTCCGCGTGACTCGATGGCGTGGAGCGTGGCCAGCCCGGCCGCCGTGGCCACCGGGTTGCCGCCGAACGTGGTGCCATGCTGGCCTGCGGTCAAGAGGCCCGAGGTCTCCGCGCCGAACGTCAGCAGCGCGCCGACAGGAAGTCCGCTGCCCAGGCCCTTGGCCAGGGTGATGGCGTCGGGGACAATCCGTTCGCCGCCGGCCACCTGGCCTTGGTACGCGAACCAGTTGCCGGTCCGGCCCACGCCGGACTGTACCTCGTCCAGGATCAGCAGTGCACCGGCCGCCGTGGTGGCTTCCCGGGCGGCTTTCAGGTACCCCGCCGGCAACGGCCGGACGCCCACCTCGCCCTGGATCGGTTCCAGCACGACGGCGGCGACCGTCTCGTCGACGGCTGCGCGCAGTGCGTCCTCATCGCCGAAGGGAAGGTGGACCACGCCGCCCGGCATCGGTTCGAAGGGTTCGCGGTAGGCCTGCTTGGCTGTCAGCGCCAGCGCGCCCATGGTGCGGCCGTGGAAGGCGCCTTCCAGGGCAATGATCTTGGTCCGCGTTGGACTGGAGTTGCGCCGGGCAAGCTTGAACGCCGCTTCGTTGGCTTCGGTGCCGGAGTTGGCGAAGAATACTTTGGAGCCGCCGGGAGCGCCGGCCAGCTCCAGCAAGCGCTCGGCCAGCGCAATCTGTGCCGGGCTGGTGAAGAAGTTGGAGACATGGCCGAGGGTGGACAACTGGTTGGCCACGATCCCGGTCAGGAACTCGTCGGCGTGGCCCAGCGCGTTCACCGCGATTCCGCCGAGCAGGTCCAGGTATTCCCGGCCGTCGGCATCCCAGACGGTGCAGCCCTTGCCGCGCACCAGCACGCGCTGCGGGGTGCCGAAGACGCCCATCAGCGATTCGCGGTACTTCTCCAGCAATTGCTTGCTGTCCAGGCCCTCCAGTCCGGCCAAGCCGGCGGCGGTGGAGGTTGTATGGGTCGTGTTCATGATGCGTCTCCGTCCGGAACAATCTGGGTGCCGATTCCGGCTGCGGTAAAGATTTCCAGCAGGATGGAGTGCGGCATCCTGCCGTCCACGACGGCGGCGCGCTCTACTCCCCCGTCGACCGCCTTCAGGCACGCTTCCATCTTGGGGATCATGCCGGACTGCAGTCCGGGCAGCAGTTCGCGCAGTTCCGCGGCCGTCAGTGACGATATCAGCGAGGACTTGTCCGGCCAGTTCGCGTATAGCCCTTCGACGTCGGTGAGGATGACCAGCCGCGAGGCGTGCAGCGCGTCAGCGACCGCGGCGGCGGCGGTATCCGCATTGACGTTGAGCACCTGGTTGGTGCCCTCGCCGTCGCCGCCGATCTCCGGCGCCACGGTGGAAATCACCGGGATTCGGCCGGCGTCGAGCAGATCCAGGATCGCGGAGGGATTGACGCCGACCACTTCGCCGACCAGGCCGAGATCGACCTCCTCGCCGTCCACTACGGTGCCGGTGCGGACCGCCTGCAGCAGCCCGCCGTCTTCACCCGACAGCCCCACCGCATACGGCCCGTGCGAATTAATCAGCCCGACCAGTTCACGGCCCACCTGTCCGGTGAGCACCATGCGCACCACGTCCATGGCTTCAGGCGTGGTGACCCGTAATCCGCCTTTAAACTCGGATTCGATCCCGAGCCGGGAGAGCATGGCATTAATCTGCGGTCCACCGCCGTGGACCACCACTGGTTTGATGCCTGCGTGGTGGAGGAAGACGATGTCCTCCGCAAAGGCCTGACGCAGATCGTCGTTGACCATGGCGTTGCCGCCGTACTTGATCACCATGGTGGTACCGGCGAACCGCTGGATCCACGGCAGCGCCTCGATCAGGGTGGCAGCTTTGTCCTGCGCCATCAGCATTGTGTTCTTCATCGGTCCTCAGCTGGAGTAGGCGGAGTTCTCATGCACGTACTCGTGCGTGAGGTCGTTGGTCCAGATGGTCGCGGTCTCGCTGCCGGCCTGCAGGTCGATCACCACGGTCACGTCGCGGCCGCTCAGGTCCACCAGTTCTCGAGACTCGCCCACACCGCCGTTGCGGCAAACCTGCACACCGTTCATGCTGACGTTCAGCTGGTCCGGTTCGAAGACGGCATCGGTGGTGCCCACCGCGGAGAGCACCCGGCCCCAGTTCGGGTCGTTGCCGAAAATGGCGGTCTTGAACAAGTTGGAGCGGGCCACCGTCCGGCTGACCGTTTCTGCGTCGCGTTCGGAGGCTGCGTTGATTGTGCTGACGGCAATGTCGTGGCTGGCACCCTCGGCATCGGTGATCAGCTGCCGGGCCAGGTCGGCACAGACCCCGGTCAGGGCAGCGGTGAAGTCTTCCACCCCGGGGACCACGCCGGAGGCCCCGGAAGACAGCAGCACTACGGTGTCGTTGGTGGACATGCAGCCGTCCGAGTCGGTCCGGTCGAAGGTCACGCGGGTGGCCTCGCGCAGCGCCGACTGAAGCTGCCCCGGCGCCAGCTCGGCATCGGTGGTGATGACCACCAGCATGGTGGCCAGACCCGGAGCCAGCATGCCGGCGCCCTTGGCCATACCGCCGATGCTGTAGCCGTCGCCGGCGAACAGTGCCTGCTTCGACACGGTGTCGGTGGTCATGATCGCAGCTGCCGCGTCGGCGCCGCCGTCGTCGGCCAATGCGGCTGCGGCCGCTTCAACGCCGGGCAGCAGCTTGTCCATCGGCAGCTGCTCGCCGATCAGTCCGGTGGAGCAGACCACGACGTCGCCGGCGGAGATGCCGAGCAGGTCTGCCGTTTTCTCCGCGGTGGCGTGGGTGTTCTGGAAGCCCTCGGCACCGGTGCAGGCATTCGCACCGCCGGAATTGAGCACGACGGCGTCGACCCGGCCATCGCTGACCACTTGCCGCGACCAGTGCACCGGAGCGGCAGCCACCCGGTTGGAGGTGAAGACTGCTGCCGCCGCCCCCTGTGGTCCGTCGTTGACCACCAGGGCGACGTCCGGCTTGCCGGAGGCTTTCAGGCCGGCGGTGGCGGCGGCGGCGCGGAATCCTTTGGCTGCGGTTACGCTCACGGTGCAATCCCCTGCTGGGTCAGGCCCGCGGTCTCGTCCAGACCGAGGGCAATGTTCATGGACTGGATGGCGCCGCCGGCTGTTCCCTTGGTGAGGTTGTCGATGGCGCAGGTGGCCACAACGCGGCCGGCGTGCTCGTCGAAGGCCAACTGCAGGACGGCGTGGTTGCTGCCCTGGACGGACTTGGTGTGCGGCCACTGGCCCTCGGGCAGCACATGCACGAAGGGCTCATCGGCGTAGGCAGACTCCCAGGCCGCCCGCAATTGTCCGCTGTCGGTGCCCGGCTTGACCCGCGCGGTGGCCGTGGTCAGGATGCCGCGGCTCATCGGCGCCAAGGTGGGGGTAAAGGAGATGGTGACCGATCCGCCGGCGGCCGCCGACAGTCCCTGTTCAATTTCCGGGGTGTGGCGGTGGCCGCCGCCGACGCCGTAGGGGCTCATGCCGCCCATGACCTCCGAGCCGATCAGGTTCACCTTGGCGGATTTGCCCGCACCGGAGGTGCCGGAGGCGGCAACAATCACCACATCTTCCGGCGCCAGCAGGCCGGCGGCAAAGCCCGGGGTCAGGGCCAGCAACGAACTGGTGGGATAGCAGCCGGGGACAGCGATCCGGCGGGCGCCCCGCAGCTTGTCCCGGTGGCCGGGAAGTTCCGGAAGGCCGTAGGGCCAGCTGCCGGCATGGGCCGAACCGTAGAACTTCTCCCAGGCCAGCGGGTCGACCAGGCGGTGGTCCGCACCGGCGTCCACCACCAGCGTGTCCTCCGGCAGCGCGGCGGCGATCTCCGCACTGGCACCGTGCGGAAGCGCCAGGAACACCACGTCGTGCCCGGCCAGATTCTCCACCGTGGTGTCCACCAAGACCCTGTCCGCCAGCGAATGCAGGTGCGGCTGCAGTCCACCCAGTCGCGAGCCGGCGTTGCTGTGCGCGGTAATCGCCCCTATCGAGACGTCGGGATGGCCAGCCAGCAGGCGGAGAACCTCGCCGCCCGCGTAACCGCTGGCACCGGACACCGCAACCTTAATTGTCATGGGATCCAGCATACAGCAAAAGTATTCACAACACAGGATAATTATGCAGCGGGCTCTGCTTGGAGGTCACGCCCTCGAAGCAGGGTTGCGCGCGGGAGAGCCCCTACGATGGATGGGAGGCGGCCGGCCTGTGTCCAGTCTAGCTGCCGACAACGACTTCCCCAGAGTGTTAAGGAGACCCCCAGATGGCCAAGGCAATCGTGGCTGCCGCTCCCGGCGGGCCGGAAGTTCTACAACTGCAGGACGTCGACATTCCGCAGCCGGGCCCGGGCGAACTGCTGGTGAAGGTGGCCGCGGCCGGCGTGAACTTCATTGACACCTACGAGCGCAGCGGGGTGTACAACGTCCGGTTCCCGTACACCCCCGGCGGCGAGGCTGCGGGAACGGTGGAAGCCGTCGGCGATGGCGTCGAGGATTTCAGGGCTGGAGACCGCGTGGCCTTCGCCGAAGGCGCGCGCACGTATGCCCAGTACACGGTGGTTTCCGCCGAGGCCGCGCTTCCGGTGCCCGACGGGGTGGACGACGACGTTGCGGCTGCCATCCCGTTGCAGGGCATGACCGCCCACTACCTGGTCAGCTCCAGTTTCAAGGTCCAGCCGGGCCAGACGGTGCTCACCCATGCCGGTGCCGGCGGCGTGGGCCTGATCCTGACGCAGTTGCTCAAGGCCAAGGGAGCCCGGGTGATCACCACGGTCTCCACCGACGAAAAGGCAGAACTGGCCCGCGGCGCCGGCGCGGACGAAGTCTTGCGCTACGACGGCTTTGACCGGCAGGTCCGGGACCTGACCGGCGGCGCCGGCGTCGACGTGGTCTACGACGGCGTCGGCAAGGACACCTTCGACGGATCGCTGGCCAGCCTGCGGACCCGCGGCATGCTGGTGCTCTTCGGCGGCGCGTCCGGCCAGGTCCCGCCGTTCGACCTGCAGCGGCTCAACCAGGGCGGCTCGCTCTTCGTCACCCGGCCCAAGCTCAAGGACCATTTGCTCACGCCGCAGGAACGGCGCTGGCGCTCCAGCGAATTGTTCGACGCCGTATTGTCCGGCCAGCTGGCCCTCCGCGTGGGCCGGAAATACCCGCTGGCCGAGGCCGCGCAGGCCCACGAAGACCTGCAGGCGCGCCGCACCACCGGAAAGCTGCTGCTCATTCCGTAGGTCGCTCAACGCGCAGAATCATGCCGGTCCCTCCCGGCGTGGTCCTGCGCGTCCGGCCCTCCTCAGGCTCCGGCCGGACGGGGCTGGACGAGTCGCTGCCGCAGCTGTTCAGCCGTCGACTACCGCGATGTCCCGGTAGGTGATCTTCGGGTCGGCGGTTCCGCCGACGGCCAGTGCGGCGGCCAGTCCCGGCGGGACTGCTGCGCCAGCGTCAGTCAGGGAAAGGTCCAGCAGTTGCAGGCCGGGGCGGTCCCCTGCTTCGCCGGGCCAGCTGGACAGCTGCGGTTCGCCGTCGGCGCCGGCAACGCCAATCGTGTCCGGTGCCAGCCGCAGCCCGTGGCCGGTGGACTTCAGCACGGCTTCTTTCCTGGTCCACAGTTGCGCCCTCAGCCGGCGCGGATCGGCAGCCTGTTCTACCAGCGGCCGCTCGGAGGCGGTGAGCATGACGGCGTCGATATTGTCCTCGGGCCGGAATGCGTCATCCCCTGCATCCTCGATGTCCACCCCGAGCAGCACCGGGCGGAAGGACAGCGCGGCCAGCAGCCACCGTCCCGACCGTGCGTAGCTCAGGCGGGCGGCCGCCGGAGCGCCGTCCAGCAGCAGTTGCGGCTGGCCATGCCGGCCATCATTGCCCCGCTGGCAGTTGCGGCAGTCAAACGACAGCTTCATCCGATCGGCGTCGACGTTCAGTTCCTGTGCCGCCAGCAGGCGGATGGCTTCGCGGGTGCGCGTGCGGATGCTGGGACGCCGGTCCGGCTCGCCGACAGCCGCTAACCCGTTCTGCAACTGCACCAACTGCAGTATCACCTGGGCCTTCATGCGTTCCTTTTCCCTTTCCCCCACGACGGCGGGGCCCACCTGGGTCGGTGGGCCCCGCCGTCGTTATTCACTTCAGTCAGCCGGTCACCGCTGGACGGCGCCACAGCGGGCGGCGGCCAGTTCCACGGCCTGTGCCCGCGCTGCGGATGCCTCGTCAGCGGTCAGCGTGCGGTCGTCGGCGCGGAACCGCAGCCCGAAGGCCAGCGATTTTTTGCCGGGTTCGATGCCGCTGCCGGAGTACACGTCGAACAGCGCGATGTCCTCCAGCAGTTCACCGGCGCCTTCCCGCAGCGCCTCGCGGACCGCTTCGGCCGGAACGGACGAGTCCACCACCAGCGCCACGTCCTGGGTGGAGAGCGGGAAGGTGGACAGCGGCTTGGCCACGATCACGTCCGCGGCTGCCTCGAAGAGAGCCTCGCCGTTCAGTTCCATGGCGGCGGTACGCGCCGGCAGGTCCAGGTCTGCCAGCAGCTTCGGATGCAGTTCGCCGGCGTAGCCGACCACCTCGCCGGTGCGCAGCGAGAGCTGGGCGGTGCGGCCCGGGTGGAAGGCCTGGTGTTCGCCCTGCGCGACGACAAGCTCGATGCCGAGGATGTCACCGACGGTCAGCGCGGCATCCACCGCATCAGACCACTCCCAGGCGCGCGGGGTGAACCCGGCGCCGGGTGCAGCCTCATGCCCGGTCAGGACCGCTCCCACGTGCCAGGGCTGGTCAGGGATGCCGGCGTACAGCTCCTCGAGCACGTCCTCCGCGGGCTTGACGCCCAGCGGCGGCAGCACTTCAGACCCGAGCTGGTCGCCGGGCAGGAAGACCAGCCCGCCTTCGTACAACGCCAGATCGCGGAAACCGCGGGAGTGGTTGCGGCGGGCGGTCTCCAGCAGCCCGGGGAGCAGGCTGGTGCGCAGGTAGCCGAATTCGGCCGAGATCGGGTTCGCCAGCTTCAGCGCCGCGACCCCGGACCCGCCCCGGGGTGCACCGAAGGTGCTGTTCTGCTCCAGGGAGACGAACGGGTAGCTGAGCACCTCGGTCAGGCCCGCGTCGGCCAGCGACTGCAGCACGCGGCGGCGCTGCTGCTGGCCGCGGGTGAGGCCGCGGCCGGGCGGAGCCACCGGCAGGGTGGCCGGAATCCTGTCGTAACCCACCAGCCGGGCGATCTCCTCGACCAGATCTTCCTTGATGGCCAGGTCGGGGCGCCAGCTCGGCGCCGTGACGCGCAGGCCGCCGTCGTACTGTTCGAAGGACGCGCCAATTCCGGTCAGGGCCGTTTCGATCTGCACGGTGCTGTATTCCACGCCGATCAGCCGGGAGGCGAAGCCCTCGGGCAGGTCGATCACGACCGGCAACGGGCGGGATCCGGCATCCGTGGTCGTGGGGTCGGCGGTGCCGCCGGCGAGTTGCACCAGCAGGTCCACGGCGCGCTGCGCCGCTTCATCGGCCACTTCCCAGTCCACGCCGCGCTCATTGCGCTTGGATGCTTCCGACGGCAGCTTGTGCCGACGGCGGGTGCGGCCCATGGAGACGTCGTCGAAGTGCGCGGATTCGATGAGCACGTTGGTGGTGCCGTCCCCGACCTCTGTTTCGGCGCCACCCATCACACCGGCCAGGCCGATGGCCCCGCGGTCATCGGTGATCAGCAGGTCCTCGGTGGAGAGCTTGCGCTCCTTGCCGTCCAGCGTCACCAGGGTCTCCCCGGGATTGGCCCGGCGGACCACGATGGGCCCCTGAAGCTTGTCCACGTCGTAGAAGTGCAGGGGCTGGCCCAGCTCCAGCATCACGTAGTTGGAGATGTCCACCACCAGCGAGATGGAGCGCATGCCCGCGAGGCGCAGCCGCGAGGCCATCCACTGCGGGGTCGGGCGCGAGGGATCAACGCCCCGCACCGCACGGGCCACGAACCGGTCGCAGCCGGGCTTGCCGTAGACCGGGGCCCGGTCTTCGAGCCGGACGGGGTAGCCCTCGCCGCTCGCGTCCGCAACCTCGATCTGGGCAGCCGGATCGGTGAAGGAGGTACCGGTGGCGAGTGCGTATTCGCGGGCCACGCCGCGGATGGAGAAGCAGTAGCCGCGGTCGGGGGTCACGTTGATCTCGGCGGCCTCGTCGGTCAGGCCGAGCAGTTCCATCGCGTCGGTTCCGATTTCCGGGTCGAGGCCAAGCCGGGAGAGCACGATGATGCCGTCGTGGTCGTCGCCGATGCCGAGCTCGCGGGCTGAAGCGATCATCCCGGCGGAGGTGTGCCCGTAGGTCTTGCGCGGGGTGATCCGGAAGTCTCCGGGCAGGACGGCGCCGGGCAGTGTCACCACGACTTTGTCACCGGCCTCGAAGTTGTGGGCGCCGCAGACAATGCCCTGCACGCCGGACGGGTCGATTCCGTCGCCGGTGAGCGGCTGTGCGGCGCCCTCCGGCACCACGCGGACGTGGCACCAGTTGATGGTCTTGCCGTTGGTCTGCGGTTCCTTGACCACATCGAGGACCTGACCCACCACGATCGGTCCGGAAATCGAGTCGGACGGACGGTGCACGTCCTCTTCTTCGAGGCCGACCTTCACGAGGTCGGCCATGACGTCCTCGGCGGTGGCGTCAACCGGAACCTGCGCGTATTCGCGCAGCCAGGAAAGGGGAATACGCATAGTTCTAGATCTCCATCCCGAAGTGCTGGCTGAAGCGGACGTCGCCTTCGATCATGTCGTGCATGTCCGGGACGTCGTTGCGGAACATGAGGGTGCGTTCAATGCCCATGCCGAAGGCGAAGCCGGAGTAGACCTCCGGATCGATGCCGGCAGCGCGCAGCACGTTCGGGTTGACCATGCCGCAGCCGCCCCACTCGATCCAGCGCGGCCCGCCCTTGGCCCCGGGGTGCCAGATGTCCATCTCGGCGGAGGGCTCGGTGAACGGGAAGTAGGCCGGACGCAGCCGGATCTTTGCCTCGGCGCCGAACATCTGCCGGGAGAAGTGCTCCAGTGTGCCGCGCAGGTCGGCCATGGTCAGGCCCTTGTCCACGGCCAGGCCCTCGAACTGATGGAACACCGGTGTGTGGGTGGCGTCCAGTTCATCGGTGCGGAAGGTCCGGCCCGGGCACAGCACGTACACGGGAAGGTCGCGTTCCAGCATGGAGCGCACCTGCACCGGAGAGGTGTGGGTGCGCAGGACCAGGTGGGCCTCCGGCGGCTCCACAAAGAACGTGTCCTGCATCTCGCGTGCCGGGTGGTCCGGCTTGAAGTTCAGGGCGTCGAAGTTGAACCACTCGGATTCAACTTCCGGTCCTTCGGCGATCTCCCAGCCCATGCCCACGAAGATGTCGCTCACCCGCTCCTGCAGCGTGGAGAGCGGATGCCGGGCTCCGGCACGACGGCGCCGTGGAGCCGCGGTGACATCCACCGCTTCCTCGACGAGGATCTGCGCCTCCCGCTCGGCTTCCAGCTCCGCGGTGCGGGCAGCGAGCGCCTGGTTGATCCGTCCGCGGGCCGGGCCAATGATCTTGCCGGCGGCGGCTTTGTCTTCTTTGGCCAGCTTGCCGATTTCACGGTTGGCCAGGCTCAGCGGGGACTTCTCACCGGAATGGGCGAGCCTGGCCGTTTTGAGCTCGTCCAGGTCTGAAGCGGCCTTGAAGGCCATCATCGCCTGCTCGACGGCGGCGGCAACCGCCGCTTCATCGAGCGGGCTCGGCACGAGCTGCTCCTGGGCTGGGGGTGTCACGTCAGACATGTGCTGTTGGGACCTCGGAATAGGTTAAAGGGTTTCTGCCCGCGCACGGGCAACCACACCAGTCTAGTTCACGGGCAGGCACCGGCTCGAAACATCTACGATGGGCCCATGACGCCGTTTGAAAAGCTGCGTGCCGGGTGGAACCTGGTCAACGGCTCCACGCTGGTCGGGCTCGGCCTGGCCACGGCGGTGCGCTGCAGTCTGGCCCGCGGCCCCAAAGGCCTGATCCTGGCGCAGGGATATCGGCTTGGCCTGCCGAAGGCTGCCGCGTTCACGGTGGGCAATGTGGTGCTCTTCCACCGGAGTGCGGCCGGCTTGGCCGACAATCCCCTGCTGCTCAACCATGAGTCGCGCCACAGCACGCAATACGCCCTGTGCCTCGGCCTGCCGTTCCTGCCGCTCTACGCCGGTGCCGCGCTGTGGTCCCTATGGCGGACCGGCGATCCGGCATCGCGGAACGTTTTCGAACGGCACGCCGGCCTTCGCGCTGGCGGCTACGTCGAACGGGCAGTCCGGCGGGGACCGGGCCGGCGCAAGGCTCCGTCCGCTCCGGTGGCCTGACCCACGGCCCACCGGCGTGCTGTCCAGCATGTACCGGCCCTGCCTGCATTGGCTCCGCCGGTACAGGCCGGGCGTGTGCCAGGCCAGGCTTTACTGGCCCGGGATGTGCCAGGCCAGCCTCTATCGGCCCGGCGTGTGTCAGACAGCGTGTACCGGCCCGGCCCGCGTGATGCCGTCACCAACCGCCACGCGTCGGGGTGTGCCCCTTTCGCGCGTCCTCCGGCATGGCCATCTCGGCCCGCAGGCCCAGGAGACGGATCGGCCGGCCCGCTTCCAGTGCAGCCGCGAGGTCCAAGGCCCGCGCGAGGATGTCGTTCCGGTCGAAGGTCTCGGGAATCTTCCGCGCGTGGGTCTTGGTGATGAAGGGCGCATACCGGACTTTGAGGGTGAGTCCGATCACGGGCCGCCCTTCGGCCACGACGTCCTCAAGGACGCGCGCCGTCAGCTCCCGCACGGCCCCCTCGACTTGGGCAGGCTCGGTCAGGTCGCGCTGAAAGGTGGTCTCCCGGCTGTGCCCGCGGGCAACCCACGGAGTGTCGTCCACTATGCTGGCGCCCTCCCCGCGCCCGAGCTCCGCGTACCAAGGGCCCATCCTGGGGCCGAACTCGGGCACCAAGTCGTCAGGGTCGGTCGCGGCGAGCTGTGCGACCGTGGTGATGCCCAGCTTGGCCAGCCGGCCTGACACCTTGGTCCCGACGCCCCACAGGTCCTTGGTCGGTCGATCGCCCATGACATCGAGCCAGTTCCCGGCCGTGAGCCGGAAAACGCCGGCCGGCTTGCCGAAGCCGGTGGCGACCTTGGCTCGGACCAGGGTGTCGCCTATGCCCACGCTGCAATGCAGCTGGGTCCGTTCCAACACTGCGGCCTGCACCTGCCGGGCATAGGCTTCCGGATCCTCTGTCTCCGTCCCCACGAAGGCTTCATCCCATCCCAGCACCTGGACGGTGGCGCCGGGCTGGGCGCGCAGGGCAGCCATCACGGTTTCAGATGCTGCGAGGTAAGCCTCTTGGTCGACGGGCAGAATCACCGCGTCCGGCACTTTTCGCGCCGCTATGCGCAAGGGCATTCCGGAACCCACACCGAACGCCCGGGCCTCGTAGGATGCGGTCGAGACCACTGCTCGTTCGGTAGGGTCACCCCGGCCGCCGACAATGATCGGCTTGCCCTTGAGCTCCGGCCGCCGGAGCACTTCAACGGCCGCGATGAACTGGTCGAGATCGACATGCAGTACCCACGGGATTCCGCTCACGCCACCAGTCTGCCCTATACCTCTGGTGCCCGGCATCGGGTCTCCACCCAGCTTTTCAACCCACGCGGCCGAGCGGCCAGCACCTCACCCCGCAGCTGGGCAGCAAACACGTCACCTTAGGGCTGGGCAGCAATTAGAAGATGTGTTCTAATAAATGCATGCGCTGGGATGGACAGTTAGTCACCGCCGAGTCTCCCGCTGCGTTGCCCGGGTTGGCCAAAATGAGCAACCTTGTACGCAGTGTGCAGACGCCGGAGTTTGCGGGAATCACCTTTCACGAAGTGCTGGCGAAGTCCGCCCTCAGCCGGGTTCCCAGCCAGTCTGCGATGCCTTTCGAGTGGACCATCAACCCGTACCGGGGCTGCTCGCATGCCTGCACATACTGCTTCGCTCGCAAGACGCACAGCTATCTTGGCCTGAACACCGGCTTGGACTTCGACAGTCAACTGGTGGTGAAAATCAATGCCGGCGAGGTGCTGCGCCGGGAGCTCGCCAAACAGTCGTGGAAGCACGAACAGGTGGCCATGGGAACCAACACGGACCCTTACCAGCGGGCAGAAGGCCGATACAAGCTCATGCCCGAGATCATCAGGGCCCTGGCCGATTCCGGAACGCCGTTTTCGATCCTGACCAAAGGGACGTTGCTGGCCCGCGATCTGCCCTTGTTGCATGCTGTGGCCAAGGATGTCGAGGTCGGCATGGGCATTTCGCTGGCCATGACCGACGCCGGCTTGGCACACCGGGTGGAGCCGGGAACACCGACGCCGCGGGCGCGGCTGGACCTGATCGCCAAGCTCAGCGACGCCGGCCTGCAGTGTTCGGTGATGGCGATGCCGATCCTGCCCTGGCTGACGGATTCCGAAGAGGCGCTCGATGATCTGTGTGCCTCGGTAGCTGCCGCCGGTGCCACCAGCCTGACGGCTGGCGCGCTGCACCTTCGTCCCGGTGCGCGAGAGTGGTATATGCAATGGCTGGCCAAGGAATATCCGCAGCTGGTCGGCCGCTACCGCCGCCTCTACGACGGCGGAACCTATGCCTCCAAGGATTACCGCCGTTGGCTGGCCGCACGGGTGGGCGCGGCCAAACGCCGGCACGGCTTGCAAAGCGGAGCCCGACTGCGCCACATCAACAAACCGCAGCTTGACACTGCTCGCGGACGGCAGACGGGAGGACCGAAGGCCGCCGCACTGCCTGAGGTTGGGCAAGCGACGCTGTTCTGACCGTGCGGGGTCGGCCCGAACCGGATGGACGTGCCGGGGGTGTGTCAGGAGGGACGGCCAACCGCCGCGGCCACCTTGAGGACAGCGGCAACGATCGGGAAGTCGGCTGGGATCCAGGGCAACGCCGTGGCTTCGCCCTCGTCCAGCCGGACCCAGCGCAGTTCGTCATGGTCTTCAAGCGGCTCCGGCCGCCCGTCCGTAATGTACGCACACCACACCCGCATGGCCGCCGTTTCGTTGAGCGGCCAGCCCTGCTCGTGCGGACCGGCTACCTCCGCGCCAAGCTCAATCCCCACCCCAAGCTCCTCGCGGATTTCGCGCCGGAGGGCGTCCTCGCAGCTCTCCCCCGGCTCCACCTTGCCGCCGGGAAACTCCCACAGGCCGGCCAAGGACTCGGGTGCTGTGCGCCGCGCAGCAAGCAGGCTGCGCGGCGCTTCACGGGCATCGAGGATGGCCGCGCCAACGATTTGTTTCAGGCTCTGTTGCACGCCGCTCAGTCTACGGGGAGGTCTGGCTCCTGACTTTGCCAAGGGGCAGGATTATGTCGCTCACCACAGGACCGGCGATCCCGGAATGGGGCGCTGCGCTGCGGTGTTGCCATAGTGTAATTGCCGGAGCATGCTCCCCGGAGCCCACCGCGTCCGCCGCACTGGCGCGGCCACTTCCTTTCCCCTGCATCCCTGCCGCCGAACGAAAGCCACCAGATGAGTCTGCCTGTCCCCGCCACCACACGGACGCCCACCGCCAAACGCCGGACGGTGTGGGCCATCGTTGCGCTGGCAATGGGCGGGTTCGCCATCGGAACCACGGAATTCGCCATCATGGGGCTGCTGCAGAACGTGGCGGAAGGCCTGGACATCAGCATCCCGGAAAGCGGGCACCTGATCTCCGCTTATGCGTTGGGCGTGGTGATCGGAGCCCCGCTGCTGGCGGCGCTCGGAGCCAAACTGCCGCACAAGTACATGGTGCTGGGGCTAATGGTCCTGTTCACGCTCGGGAACCTTTCGTCGGTGCTGGCTCCTGACTATGCCACCATGCTGGTGACCCGATTCATTTCCGGCCTGCCGCACGGCGCCTACTTTGGCGTGGCCGCCGTCCTGGCAGCCTCGCTGGTATCGCCTACCCGCCGGGCGCAGGCCGTGGCCATGGTGATGCTGGGATTGTCAGTCGCCAACGTGGTTGGCGTCCCGCTCGTCACGTGGCTTGGACAGCAGTACGGCTGGCGGCTCATGTTCGTGGCCGTCGGCGCGGTCGGGGCGGTCACCGTGCTGATGATCCAACGCCTTGTCCCCTTCAGCCCGGCGCATGAAGAAGCCGGCATCCGCCGCGAACTCCGCGCGCTGAAACGGATCCAGGTCTGGCTGGCGCTGCTCGTGGGCGTGGTTGGTTTCGGCGGGTTCTTTGCCGTGTATTCCTACATCAGCCCCACCATGACGGAGGTGACCGGGCTGGCTCCCGCCGCCCTGCCCTTGATCGTCGGACTCTACGGCCTGGGCATGGTCGTCGGCACCTTCATCGGCGGACGGCTGGCGGACCGGTCCGTGATGGGCACCATCTACCAGGTCATGACGGCCATCATCGTCGTCCTGGTGCTTTTCTGGGCGGCTTCCTCGGTGGCGATGCTGGCCATCCCACTGGTCTTCCTCCTCGGCGTCGCCGGGTCCAGCCTGATCCCCGCCCTGCAGACCCGGCTGATGGACGCGTCGCCGGATGCCCAGACCCTTGCGGCATCGCTCAACCATTCGGCCCTGAACATGGCCAACGCGCTGGGCGCGTTCCTGGGCGGCGTGGTGATCTCCTGGGGCTGGGGCTTCGCTGCACCGGCGCTGGTGGGTGCCGGACTGGCTGCCCTGGGACTGGCCATCGCCGGGATCAGCGGTGCCGTCGAGAAGCGGCCCCGCCCGGCGTCGCGGCAGGCGGCACCAGCACAGGCCCCGGGATCAGCCATGTCCGCAGCGGGCCGCACCGGCCAGGATTAGGCCGGGCCCGCGGGGTGGGCAACGGATTCCGAACGGAAGATGTCCGGTTCCAAATAGATGACCGTGGCGATCGGCACCGCGTCGCGGATGCGCCGCTCGGCGGCGTCGATCAACCGGGCGATCTCCTGGCCCGAGTCACTCCGTCCCACGCTGATCTTGGCCGCGACCAGGAGTTCGTCCGGCCCCAGATGCATGGTCTTCAGGTGAATGACCCGGGTCTCATCGTCGGCGGCGATGGCTTCCTCGATCAGCCGCAGGTGCTCCCGCGAGGCTGATTCGCCCAGCAGCAACGACTTGGTCTCGATGGCGAGCACGGTGGCGATGGCCACCAGCAACAGACCGATCATGGCCGTGCCGGCCGCGTCCCACAGCCCGTTGCCGGTCAGCAGGGTGAGGCTGACACCAAACAGCGCGAGCACCAGCCCCAGGAGGGCAGCAAAGTCCTCAAGCAGGATCACGGGCAGTTCCGGCGCCTTCGAGCGGCGGATAAAGTCCACCCAGCCGGTGGTGCCGCGCAGCGGGTTGGACTCCCTGACGGCGGTCCGCAGCGAGAAGGATTCGGCAATGATCGCGCCGGCCAGTACCGCCAAGGGGACCCACCACCAGAAGCCTTCGATGGGATGCGGGTCCTGCCACTTGTGGTACGCCTCGTACAACGCGAACAGTCCGCCGACGCTGAACAGCACGATCGAGACGATGAACGCGTAGATGTACCGGTCCCTTCTGTAGCCGAACGGGTGGCTGGGGCTCGCCTGCCGTGCGGCCCGTTTGCCGCCCACCAAGAGCAGGACCTGGTTGCCGGAATCGGCCACCGAGTGGATGGCTTCTGCCAGCATCGAGGACGATCGGGTCAGGAGATATGCGACGAACTTCAGCGCGGCAATGGTCAGGTTGGCGGCCAACGCCGCGACTACAGCCTTGGTCCCTCCGCTTCCTGCCATCCTGCGCCTCCCGGTTCAATCCGACCGCCGCAAAGATGCGGCACCGGTTCTTACCGTACCTTCGGCCCGGGCCGATCGGCAGAGGCTATACGGGCTGGCCACCCCGCCGCTGGGATCTGGCCGAGGCATACAAGCAGACCGTGGCGGCCGTACCGACGTTGAGGCTCTCGGCTTGGCCGTAGACCGGCACCGCCACCCGATGGGCCGCCGCGGCGAGCTCTGCCGACGAGAGCCCCTGGGCCTCGTTCCCAAAGAGCCAGGCGGTCGGCGTCGCCAGATCGGGAAGTCCTTCGCCGTCGTCGGAAGCGGAACCGCTCCCCAGCCGCCGAAGCGCACTGCGGTCCTGCAAATCATCCAAATCGATCGTGCCGTAGCCGTCGGCAGCGAGCATAGTCAGCCCCGCAGCCCGCAGGGCAGCGACCAGCTCATCAAAATCATGTCCCGTGACCACGGGCAGGTGGAAAAGCGATCCAGCGGTGGAACGCACGGCCTTGGGGTTGTAGATATCCACGCTGGAACTGGTCAGTATGACGGCGTCCGCGCCGGCCGAGTCGGCCGCCCGCAAAATGGTGCCGGCATTGCCGGGATCCTGCACCCGGACCATGATGGCCAGCAGCAGCGGTTTGGCCTGCAGCACTTCGTTCAGCGGCCGGTCCAGGTAGTGGCAGACTGCCACGATCCCCTGCGGGTTGACAGTGTCGGCCATGGCCGCGAGCACTGCGTCGGTGGCCAGCCGCAGCGGCACGCCGTCGGCCAGGTCCGCCAATTCAGGCAACCGGTCCAGACACGCGTCGGTGGCAAAAACCTCGGCGACGATCCCGTCGCCCCCGGAGCCGATGTTCGCGCGGTGGGCGGACAAGGCTTCGCGGACAGCCTGCGGGCCTTCGGCGAGGAACTGCCGGCGCTTTAAGCGCACCGAGCGCCCGGCAAGCTTGGCCACATCCTTCACCCGATCGGCTCGGGGGTTGGACATGATCGTAGCTTGCGGGCGCCCGGTAATGCTCATACAGCGACTATAACGTCGCCGTCTGGCGGTTCCTGCATCCGGTGCTTACTCAGCAACCTTCTGGCGGGCTTCGCCGCCGGCGGGCTCGAAACCAGCAGCCTTGGCGGCCTCGACGGACTCGAACCAGTACACGGGAGTGGTGTTCTCGTACCAGGTGGAACCCGGAACGTGGTACTTCTTGGACTGGTTGCCCTTGATGGTGTAGCCGGCAGGTGCGTCCTCGCCGTCAACAGCCTTCACGGCGCCGGCAACTTCGCCGGCTTCAGCGGCCGGAGCAGCCTTGGCTGCCGGAGCGGCCTTCGCCTTGGCAGCCGGCTTGGCAGCGGCGGCCGGACGCTCGGCGGGGGCCGAGGTGTCGGCGGGCAGCGCGTCCTTGGCAACCTTCACCAGAGCAGCGAAGGCGCCGGCGTCGGAGACGGCCAGCTCGGCCAGCATGCGGCGGTCAACCTGAACCTCGGCGGCCTTCAGGCCCTGGATGAGGCGGTTGTAGGTCAGGCCGTTGGCGCGGGACGCAGCGTTGATGCGCTGGATCCACAGGCGGCGGAAGTCGCCCTTGCGCTTGCGGCGGTCGCCGTAGCTGTACACGAACGAGTGCAGCAGCTGTTCCTTGGCCTTGCGGTACAGGCGGGACCGCTGTCCGCGGTATCCGGCAGCCCGGTCCAGGATAACCCGGCGCTTCTTGTGGGCGTTGACCGCCCGCTTCACACGTGCCACGTGCGTACTCCTTTTGATGATTGGTGCCCGGTGGTTCGACCGCCACGATCAGCGGTCGGGGCAAAACTTGCTGGGATGGTACTGACGGCTGACACCGTGCGGACCGGGGAGAGGAAGTTAGATGCCGAGCATCTTCTTGATGTTGCGAACATCTGCCGGAGCAACGATCTTGTCAGCTGCGAGGCGGCGGGTCAGCGTGGAAGGCTTGTGCTCCAGGTAGTGGCGGCGGTTGGCCTGCTGGCGCTTGAGCTTGCCGCTGCCGGTGAGCTTGAAGCGCTTCTTGGCGCCGCTGTGGGTCTTCTGCTTCGGCATGGCTGCCGTTCTCCTTACGTCTTCCTCAGGTCATTGCTGACCATCGGCTCGTGCGGTGCCACTGCGGGCACCGGCGGTTTACTTGTCTACCGGCACCGGGCACACGGATGTGCCCGGCGAGATGCCGGATGCTCTCTGGACGGTCTTAGCTCTTGGAGCCGGACCGGCCAGCAGGTTTGGGGGCCGCAGGCCGCGCTGTCGGCTTGGGCCGGGCTGCGGGCTTGGGTGCCGCGGGCTTGGCCTCGGAAGGTGCTGCGGGCTTCGCCGGAGCGGCAGGCTTGGCCTCCGCTGCAGGCTTCGCCTTGGCCGCGGGCTTGGCCTCGGAAGGTGCTGCGGGCTGTTCCGCCGGCTGGGCTTCGGCCTGCTCCGCGGTCTGAACGTCCGGTTCGGAACCAGCCGGTGCGGCCGCCTCGGCGGGCGCTTCAGTGGTTCCCTCCGGCTGGCTTGCCATGGCGGCAAGGCCTTCCGGGATCAGGTCGCCCAGGCTCTGGGTGAACGGTTCCTGGTCGGCGGAGGTCTCCACCCGCTGCTTCTTGGCCTCGTTCGCAGCCTTGGCGTCCGCCTTCTGCGCGGCGCGGCGGGCTTCTGCCTTGGCTTCGGCCTTGTTCTTGGTCGGGCCGATCACCATGACCATGTTCCGGCCGTCAATCCGCGGAGTCGACTCGATGACGCCGACTTCGGCGACGTCCTCGGCAAACTTTTGCAGCAGGCGAATGCCCATTTCCGGGCGCTGTTGCTCACGGCCGCGGAACTGGATCATGGCCTTGACCTTGTCGCCGGCCGCGAGGAACCGGAGCGCATGGCCGCGCTTCGTCTCGTAGTCGTGCTTATCGATCTTCAGCCGGAACCGGATTTCCTTGAGCACAGTGTTCGTCTGGTTCTTGCGCGCCTCGCGGGCCTTGACCGCAGCCTCATACTTGTACTTGCCATAGTCCATAAGCTTGCACACCGGAGGCTTTGCCTGCGGTGCGACCTCAACCAGGTCAAGATCCGATTCCGTGGCGAGGCGGAGGGCGTCCTCAATGCGGACGATGCCGACCTGCTCACCGTTCGGTCCGACTAACCGGACCTCCGGAACGCGGATACGATCGTTGATTCTTGGCTCGCTAATGTGTGGCTCCTGTCACTGATATTCGGCTGCCCATGCAATGAAAGAAGGCCTCCCATTGCAAGCGCAATCGAAGGCCTCGAAGGTGGCGGCAGTCGAAACCGCACAGGTTCCGCGGACTGGGCACGGACTCCTTCCGTGAAAGGAACCGGCCACATCCTGCCGACCAAAACCCGGCAGCTCTGGCTAGCCATACCGACGGGTGGGAGAGGTCTCCGCTTGCAGATTGGACCCCGTTTTCGCTACGTGCTTTCAGGCACATAAGTAACCGGATCCAATTGGTCTGTGACAAGCTTACCAGTATGAGCAGCTCAGATAACAATCCGCAGAACGACGGCCACCGACACAGCTTCGCGCCGGATGCCGGTTCTGCCTCGACCCAGGAACAGGAAGTCCTGGGCCAGATGCGCGACATCGCCGAAGTGCCCGCTGTGGAAGTCATCACCACCGCGGCCGTCCACCTGATGAGTGCCGCCGCCGTCAAATGCGGCTTGGCCGCCGGCGACGATGCTGAAGAGCTCAAGGATCTGGACGAAGCCCGCAAGCTGATCACGGCGCTGGCTGGCTTTGTGACAGCTGCCGCGCCGGAGATCGGCAGCCAGCATGCCGGCCCGTTACGCGATGGCCTCCGCTCCCTGCAACTGGCCTTCCGCGAGGCTTCCGTGATCCAGGACGAGCCGGGCAAGGGTCCGGGTGAGAAGTTCACCGGCCCGGTCAACTAATCCGGGAAGAACTCCACAACAGACAAGTACGACGCCGGTGCACGCACCGGCGTCGTACTTGTCTTTACGGCAGGCTGGGCGGGCGGATCCTTCGACTGCTCAGCGGGTGAACTTCAGCTCCAGCGAATCGACGCGCTCGGCAAACTCCTGCCGTGCCTGCAGCCTCTCTTGGATTCGCCCCGCCATAGCAGCCAACTGCTCGCGGCCCAGACCGTCACGCACCTGCAGCACCAGGCGCAACTCCGGTCCGTGGCCCCCTCCTGCCACCACCGCGCCATCGGCCATCCGGACCGCGATGCCGGCCCCCGGCTCGACGGATGCTGCCACGACGGCTTCCTCCGCGCCGGTGGCGTCGGCTACCCAGTCCAGCAGCGCCGGATCGCGGTAGGAGGGCAGCCACTCCTGTTGCTTGGCCAACGCCCACACGGCCGGCCGCCGGACCACGAAGGTCAGCGAGGAACCCGGGTCGATGACCAGCAGTTCGGCATCTTCGGACACTGCCGCCAACGCCGCTCGCGGCGCGTAGACGGCAACCGGACGGGCCTCGGGATGCCAGGCTTCGAGGGCGGCGGTATTGCTGAATACGGGGAGCGCACGGCGTCCGTCCGGGGCTTGCAGGGTCACCAAAGCCATGTCCGCCTGCTTATCGGCCGTCAAGCCACCACTGCCCTCGGCTTCTTCGCCGAGTGTGGCAACGATGGGGACGAAGACACGGGCGTTGGCCAGTGCGGCCACTACTTCCGTTTCCCCGCCGGTGCCGGCGGCCAGCCACTGAAGCGCTGCTTCATAGGCCGGATCGGTGCTGCCGTCGTCGTGATCGAACTGGTGCAGCGGATTTCCTGCGCCGCTCAGGTCCCGCCCGGTCCAGCTTTGGCCCGCCGAGTCCGCTGCGCCGCCGGCGCCCGCCAAGGCTGCAGCAATGTGGGCCGGCAGCTCCTTCTTTCCCACGCTGGACCCTCAGCGCCGTCCGGCTACGTCGAGGGCTTCGGGCAGGGTGAACTTGCCCGCGTAGAGGGCCTTGCCGACAATCGCTCCTTCGACTCCGGTCGGAACCAGTTCCCGCAGGGCCCGCAAGTCATCCAGACTGGAAATGCCGCCGGAGGCCACCACCGGCTTCTCGGTCCGCTCGCACATCTGCCGCAGAAGGTCGATGTTCGGCCCGCGCAGTGTTCCGTCTTTGGTCACGTCGGTCACCACGTACCTGGCGCAACCGGCGTCTTCCAGGCGGGACAGGACTTCCCAGAGGTCGCCACCCTCCTCGGTCCAGCCCCGGGCGGCCAGCGTGGTGCCGCGGACATCAAGACCCACCGCGATGGCGTCGCCGTGCCGGGCAATGGCGCGCGCGGTCCACTCCGGGTTTTCCAGGGCGGCGGTGCCCAGGTTAACGCGGGTTGCGCCGAATTCGAGGGCCCGCTCCAGGGATTCGTCGTCCCGAATGCCGCCGGACAGCTCCACCTTGATCTTCAGCACGTCGGCGACGCGGCGCAGCACTTCCGTGTTGTTGCCACGGCCGAATGCGGCATCGAGATCCACCAGGTGCACCCACTCCGCTCCGTCGTTCTGCCATGCCAGTGCAGCGTCCAGCGGATCACCGTAGCTGGTCTCGCTGCCGGCTTCACCTTGGACCAGCCGGACTGCCTGGCCGTCCGCTACATCGACTGCGGGCAGGAGCTCAAGGATGGGCGTTGGGTTCGTCATTGTGGTTCCGCTTTCTGCGCCGTCAGCTGCGCGGGCTGTGGGTGGTTACTCGGTTGGACCGAGGGTGAGCAGGTAGGCCGCCAACAGGGACATACCCGCCAAAATCCAGAAAACGATGGCCGACCATTTGGGCAGCCGCTGTTGCCGGAACGAGATGGCTCCGCCGGCCAGCAGCCCGGCCAGGGCCATGAGGAGTAGGCTGCCCACGGCTACCGCAGCGTCTTCAGCCAGTTGCGGAGCAACTCCGCGCCGGCGTCCCCGGACTTCTCCGGGTGGAATTGGGTAGCACTCAGCGGGCCGTTCTCAACGGCCGCGATGAAGGGCGCCCCGTGCGTGGACCAGGTGACCCGCGGCGGCGTCATCGCCGGCCGGGTGACATCAAAGTTCCAGTGCTGCACACCATAGGAGTGGACAAAGTAGAACCGTTCGTCTTCAATGCCGGCGAACAACCGGCTGCCTTCCGCGGCGTCAACGGTGTTCCACCCCATGTGCGGTACCACTTCCGCCGGCAGCGCTTCCACCACTCCGGGCCACTCCCCGATCCCCTGGGTGCGCACGCCGTGTTCAACACCTTCTTCGAACATGACTTGCAGGCCCACGCAAATGCCCAGCACCGGCCGGCCGCCGGCCACACGTCGTCCGATCCAGCGCAGCGCGTCCACGGACTTCAGCCCTTCCATGACCGTGGCGAAGGCGCCGACACCGGGGACCAACAGCCCGTCGGCGTTGAGCACATCCTCGGAAGCATGGCTGAGCGTGACATTGGCACCGACGTATTCCAGCGCCCGGACCGCCGAGCGCACATTCCCGGACCCATAGTCCAGGACAGTGACTTTGGGCCCAGCCGTCACAGGGCGCCCTTCGTTGAGGGAATGCCCTCGACCCGGGGATCGGGTTCCACGGCCGCGCGCAGCGCCCGGGCGAAAGCCTTGAACTGGGCCTCGACGATGTGGTGCGGATCGCGGCCGCCAAGCACCCGCATGTGCAGACAGATCTGGGCGTGCAGCGTGATGGCTTCAAACACGTGGCGGGTCAGCGACCCGGTGAAGTGTCCGCCGATCAGGTGGTATTCCTGCCCAGCAGGTTCTCCCGAGTGCACCAGGTAGGGGCGCCCGGAGATGTCGACGACGGCGTGGGCCAGCGCTTCATCCAGCGGGACCGTTGCTTCGCCGAACCGGCGGATCCCGGCCTTGTTGCCCAACGCCTGCTTCAAGCTCTCGCCGATCGTGATCGCCACATCTTCGACTGTGTGGTGGGCGTCAATGTGCGTGTCGCCGGTGGCCTTCACGGTCAGATCGATCAGCGAGTGCTTCGCGAGTGCCGTGAGCATGTGGTCGTAGAACGGCACGGTGGTGCTGATCTCGGAACGGCCGGTGCCGTCGAGATCCAGTTCAACCAGCACGGACGACTCACTGGTGGTGCGTTCGAGGCGTGCGGTACGTCCGGTGGTGATATCCACGGTCATGGGAATCCTTTGACGAAATGGTTGACCGGCCCAAGCCGGTGCGCTCTTAACAGTTTAGGAGACTGGGCTCGACATCAGAGCCCTGATGCCATCCAGGAAGGCTGTGGTCTCGGCCTCAGTGCCCGCGGTCACCCGCAGGTGTCCGGGAATCCCGACGTCGCGGATCAGCACGCCGGCATCCAGGAGCCCCTGCCATACAGCATGCGGATCTTCCAGGCCGCCGAAGAACACAAAGTTGGAATCCGACGGCGCCGGCTTCAACCCCAGTGCGGCCAGTCCCTCGACGATGCGGTCCCGCTGGGTCTTGATGTCCTCGACATTGGCCAGCAGCGCGTCTGCATGTTCCAGCGCGGCCAACGCCGTAGCCTGGGTGATGGCGGACAAATGGTAAGGCAGCCGGACCAAGCGCAAGGCATCGGCAATCTGTGGTGCGGCGGCGAGGTATCCCACTCGGGCTCCGGCCAGGGCGAAGGCCTTGCTCATGGTGCGGGAAACGATGAGCCGTTCCCGTCCGGGCAGCAGTGTCAGCGCGCTCGGCGTTCCGGCGTGGGCGAATTCGGCATAGGCCTCGTCCACGATCACGATGGCATTGGACGCCTCCCCCGCTTCGTAGGCTGCCTCGACAACATCAAGCCCGAGTGCGGTCCCCGTCGGGTTGTTCGGGGAGCAGAGGACGACCACGTTTGCGGCGGTTCCTGCGACCGCAGCGGCAGCTGCCTCCGGAGTGAGCGTGAAGTCCGCCCCCCGCGGCACCGCCACATACTCGGTGTCGGTCCCGCTGGCCAGCAGCGGGTACATGGAGTACGTCGGCGGGAAGCTCAGCAACGTCCGGCCCGGCCCGCCGAAGGCCTGAAGGATTTGCTGCAGCACTTCGTTCGATCCGTTGGCTGCCCAGATGTTCTCTGCAGTCAGGCCATGGCCCAGGTAGCGGGACAGCGCCCGCCGAAGCTCGGTAAACTCACGGTCCGGATACCGGTTCAGCCCAACCGCTGCGGCGCTGACGGACGAGACGATGGCTTGGTGCACCGTCTCGGGCAGGCCGTGGGTGTTTTCATTGACGTTCAGCAGGATGGGCACCTCCAGCTGGGGGGCGCCATATGGCTCCAAGCCCCGGAGATTCTCCCGTAACGGCAGGCGGTTCAGGCGTTCTAGCTGCTCACTCACCGATCCAGCTTAAGCTTCGGTCCGCCCGGGGCAGGAATCGGGCGGACCGAAGCAGCTCATATTACGGTTTGGCTCACTTCGCTGATGGCACGAGAAGCTGCTGACCGGAATGGACGATATCCCCGTCCAGGCCGTTCAGCTGGGCAATCTCGAAGATGACATCGTGCGGGTTGCGATCAGGCGCGGAATGCACCGCCACATCCCAGAGCGTCTGGCCGCTGCCGACGGTGACCGTCACAGCAGGCCCCGGCCCCAAGCCGCCGGCTGCGGCCATCGCCGGTGCAGTGAAGAAGCCGATCAAGGTGAGCGCAGCGGCCGCGGCAAGCATGAGCGGCAGACCAATCAGCAGCAAGCGGCCCCGGCGAGTGAGCCGGAGGCGGGCATTGGCGTGAAAGTCTGCGGGCTGTGGTGCGAGCTGGGCGGACATGGTGCCACCTTTCCGATTTTCGATCTGTTTCGACTGGTTTCGATCATCGAACCACGACGTTCGAAAGTATCTTCGAATGCGTCTTCTATAGTTCTAGCACTGGTGATCGATTATTGTCGAGACTCAGTCGAACAAATGTTTGAAATTCCTCACCGCCTCGCCTAGCGTTGATGGCATAGGCGGCTATGACATGAAGTGCATCAGCCGCCACTGACAAAACAGTCGAGACAGCAATCCGAGTGCCGGTTGCGCATTAGCCAGGCCGGCGCATGGACCATCATGGGAAGACCGGGGCCGGATATGTCCGAAGAGACCACCACCACTGCCGGAGCACGGCGGCGCGGCCGCCCTGTCAAGGTCGGACGCAGCCTGACCCCGCGGCAGAAAAAGATCCTGGAAACCATCCAGCGCTCCGTGATTGCCCACGGGTATCCCCCGTCGATGCGCGAGATCGGCGATATCGTCGGCCTGGCGAGCTTGTCCAGCGTCACCCACCAGTTGGCTCAACTGGAGAAGATGGGCTACATCCGGCGGGATCCCAAGCGCCCCCGGGCGATGGAGATCCTCACCCCGCTGACGCTCGACAACGGGGGCGTGGAAATAGTGGGCGTCGACGAGCCGCAGCAGTTGCGCAGCTCCAGCGGCGTCGCGGTGTCCGAACTCACCACCTCATCCGATACCGCCATGGTGCCGCTGGTGGGGCGGATCGCCGCCGGCGGACCGATCCTTGCAGATCAGGCGGTCGAGGACGTCATGCCCCTGCCCCGGCAGTTGGTGGGCCACGGCGAGTTGTTCATGCTCAAGGTGTCCGGCGATTCGATGATCGACGCTGCTATTTGCGACGGCGATTGGGTCGTGGTCCGGCAGCAGCACACCGCCGAGAACGGGGACATTGTTGCTGCGCTGCTCGACGACGAGGCAACGGTTAAAACATTCCGGCAGCGCGACGGGCACACCTGGCTGTTGCCGCAGAACACGCGCTATGAACCGATCTTGGGCGACCACGCCACCATCATGGGCAAGGTTGTCTCCGTGATGCGCGCGCTCTGACCCCCTCGGTCACCAATCCCCCGGGCCGGCTGGACCTGCCCACGGCGGCGGTCCTGCCGCCGCCGTTTCAGGCTGCGGCGGCGGCCAGCCGTTCCAGAATCTGGCGGGCGATCGCACCGTCCTTCGTGCTCCAGAACGGCGGCAGGGCGCTGCGGAGGAAGTTTCCATAGCGCGCCGTGGCCAGCCTGGAATCCAAGACGGCTACCACTCCCTTGTCATTGGCTGCTCGGATCAAGCGGCCGGCTCCCTGCGCCAGCCGTACGGCGGCGTGGGTGGCGGAGACGGTCATGAAACCGTTGCCTCCCGCTTGGGCCACCGACCGGGTACGGGCGGTGGTGAGCGGGTCATCCGGCCGCGGGAACGGAATCCGGTCGATGATTACCAGCCGGCATGCCTCGCCCGGAACATCGACCCCCTGCCACAGCGTCATGGTGCCGAACAGGCAGGTGTCCGGTTCATCCGCGAATTGGCGGACCAACGCCGCCATTGAGGATTCGCCCTGACACAGGATGGTCAGGTCGGTGCGCTTGCGCATTTCAGCCGCGGCCTCTTCGGCCGCACGCCGCGAGGAGAACAGTCCGAGGGCACCGCCGCGAGAGGCCTGCAGCAGTTCCTCGAGTTCGTCGAGCTGCTCGGGGCTGGTGCCGCGGCCCGGCTTGGGCAGATGCGATGCCACATACAGCACGCCTTGGCGCGGGTAGTCGAAGGGGCTGCCCACATCGGCGCTCGAGTAAGCCGGAGCGCCGGCCCCCAGCAACCCGAGCGAACCGGCGACGGCGTCGAAGGTTCCGCCCACCGACAGCGTGGCAGATGTCAGTACCACCGTATGTTCGTCGAAGAGCCCTTCACGCAGTCTGGACGCAACAGACAACGGAGCAATGTTGAGGGTAGCCGGTTGGTCGTCGTTGGCGACGTAGTCCCCGGCCTCGCCGTAGGTGCTCGGACGGGTTGCCCAAATGACCTCGCGGGAATCCGCCGCGGACAGCAGCCGTTCTGCCATCTCCAGCACCGCGGCGAGACGTGAACGGGCCATCTGCCGGCCGCCGTCCGCCGCTCCGGATCCGTCGGGCTTGGAATCGGACAGTGCCACGCGGGCGGCCTCCCGCACCTGCATGAGCACCAGTTCTTGCTCCTGGCGCAGGCCGGAGGCCAGCAATCCGCTCGGCACGGCTTCCAAGACATCCTCCAGCGCGCCGGCCGCCGAATTGAGGGGTTCCACGCTGATTCCGGTGTGCCTGCGCGCGGTAGAGGCTGCGGTGCGGACCATGGCCGCGGACAGCTGCCCGGCCACCGCGCTGGTCACTCGGTCCTGCAGTTCGTGGGCCTCGTCAATGACTACCACGTCGTAGTCCGGGAGGACTGCGACGCCCTCGAAGGCGTTGATGGCGAGCATGGCATGGTTGGTGATCACGATGTCCGCTTCGGCCGCATGTCCGCGTGCCAGTTCGCTGAAGCATTCCGCCGCGAGGGGGCACTTTTGCGCGCCGAGGCATTCCATCGATCCCACGGAAACCTGGCGCCATGCCCGGTCACTGACGCCTGGCACCAGTTCATCGCGGTCGCCGGTCTCGGTCTCCTGCGCCCATTCGCGTAGGCGCACCACCTCCTTGCCCAACGCACTCGCCGCCCCGCCGGACGATTCTCCGCCGGCCGGCGCCGGATGCGGGACCGCGTCCTCGCCCAGGCTGAACAGCGCGGCAGGCGCGTCTTCGTCCGGAAAGCCGCCGGCCAGCTTATGCAGGCAGACGTAATTGTTCCGCCCTTTGAGCAACGCGACGTCCAGCGGCCGCGGAAGCTCATCGGCGACTGCTTCCATCAGCCGCGGCAGATCCCGTTTGACGATCTGCGCCTGCAGGGCCAGCGTTGCCGTGGAAACGATAGCGGGCTTCTCACCCTCCAACGCCTGCACCATGAGCGGGACCAGATAGGCCAACGATTTGCCGGTGCCGGTGCCCGCCTGCACCAGCAGGTGCCGTCGACGGTCGAAAGCCTCGGCCACCTTGGCCGCCATTTCGTGCTGGCCGGCGCGATGCTGGCCGCCCATTCCCTGGACTGCGACATCCAGCAGTCGCAACGCCTCGCCGGCCGGAACCCGGGTATCAGTCATGCCGCAGGAATCGTTCCAGCTCCGCTGCCAGCCCCTCACGAACGAGCACATCGAGCCGAGTGCCGTCTTCTCCGTGTTCCATGGCGAGAATTTCGGCGTCCTCGCTGTGCAACCGGCTGATGACTTCGCCGCGGTCATAGGGCACCAACAGCCGCAGCTTCACGCTGGGCCGGGGTATGGTCTCGCTGATCCGTCGAAGCAGCGTGTCCATGCCCTGGCCGGTGCGCGCCGACACCACGACGTGGTTCGGTTCGCGCTGGCGCAGGCGCTCGACCACGAAGGGATCGGCGACGTCGGCTTTGTTCAGCACCACGATTTCGGGAATGTGCCGCGCGTCCACCTCGGAAAGCACTTCGCGCACCGCCGCGATCTGCCCCTCCGGGTCCGGGTGGGAGACGTCGACCACATGCAGGATCACATCGGCGTCGGCAACTTCTTCCAGCGTGGAGCGGAAGGCTTCCACCAGTTGGGTGGGCAGCGAACGGACAAACCCGACAGTGTCGGCGAGCGTGTAGCCAATGCCGTCGGGCGTCTCTGCGCGGCGGACGGTGGGGTCCAAGGTGGCAAAAAGCGCATTCTCCACCAGCACGCCAGCATCTGTCAGCCGGTTGAGCAGCGACGATTTGCCGGCGTTGGTGTACCCGGCGATGGCCACTGACGGCACGGCATTGCGTCGGCGGTTGGCACGTTTGGTTTCCCGTGCCGGCTTCATGGCCGCGATCTCGCGGCGCAGTTTCGCCATCCGCGTCCTAATACGACGGCGGTCCAGTTCGATCTTCGTCTCACCGGGTCCGCGCGAACCGATGCCGCCACCGGCAGCGCCTACCCGGCCGCCGGCCTGACGGGACATCGACTCGCCCCAGCCACGCAGCCGCGGCAGCAAGTACTCCAGCTGGGCCAGCTCGACTTGCGCCTTGCCTTCGCGGCTCTTGGCGTGCTGCGCGAAGATGTCCAGGATCAGCGCGGTCCGATCGATGACCTTGACCTTGACGATGTCCTCCAGCCCGCGGCGCTGTGAAGGCGAGAGTTCGCCGTCGACAATGACCGTGTCCGCACCGGTGGACATCACGATGTCCCGCAGTTCCTCGGCCTTGCCGGAACCGAGGAACGTGCCCGGGTCCGGCTTCATCCGGCGCTGCACGATGCCGTCCAACACTTCGGAGCCGGCAGTCTCCGCCAGCGCGGCCAGTTCCCGCAAGGAGTTGTCAGCGTCGTCGGCGGTACCTTCGGTCCAGAGGCCTGCCAGGACCACGCGTTCCAGGCGCAGCTGCCGGTATTCGACCTCGGTGACGTCCTCCAGTTCGGTGGAGAGGCCCGCGACGCGGCGGAGGGCACGACGTTCGGCCAAGTCCTGCTGGTCACCGTCGAATTCGGAATGTTCGGAATCAAGGTCGGACAGGGCCTGCGCTCGGCCGCCGACGCCCGGCTTGCTGCGTGGCGCAGGGTCTCGGGCCAAGATGCGGTCAATGACGGCCTGGATCTCGTCCGGCGTCATTTCCGGTTCCGGCGACGGCTGGGGGCTGTTGGTGGTCATGCTCTCCTTCGAAATGTCCGTGGTCTTATCGTAGTCCTCCGGGCTGCGTCCAGCGGAGTCCGAAGATGTGGTTTGTGGATGATTGGCCAAAAGTCCTCCTGGCATGGGCCCCGTCGGTGCGGGGCAGGAAATGTGTGGCTGCTGGCGCCTGCTGGTGCGGCCGGAAAACCGGTGCCGGGGACCATAAACAGCCGGCATCAAGCGGCTGCGGAGGTGGAGCGTTCCAGTTGAATTCGGGGAACGGTGATTGCCCGGCGGCCGGGGAGAACGGATTCTCAACCAACGGCACGCGCTGTGCCGTAGCGAACGGGACAGCATGGTTGCGGCGCAATCATTACTTCTTCATGGGGTTCACGCTACCAGAGCGGGCGCAGCTTAGGTGCGCCTTGATACCGATTCCGCTGAGCGCGCACTAATCTGGCCGATTATGGGAACAGAGCACTACTTCAGCCCGCAACCAGGGAAACCCGAGGTGCGCCGCACCTTGGAGGTCGAGCTGGACGGCCGCCCCCGCCGGTTGCAGACGGCGGGCGGAATCTTCAGTCCGGACGGCGTCGACAAGGGCACGGCGGTGCTGTTGGCCGAAGTGCCGCCGCCGGCTCCGGCCGGCAACCTGCTGGACATAGGCTGCGGGTGGGGCCCGATCGCCCTGACCCTGGGCCTGAAGTCTCCCGCGGCCGCAGTGTGGGCCGTGGACGTCAATGAGCGCAGCATCGCCTTGACCAACGACAACGCCGCATCGCTGGGCCTGAAGAACGTCCGCGCCTGCCGTCCGGAAGATGTCGACCCCTCGCTGGAGTTCAACACCATCTGGTCCAATCCGCCGATCCGGATCGGCAAGAGTGAACTTCACGAACTGTTGCTGCTCTGGCTGCCCAGGCTCGCCCCGGGAGGCACGGCCTGGCTGGTAGTCCAGAAGAACCTGGGCTCGGACTCGCTGCAGCGCTGGCTCTCGGGCGAGTTGCCGCCGGATTACTCCGTCACGCGTGAAAGCACGGCCAAGGCCTTCCGCGTGCTCTGCGTCCGGCGCGCGGACTGAGGGTCCGGCTCAGGCCACCGTGCCGCGGGACACCAGCACCGCGGGACCGCTCAGCTCCACATGTTCGCGCCCGTCCGCTGCCGGCAGGAACCGAACACGAACAGTTCCACCGGGGACGCCGACCTGCCAGTCGTCGGGAGCTCCCTTGCCGGCCCAGTAGCGGATGGCGACGGCGGCAGCGCAGGCACCTGTCCCGCAAGACTGTGTTTCCCCCACTCCCCGCTCGTGCACGCGCATGCTGATGTGCCCGGCTCCGTCGGCAACCAGGGGTTCGGCCGGCACCACAAATTCAACGTTGGTCCCGCGTGCCGGAACCGGATCCACCGCCGGGGCTGCGAACAGTTCGGTGGCGGCGAGTTCTTCGAGTCCGGCCAGGGCCACGACAGTGTGCGGGTTGCCCATGCTCACGGACAACGCCGGCCGCGGCACTTCCAAGCCGCCGGCACTGACGGTGGAATCCATGGCCCTGGCGGCAGCCTCCGCCGGGAAGATGAATTCCCACGGCCCCATGTCCACCGCGTAGCCATTGGCGGACCGGCGGATGACTTTGATCCCGGCCCTGGTCCCGATGGTCAAGGACTCCCCCGGCGCCAGCTCGACCAGTCCCTCGTCCAGCAGGAAGTGGACGAAGACCCGGACGCCATTGCCGCACATCTCGGACACTGAGCCATCGCCATTGCGGTAGTCCATGAACCACTCGGCCTCCGGCGCCGCCGCCAGCAGCTCCCGTCCCTCGGGCAGATGCGCGGAACGGACCGCACGGATCAGCCCATCGGCGCCGATTCCCAGATGGCGGTGGCACAGCGCGGCGACCGCTTGGGGTTCAATGTCCTTGACGCCATCCGGATCGGCGATCAGCACAAAGTCGTTGCCGGTTCCGTGCCCTTTGGCGAAGGACAGCCCGGACAAGGCGGACAAATGGTCAGGAAGGGGATTGTTCACGCATCAAGCTTAGCGAGGTGGCCGGCGGCCTTGTCTGCCACCAGCGGATCCTGCCAGTCGAGCCAGTGGATCCGGGGGTCGGCCCGGAACCAAGTCAGCTGACGACGCGCAAATTTGCGGGTGGCGGTGATGGTGTCCTCGACGGCGTGATCCTGGCTCCATTCGCCGTCGAGCACCCTCAGGAACTGGGCGTAGCCGAGCGCGCGAGGGGCAGTCCGGCCCCGGCGGAGTCCTTGTCGGTCCAGTGTGGCGACTTCGTCCAACAGGCCGCGCTCGACCATCGCATGAACCCTGCCGGCGAGACGGTGCTTGAGCTGTTCGCGGTCCACGCGGAGGCCAATCTGGACCGTCGGGCGGACGTACTGCCGCTCCGGCATGTAGGAGCTGAAGGGGCGACCGGTCAGCTGATGCACTTCCAGCGCACGTACTATCCGCCGGGCGTCGGCCAGGCGGCTGGCCGAGACCGGATCGACCTCCCGGAGCCGGTCCCTCATCGCTTCGAGGCCACGGCCGGCCAGTTCGTCCTCCAGGGCGCGGCGCAGCGCCGGGTCGGTACCCGGAAACTCGATCGCGTCGAGGGCCGCCCGGAGATAGAGTCCGGACCCGCCGGCAAGGATGGCACGACGGCCCCTGCCGTGAATGGCATCGATGGCGGTGCGGGCCTGCTGCTGGTATGCCGATACGCTCGCCTCCTCGGTGACATCGAGGATGTCCAGCAGGTGGTGGGCCACTCCTTGCCGTTCGGCCAGCGTCATTTTGGCCGTACCGATGTCCATGCCGCGGTAGAACTGCATGGAATCGGCGTTGATCACTTCTCCCTCCAGCCGCTGCGCCAGCTGAACGGCGAGATCGGATTTACCGGATCCGGTGGGCCCTACGACGGCGATGACCGCCGGGCTGTCCTGCTGGTGCTGTGGGTCGGCCGGCATCGCGCTCAGGCGGGCCGGACCGGCAGCGCGGGCATGCCCAGCGACACCTGGGCGGGTTTGCTGCCCGGGGTCGCGGGCACTCCGCAGGAGTCAGCCTGGGAACGGTCCCAGGCATCCCCGGCGCGTGAGCGGCGCAGTTGGTAGTCCGATGCGGACGCCGGATCGGCGATCAGGTGGAAGGGCGCAGCTTCGGTGACCGTCACCGTCACCAGGTCACCGGGTCGAGGTGCCTGCGCGCCGTCGGGTACGGAGAAGTGCACCAGCCGCTGGTCGCGGGCCCGGCCGGAGAGCCGGTGCGTCTCCCCTGCTTTGCGCCCTTGCTGCGCGGTCACCATGACCTCCACCCGGCTGCCCAGCTGCTTGGCGTTTTCTTCCGCGGCAATCCTGTCCTGCAAGGCGATCAGGCGCTCGTAGCGTTCTTGCACGACGGACTTGGGCAGCTGGTCCGGCAACTCTGCGGCCGGGGTTCCGGGCCGCTTGGAGTACTGGAACGTGAAGGCGCTGGCGAAGCGGGCCTGTTCCACCACCGCCAGCGTTGCCTGGAAGTCCTCCTCGGTCTCCCCGGGAAAACCGACAATGATGTCCGTAGAAATGGCCGCATGCGGAATCCGTTCGCGGACCTTGTCCAAGATGCCCAGGAACTTCTTGGACCGGTAGGACCGGCGCATGTCCTTCAGGACCTTGTCCGATCCGGATTGCAGCGGCATGTGCAGCTGCGGCATGGCATTGGGCGTCTCGGCCATGGCGTCAATAACGTCGTCGGTGAACGCTGCCGGGTGCGGGCTGGTGAACCGTACTCTTTCCAGGCCCTCAATGCTGCCGCAGGCGCGCAGCAACTTCGCGAAGGCTCCGCGGTCACCGAACTCCACCCCGTAGGAGTTCACGTTCTGTCCCAGCAGCGTGACTTCGATGGCCCCGTCGTCGACCAGTGCCTGGACCTCGGCCAGAATCTCGCCCGGCCGGCGGTCGCGTTCCTTGCCGCGCAGCGAGGGCACAATGCAGAACGTGCAGGTGTTGTTGCAGCCTACGGAGATGGAGACCCAACCGGAGTACACGGCGTCCCGTTTGGTGGGCAGCGTCGAGGGAAACACGTCGAGCGATTCCAGGATTTCCAGCTGTGCTTCGTTGTTGTGACGCGCGCGCTCCAACAACGCCGGAAGCGACCCCACGTTGTGGGTGCCGAACACCACGTCCACCCAGGGCGCCTTTTTGAGGATCGTCTCGCGGTCCTTCTGGGCCAGGCAGCCGCCGACGGCGATCTGCATCCCGGGATGGCGTTCCTTGACCGGGGCCAGTTGGCCCAGGTTGCCGTACAACTTGTTGTCCGCGTTCTCCCGCACCGCACACGTATTGAACACCACGACGTCAGCCTGGCCGGCTTGCGCTTCGACCATCCCGGCGGCTTCGAGGAGCCCGGCAAGGCGCTCGGAATCGTGCACGTTCATCTGGCAGCCGAACGTCCGCACCTGGTAGGTGCGCGCTTCCGGCTGCTTCTCGATGGCGGGGGCGGGGACAGTCAAACTCACCTTACAAGGGTACGGCCTGCGGCCGGGCGGGCCACAATCTGCAGCCGCCCGGGATCAGTACCAGTTGTTGGCCAGATGGAAATTCAAGGCCGAGCACGGGGAGCCATAGCGGGACTCGATGTAGCCCAGCCCCCAGTCGACCTGGGTCTGGAAGTTCGTCTGCCAGTCAGTGCCGGCGGCGGCCATCTTGTTACCGGGCAGGGCCTGCGGAATGCCGTACGCCCCGCTGGATGGATTTGTGGCGTCCAGGCTCCATTCCGATTCCTTGTGCCAGAGCGTTTCCAGGCAGCCGAGTTCTCCGGCACCCCAGCCGAAGGATGCCAGCGCGCCTTCAGCATAGGCCTTGGCAGCGGCCGGATCGTTCCGCGACGCCTGCGCCTGAGCAGCAGCCTTCTCTTCGGCAGCCTTCGCCTCGGCAGCCTTTTGGGCAGCACGTTTCTTCGCCGCCTCCGCAGCGGCACGTTTTTCGCTCGCCTTTTTCTCCGCTGCAGCCTTCGCTGCAGCGGCCTTCTGCTCGGCTGCTTTCTTGGCGGCGGCCTTCTTTGCGGCTGCCTTCTGAGCCGCGGCTTCTTGGCGCGCTTCGTCCGCTTCCGCGGCCTTCTTCGCGGCAGCCTCCGCTGCTGCTGCTTCAGCTGCTTGCTGCTGAGCATCCACTGTCCGGCCCCCGGCGGGCTCGACCAGGCCCACTAATTCGAGCACCGGAGATGTGATCGATCCCACGGCTTCAGAGGCACTATGTCCATTCCGAACCGCGCTGGCGGCTCCTGTTGCACCCACCGCGGCAAGGGAACAAAGTGTTAGGCCTGCGGCGATCCTGAGGCGGCGCTGCCTGCGGCTGCGCCTGCGCTGCTGGGTTTTCTGACGACGTTCATTCTGCGGTGCACTCACAGTCGCACTACGGTAACGGCCGAATCTGGGAAAAGTCTCAAAACGATAACAACGGCGACGGCGGCCCAATTCGAGGAGAGCAGCGTTACCGAGTCAGGCCTCCGGCGTGACGGCGGGACCAAGCCAAGCCGCCGGAGAGCAGCGTTGCCGAGTCAGGCCTCGGGAGTAGCGGCCGCGTCGAGTTCCTCATCGGCGACCCGGAACGCGAGCGAGGCAGAATAGCCCTTCCGGGCCAGCATGGAGACCAACCGACGCAGGTGCTTGTCCCTTTCCGACCGCTCGTGCAGTTGCCAACCGGGACGGATCTTGCGGCGAACCAGGCTGCGGGCCGCTTCAACCTCGTCGTCCGCCGACAGTTGCTCCAGCGCCTCCTCGGCCAGATCACCGACGATCCCCTTGTCGGCAAGCTCCCGCTTGAGTGCTGCCCGGGCCAAGGAACGGGTCTGGGACCGGCTGCGCACCCACATTCTGGCGAACTCGGCGTCGTCAATGAGGTTGACCTCTTCAAACCGCTCGAGCACGGCCTCGGCGACGTCGTCCGGGACGTCGCGCTCAGCCAGCTTCGCAGCCAGCTGGGCGCGACTCTTCGGGGACTGGGTCAGCGCGCGCAGCACAATAGCGCGCGCCACTGCGTGAGGATCCGCGTCCGGCCCCAGGTCCGCCGGGCTGCCCGGCGTCGGGCCGGCGCCCTGTCCGTTCCTGGACGCCATTTAGAATCCGTCGACGGCCTTGAGCTTCGGCTCGCCCTCTTCCCCGTTGTCCGGGACTGCGTCGATGCCGAGCTTCTGGCGGATCTTGCGCTCCAGCTCATCGGCCAGGTCCGGGTTGTCGATCAGGAACTTGCGGGCGTTTTCCTTGCCTTGGCCGAGCTGGTCCCCGTCATACGTGAACCAGGCGCCCGACTTCTTGACGAGTGAATGCTCCACTCCCATGTCGATCAGGCCACCCTCGCGGGAAATACCGTGGCCATACAGAATGTCGAATTCTGCCTGCTTGAACGGCGGCGCCATCTTGTTCTTGACGATCTTGGCGCGCGTCCGGTTGCCCACCGGGTTGGCTCCGTCCTTCAACGTCTCAATGCGGCGCACGTCGATGCGCACCGAGGCGTAGAACTTCAGCGCCTTACCGCCGGTGGTGGTCTCCGGGCTGCCGAAGAACACACCGATCTTTTCGCGCAGCTGGTTGATGAAAATGGCCGTGGTCTTCGACTGGTTGAGGCGGCCGGTGATCTTTCGCAGGGCCTGGCTCATCAGGCGCGCCTGGAGGCCAACGTGGCTGTCGCCCATTTCGCCTTCGATTTCGGCACGCGGCACGAGGGCTGCGACGGAGTCGATCACGATGATGTCGAGGGAGCCGGAGCCGATCAACATGTCCATGATTTCCAGTGCCTGCTCGCCGGTATCCGGCTGCGACACCAGCAGGGCGTCAGTGTCCACGCCCAGCTTCTTGGCATATTCCGGGTCCAGTGCGTGCTCGGCGTCGATGAAGGCTGCGATTCCGCCGTTGCGCTGGGCGCTGGCGACGGCATGCAGCGCCACAGTGGTCTTACCCGAAGATTCCGGGCCGTAAATCTCGACGACGCGGCCACGCGGCAGGCCGCCGATGCCCAAGGCAGCATCCAAGGAGATCGAACTGGTGGAGATCGTTTCGATGGGGGCGCGGGTGTCGTCGCCGAGCCGCATCACCGAGCCCTTACCGAACTGCTTGTCGATCTGCGCCAGCGCAGCTTCCAGTGCCTTCTCGCGGTCAGCTGGTGCGGCCATTGTTCACCTCAGTCTCTTGCGGCCCTCGGGCCTTGTCTGTCTTGACTCTTCCGACCGTAACGTCCGGCTCGGACAAAATCGGATCGGCAGCGGGGCGTGTGGATAATCCGGCCTCTCGGCGGTCTGTGTAGAAGCTTAGCGGGATCCGAACACACTTTCGAACATATCGGTAATTCCTGCCGGGCGTGTCCGCTCAGCGACGCGGCTCGCGGTCCTTACCCCAGCGCCGCTCCTGCGGAACATCCTGGATATCGCAGACCGCGAGCCACACCGATTTCGGGGGAATTCCCGCGGCCAACGCTTCCGTAGCGGTCCTGCCGCCGAGTTGTCCCAGTACCAAATCCGCGGCCAGGACGTGTGAATAGGCAGAACCGAATTCGTCGTCCATCAACCGCCAGAAGTCACTGATTCGCACGGGTACATCTTCTCACGTGTCTGCCTGGCCCGAGCGGCCGGAAGCAAGATTCCCTAGCAGTTGCCGCCGGCGGCCTGCGACGCGTCGCGCAAGATTCTCTGCGCGGGCACCAGCGCTCATTAGAATAAGGCCATGACAGACCATGCCCCGGACAGCGCAGATGCAGGGTTCGATTCGGCGATCGAAGCTCTAGAGCGGCAGTTGAGCTTGCTCTGGCGCCGGGCCAGGGCAAACTCCCACCGGGTGGCACGAAGCGTGCACCCGGACATGGAGCCGGCCGCCTACGGACTCCTGCTGATCCTTCAGCGGGAGCGTTCCTTGCGGCTTACGGAATTGGCCGCCGCCATCGGCGTCGGCAAACCGTCGGTCAGCCGCCAGATTGCCATGCTCGAGCAACTGGGGTTGGTGGGCAAGCAGGCGGATCCACTGGACGGGCGTGCGCAGTCAATCACCCTGACTCCCGCTGGGTTGGAGAAACTGGCCGAGGCCCAGGCGGCCCGCAAAATCGCCTTTCACGAGCGCCTGGGCGATTGGTCCGTCGAAGATTTATCGACACTGGGACATCTACTGGACCGGCTGAACGCTTCCTACGCCAATGAGCCGCCCATCCACTAGACCGCAGGATCCGGCCGAGCGCCGGGCACGAAGAAACGGGCCGGTTCCGCCGCTGTGGCGGAACCGGCCCGTTGGGGTCTGGTGGTCAGTAACGGGCAGAAGCCAAACCGCGGAGATCCTCGGGCAGCTCGTCCGGAATGTCGCCGACGAACTCACGCGAGAGTTCCTGCGGGACGGTATCGGGAATGACCACGCCCTCGGCTTCTGCGACCCGGTCGCTCACTTCCCGCAGCATGTGCGACAGGGGGACGTCCAGGGCCGAGCAAATCGAGGACAACAGTTCAGACGATGCTTCCTTCTGGCCGCGCTCGACTTCGCTCAGGTAGCCAAGGGAAACGCGGGCGCTGTGCGACACTTCGCGCAGGGTTCGTCCCTGCCGCTGCCGGACATCACGGAGGACATCGCCAATTTCGTGTCGCAACACTACCATTTTGCGCTCCTTCTGCTCCCTGCGGGGTTCTTCGGCCAATCCCACATCACGCCAACGGACAACACCGTTTACGGACACGGGCTGCTTTACCATCTGTATCGCCTTGCTCCCTCTTAAGCTGGGCGGCATCCGCCGCTGTTTTCAAGCCTAGGCCAACAACCTAACATCTGCTGACACCCTTGATAACTACTGGATCAATATTTTTGTTCCCCGGACTTAAATCTACGATCCGGACAAAATCGCCGCCTCATCGTCGACCGCCCGGCCCAGTTCTATGATGGCGGCTTCGTTGGCCTGCTGCCGGATACTGGCCCGGTCGCCGGCGAAGTGGTACTCACTGGCCCAGGTTCCGCGCGGGCCGGCTATGCCGATCCACACGGTCCCCACGTCCCGGCCGCCGTGCGGTTCCGGTCCGGCAACCCCGGTGGTGGACACCGCAATGTCCGCCTGCAGGACGCGTCTGGCGCCCTCGGCCATCTGGCAGGCCACGGCTTCGGTGACCGCACCCTCGCGCGCCAACAGATCTGCATCGACGCCGAGCACCGCTGCCTTGACCTGGCTCTGGTAGGACACAATGCCGCCTTGCAGCGTGCCCGACGCTCCGGGAATCGTGGCCAGTTCGGCCGCTACCATTCCGGCAGTCAACGATTCGGCAGTGGCCACCGTAAGTTTCCGTGCGATGGCTGCGGCGACGACGGCCGCGGCCTGGCTGGTGCTCATCGCTGGCCCTCGGTCCCCGCAAGCGAAGCGCGGCGCAGCTGCATGGCTTTCACCACGTAGTCGACGCCGGTGACCACGGTGACGACGACGGCAAGCATCATGACGGCGAAGGCCACCCAGACGGCCCAGGTGCCCAGCCAGGATTCCAGCGGCAGCAGGTAGAGGAAGATCGCCAGCGTCTGGAGCACGGTCTTCAGCTTGCCGCCGCGTGAGGCCGGCATGACCCCGTAGCGGATCACCACGAAACGCAGCAGGGTGATGCCCAGCTCCCGGACCAAGATGACGATGGTGATCCACCACGGCAGGTCTCCCAATACCGACAGCAGGATCAAGGCCGAACCAATCAGCAGCTTGTCGGCGATCGGATCGGCGATCTTGCCGAAGTTGGTGATCAGGCCACGACTGCGGGCCAGATCGCCATCGAGCTTGTCCGTGTAAATCGCGACGGCGAACACCAACACCGCCAACCAACGGAACGCTCCCCCAGCGCCGTTGTCTGCCAGCAGGAACCAGATGAAAAACGGAACCAGCAGGATCCGCACCGTGGTGAGGACGTTGGCGATGTTGAGGAGGGGCACAGGCCGGGACACTGAATCAGTCACGAGTTCAAGGCTACCGGTAGCGGGTCTCCACGCGGGCCTGGCGGCCCTTGGTCGACCACCGGAGGGCGGGCCTGGCGGCCCTTGGTCGGACCACCGGAGGGCGGGCCTGGCGGCCCTTGGTCGGACCACCGGAGGGCGGGCCTGGCGACCCTTGGTCGACCACCGGAGGGCGGGCCTGGCGGCCCTTGGTCGACCACCGGAGGGCGGACGTCATCTCCCGGTCAGGTTCCAGGCGTCCTCGGATCCGGAATCGTCCTCGTCGTCGTAGTAGTCCACCGCCTGCGGCCGGGAGTCGAGGTCCTCGGCGACCAGGTCGCGCGGGCCGTCAAACCCGTGGTTGACGTTGGCATTGTCCGCCAGCGCCTCGGTCATCGCATCCGCGGTCCCGGTCTCCCCGGGGGCAGCTGGCGCCGGCTCGTCGCCCCGGATCGCGGCCAGTGTGGCGGCGAGGTCGTCCGGCTTGACCAGCACGTCGCGTGCCTTGGAGCCTTCGGACGGACCCACTACTCCCCTGGATTCCAGCAGGTCCATCAGCCGGCCGGCCTTGGCAAACCCGACGCGCAGTTTGCGCTGCAGCATCGAGGTGGAACCGAACTGGGTGGTGACCACCAGTTCGGTCGCCTGCAGCAGCACGTCCAGATCATCGCCGATGTCGTCGTCGATCTGCTTCTTCGGCGCCTCAACGGCCACGTCGTCGCGGTAGACCGCCTGCAACTGGCCCTTGACGTGTTCAACGACCTTGTGGATTTCCGACTCGGAAACCCACGCGCCCTGCACACGCATCGGCTTGCTGGCCCCCATCGGCAGGAACAACGCGTCGCCCTGGCCGATCAGCTTCTCCGCGCCGGGCTGGTCCAGCACCACGCGTGAGTCGGTCACCGAGGAGGTGGCGAAGGCCATCCGCGACGGGACGTTGGCCTTGATCAGGCCGGTGACCACATCCACCGAGGGCCGCTGGGTGGCCAGCACCAGGTGGATACCGGCGGCGCGGGCCAACTGGGTGATGCGGACAATCGAGTCTTCGACGTCCCGGGGGGCGACCATCATCAGGTCCGCGAGCTCATCGACGATCACCAGCAGATACGGGTACGGTTTGACCACGCGTTTGGAGCCCGCCGGCGGGACCACCTTGCCGTTGCGCACGGCCTTGTTGAAATCGTCGATGTGCTTGAAACCGAAGTTGGCCAGGTCGTCGTAGCGCGTGTCCATCTCGCGGACCACCCACTGCAGCGCCTCCGCCGCCTTCTTCGGGTTGGTGATGATTGGTGTGATCAGGTGCGGCACGCCCTCATAGGCGGTCAATTCCACCCGTTTGGGGTCCACCATGACCATCCGCACCTCGTCCGGCGTCGACCGCATCAGGATGGAGGTGATCATCGAGTTTACGAACGAGGATTTGCCCGCACCGGTGGCGCCGGCGACGAGCATGTGCGGCATCTTGGCCAGGTTGGCCAGCACGAAGCCGCCCTCCACGTCCTTGCCCACGCCCATCACCATCGGGTGGTCGGTCTTGCGGGCATTGTTCGAGCGCAGCACGTCGCCCAGGGACACCGTCTCGCGGTCGGTATTGGGGATCTCGATGCCGATGGCCGACTTGCCCGGAATCGGTGACAGGATGCGGACGTCGGAGCTGGCCACAGCGTAGGAAATGTTCTTGGACAGCGCCGTGACGCGCTCCACCTTGGTCCCCGGCGAGAGCTCGATCTCGTACCGCGTCACGGTCGGGCCGCGGGAGAACCCGGTCACCTTCGCATCGACCTTGAACTGGTCCAGCGTCTCGGTCAGGGCATTGACGACGGCGTCGTTCGCCTCCGAGCGCTCCTTCGACGGCGGTCCGGGTGGCAGGAAATCGGACGGCGGCAGCGTGTACGCGACGTCGCCGGCCAGCTGCAGCTGCTCGGTGCGCTGCGGGATCGGGGTGGTCGGCGGCTGCGGCTGCACCGGGTTGGACGGCACAGTGGGTGCGGCGGATGCCGGCGGGGCGGAGGGCAGTACCGGCAGCGCTTCGGTGGCATCTTCGGGGACCAGCCCCTGGTCCCGCTTGATCTTCTCGACGGCGAGTTCTGCCTGCGTCGGCCGGCGCACTCCCGGCGGCACGGCCGGTGCCGATTCCTCTGCGGGGGCCGGATCCTCCGGCTCCTTGTCCTCGATGACGGCGGTTTCGAAAGCTTCGTCGAAGTAGAATCCCTCATCCTCGGCGGCAGCTTCTTCGTCCTTGCGCTTGCCGAAGAGCTTACGGCGCGGTTTGCGCTCCTTGACCGGGGCCTCGTCCGCGTAGAGGTAGCTCTGGTCGTGCGCATCGCCCGGCTGGTACGGCGCTGCCTCAGCGGACGGGTCCTGGCCCATCAGCCGCTCGTAGAGCATGCGCAGGCGCATGGGGATATGGCGGAAAGGCGTGGCCGTGATGATCAGGATGCTGGTGAAGGCCAGCAGACCGTAGACCGCCACCGGCAGCCAGAGGCTGACGGCGGCCAGCGGGGCGGCGAGCAGGAAGCCGGCCATCCCGCCGGCTGCCCACAGCGCGTCGAAGCCATCAGCCAGGGCGGGCTGGCCACCTATCACGTGGGCGAGCCCGGAGCCCGATGCAAGGGCCAGGACCAGGCCAATCGAGATGCGGCTGTTGGCCGGAGAGTCCTCCGGGTGGCGCATCAGGCGCACGGCCATGATCAGCAGCAGCACCGGCAGCACCAGTGCCATCCAGCCGAACGTTCCGCCGGCCACGGCATGCACCACGTCTCCGAACCATCCGTCCAGGGCCCACCACTCCACGGTGGCCACGCAGGCGGCCAGGAGCAGCAGGAAGAAACCGGTGCCGTCGCGGCGCAGTTCATGGTCCGGCCGCACATCGGGTCCCAGTTTCCGTACGCCGGCTGCCACCGGACGGGCCAGGCTCATCCACAGTCCGTGGACCATCCGCGCCAGCAGCGGCAGCTGCTCCTCCGGGGGCTTCACATCGAGCACTTTGGTCTTGCTGGAACGCCCCGATGAGGAGCGCGCAGCAGTGCCTGTACCCTTACCGCGCGACTGCTGGGTGCCTTTTCGGGCAGGGGAAGTACGAGTCGCCATAATCGCAAGGTTACCGGCTGAAGCCGCCCATCCCCGGGATTTCGCCCGCGGGGCCGACTGCGCCGGACCGGGGTCAGGCCTCCAGGACCACCGGGACGATCATGGGCCGGCGGCGGTGCCGCTTGTTCACCCACGTGCCGATCACCCGGCGCACCACTTGCTGCAGCTGGTACGTCGTGTGGTCCTTGTTGTTGACCACTGCCTCTTCGAGCGCGCTGATGATCTTCGGCTTGATGTCATCGAAGACCGAATCATCCTCGGCGAACCCGCGGGCATGGATTTCCGGCCCGGAGACAATCTGGCCGGTGCTGCGGTTGACTACCGTGATCACCGAGATGAACCCCTCCTCGCCCAGGATGCGGCGGTCCTTGAGGTCGGCGTCGGTGATCTCGCCAATGCTCGATCCGTCCACGTACACGTAGCCGCATTCAATCTGGCCGACAATCCGCGCGGTGCCGTCCTTCAGGTCGATAACCGACCCGTCGTCCGCCAGCAACACGTTGTCCGCCGGCACGCCGGTCTGTTCAGCCAGCCTGCCATTGGCAATCAGGTGGCGGGTCTCGCCGTGCACCGGCAGGGCATTCTTGGGCCGCAGGATGTTGTAGCAGTACAGCAGCTCGCCGGCGGCCGCGTGCCCGGACACGTGGACTTTGGCATTGCCCTTGTGGATGACCTCGGCGCCGAGCTTCAACAGGCCGTTAATCACCCGGAAGACGGCGTTTTCGTTGCCCGGAATCAGCGACGACGCCAGGATTACCGTGTCCCCCTTGCCGACCTGGATCCGGTGGTCCCCATTGGCCATCCGGGACAATGCGGCCATCGGCTCGCCCTGCGACCCGGTGGACATCAGCACGATCCGGTCGTCCGGGAAGTCCTCCACGTTCTTCAGGTCCACCAGGATGCCCTCGGGAACCTTCAGGAAGCCGAGCTTGGCGGCAATGCCCATGTTCCGCACCATGGACCGCCCGACGAAGGCCACATGCCGGCCGTGGGCGGCAGCGGCGTCGAGCACCTGCTGGACGCGGTGAATGTGGGAGGAAAACGAGGCGACGATGATGCGCTTCTGCACCTGACCGAAGAGGCGCTCCAGCACCGGCCCGATTTCCTTCTCCGCGGTGGTGAAGCCAGGAATGTCGGCGTTGGTGGAGTCGGACATGAACAGGTCCACGCCCTCCTCACCGAGACGGGCGAAGGCCCGCAGGTCGGTGATCCGGCCGTCCAGCGGCAACTGGTCCATCTTGAAGTCGCCGGTGTGCAGCACCGTGCCGGCGGACGTCCGCAGGAAGACCGCCAGCGCGTCCGGGATCGAGTGGTTGACCGCCACGAATTCGCACTCGAACGGCCCGAACTGCTCGATTTGGCCTTCGGCGACGGTGAGCGTGTAGGGCGTGATCCGGTGTTCGGCCAGCTTGGCCTCGACCAGAGCCAGGGTCAGCTGCGACCCGATCAGCGGAATGTCCTGCCGCATCCGCAACAGATACGGGACGGCGCCGATGTGGTCCTCGTGCCCATGGGTGAGCACTACGCCAACGACGTCGTCGAGCCGGTCCTCAATGTAGGAAAAGTCCGGCAGGATCAGATCCACCCCCGGCTGGTACTCTTCCGGGAACAGCACGCCGCAGTCGACCACCAGCAGCTTCGAGTCGATTTCGAAGACCGCCATATTGCGGCCGATCTCCCCGAGCCCACCGAGCGGAACAATCCGGAGCGTGCCCGGTTCAAGGCTGGGCGGGGTGCGCAGTTGGGTCAGCGTCGACTCGCTCATCGGGCGTTCAGGGCGTCCAGCGACCAGCCGGCCTCGGCCAGGTCGGCGCGGACGGGCGCGAGTTCGGCCTCCGACGGTTCCACCAGCGGCAGCCGGACCACCGAGTTGGGCAGCACACCCTGCCACTTCAGGACCTGCTTGGCGGCGACTGCGCCCTGCACATGGGTCATCACGGCCCGGATGACCGGGTCCAGTTCGAAATGGAGCCGGCGTGCGGTGGCGAAGTCCCCCGCCAGCGCCGCATCGACCAGTTCGCGGAACTGCCGGGTGGCCACATGCGCGGTCACGCTCACCACGCCGACCGCGCCGGCCGCCATCAGCGGCAGGGTCAGTCCGTCGTCGCCGGAGTAGACATCCAGGTCGGTGTTGGCCAGGACGCGGGTGGTCTCGCCGTAGTCCGCCTTCGCATCCTTAAGGGCCATGATCAGCGGGTGCTCTGCCAGCCGGATCAGGGTGTCCGTCGCGATCGAGATGCCGGCGCGGCCGGGGATGTCGTAGACCATGACCGGCAGCCCGATGGCGGACGCAATGGTTTCAATGTGGGCCTGGACGCCTGCCTGGCTCGGCTTGTTGTAATACGGGGCAGTGATCAGCAGCCCGTCCACGCCGACAGCGGCAGCGCGCCGGGACAAGTTGATGGAGTGGCGCGTGTCGTTGGTGGTGGACCCGGCAATGACCTTGGCCCGGCCGCCGACTGCCTCTACGACCGTGCGGAACATCGCTTCGTTCTCGTCGTCGGTCAGCGTGGATGTTTCACCGGTGGTGCCGGTGACGACGAGTCCGTCGCAGCCATCCTGTACCAGCTTGTCGGCTAATTCGGCGGCCTTGAGGTAGTCCACCTCACCCTCCTCGGTGAAGGGGGTAACCATCGCGGTGACCAGGGTGCCGAAGGGATACTCACGAACGTCAGACTCAGCCATAGGGAAAACGTTACCGTGTCCTGCGGCGGTCTGAGGCCAGGGCGTAACGGCGGCGCCACAGAGTGGTCCGCCATGGGCGGAGGCGCCGGGCTGCAGATCGCGGGTGTCATGGGCCCGGGCCTCGCGGGCGCCGTGGGCCCGGCCGCGCGGGCGCCATAGGCCCGGCCAGGGCGGGCGGCTCAGCGGGGTGAGTGGACCCGGTCCAGGAAACCGGTTAACAAGGCGGTCACGTCTTCCTGGGCGGAGAGGCATCCGGCGTGGTCCAAACCGGGCAGTTCGGCAAAGTGTCCGTCCGGCAACAATGCGGCGGCCTGGCGCGATTCCTCCGCCCGCGGATGGTCCTTGCTGCCGGCGATCAGCAGCACCGGAAGCTGGATCTGCTGGACGTCGCGAGGATCCAGGCCGGGCAACTCCTCGCCGGCGCGGAAGTAGGCCGCCAGCGCTGCCGGGTCGTTGGCCAGGAACGCCTGCCGGGTGGCCGGATCGACCGGCACCGTGCGTCGATCGTTCCAGCGGCGAATGAACTCCTCCATGCCGCCCGCTTCCAGCGCTTCCAGATAGTCGGGAAAGAAGAGCTTGCCGACCTGTCCGGCCAGGCGCCGGTGGGTCCCGCCGAGCGTGGTGAGCGACCGCAGGCGATGCCCCCGGGATACCGCCATCGCGAGCCCGACCCGTGCGCCGAAGGAGTAGCCGAAGTAGTGCACGCTCTGCAGCCCGCAGGCGTCCAGCACCGCTTCGACGTCGCCGATAAAGCGCTCCATCGTGTAAGCGTCATCGTTATGCGGTTTGTCACTGCGGCCGTGACCGCGCATGTCCAGCGAGACCACCCGGTACCGCGGCTTAAGGGCGCGCTGGTAGCCCAGCCCCCGCCAGGCGGCCTTTGACAATGCTGTTCCGTGCACCAACAGCAGCGGTTCGCCGGTGCCGGTGTCCTCGTACGCCAGCCGGACGCCGTCGTCCTCGTTGACAGCGAATCCCATCATGGCCGCTCCCTGGCCGCCGGAGAACAGTTTGCGAAGGTGTCCATTCCTTCACGGTATCGCGTGCCGGCCGCGAATTTTCCCACCCGATCTCCGGCCGGCTGTGAGAATATCGGTGCATGCCCTCTGCCCCCACCGGCCACCGGATTGCCGGGATCGACGCCGCCCGCGGCATCGCCCTGCTGGGCATGATGGCTACCCACATCTTCGCGCCGTGGACTGCCGGGACGGATCCGGAGCCGAATTTCGTCGGCCTGGTGCTGTCCGGCCGGTCGTCGGCGCTGTTCGCGGTCCTGGCCGGCGTAGGGCTGGCCCTGCTGACCGGCGGCAGCCGCGGCCATCAGGGCGGCAGCCTGGCAGCGGACCGTGGCGGCATTGCGGTGCGCGCCCTGCTGATCGCGACGGTCGGCATGATGCTGGGCCTGCTGGAAGTGAACATTGCGGTGATCCTGGTCCACTATGCCGTGCTGTTCCTGTGTGCACTGCCGTTCCTCCAGCTGCGCCGCCGGGTGCTGGCGCTGTGGGCCGCCGGGTGGATCGTCCTCTCCCCGGTGCTGGCCCATGTGCTGCGGCCCGTGGCGGAAGCGGCCGTGGAGCCGGCCGAGCTGGGCCACAATCCGATGGTCTACGACTTGATGACACCGGCGACGCTGCTCAGCGACGTTTTCCTGACCGGCTACTACCCGGTGGTGCAGTGGCTGGGCTACCTGCTCGCCGGGTTGCTGATCGGCCGGATGGAACTGCAGCGCACCGGAGTTCAGCTGGGGCTGCTGGCCGTGGGCGCGGTGCTGGCGGTGGCAGCCAAGACCGGCTCCTGGCTGGTCATGGACCGGTTGGGCGGTTATGCCGAAGTAGCGGCCACCGAGCCGGCGCAACGGGCTGACTTCGATCTGGTGTACCAAGTGAACATGAGCTGGGTCGAGCAGCGCGGCTCCTGGTGGTGGCTGGGCGGCGCGTCGCCGCACTCAGGGACGAGCTTCGACCTGCTGCACACGGTGGGCACCTCGGCCGTGGTCCTGGCGGTGTGCCTGCTGCTGACCTCGCGGGTGCCGTGGCTGCTGCTGCCGCTCTCCGGCGCGGGCGCCATGACTCTGTCGCTCTACTCCGCCCATGTCTGGGTGATGAGCACGCTGCCCCCGGATGCCCCGGACCTGCCGGTATACCTCTGGCAGGCCCTCGCAGCGATCACCATCGGGATGGTCTTCCACGCGCTGGGCTGGCGCGGACCGTTCGAACTGGTGATATCCACGGCGTCCCGGCTCACCCGGGATGCGCTCAGGCCGACCGGCAGCCGCTCCCGCTGAGCGGTCCGAGCGGCGGGTTACCGCTCAGGAGCGGCCAGAGCGGCGGGCTACCGCTCAGGAGCGGCTGAGTCCGATCGCGTGGCGCATCGACTCGCGGGCGCGTTTGCGGTCGCCGGCCGCGTCGTAGGCGCAGGAGAGCCGGAACCAGCTGCGCCAGTCGTCCGGTGCAGCCTCGGCCTCGGCCTTGTACTTGAGGAACTCCTGGTCGGCTGCTTCGCGGACAATCCGGCCGCCGGGCGTGCGCGGCAGGTTGTCCACCGGCAGGCCGCCTTCGGCTTCCAGCGTGCGGGCCAGCTTGGCCATCCGCGAACCGAACAGCAGCTCCCGGCTCAGCGCCCAGGCCCCGATCACGGGCAGGATCACCAGGGCCACGCCCAGTCCCTTGGCCACGAGGTCCGGTTCGTTGAGCATCAGCCAGGCCCGCTGCAAGGTGGCGACCAGGTAGCCCACCAGCAGGACGATGATCACACCGACCCAGATTTTGGCCCCGTGCCGGGTGTACCAGCCGACGCTGTTGCTGCCGTTGTCGGGCCCGCCGGCCGTGCGTTCGGTGTTGCTCATGAAAGTTCCAAGTACCCGTCCAGTCCGTAGGTCAGCCCGGGACGCCCTGTGACGGTCCGGACGCCCAGCAGCACGCCGGGCATAAAAGAGGCGCGGTCGAACGAGTCGTGCCGGATCGTAAGCTGTTCGCCCGGCCCGCCGAGCAGCACTTCTTGGTGCGCCACCAGGCCGCGCAGCCGCACACTGTGCACCCGCACGCCGTCTACTTCCGCGCCGCGGGCCCCGTCCAGCGCCTTGGTGGTGGCGTCCGGGCCGGCGGGAACACCGGCGGTGTCGCGGGCGGCTGCCACCAGCTGCGCGGTGCGGATGGCGGTGCCGGAGGGGGCGTCCACCTTGTCCGGGTGGTGCAGTTCGATGATTTCCACCGATTCGAAGTACTTGGCCGCCGTTGCCGCGAACGAGGACGCGAGCACCGAACCGAGCGCGAAGTTCGGCGCAATCAGGACCCCGGCTCCGGGGTGCTGTTCCAGCAGCTCGGCCAGCGAGGCGCGCTTGGCTTCGTCCCAGCCGGTGGTGCCGACCACTGCATGCATGCCGTGGTCGACGGCGAACCGGACGTTGGCCTCGGTGTTCTCCGGTGTGGTCAGATCCACCACCACCTGGGCTCCGGCGGAGACCAGTTCTTCGAGGGAGTCGCCGCGCTTCAACGCGGCCACCAGTTCCAGGTCAGGGGCGGCTTCAACAGCCTTGACGGCCTCGCTCCCCATCCGTCCGCCGGCGCCCAGCACGGCCACCGCAAGTTGCTCAGTCATGCCCTCCAGCGTATCGCTACTGGCCGATGCCGACCCATTCGGTGCGGCCGTCGGCGAAGTGCTGTTCCTTCCAGACCGGCACCTCTTCCTTGATCCGATCCACCAGCTCGGAGCAGGCGGCAAAGGCAGCTGCCCGGTGCGCCGATGCCACGGCGGCCACCAAGGCAGGGTCGCCGATGGCCAGCGGGCCGGTGCGGTGCGCCACCCAGATCCGGACGCCGTCGTGCTCCGCGGCAATCCGGCCGGCGACCTCGGCGATCACGCGTTGGGCGCTGGGGTGGGCCGAGTAGGACAGCGCCGCCACGGCCTGCCCGCCGTCGTGGTTGCGGACCACGCCGCTGAAGCTGACCACGGCGCCGCATTCGGCCGAGTCCACCGCGGCAGTCGCCTCGGCGGCGTCGATCGCTTCGCCGGTCACCGCCGCATACAACACCGTGCTGGTCATGGTTGTCCTTCCGTCCGCTGGGTCCTTCCAGTATCCCCCGGCCCCGGGTGGCCGGCGTCGGTCTGTCCTTCCAGCTGGGCGCAAATGTGGCCGATCAGCGGGTCCAGTGCGGCCAAGCCGTCGCGCACTCCGCCGGGAGATCCGGGCAGATTGACCACAAAGGTGGATCCGGCGGTACCGGCCACTCCCCTGCTCAGCGCCGCCAGCGGCGTCTTGGTGCGTCCGTAGGCACGGATGGCTTCCATCACGCCCGGCAGTTCACGTTCCAGCACGACGGCGGTGATCTCCGGGGTGCGGTCGTCGGCAGCAAGTCCTGTTCCACCGCTGGTGACGATGACGCGGGGCCCCGCGGCCAGCATGGTCCGCAGCGCCCGGCGGACGGGCTCGCCGTCGGCGACGATCTGCGGGACTCCGGCGGCCAGGCCGTGGCCGGCCAGCCATTCGGAGATCAACGGCGCGCATTCGTCCTCGTAAGCTCCGGCCGCGGCGCGGGTGGAGGCGATGATGATGCCGGCGGTCCTGGTGCTCACAGGACCCAGTCCCCGCTCTTGCCTCCGGATTTGGCCAGCACCTTGATGTCGGAGATCACCGCGTGCCTGTCCACCGCCTTGACCATGTCATACAGGCTGAGCGCCGCCACCGAGGCGGCCGTCAGAGCCTCCATTTCGACGCCGGTGACGGAACGGGTCTTGACCGTGGCTTCGATCCGCACCGAGTCCGCAGCCGGGAAGAAGTCGACCGTCACCTTGCTGATCGGCAGCGGGTGGCACAGCGGGATCAGCTGCGGGGTCTGCTTGGCCGCCATGATGCCGGCCACCCGGCTGACGGCCAGCGCATCGCCCTTCGGCAGCGAGCCGGCGGCCAACAGGTCCACCACGTCAGGGCGGGTGGAGAGCACGGCCTGCGCGGTGGCCTGCCGGGTGGTTTCGTCCTTGCCGCTGACATCGACCATGTGTGCGGTGCCGTCTTCGCGGACGTGGGTCAGTCGTTCTGCTTCGCTCATAGCAGCCATATTTCCACGTCTTCGCCGGCTTCCGCGTGCCCGGTTCCCACCGGCAGGTGGACGAGGGCGTTGGATTGCGCCATCGCGTGCACCAGATGGGATTCGGCACCGCCCACCAGCCGTACCCGGCCGCCGTCGTAATGGCCGCGCCGCACCTGGTGCTTGGCCTCGGGTGAATCGGCGGCGTCCGCCAGCGGAACGCACAGCGCGGTGCGCGGCGCTGGAGTGCCCAGGGCGGCGGTCAGCGCCGGGCGCAGGAACATCTCGAAGGAAACCAGGCAGCTGACCGGGTTGCCCGGGAAGCCCAGGAACACTGCTTCGCCGATCCGGCCTGCGCCCTGCGGGCCGCCCGGCTGCATGGCCACCGGGCCGAAGGCAACGCCTTCGGGCTCGAGCGCCAACCGGACCACTTCAAAGGCGCCCTTGGAGATGCCGCCGGAGGTCAACACTAGATCCGCCCGCTGGCGGCGCAGTTCGGCGTCGAGCAGGCGGCGGAACTCCGGCGCGGCGTCGGCCAGGATCCGGCTCTCCACCACCTCGCAGCCGGCTTCCCGGAGCGAGGCCGCCAACATGGTGTTGTTGGCGTCGAAAATCTGTCCGGCGTCCAACTGTCCGCCGGCGGCCACCACCTCGTCCCCGGTACTCAGCAGCAGGACGCGCAGCCGCGGCCTCACGGCGGCCGAGGCCAGGCCCAGGGCCGCCAGCAGTCCCAGCTGCGGCGCCTTGAGCACTGTTCCGGCGGCCAGTGCAAGGCTGCCGGCGGCAATGTCGCTGCCGACGGCGCGGATAAACCGCCCGGCCGGCGTTTCCGGGAGCCTGACCGTCTGTCCGTCGTCCTCGGCCAGGAACCTGTCCGGCACCGCTTCCTCGATCGGCACGACGGCGTCCGCCCCCTCGGGCAGCATGGCCCCGGTCATGATCGGTGCGGCCGACCCCGGGGCAAGCGCCGGGGCGGCGTATCCGGCGGGAATCGTCGCGGCCACCGGGAGCTCCGCCCCACCGGACGTTTCCGCGCTGCGGACCGCGTAGCCGTCCATCTGCGAGTTGGCGAACGGCGGCAGGCTCATCGGGGCCACCACGTCGGCGGCCAGCACGCGCCCATACGCCGCCTCGAGCGCCACCGTCTCGCTGCCGGCCAGGCTGGCACGTGCCGCGAACCGGAGCAGTTCCTCCACGTCGGCACGGTGTTCGGCAACGCTCTTAACCACGGGCCCTCCTTGGTGAGCGAACGGGACCGGCGCCGCGCGTGCGCCTGGACCGGTCCGCCGCGGTACTTGGTCTGCTGTCATCCTAGGGGACACCATGCACGCTTTCACCGGCTTCACCGGCTTCACCGGCGGTAGATCGCTACCTCGGCCGCCTTGACCACAAAGTGCACGCGCTCCCCCGGCGCCAGCGACAGGTCGGAGACCGCTGCCGGTGTCACCTCGGCCGCCAGCCAGCCGGCCCGGACCGTGACCAGGCCGCCGTGCGGCACCAGGTCGGTCACGGTGGCTGCCACGGCGTTGCGCGGGCTGCCGGCCGGGAGATCGGTAAACAGCGCCACGGAGGCAGGGCGGAACGCGGCCGCGGCGGGGTCGCCGGGGCGCAGTCCGGCCTCGGCTTCGCCGCTCCAGTGCACCCCGTCGGAATCCACCAGACCGTTGTCGGTGGCGGTGCCGGTGACCAGGTTGAGGCCCGTCATGCCCGCAGCGAAGGAGCTGCGCGGCCGGGCAAATACCTCGCGCACCGGTCCCTGCTCGACGATCCGCCCGCCCTCCATCACCACCACCCGGTCCGCCAGCAGCAGCGCGTCCAGTGGCTCATGGGTCACGAGCACGGCGCTGCGCCCTTCCAACACCCTGCGCAGCAGCCGGCGCAGGGCCGGTGCCGCGGTGATGTCCAGGGCTGACATCGGCTCATCCAACAGCAGCAGCGAGGGTTCGGCGGCCAAGGCGCGGGCCACTGCCACCCGCTGCGCCTGGCCGCCGGAGAGCCCGGCCGGGCGCCGGCCGGCCAGTTCCGAGGCGTCCAGTTCGGCCAGCCAGTGGCGGGCGGTCTTGTCCGCCTCGGCACGGGAGGCTCCGCGGCTGCGCGGGCCGTAGGCAACATTTGCCAAGACGCTCAGGTGCGGGAACAGCAGCGGCTCCTGCGCCATCAGGCCGATGCCGCGCGCGTGGGCGGGCACCCAGCGGTCGGGTTGCTGCTGCCCTGCGCTGAAGAGCACGGTGCCGTCCAGCTGCGCCCTGCCCCACCCCGGACGCAGCAGCCCGGATATGAGGCCGAGCAGCGTGGATTTGCCGGCACCGTTCGGGCCGAGCACCGCCACGGTCTCCCCGTCGGCTACACGGAAGTCCGCCTCGAATCCGCGGGACGGAAGCCGTGCGGCCAGTTCCAGGCTCACCGGATGCCCGTCGCCAAGGGAAGCCCGGACCGGCGGTGGACCAGCGTCACCACCACGACGGCAACCACCACGAGGACCAGTGACAGCGCCACCGCCGCATCGGCATCGGTTTCCCGCTGCAGGTAGATCTCCAGGGGAAGCGTGCGGGTGACCCCCTGCAGGCTCCCGGCGAAGGTCAGCGTGGCCCCGAATTCGCCCAGGCACCGGGCGAAGGACAGGACCGCCCCGGAGAGCAGCCCGGGCAGCACCAGCGGCAGCGTGACGGTGCGAAGCACGCGGGACGGCCCGGCGCCCAGCGTCGCCGCGGCGGCCTCGTACCGGGTTCCCGCCGTGCGCAGCGCTCCCTCAAGGCTCAAGACCAGGAACGGAAGCGCCACGAAGGTCTGTGCCAGCACCACGGCGGTGGTGGAGAAGGCGATCTCGAGCCCGAGCGCCTCGAAGGTCCCGCCCAGCAGCCCGCGCCGGCCAAAGGTGTACAGCAGCGCCAGTCCGCCCACCACCGGCGGCAGCACCAGCGGCAAGAGCACCAGGGAACGGAGCACCTGCTGCCCCGGAAAGCTGCTGCGGGCCAAGACCAGGGCCATCGGGATGCCCAGCACTATGCACAACGCGGTGCTGGCGGTGGCGGTCCGCAGGCTGAGGCCGAGTGCGGCCAGCGATGCCTCGGACGTGACGAGCTGTGGAAACTCCTGCCAATTCACCCGGGCGGCCATCCCGGCCAGCGGCAGCAGCACAAAGATGGCCCCGGCTGCGGCCAGCGGATAAATCCAGTACGGCACCGGAGCGCGCACCGCCGTCGTTGCATCCGGCGCCGTGGTCACCGTGTCCGGCGCCGCCGTCGTAGTATCCATGGTCTTCGATTCGTCCTCTGCTGGTCCGTCATAGTTCCCCGCACCCGTCTCCAGCCCTTGTGCGGTGTTCTTCCCGCCGGCGGTTACGGTGTTCCGAAGCCGTAGTCCGCCAGCGCTTTTCGCCCCTCCGGTCCCGTCACGAGCGCTACGAATGCCTCCGCGGCGTCAGGATTGGCGCTCTCGGCCAGCCGTGCAATCGGGTAGTCATTGACCGCGGCACCGGCTTCGGCGAAGTCGATTCCTTCGACCTGGCCCTGTGCGTTCTTCACATCGGTCACGTAGACCAGGCCGGCGTCGGCCTCACCCGAGACCACCTTGCCCAGCACATCCGTCACCGATGATTCCTCGCTCACCGCGGGGATCTCGACGCCGGCTTCCCGGGACACCTTCTGCGTGGCCGCACCGCACGGCACCTGCGGGGCGCAGATGACCGTCTTGATCTGCTGGTCTGCGAGGTCGGCCAGCGAGGTGATGCCGTGCGGATTCCGGTCGGGCACCACGATCTGCAGCTCATTCGTGGCAAATGTGACCGGCTCCCCGGCCGCCAGCCCGGACGCCGTGACCGTGTCCATGTTTTCCGGATTGGCCGAGGCAAACACGTCCGCGGGTGCACCGGAAAGAATCTGGGTGGCCAGGTCGGAGGAACCGGCGAAGTTCAGCCGTACCGTCACGCCCGGGTGGTCGTCCTCGAACGCGGCGGCCAGATTGGTCAGCACGCCGTTGAGCGAGGCCGCGGCGAAAACATTCAGCTCGCCGGATCCCGGTGATCCGGACTCGGATGCCTGCTGTGGGTCCTGCCCTGCCGCCGAGCAGGCCGTGGCGGCCAGCAAGACCCCGCCCAGGAACACGGCCACCAGACGGCGGCGGACGGTGCGCTTCGTTGCGTTCCTCGGGGGTGCAGGGTGTCCCATCTCAGTCCTTTCCGAGCGGCGTCTCGACGGCCACCATCGTGGCCTTCACGACGGCGACTGCCACGGAGCCGGGCTCGATGCCCAGGTCGCGCACGGCTTCGGCACTCATCAGCGACACCACGCGGTGCGGTCCGCACTGCATCTCCACCTGCGCCATGACCGTGTCCTGCAGAACCTCCGTCACGATGCCCACGAAGCGGTTGCGGGCCGAACTGCCGATCCCGGTGGGGTCCTGCGGCAGGGCCGATTGCTCCCGGGCCAGGGCGGCCAGCTCCGTGCCGTCCACGGTTGCCCGGCCGGAGGCGTCCTTGTGTTTGGTCAGGGTGCCGGCGTCGAGCCAGCGCCGGACGGTGTCGTCGCTGACGCCCATGAACCGCGCCGCGTCAGAGATGCGAATTTGCGTCATAAAAACGAGTTTAGTTCCTCAAATGAGGAATCCGGTAGGGTCGCCGTCATCGAGCCTTCCCGATAGGCGGAACGGCCCTGCACCAACCGGCTTCCTCGCGTACCCTCGTGGTATGAGCGTTGACTTGGGCATGCCGCGGGTTCCCGGCGCTGCAGCGGCCGCTGCACCTGCGCGCCCGGCCGCCGCAGGCCCCACACTCGTGGACCGATTCGGCCGCGTCGCTACCGATCTGCGGATCTCGCTGACGGACAAGTGCAACCTCCGCTGTACCTACTGCATGCCTGCCGAAGGCCTCGACTGGCTGTCAAAGCAGCAGGTCCTCAGCGACGAGGAAGTGGTCCGGCTGGTGCGGATCGCCGTGGAGCATCTGGGCGTGCGCGAACTGCGCCTGACCGGCGGCGAACCGCTGGTCCGGGCCGGCCTGGTGGACATCATCGCCGCCATCAGGAACAACCACCCGGATCTGCCGGTCTCGCTGACCACCAATGCCTTGGGGCTGGACAAGAAGGCCGCCGCGTTGAAGGCGGCCGGCCTGACCCGAATCAACGTCTCGCTGGACTCGCTGCACCCGGAGACTTTCGCCCAACTGACCCGGCGTCCGTTCCTGGACCGGGTGCTCGCCGGCATCGAGGCCGCGGACGCCGCCGGACTGGGCCTGGTCAAGATCAACGCAGTGCTGATGCGCGGCATCAACGATGCCGAGGCTCCTGCACTGCTGGACTGGGCCGTGGACCGCGGCTACGAACTGCGCTTTATCGAGCAGATGCCACTCGACGCCGATCACGGCTGGACCAGGCAAAACATGTTGGCGGCCGCCGAGATCCGTGCCCTGCTGGAGCCGGACTTCCTGCTCTCGCCGGACCCGCGCGAACGCGACGGAGCTCCGGCCCAGCGATGGGAAGTACGACGGCGGCGCTCCCCCGACGTTGTCGCCGGCACGGTGGGGATTATCGCCTCCGTGACGGAACCGTTCTGCGCCGATTGCCGGCGCACCAGGGTCACCGCGGAGGGCAAGGTGCGCTCCTGCCTGTTCTCGCACGAGGAAACCGACCTGCTGGCCCTGCTGCGCAGCGAGGCGGGCGACGAGGCTGTAGCGGAACGCTGGCGCGACGCGATGTGGGCCAAACCCAAGGCCCACGGGATGGACCATGCAGGACTGGGCGGCGCGGACTTCGTCCAGCCGGACCGGACCATGAGTGCGATAGGCGGATAGATGATCATCCGGTATTTCGGCGCGGCCCAGGCCGCGGCGGGCGTCGAAGAGGAAACCCTGGAGCTGCCCGACGGCACTACCTTGGAGGAGCTGCTGCAGGTAGTCGTGGCACGCCACACTCCGCAGAGCTCGGACCGGGCGGAGAGCCAGGAACGGGTGCTGGCAGCCGCCGCGTCCGGAAGCGGGGCATCGGCTCGAGCCGGGGCGGCCCCGGCGTCAGCGCCGGCACCCGGCCGCTCATCGGCCCCGTCGATGGAGTCGGTGATTGCCCGCAGCAGCTTCCTGCGCAACGAGGTGGCGTGGAAAGACCGGCAGGCGCCGCTGCAGGCAACTGACGTGATTGACATCTTGCCGCCGTTTGCCGGCGGCTAAGCCGTTTGCCGGCGGTTAAGCCGTTTGCCGGCGGTTAAGCCGTTTGCCGGCGGTTAAGGGGCCCCCTCGTCGACACGTTTTCTACGTGGTCTGATTCCTGGTTGGTATGGCAGCGGCCGGGGCCCTGACGGGCTCCGGCCGCTGCCACTTACACGTGCGGTGAAGGGACGGGCTAGACCCTGTCTGCCTCGGGTTCTGCCCTGCTGCGGGTGCGGTCGGCGTGCGAGGATCCGATTTCGTCGCCGGCCTTCCATTCGTCCCAGCCGGGCCGTTCGGCCATGAAGGCCTCAATTTCTTCCTTGCTGGCCTCCAGCTTCGGATCATGCTTCAGGTAATGGCGTGTCTCGCGGGCGATGACTCCGGACAGAATCAACAACCCCACCAGGTTGGGCAACGCCATCAGGCCGTTCATCACGTCGGAGAAGTTCCACACCACCGACAGCGGCACGGTGCAGCCGATGTAGACAACCAGGGCGAAGACCACGCGGAAAGGGGTGACCGCGCGGCGCCCGAACAGACGTTCGGCATTGCGCTCACCGTAGTAGGACCAGCCCAGAATCGTGGAGAACGCGAACATCACCAGGCCAAGGGTGACAATCCAGTGGCCCCACTGGCCTGGCAGTCCATGCATGAATGCCTGTCCGGTCATCAGTGCGGCGGAGACTTGTTCGCCGGTTTCGGGGTCGATTTCCTTCCACGTGCCGGTGGTGATGATGACCAGACCGGTACAGGTGACCACGATGATGGTGTCGATGAAGGTCTGCGTCATCGACACCAACCCCTGGCGCACCGGGTGCGTGGTCTGGGCGGCGGCGGCGGCGATGGCGGCCGAGCCCATGCCCGACTCATTGGAGAAAATACCGCGGGCGACGCCGAACTGCACGGCGATGATGATGGCTGAGCCAGCGAACCCGCCGACGGCGGATGTGCCGGTGAAGGCGTCCGTGAAGATCTGGCCGAGGGCAGCGGGCAATGCGCTGAGGTTGGCCAGCAGGATGTAGAGGGCGCCGAGCACGTAGAAGATGATCATGACCGGGACGAAACCGGCGGTCACCCGGCCGATGGATTTAATTCCGCCCACCAGCACGACCAGGGCCAGCACGGTCAGCACGAGTCCCGTCACCCAGGTCGGCACGCTCCAGCTGTGCTCGACGTTGGAGGCGATCGAGTTGCCCTGGGTCATGTTGCCGATGCCGAACGAGGCGATGAACGCGCAGACGGCGAACATCAGGGCCAGGAACTTGCCAAAGCCGTTCTTGATGCCGTGCTCAAGGTAGTACTGCGGGCCGCCCGACTTTTCGCCGGCAGAATCGGTCCTGCGGTACCTGACGCCCAAGAAGGCTTCACCGTATTTCGACGCCATGCCCAGCAGACCGGTGACCCACATCCAGAACAGCGCACCGGGCCCGCCGATGCCGATTGCGGTGGCTACGCCGACGATGTTGCCGGTGCCCACGGTGGCGGCCAGCGCCGTCGTCAGGGCCTGGAACTGTGAGATGTCCCCTTCGGCGCCGGCGTCCCGGCGCTTGAGCAGGCCCAGCCGGAGCGCAGCGGCCAATTTGATGAACTGCAGCCCGCCCAGCCGAAATGTCAGGTAGAGTCCGGTGCCCAGCAGCAGAGGGATGAGCAGGTAGGGCCCCCACACAATACTGCTGACATCAGCGAGGAAATCAGAGACGTCTTCCACGTGTTTTTTCTCCAGAGGTAGTATTTACGTGACCGGAGTCACGCACAGATCCTCTGCAGTCTAAGTGCCGTGGGACGCACAGTCCCGGACCGTTCGCTCAGCGGCCGAAATCCTGCGCCGAGTGGAAGGGACCGACGACGGTGATGACTCGGGGCGCGGCCGCCAATTCGGCCGCGAGTTCGCGGACCTGCTCCACGGTGACCGCCTTGATCCGGGCGAGCGACTCGTCGATATCCAGGAACTCCCCGGAGACCAGCTCGGCGCGGCCCAGCCGCGACATCCTTGAGCCGCTGTCCTCCAACGCCATCACAATGCCGCCGGACAGTTGGCCGACGGCGCGGCGCAGCTCGTCGGCGGTAATGCCGTCTGCCGCAAGCCGGTCCAGTTCGGCACCGAGCAAGTCGATCACTTGGCCGGTCTTGGCCGGGGAACACCCGGCGTACATGCCGAAGTAGCCGGCGTCGGCGTATGCGCCGGAGAAGGAATAGGTGGCGTAGGCCAGTCCGCGCTTCTCCCGGATCTCCTGGAACAGCCGGGAGGACATGCCGCCGCCCAGCACCGCGTTCAGCACGCTCATCACGAAGCGGCGTTCATCGGTGGCGTTGATGGACGGGCAGCCCATCACGATGTTCGCCTGCTCCACCGGACGGCGGTGCACATAGGTGCCGGCCACCGGGGTGACGGCTGCTGCGGCGGTCTGCCGCCGCGGCACCGGCACGGCGCCGGGTTCAAGGTGCCAGCCGGCAGCTTCCAGCGCGGCGAGCACCTGGGTGCACACCGTGTCGTGGTCCAGCCCGCCGGCCGCGGTCACCACCAGCTCATCCGGCCGGTAGTAGCGCTGGTAATGGGACCAGACCGAGTCGCGGGCCACGGCTTTGATCGCTTCGGGGGTGCCACCGATCGGCCGGCCCAGCGGATGCCCGCCGAGCACTGCCTCAACAAATTTTTCGTGGCTCACATCCGCGGGATCGTCATTGTCCATGGCGATCTCTTCGAGGATGACTCCGCGTTCCTGCTCGAGTTCCTGCGGATCCAAGACCGCGGACGTGATCATGTCAGCGATGACGTCGATGGCCATCGGCAGGTCCGAATCGAGGACCCGGGCGTAGTAGCAGGTACTTTCCTTGGCCGTGGCCGCATTCGATTCGCCGCCGACTTCGTCAAAAGCGGACGCGATGTCCAATGCGGTGCGGCGTTTGGTGCCCTTGAAGAGCAAATGCTCCAGGAAGTGGGTCGAGCCGTGTTGGCCCGCGGCTTCATCCCGCGAACCGACACCGACCCAGAAACCAATCGTCGCCGACCGTTGGCCGGGCATTGCTTCGGTCAGCACCCGCACTCCGCCGGGCAGCACCGAGCGGCGCACGATGGCGCCGCCCGGTTCGCCGTGGATCAGCGTCGGGTCAGACCCGCCGAGCTCGGTGGCATCGGCATGCTGCATGCTGCCGGCCAGCGGCAGGGCGACAACGGCCATACTTACTCGGCCGCGGCCTCTTCGGCTGCCGCTTCTTCAGCTGCAGCCTCCTCGGCGACCACCGGAGCCAGCGACAACTTGCCGCGGTCGTCGATCTTGGTGATCTCGACCTGGACCTTTTGGCCCACCGACACCACGTCGTCGACGTTGTCCACCCGCTTGCCGCCGGCCAGCTTGCGCAGCTCGGAGATGTGCAGCAGCCCGTCCTTGCCCGGGGTCAGCGACACGAACGCACCGAAGGTGGTGGTCTTCACGACCGTGCCCAGGTACCGCTCGCCCACCTCGGGGACCTGCGGGTTGGCGATCGCGTTCACTGCCGCGCGGGCAGCCTCGGCGGCCGTACCGTCGGTGGCGCCGATCAGGACCGTGCCGTCATCTTCGATGGAGATGTCCGCGCCGGTGTCTTCCTGGATCTGGTTGATCATCTTGCCCTTGGGGCCAATGACCTCGCCGATCTTGTCCACGGGGATCTTGACCGAGATGATCCGCGGGGCGAATTCGCTCATTTCGTCCGGACGGTCGATCGCGGCGTTGATTACGCCGAGGATGTGCAGCCGGGCCTCGCGGGCCTGCTTCAGCGCGGCGGCCAGCACGGAGGCCGGGATTCCGTCGAGCTTGGTGTCCAGCTGGATGGCCGTGACGAACTCCGAGGTACCGGCGACCTTGAAGTCCATGTCGCCGAACGCGTCCTCTGCGCCCAGGATGTCCGTCAGCGCGGCGTAGCGGGTTTCGCCGTTCACCTGGTCGGAGACCAGGCCCATGGCGATACCGGCCACCGGAGCCTTCAGCGGCACACCGGCGTTGAGCATGGACAGCGTGGAGGCGCAGACCGAGCCCATCGAGGTGGAGCCGTTGGAGCTGAGGGCTTCCGAGACCTGGCGGATGGCGTACGGGAATTCTTCACGCGAGGGAAGCACCGGAACCAAGGCACGCTCCGCCAGTGCGCCGTGGCCGATTTCGCGGCGCTTCGGCGAACCCACACGGCCGGTTTCACCGGTGGAGTACGGCGGGAAGTTGTAGTTGTGCATGTAGCGCTTGCGGGTGACCGGCGACAGCGAATCGATCTGCTGTTCCATCTTCAGCATGTTCAAGGTGGTGACGCCCAGGATCTGGGTTTCGCCGCGCTCGAAGATGGCCGAACCGTGGACGCGGGGCAGGACTTCCACTTCAGCGGTGAGCTTGCGGATGTCGCTGAGGCCGCGGCCGTCGATGCGGACCTGGTCGGTCAGGATGCGCTGGCGCACGACCTTCTTGGTCACCGAGTTGAAGGCTGCGGAGATTTCCTTCTCCCGGCCGGCGAATTCGGCGGTCTCGGTGCCGGCGAGCTGAGCCAGGACCTCGGCCTTGAAGGCGTCGGCGGCGTCGTTGCGCTCCTGCTTGTCGGCGATCGAGAAGATCTCGGTCAGCTTGGCAGCGGCGGCGGACTCGACGGCGGCGAAGACGTCGTCCTCGTAGTCCCGGAAGATCGGGAACTCGACGGTCGGCTTGGCGGCCCGCGCGGCGAGATCGGACTGGGCGTCGCAGAGCGCGCGGATGAACGGCTTGGACGCCTCCAGGCCCTCGGCCACAACCTCTTCGGTCGGGGCGGTGGCGCCCTCGTCCTTGATCAGGTTCCAGGCGTTGTCGGTTGCCTCGGCCTCGACCATCATGATCGCGACGTCGTCACCGGCAATGCGGCCGGCCACGACCATGCTGAACACGGCGCGTTCCAGCTCGGAGTGCTTCGGGAAGGCCACCCACTGGCCGTCCACCAGCGCCACGCGGACGCCGCCGATCGGACCGGAGAAGGGCAGGCCGGACAGCTGGGTGGACATGGACGAGGCGTTGATTGCCACGACGTCGTACAGCACGTCCGGGTTGATCGCCAGCACGGTGACCACGATCTGGACCTCGTTGCGCAGCCCCTTGACGAAGGCCGGACGCAGCGGACGGTCCATTAGGCGGCAGGCCAGGATCGCTTCCGTGGACGGACGGCCTTCGCGGCGGAAGAACGAGCCCGGGATGCGGCCGGCGGCGTACATGCGCTCTTCCACATCGACGGTCAGCGGGAAGAAGTCGAAGCCTTCGCGCGGCGACTTGCCCGCCGTCGTGGCGGAGAGCAGGGCGGTGTCTTCGTCGATGTAGACCATCGCCGAGCCGGCCGCCTGCTGGGCAACACGGCCGGTTTCAAACCGGATCACGCGCTGGCCGAAGCGGCCGTTGTCAATGACCGCTTCTGAGAACTGAATTTCGGGACCCTCCAAGAGAGTCACCTCCGTTTCTTCGAGTGAGCGGAGGCTGCCGGTATCTGCCCAGACCTGCCGGCCGTTGCACGGCCCGCCTGCCTGTACGCCACCCGGTCTTCGATCGAGACCTACGGGCTGTCCAAGGGACGTCCCGGAAGCCACTACCGAGGACCGCGAATGCCGCGATACCGGAAGTCTCCAGTTGATGTAGTTATCGCCCAGCGGTGTCCCGCTGGCCGTCTCCTACCGCGCCGGTAGGGCGAGGTAGGAAAAAAGCGGCTCTTCTGTTCGCTTGTTGCGATGAACGGAAGAGCCGCCTCCTTCACTGACTAGCGGCGCAGGCCGAGGCGCTCGATGAGCGAACGGTAGCGCGTAATGTCGGTTTCACGCAGGTAGGTGAGCATACGACGGCGACGGCCAACCAGGGCCATCAGGCCGCGGCGGGTGTGGTGGTCGTGCTTGTGCATCTTCAGGTGTTCGGTCAGGTCGGAGATGCGACGGGACAGAACAGCGATCTGTACCTCGGGGGAACCCGTGTCGCCCTCGTGCGTGGCGTATTCCTTGATGATTTCCTGCTTGAGCGCGGCGTCCAATGCCACAATAACTCCTAGAAGTTGTGCCGTGAGGCCCGAGTCAGCACTTCGCTGCCGGGGGCTCCGTACCATCCGCCGGCAGCCAGAGACTGCCGGACGCCGAGCACAGAGGGATACAGCCGCCACGGACCGCAGCCGAATCCACCGGCAAGTTTACCTGTTGCGGACTCAGTCTGTCGAAAGCAGGCTGCGCGTACGCGCCACGTCGTCGTGCATCTGGGCGATCAACGCCTCGGGGCCGGTGTAGGCCACCATGCCGCGGAGTCGCTGCACGAATTCGACCACGACCTGCTGGCCGTAAAGATCGAAGTCGTCGGTGCTGTCCTCCGGCCGGTCAATGACGTGCGCCTCAACCCGGCGGCTGGCACCTTCGAACGTGGGGTTCGAGCCCACCGAGATGGCGGCCGGCCATCTGGTGCCGCGCTCATCCACGAGCCAGCCGGCGTACACGCCGTCGGCCGGGATCAGCCCGGAGGAATGCTTCGAGAGGTTGGCAGTGGGAAAGCCGAGTTCGCGCCCGCGGGCGTCGCCGTGCACCACCTCGCCGCGCATCCGGTGGGTCCGTCCCAGCACCTCGGCTGCCATGGCCACATCGCCGGCGGCCAGTGCCTCGCGCACCCACGACGACGAGCAGCGCCGGCTGCCGTCGGAGCCGCCATCCGCATCTGCTTCGTATTCCTCAACGACCTCGACGGCGAATCCGAATTGCCGCCCGAGTTCCTGCATGGTGCTGACATCGCCGGCGTTGTCCTTGCCGAAGCGCGTATCGTGTCCGATCACCACGGCCGTTGCGCCCAGGGTCTCGACGAAAACGTTGCGGACAAATTGCTCGGGGGTCTCGCCGGCCAGTTCCAGCGTGTAGGTCATCATCAGCAGGCCGTCCAGACCGCTGGCTGCCAATGCCTCGACGCGGTCTTCCAGCCCCATGATCAGCTGCGGGGCCGCGTCCGGCCGGTGCACCTGTGAGGGATGCGGGTCAAAGGAGATGGCGACGGCCTGCGCCTCGCGGTCGGCAGCCGTCTCCACCAGCCGGCGCAGCACCTGCTGGTGGCCGCGGTGCACGCCGTCGAAGTTGCCCAGTGTCACCACTGATGGACCAAAGCCACGGGGTACGTCGGCCAGGTCTTTCCAGTAGTGCACAGTGAACTCCTCGTTGATTGGGCCTTGAGCGGTTGCGGCCCCGCGCCGGGCCCCTTCCATTATGGACGATCTTCCGCGGGCTTCTGCCCGGCGCCCGGTCGGTGCAACCAGAGCCACCAGAGACCGATCACTGGTAGCAGCAACGGGACATAGCCGTAGCCTTGGCCAAAGCCGGACCACACGGTGTCCTGCGGCAGCAGTTCCGGGTCCAGCAGGCTGAGGAGTCCCACGGCGACGACGCCCAGGAGTTCGATGCCCACCGCGGCCACGGACAGCCAGTAGGAGCGGATCCCGGACTTGGCCAGCGTAATGGTCGCCAGGATGTACACCAGGGCGGCGAAGGCGGAAAGCAGGTAGGCCACCGGGGCTTCGTCGAACTTGGTGGCGATCTGGTATCCCGCCCGCGCGGTGGCGGACAGCGCAAAGACACCGTAGACGGCCACCAGCAGGCGGCCGAAACCGGTGGCCCGGCGTGCCACCTCGTTGGTGTCCTGCCCCCGCTGGACTTGCTGTTGCTCCCTGCCCGTGTTCATACGACGATTGGTCCGTCCCAAATCTGTTCCATCCTTACCAACATCACGAAGACCGTCACGGCGGCGGCGCCCAGCACCAGATTGCTCCACCGGCTGCGGTCAGTGATCGACCACCAGAAGGCCGCCACCGGCACCAGCAGCGCGGTGATCAGATAGCCCCAGAATTCCCAGGTCTCCCCGGCGACGTTTTCTCCGGAAGCCTGCCGGATGATGCCGGCCACGGCGTAGACCAGCAGAAACAACTCCACCGCGGCCAGCGAGAGGATCGTAATGTCATTCGGACCGTGCTTCAGGATGGCCGCGACCACGCAGATAACGGCCGCCAGCAACGTCACCACGATGCCTGCAATGAAGAATCCGTCGAACATCATTTGTCTGCCGCCTCGTTTCCCGGTGCGAAGACGAGCAGCGGCTTGGCTTGCGAATCGGTGTCCTCCAGCAGCGCTACCAGCGACCCGTCCGGGGCGAACGCCGCGGTAGCGCCGGCGGCTCCCCCGGCCGGAATCCGCCGGCCGTGCGAGACGTCGTCGGCTTCCGCGGCACTGAGTTCACGGGCTGGGAACAGCTCCCGGGCGGCCTCATTAAGGGCCGTCAGCTGAAGGTTGTCTGCCAACTGTTCCAGGGTAGCTGCGTCTTCAATCCGAAACGGCCCCACCCGGGTCCGGCGCAGCGCGGTCAAATGACCGCCGACCCCCAAATGCTCCCCGAGGTCGCGCGCCAGGGCACGGATATAGGTGCCCGACGAGCATTCGACGGTCACGTCCACATCCTGCACCTTCCCGCCGCGCTCCCGCCGGATACCGTGGATCTCGAACCGGTGGATGGTGACCGGCCGCGCCGGCAGCGACACCTCCTGGCCGGAACGGACACGGGCATAGGACCGCTGGCCGTTGACCTTGATGGCCGAGACACTGCTTGGTACCTGCTGGATGTCACCGGTCAGCGCGGCGACGCCATCACGGATTTGTTGTTCAGTCACGGCCGCGGCGATGGTTTCTGCAGTGATATCGCCTTCGGCGTCGTCAGTTACCGTCGACTGGCCCAGGCGGATGGTCGCGTCATACGTTTTGCTGGCACCGACTATGTAGGTCAGCAGTCGCGTTGCCTTGTTGACACCGATCACCAGGACGCCGGTGGCCATAGGGTCAAGGGTGCCGGCATGGCCGACTTTTCGCGTTCCGGACAGCCGGCGCATGCGCCCAACCACGTCATGGCTGGTCCACCCCTGCGGCTTGTCGACAAGTATCAGTCCAGAGTGGAGCAGGCCAGAAGTCACGCCTTTCAGTATATGGCGTCCCGGGTGCGGGTCGGTTCTCCGGGTTTAAAGCATGAATCGTTGACAGCCCCCGTCGGCCGGAATAGCTTGACCTCACTGCGTGCCGCACTCGGCCTGAGGGGAACATCAGCAGGGGGAAACAACAGGCTGGGCACAGTCGCCTTTTTTGGCATCACTTGCGCTTTACTCCAGTCATTCCACCGAACTGCGAGACATCTGAGGTGCCCCGCGGCTTCTTATAGGAGCTCATCCGTGAACAAAAGAAGACTCTATCTTGCCCTGCCCTTGGTGCTCGGCTTGTCGCTCAGCACTGGCTTGGCGCCGGCATCGTCCGCCGACCGCAACAGCCACAAACCACCCGCGACCGCCACGCTTGCCGACGGCTTGCTGTCCCCCTTGAGCCTTGCTGCTGGCCGGCACGGACTCTACGTAACCCAAAACTTCGCCGGCATCTTGAACAAGGTCAAGTCGAACGGCGACCCCAAAGTGTTGCACAGTTCCGGCGGTCCCGAAGTCGGATCCGTCTCCCTCTACAAGGACACCGTCTACTTCTCGGAAGGCGCCGGCGGTATGGACGGCCAGCCGAACGAACAGTGGATCAAGTCGCTGGAAAATCACCGCAAGGCCTCGCCGAAGAAGATCGCGGACATCGCCGCCTATGAGGCCAAGCGGAACCCGGACGGCCGGATCACCTACGGGTTCCGCAATGTCCGGGATCAACGGTGCCTGGACCAGATCCCCGAAGGAATCCCGGGGAAGTACAAAGGCCAGGTTGACTCCCATGTCTACGCAACCGCCGTCGACAAGCGCAGCATTTACGTGGCCGACGCCGGCGCCAACGCGATCCTGAGGGTGGACAAGCGCAGCAAGCGGGTCAGCACCGTGGCGGTACTGCCGGCGACCTCCGTCCGCATCACCGCAGTCATGGCCGCGGGCATGGGCCTGCCGGACTGCGTGGTTGGCGAGAAGTACTACCTGGAGCCGGTGCCCACCGATGTGGAGTTTGGCAAGCACGGCTGGTTGTACGTCACGTCGCTGCCGGGCGGACCGGAAGACGGGAGCATTGGTGCGCTGGGCCGGGTGTATAAGGTCCACTCCGGATCCGGCAAGGTGGTACAGCTGGCCAGCGGCTTCTCCGGCGCCACGAACCTGGCCGTCAGTTCGCGGGGCGACATCTACGTGGCGGAGATGTTCGGCAACAAGATTTCCGTGGTGAAGAAGGGGTACCACAAGCCTCGGACATTCCTTGAGGCGACTGCCCCCGGTGCACTCGAGATTCACGACAACCGGCTCTACGCCACGACGCAAGCCTTGCCCGATTTCACCGGTCAAACACCCCCGGCTGGAAAGATCCTCAAGATCAAGCTGCGCTGACGGCCCTCAGCGGCATAAAAGACAACGGTGGGCCACCCGCGTGCAGCAGGTGGCCCACCGTCGTCGTGCAGTGGTTGGTTACTCCGGGCGCGGCCCGCGGGCCGACTCGTCCTCGTCTTCGTCGGCGGGCTTGCGGTACGGATCTTCGCCGCCGGCAAAGGCGGCTCCTTCGGCCATCGCTGCCACTTCGGCGTCCTTGGCCTTTGCGGTGCGCAACAGTTCCTCCAGATGGCTGGCGTTGACCGGGATTTCGTCCGGGACGAACTCCAGCGTGGGCGTCAGCCGTGCGGTGATGTTGCGGCCCACTTCCGCCCGCAGGATGCCCTTGGCGGATTCCAGCGCCTTGCGGGTGCCATCCTGCTCTTCGTCGGTGCCGAAGACCGTGTAGTAGACGGTGGCGTGCTGCAGGTCGTTGGTCACCCGGGCGTCAGTGATGGTCACAAACCCGAGGCGTGGGTCCTTGACCCGGCGCTCAAGCGCTTGGGCCACCACGACCTTGATCCGGTCGGCCATTTTGGCGGCGCGTGCTGGGTCTGCCATAACCCCTCCTCAATTCTGATGATGATGGCGGAAGAGCGGGCGCCCGGCGGCGATGCCACCAGACGCCCGCTGCAAGCCGACTGCTAGACGCGCGGCTTTTCGCGCATTTCGAAGGTCTCGATGATGTCGCCTTCCTTGAGGTCGTTGAACGACCCAAGTCCGATACCACATTCGAATCCTTCGCGGACCTCGGTCGCGTCGTCCTTGAACCGCTTCAGCGAGTCGACGGTGAGGTTGTCACCGATGACCTTGCCGTCCCGGCTGACCCGCGCCTTGGAATTACGGCGGATCGTGCCCGAGCGGACGATGGAGCCGGCGATGTTTCCGAACTTGGAGGAACGGAAAATCTCGCGGATCTCGGCGGTGCCAAGCTGCGCCTCTTCGTACTCCGGCTTCAGCATGCCCTTGAGCGCCAGCTCAATGTCATCAATGGCCGCGTAGATGACCGAGTAGAAGCGCATGTCCACGCCTTCGCGCTCGGCCAGTTCCGCCACCCGCTCGGCCGGCTTCACGTTGAAGCCGATGATGATCGCGTTGTCCACGGTCGCCAGGTTGACGTCGTTCTGCGTGATCGCACCGACGCCGCGGTGGATGACCCGGAGCTGGACGTCCTCGCCCACATCGATCTTGAGCAGCGAGTCTTCCAGCGCCTCCACGGCACCGGACACGTCGCCCTTGAGGATGAGGTTGAGGGTGTCGACCTTGCCCTCGGCCACAGCCTTGTCGAAGTCTTCCAGGCTGATGCGCTTGCGGCGCTTGGCCAGCGCAGCGTTGCGGTCAGCGGCTTCGCGCTTCTCGGCAATCTGGCGGGCGGTACGCTCGTCGTCGGTCACCAGGAAGGTGTCGCCGGCGCGCGGCACCGTGGACAGACCCAGCACCTGGACCGGACGCGACGGTTCGGCTTCGGTGACGGACGCGCCGTCCTCGTCGAACATGGCACGCACACGGCCGTGGGCGCTGCCGGCAACGATCGCGTCGCCCACCCGCAGCGTTCCGGACTGGACCAGCACGGTTGCGACCGCACCGCGGCCCTTGTCCAGGTTCGCCTCGATCGCGATGCCGCGGGCGTCCTTGTTCGGGTTGGCCCGCAGGTCCAGCGCAGCATCCGCGGTCAGCAGCACGGCCGAGAGCAGGTCGTCGATGTGCAGGCTCTCGCGGGCCGACACGTCAACGAACATGGTGTCGCCACCGTATTCCTCGGGAACCAGGCCGTACTCGGTCAGCTGGCCACGGATCTTCTCCGGGTTGGCGCCGTCCTTGTCGATCTTGTTCACCGCGACGACGATCGGCACGTCGGCCGCCTGGGCGTGGTTCAAGGCTTCCACGGTCTGCGGCATGACGCCGTCGTCCGCGGCCACCACCAGGATGGCGATGTCGGTGACCTTCGCGCCGCGGGCACGCATGGCGGTGAACGCCTCGTGACCCGGGGTGTCGATGAAGGTGATCTTGCGATCACGGTCGTCGTGCTGGAAATCGATCTGGTAGGCACCGATGTGCTGGGTGATGCCGCCGTGCTCGCCTTCACCGACCTGGGTGTTGCGGATGGCATCCAGCAGTCGCGTCTTACCGTGGTCGACGTGGCCCATGACCGTAACAACGGCCGGCCGCTTCTCCAGGTCATCTTCGCCTTCGGCCTCAAGCTCTGCGTCGAGGTCGATGTCGAACGAGTCAAGCAGTTCGCGCTCTTCGTCCTCCGGGGAGACAACCTGGATCTTGTAGCCCAGTTCCACGCCCAGCAGTTCGAAGGTGTCTTCGTCCAAGGACTGGGTGGCCGTGGCCATCTCGCCAAGGTGGAACAGCACGGTGACCAGTGCTGCCGGATTCGCTTCGATCTTGTCGGCGAAATCGGTGATGGAGGAGCCGCGGCGCAGCCGGACAACGGTGTTGCCGTCGCCGCGGGGTACCGAGACACCGCCCAGCGACGGTGCGCTCATCTGCTCCAGTTCCTGGCGCTTGGCGCGCTTCGACTTGCGCTGCTTGCCGCGACCGGCGCCTCCCTTGCCAAAGGCACCCTGGGTACCGCCGCGACCGCGGCCGCCCTTGCCGAAGCCACCGCCGGCCGGCGGTCCGCCGGCACCGGGACGGCCCGGAGCGCCGCCCGGGGCACCCGGACGGCCGGGAGCACCACCGCGGCCGGCCGGGGCCGGGCGCTCGGTGCGGTTAGGCATCATGCCGGGCGTCGGGCGGGAGCCGCCGGCGCCGCCGGGACGCGGAGCACCCGGACGGGGTGCACCGGGGCGCGGAGCACCGGGACGGGGTGCGGCTGCGCCGGGACGGGGTGCGGCCGGACGCGGGCCACCCTGGCCTGCGGCAGGACGCGGCCCACCCGGGCGCGGCATGCCCTGCGAGGTGGCAAACGGGTTGTTGCCCGGACGCGGTGCGCGCTCGGCATCGCGGTCGCCGCCACGGCCGCGGGGCATGCCCTGCGAGGTGGCAAACGGGTTGTTGCCCGGACGCGGGCCACCGGGGCGCGGGGCACCCGGGCGCGCAGCGGCGGTGCCGCCGGGACGGGGTGCAGCGGATGCGGGCTTGGCCGCCGGAGCTTCAGCCGGTGCTTCGGCAGCAGGAGCTGCCGGGGCGGGCTTGGCCGGTTCTGCGGCCGGAGCCGGGGCCGGTGCTGCCGGAGCCGGGGCAGGAGTCGCCGGTGTTGCAGCCGGGGCTTCCGGTGCTGCCTTCGCAGCAGGCTTCGCGCCAGGCTTGGGAGCTGCCTTGGGGGCCGCCTGCTCGCTCTTCGGAGCGGCGGCGGGGAATGCGTCGCGAAGCTTCTTCACGACGGGTGCCTCAATGGTGGATGAGGCGGAACGGACGAATTCGCCCAGTTCCTGCAGTTTGGACACTGCGTCTTTCGAGGTAATACCGAGCTCTTTTGCCAGCTCGTGTACGCGGACCTTGGCCACATTTCTCCTGTCTCGGTCCGCACGAGGCAGGGCTGCCGGGCACGAACCGTCTATTTCTTGCTGCGGCTTTCAGCAGAATCGGCTGAAATACCGCGGGCGGAGCACAATGAAGTACTCATCACTTGGCACTCATCGGGTTTCCATCAGTTTTCTGACCCGCTTTCAGGTTGGACGGTTGGTGTGACGAGGTCCCGCCGTGGCGGCCTCGTCGTGAGCACGGAGCTGGTCTACAACGGCGCTGCTGTCGACTTTGGCCCGGAAGGCCCTGCCGAAGGCATGCCGCTTGACTGCCAGTTCCACGCATTCCGGTTCGCGGTGCATCCAGGCACCGCGTCCGGGCCTGCGGCGGACAGGATCGACGACGACGGTGGCAACGCCACCAATTTCCTCGACTGCCAGCCGCAGCAGAACGGCCTGATCTTCCCGGCGCCGGCAGCCAATGCAGGTCCGCTGGGGCGGCGCGGCCTCGAGGGCACGCTGCTGCATGGGTTTGTGACTGTCGGGAAACCCGGCCATGGATATTCTACCGCTTCCAGTGCCCGGCCAACGAACCGAGCGTGTTTCAGGCGCGTGGCCTGGTGGGTCTTCGCTTCTACCGCCGCTGTTCCGCGGTGGCGGCGTCCGAGACGATATCGATCCGCCAGCCCGTCAGTTTAGCGGCAAGCCGGGCGTTCTGGCCTTCCTTGCCGATGGCCAGCGAGAGCTGGTAATCCGGTACCACCACGCGGGCGGAGCGGGTATCGGCATCGGTGATGGTCACCGAGCTGACCCGCGACGGCGACAGCGCACTGGCGATGAACGTCGCAGGATCCTCGCTGAAGTCAACAATGTCGATCTTCTCGTCGTGCAGCTCGGTCATCACGGCGCGCACGCGCGAGCCCATCTCGCCGATGCAGGCGCCCTTGGCGTTCAGTCCGGGCACATTGGCCTTGACGGCGATCTTGGTGCGGTGTCCGGCCTCGCGGGCCAGGGCCACGATCTCCACGCTCTTGTCCGCAATCTCGGGAACCTCGAGTTCGAAAAGCTTGCGCACCAGCCCGGGGTGTGAACGGGACAACGTGATCGACGGTCCCTTCATGCCGCGGTGGACATCCACCACGTAGGCCCGCAGCCGGGTGCCGTGCTGGTAGCTCTCCCCCGGCACCTGCTCGGGCGGCGGGAGCAGCGCTTCCACGGTTCCCAGATCCACCTGGACCATGTGCGGGTTGTGGCCCTGCTGGATCAAACCGGAGACCAGTTCGCCCTCCTTGCCGCGGAATGCGCCCAGCACGTTGTCGTCCTCGGCGTCGCGCAGGCGTTGCAGGATGATCTGGCGCGCAGTGCTCGCGGCGATCCGGCCGAACCCGCTGGGCGTATCGTCGAACTCGCCCACCACGGTGCCGTCGTCGTCCACCTCTGCGGCCCAGATGGTCACATGTCCGCTTTTCCGGTCCAGCTCGGCGCGGGCACGCTCGATCGAGCCCGGAGACTTGTGATAGGCCACCAGCAGAGCCTGCTCGATGGTGGGGATCAGCAGGTCCAGCGGAATTTCGCGTTCGCGCTCAAGCAGCCGCAGGGCGCTCATATCGATATCCATCTCAGGCCTCCTCCTCGTTCTCCAGCTCGCCGTTGGTCTCGGCAGACAGTTTTTCCAGTACTTCTTCTTCGTCCAACCGCGCAAACTCCACTTCCACCTTGCCGGAGCGAATGTTCGCGAACTCCACCTGGACCGGTTCCCCGGGGCGGGGCTTCATGCCCTTTTTCGGGGCTTCTTCCGGCCGCATGGTCACGCCGTCGGCGCCTACGTCCAGCACGCGGCCGGTGAAGTCCTCACCGGCCACCAGCTTGACCTTGACCAGTCTGCCCACGTTCCGGCGCCAATGGCGCGGCTGCGTCAGCGGCCGGCTTAGGCCTGGCGAAGAGACCTCCAGGCTGTAGGGCCGGCCGTCGTCCTGCGGGTCCTCATCCAGAGTCTTGGAGAGCGTCTGTGAAACTTCGGCGATGGCGTCCAGCCCGACGCCGCCCGTCTGGTCCTCGGGCAGGTCGACGATGACATGTACGGTGCGGAGGGCTCCGGCAACCCGGATCTCAACGTCCTCGAGGAACAATCCGTGGGATTCCACGGCCTGTTCCAGCAGCTCTTTCAGGCGTGCGGCTTCCGCGATCGTGTCGGTACCGGATTTCCCTCCGGTAGTGGGCACGCCGCCTTGATTGCGCCGCTGGGCCATGCTGTCTCCCTGTTCTGGTGAGTCTGACTTCTAGACTAGCGACTTTACCGTGAGTGGTGGCCTCCCGCCGCCAGCAACTGCCCCCGCCGGTGCAGCGGACGCCAAACCCGTGACATCATCATCAGTTGTGGGATCTACTTCAAGGCGCCGGGACGGCGGACCAGCCACGCTATCCCGGGCCTGGCGCCGGGTGCCGCTGCTGTTGTTGACCGCTGCGCTCGTGGTCAGCACCGGGACCGTGGTGGCGAGCATCACCGCGTCGGCTCCGCCGCCGAGCACCACGGAGCAGGCGCGCTTGGACGCCTTGGCAGGGCTTGAGGGCCTGGCGGCTGCCTTTGAGAAGCACGACGACGGCGACTCCCCCACCGCTGCCCTGCTCCGCAGCCAGGCCGACCTGCTGACGCTGACCACGTCGTGGCCCTCCGGCTCCCCGGCGGCCGCTGAAACCACCGAGGTTCCGTCCGCCGCCGGCCCCGACGCACCGCCGGCCCCCCAACAGCCCGGAGCCGAGGATCTGGCCGAACTGGCCGGCAGCTTGCTCGCCGACGCCCGCGAGACTGACCCAGGACTCGCCCGGCTACTCGCCTCGATCGGTGCATCCCTCTACGCCCAAGCGCAGACGCTGCCGGGAGGAACCGCGGTGGCGCCACCGTGGGAAGATCCGGAAATACCGCTGGAACCCACCGGTTGTCCTGCTGAGGCGCCCACGGAGGACGAAAGCGGGCCGGCAACGCCCGCCTCGCCCACGACGGCGGAAGCCATCGCCGTCGTCGTCCTCAGCCAGGAGCGCCTGGCCTACGCCTATGAAACCGTGCTGCCGCACCTGGCCGGCGCGGACCGTGCGGCCGCCGCGGCCAGGCTCGCCGCCCATACCGACTCCGCGGAACACTGGCGATCGCTGGCAGTGGCCGAGTGCCTCGACCTGCCGTTGCCCGAACCGGCCTACCCCTTGGGCGACGAGTTCGCCAGCGACCCGCTTCCCGCGCTGGAGGATGCCGAAGCCGCCGCCCTCGCCCCACTGGCCGACCTGGTCGCGCTCAGCGATGGAACAGTGCGGGAACACGCGGTGGCCGGGTTCGCCGAGGCTGCCACGGAACTCGCCGCGTCAGCCGGCGAGGTGCTGCCGGCACCGGGCCTGGACGACGAGCTGCGGGCCGCTCCCACCACTGCCCCGTGAACGCCGACGTAGACCTGCCCCCGGGGCTGCGCCGCAGCGCGGCCGGATCTGCTGCAGGCCGGGACTGGCTGCGAGGCTTCAACGACCTTTATGCCGGGATCATGCGGGACTGGAATCTACAAGCTACGCCCGGCGGCCCGTGGTTCGGCCAGACCGCGGCGGTCTTCCCCGTGCTGGCGCCCGATGGTGCTGCTGCGGTCCTGAAGCTGACTGTTCCGCATCCCGAGGCCGCCGGCGAAGCCCGGGCCCTTGCGCTTTGGGACGGCCGCGGAGCCGTCCGGCTGCTGGCCGATCGCGGCCCCTTCGTGCTGTTGCTGGAACGCCTCGATGCCGGCCGGCCGCTCTCGGCCGTCCCGCTGGGTGACACCGTCGGCATCTGGGGCGGACTGATGCGCCAGTTGCAGCCGTCCCCGGCCCCAGCTTCAGCCCTGGCCCCGGCCCCGGCCCCGGCCCCGGCAGGCAGCTTCGACCAGGTCTCGGCCTTGGCGGAAGAATGGACGGACACCCTCCCGGCCCGTTGGCTTGAACTGGGCAAGCCCTTCCCCACCTGGCTGCTGGAGTGCGCCTTGGAAGTCTGCCAGGTCCGTGGCAGCGTTGGCCGGCGGGAGGACCGCGACGTCCTGCTGCACAGCGACCTGCACTACGGGAACATCCTGGCCCGGCTGGACTTCCCGGACCGTTTTGCCGCCATTGACCCCAAGCCGCTAATCGGCGAACCCGAATTTGCCGTCGCGCCGATGCTCTGGAACCGGATCGCCGAGTTGTCTACCGCCGATGCCGGCCGCCATCTGCACCGCCGCTGCGTGGAGCTGGCCGAAGCGGCAGGACTGGACCCGGAGACCGCCCGCGAATGGGCGGTGGCGCGCGAGGTGGACAATGCCCTGGACTACCTGCAGACCCGTTCGGCTAGTGACGCCCTGCGGTCGCTCTGGGTCGCGTCCACGCTGGCCGGCAGGACCCTGCCGGATCTTCCGCCTGCGCATGCCTTGCCGGTACCGGCCTGAGCGGTTGGCCCGAGCCTAGGGCCGGCACTGCTCAACGGCCGAGCACGTTCTCCTGCAGCACGTCATAGCCCAGCTTAAGAATCAACGCGGCGACGACGAACAAGAAGACCACCCGGATGAATTTGCTGCCCTGCGTGACGGCCATCCGCGCGCCGACGTACCCCCCGGCCATGTTGACCAGGCCGAGCACCAGCCCGAGTCCCCACAGCAGCGCGCCGCTCGGCAGGAAGAAGGCCAAGGCGCCCAGGTTGGTCGCCATGTTGACGATCTTGGCCTTGGCACTGGAAGCCAGGAAGTTGTATCCCAGCAGTGCCACCATCGCGATGATCAGGAACGAGCCGGTGCCGGGCCCGATCAGTCCGTCATAAAAACCGATGACCAGACCGATTCCCGCCGCGGCGCCCAGGTGCCGGACGCCCTGGTACCGCAGCCGCGTCAAGGTACCGGCCGTTGGCCGCAGCGCGGTGAACACGGCCACCGCGATCAGCGCCACCACGATGATCGGTTTGAAGACCTCGGCCGGCAGCACGGTGGCCACAATGGCTCCGCCGAAACTGCCGGCCAGCGCTACGCCTGCCATCGGCAGGGCGGTTTTCAGATCCGGATGCGCCCGGCGGTAATAGGTCACTGCGCTGGTGGTGGTGCCGAAAATCGACCCCATCTTGTTGGTGGCCAGCGCCTGGACCGGGCTGATCCCGGGAACCAGGAGCAGGACCGGCAGTTGGATCAGGCCGCCGCCGCCCACCACAGCGTCCACCCAGCCCGCAGCAAAGCCACCCACCACCACGAGGGCGAGGGTGGCCAGCTGCAGTTCTTCGAGTCCGGAAATCACTTCCCGGCGAGGGCAGCCAAGTGCGCGGCCGCCATGCCCACCGGCACGTTTTCGGCCTGGCCGGTGGACCTGTCCTTGATTTCGACGACGCCGTCGGCCAATCCCCGGCCAACCACCACGATGGTGGGCACACCGATCAGTTCGGCATCGGAGAACTTCACGCCCGGGGAGACCTTGGGCCGGTCGTCGTAGATGACCTCGATGCCGGCGCCGGACAGCTCCTCGGCCAGCTTGTTGGCCGCCTCGAAGATCTCCTCGCCCTTGCCGGTGGCGACAATATGCACGTGGGCCGGGGCCACATTGCGGGGCCACACCAGGCCCTTGTCGTCGTGGTTCGCCTCGGCCAGGGCCGCCACCGCGCGGGTGACCCCGACGCCGTAGGACCCCATCGTGACGGTAGCGAGTTTGCCGTTGCGGTCCAGGACCTGCAGTCCCAGCGCTTCGGCGTACTTGCGGCCGAGCTGGAAGATGTGGCCCATTTCGATACCGCGGGCCGCCTCCAGCGGACCGGAACCGTCGGGCGCCGGATCACCTTCACGGACCTCGACGGACTCGATGATGCCGTCCCACTGGAAGTCGCGGCCGGCCACCAGCCCGAACACGTGCTTGCCGTCCAGGTTCGCGCCGGTGATCCAGCGCGAGCCCGGCACCACCCGGGGATCCACCAGATACAGCAGACCGGTGGCGGACTCGGTTCCCAGCACCGCGGCGTCCAGGCTTTCGCCGGGCCCGATGTATCCCTTGACCAAGCCGGGGTGCCGCTTCAGGTCGTCCTCTGTGGCGGCCTCGACCTCGACCTCGCCGCCGATCGGCAGGAAGGCGCCGATGTTCGCCTCGACGCGCTTGAGATCGACGGCGCGGTCGCCGGGCACCCCAATGACCACGACGATCCGCTCGCCGGTGGGCAGTTTGACCGCCAAGACGACGTTCTTCAACGTATCGGCCGCAGTCCATTCCGCGTCCGTGCGCGGTGCCAACTGGTTGGCCGCAGCCACCAGGGTCTCGATGGTCGGCGTGTCCGGAGTGTCCTTCACCTCGGCAGCTGGCGCGTCCACGTAGTCGATAGGTTCCGGCGCCACGGTGGTGACGGCCTCGACGTTCGCAGCGTAGCCGCCCGGAGAACGGACGAATGTGTCCTCACCGACCACGGTGGGATGCAGGAACTCCTCGCTCTTGGATCCGCCCATGGCGCCGGAGGTTGCCTTGACCGTCACCACTTCCAGGCCGAGCCGCTCGAAGATCCGCAGGTAGGCGCGGCGGTGCGCGTCGTAGCTGATGTCCAGGCCCTCGTCGTCAATATCAAAGGAATAGGAATCCTTCATGATGAATTCGCGGCCGCGCAGCAGCCCGGCGCGCGGGCGGGCCTCGTCCCGGTACTTGTTCTGGATTTGGTACAGGGTGACGGGCAGGTCCTTGTACGAGGAGTACAGGTCCTTGACCAGCAGGGTGAACATTTCCTCGTGCGTGGGTGCCAGCAGGTAGTCCGCACCCTTGCGGTCCTGCAGCCGGAACAGCCCCTCGCCGTATTCGGTCCAGCGGTTGGTCGCCTCGTACGGTTCACGCGGCAGCAACGCCGGGAAGTGCACTTCCTGGGCACCGATCGCGCTCATCTCCTCGCGGACGACCGCCTCCACCTTGGCCAGCACTTTCAGCCCCAGCGGCAACCAGGAGTAGATGCCGGGGGCGGCGCGGCGGATGTACCCGGCGCGCACCAGCAGCTTGTGGCTGGCCACTTCGGCGTCTACCGGGTCATCGCGCAGGGTGCGCAGGAACAAGCTGGACAGGCGAAGAACCACTGCAAGAATCCGTTTCTCAAGGCTTGGGCCAGCACCGGCCCGCGAAAACAACTGCCTTCTAATCTACTGGCTCGGCGCGCATGCTTGCGACCAGCGGCGGCGTACCGCAATTTGTCAGCGCGGACCCCGCAGCAGCGCCGGGGGCCACCGGCCGGGATAACGGTGCGGCTAGAACAACACGGTGGCGAAGGTGCCGACCTGGGAGAAACCGACCGACGTATAGGCAGCCATCGCCCGGTGGTTGTAGTCGTTGACGTAAAGGCTGGCGACCGGGGCAAACTTCCGCGACAGTTCGACGACGGCGGCCATGCAGCCGGCGGCGAGGCCCTGCCCGCGGTAGGCCGGGTTCACCCACACGCCTTGGATCTGCACGGCCTGGGCACTGACGTTGCCCAGCTCGGCCTTGAACACGACCTGCCCGTGGCTGTCCCGCCGGATGAGCGAGTGGCCCTTGCGGATCAGGGTTGCCACGCGCTGCCGGTAGTGCTGGCCGCCTCCGGCCAACGGCGAGTATCCGACTTCTTCTTCGAACATCGCCACGCAGGCGGGCACCAGCACGTCATAGTCGTCCTCGGTGGAATACCGAACCTGCGGGTCGGCGGCTACCTCCGGGGTGCCGCGCAGCTCCATGAGCGGCTGGTTGGGCCGCACGTCAAAGGCCCGTGGGTGCGCGTGCCGGAACGACGACCAGATGCCCAGCACGCCTTCTGCGGGGCCGAAAATCGAGGACATCCGGCGATTGCCGGCGGCCAGGTGGGCCCCCAGCCGGGCGCCTTGTTCGGCGTCCAGCGCGACCGGGACCGCGTTGACCCCGGCCCAACAGGCGCCGGTGAGGGCGCCGTCGTCGTACAGTCCCAAAATCTGGGCACCGGAAGGGGTGGGGCCGGCGCTGCCGGCGGATTCGAGGTGGGCGGCCAGGAAAACGTTGGCGACCGGATCGGTGCCGACCAGTTCCCAGAGCGCCTCGGTGTCCGCATGTTCCAGCGGCCGGATTCCGGCATGCGGATTGGCGGGTACGGCGTCGGCCGTACCCGCTGCCTCTCGGCTAGCTGACGTTAACCACGGGGCTACCCTTGACAGCATTTTCGCCATCGGAGTCACCCATTTCCTCGGCAATCCTCATTGCTTCTTCAATGAGTGTCTCAACAATCTGGTCTTCCGGAACAGTCTTGATGACCTGGCCCTTCACGAAAATCTGGCCTTTTCCGTTTCCGGAAGCTACGCCCAGGTCGGCTTCGCGGGCTTCACCTGGTCCGTTGACCACGCACCCCATGACGGCGACCCGCAGCGGCACTTCCATACCCTCAAGACCGGCGGTGACTTCGTCGGCCAGCTTGTACACATCCACCTGGGCGCGGCCGCAGGACGGGCAGGAGACGATTTCGAGTTTGCGCTCGCGCAGGTTCAGCGACTGCAGGATCTGCAGGCCCACCTTGATTTCCTCAGCCGGCGGGGCCGAGAGCGACACGCGGATGGTGTCGCCGATGCCCTGCGAGAGCAGCGCGCCGAAAGCAGTGGCGGACTTGATGGTCCCCTGGAACGCGGGGCCGGCCTCGGTGACGCCCAGGTGCAGCGGCCAGTCGCCGCGTTCGGCCAGCAGCTCGTAGGCGCGGACCATGACCACCGGGTCGTTGTGCTTGACCGAGATCTTGAAATCGTGGAAGTCGTGTTCTTCGAACAGCGAGGCTTCCCAGACGGCGGATTCGACCAGGGCTTCCGGGGTGGCCTTGCCGTACTTCTCCATCAGCCGCGGATCCAGCGAGCCGGCGTTGACGCCGATCCGGATGGAGGTTCCGGCGTCTTTGGCGGCGGCGGCGATTTCCTTGACCTGGTCATCAAACTTGCGGATGTTTCCCGGATTCACCCGGACCGCGGCGCAGCCGGCGTCGATGGCGGCGAAGACGTACTTGGGCTGGAAGTGGATGTCCGCGATCACCGGGATCTGGGACTTCTTCGCGATGATCGGCAGGGCCTCGGCGTCATCCGCGCTGGGGCATGCCACCCGGACGATGTCGCAGCCGGACGCCGTCAGTTCGGCGATCTGCTGCAGGGTGGCGTTGATGTCCGTGGTCGGCGTGGTGGTCATCGACTGCACGCTGATCGGCGATTCCGAACCAACACCGACCGAACCGACCTTGATCTGCCGGGTCTTCCGGCGGGGCGCCAGGACAGGCGGTGGTGAAGCTGGCATTCCAAGATTGACCGAGGTCAAGACGTCCTCCATGTGCCGGTCGGCAGTTGCTGAACAGATTTCATTATCCCCCTGCCGGCACGGCCATGGCACGTGCTGCGGGAGTGGTGTGGATCATGCGTAGTCGGCGAATGCCCCGGTGACGGGTGCCCATTCGGTGGTTTTCAGTGCTGAGACAAAGTTGTGGACGTTGAAGGGATCCTGCTTCAGTTCGTCCAACAGGCTGTTTTCGCTCTCCGCTGTGAAGATCAGCAGCGCGCCGGTGCCGTCCGCATAGGGTCCCGAGGCGAGCAGGCGGCCCTGGTCCACGAAGCTTCCCAGCCAGGCGCGGTGGGCCGGGCGGTGTTCGTCCCGGCCGGCTTCAGAATCGGGGGCATAGACGTATTCAACGGCGAAAACACTCATGGCCTTCACCTTACCCGGCCCCGGATGGCGGACGTTACTGGTAGGAAACGAACCAGGGCACCGGCTTCACTTCGGTGTAGGTGCGCTCGGGGCTGAACGTCGGAGTGTCCTCGTCGTAGAAGTTCTTCCACCCCATCCGGATGTTCTTCGGCAGGTCGTGGCGGAGCGCTCGCCACGTCTCCATCTTCTGGCCGGGACTTCCATGGCCGTCGGCGTGCAGCACCATGGCCAGCTCCGGGTGCGTGGTCTTCAGCTTCTGGCGGTCCGTGATCATCTGGTACTGGAACTGATGCAGGATCAGCACCTTCTGCGGCAGCGAGTGCTTCCGGGTCAGGTTTGCCAGCCAGTCGCTGACCTTGTTGATTTCGGCGGCGCTGACCGACCCGATCTGCTCCATGTGCCGCTCGCCCTTGCCCAGCCGCCACTCCGGATCCAGCGCCAGTCCCACATGCGGCTCCTTTAGCAGGTCCGCGTACATCTTGGCCTGGGCCAGGAAGTCGGACCGCCCGGGCTGCAGGTCCAGCACCACGTAGACGCCTGCTTCGCCGGCGGCATCGACCCAGGGGCGCAGTTCGTCCACATCCGTCTCCGCCGAATAGTCGCGGTCTTTCCCGGCCGACGACGAAGCGATGGTGGCGATGATTTCGAACGCCGGGATCACCGGTTCCTTGCTGTGGGGCTGGTAGCGCTTGGCCAGTTTCTTGGCGCGCTGGATGGACTTCTTGATGCCCTGTTCACCGAGCGCGCCCAGCGCGGGCCCCGCCGGGTGCCCGTACAGCGCCACCATCCTGCGCGACGGGAAGGCCAACTGACCGCCGCCAGGCAGCTCGGGCACCTCCAGTGCCGCCTGCACCCGGCGGCCGAATGTGTCATTGTTGCCGAACGCCTTTCCGATGCCGAGCACCCGGCGCTCCGGCTCGGCACGGAGGAATTCGATGGTCGCGCTGCTCTGGCGTGGATCCGCTTTCGGGTCGTGGAAGACACGCGCGCCGGCCGCCTCGGCTACAGCCAGCGTTGCTGGATAGTCCTGCTCCCCGTTCCGATCGATCAAGACCGAGACCGCCGCCGGCTCCGCCGCACCTTCGGGCAGATCGAGTTGTCCGTCCGACGGGAGGACCCCCACACGCGGCAGCAGGGCGGCCCACCCGGCGATGCCGCCGTCCGAACCGGTAGCGGCTCCGGCAGCGCTGGAGGCGGAGGTGGAAGCGGCGGCCGCGGAGGCGGAAGCCGCGGAGGCGGAAGCTTCCTCCGGAGCGGCAGTAGATGCTGCGCCGGCCGCGGACGCTTCCCCGGAGGCTGCTTTACCGCTTGGCGGTGCACTGACGGACGCTGCATCCGGCGCGCTGGTGGGGCTGGCGCCGGGCTCCGTTGGCGGCTGTCCAAAGGCCTTGACTTGCCGCACGCCGAGCCGCTCCAGTTCGCTGTTGAGGCCGTCACCTGCCAGCAGCAGCGGCACGCCCAGCGGCACCGACTCCGCTTCTGCTGCCGCTATTGCCTTGGCGTCATCGGCCGCTGCTACGAACGCCACCGGACTGGACGCGAACAACGCCTGGCTGGCGGCCAGCGAGGCTTCCGCATCGGAACCGGAAAGGACTTGGGGACCGGCGGCGGCGTCATTCAACTGCACGCGGTCCGGGGTCGCAGCGCTGGAAACGGCCGGCGAGCCGGGGCCTTGCGCTCCGCCCGGGGCGGTGCAGCCGGCGATGGCCAGGGCCGCTGCCACAGCTACGGCGATGCCCGTTCCAACCCTTGTTCGGCGGTGCGCTCCTGCCTGCCGGATGACGGTCCGGTGGCTCGGTTCGGTACGGTCTCTCCGCGGTGCTGCACTCACGGCGGCTGGCTCCCTTCGCCGGTTCGGGCCAGTCTAACCACGGCAGTGCGGCTACCCCAGCCCTGTGACGGCGTGCCACGCTGACGCGGGCGGCAATCGCCGTCGTTGTTCGCCGCGGCAGCCAGCGAGGGCGGGGTAAATCGGTGAGGGCGGCCTCCATGGACCCCGCCCTGACCGATCTACCCCGCCCTCACGAATTGGCTGCCAGCCAGCCACCCCGGTGGTCGAGTAAGGCCGCTTGCGGCCGCATCGAGATCCAGCCCCAGGGCAGTCAGAAGACCCGTGCCCCGCCGGGCCAGGCAGGCGGCCCGATGGTGGCCGCGAAGGCGTCAACCGAAAATGTTGACCGGTTTAACGATGTCCGCATAGATCAGCAGCGCGCCCATGCCCATCAGCACCACCGCCACCACGTAGGTCAGCGGCAGCAGCTTGGCGATGTCTACCGGTCCCGGGTCCGGCCGGCGGAACAACTTGGCGGCGGTGCGCCGTATGGCCTCCCACAGCGCCCCGGCCACGTGCCCGCCGTCCAGTGGCAGCAGCGGGATCAGGTTGAACACGAACAGGGCCAGATTGACCGATCCCACCAGCCCGATCAGCGTGGCGGCCCGGGCCTCTAAGGGGATCTCGTCCATCGCGCTGATTTCGCCGGCAATCCGGCCTACGCCTACCACGCTCATTGGCCCGTTCGGGTCGCGCGGAGCATCGCTGAATGCGGCTTCGGCCACGTCGGCCAACCGCTGCGGAAGATGCAGCACGACGCCGGTGATCGCCTGCAGGTTCTCCCCCACCGCCGGCAGCACTTCGGTGGCTGGTCGGGGCACCAGCGCCGTGGCGGCACCCATGCCGACGAACCCGGCTTGTTCCGTGACCGGCTTGCCCTCGCCGTCCAGCAGCGGTTGTCCGGCGTCGTCGTACACCGGGCGTTCGGTGAGGATCGGGGTGATGCTCGTCTGGATTTCCTGGCCATCGCGAAGCAGCGTGATCGGCGTCTTCTCCCCCGCGGCCTCCCGGATCCACGCGGTCAGCTGTGACCAGTCGGTGACCGGCTTGCCGTCAAAGGCGGTGACGGTGTCGCCCGGCCGGATACCGGCAGCGGTGGCCGGGGCTTCGGGGTCGCTGGGCAGGCAATCTGTCTGCCCGGTCTCCGCGGCTTGCGACGCCGGGACCACGCATTTATTGACTGACGAAATGGTGGTGGTGGCCTGTGCGGTACCGAAGCCCACCAGCACAATGCCGATCAGCACCGTGCCGATGACCAGGTTCACGAACGGGCCGCCCAGCATGATGATGACGCGTTTGTAGACCGGGAGTCGGTAGAACATCCTGGTCTCGTCGCCGGGCTGCAGCCGCTCCGCTTCCGCCTGCCGGGCGTCGTTGGCCAGTTGCTGGAACATGCCGGTGCTGGACCGGCGGACAGCGCCATCGCCGTCGTGGCCGTCCTTCGCCGGCGGGTACATGCCGATCATCGAGACGTAGCCCCCCAGCGGGATGGCCTTGACCCCGTATTCGGTCTCGCCCCGCCGTCGGGAGAAGAGGGTCTTGCCGAAACCCACCATGTACTGGGTCACCCGCACCTTGAACAGCTTCGCGGGCAGCAGATGGCCCACTTCATGCAGGGCGATGGACACGGCGATGCCGACGGCCACGAAGAGCACGCCGAAGAGGAAAAGCAGAATGGTCACAACATAGCCAAACGTTCGTGGGCCCGCGAGCGTGCCCAATCTTCTGCGGCCAGCACCGTGGCCACGGTCGGTTCGCCGGAGGGCGCATGCTCTTCCACGACTGCCGCCACCGTCTCCACGATCTGGTCGAAACGGATCCGGCCCTCGTGGAAAGCGTCCACGGCCTCTTCATTGGCCGCGTTGTAGACGGCCATGCAGGTGCCGCCGCGGGCCGCCGCCTGTTTGGCCAGCCGCACGGCACCGAACACTTCCTCGTCCAGCGGCTCGAAGGTCCAGCTGGTGGCCTGGCTCCAGTCGCACGGCTGCGCCGCCCCCGCCACGCGTTCCGGCCAGCCCAGACCAAGCGCGATCGGCAGGCGCATGTCCGGCGGCGAGGCCTGCGCAATGGTGGACCCGTCGGTGAACTGCACCATGGAGTGCACCACCGACTGCGGGTGAACCACCACATCGATCTTGTCCAGCGCGACGTCGAAGAGCAGGTGCGCTTCGATGACTTCCAGCGCCTTATTGACCATGGTCGCCGAGTTGGTGGTCACCATCCGTCCCATGTCCCAGGTGGGGTGGGCCAGCGCCTGCGCAGGGGTGACACCGCGCAACTGCTCCTTGCTGAAGCCTCGGAACGGGCCGCCGGAAGCGGTCACGATCAGCCGGTCCACCTCGCCGGCGGTGCCCGAGCGCAGCGCTTGGGCAAGCGCGGAATGCTCCGAGTCCACCGGGACAATCTGCCCCGGCCGCGCGGCCTCTTTGACCAGCGGACCGCCGGCAATCAGGGACTCCTTGTTCGCCAGGGCCAGCACGTGCCCGGCTCCTAGCGCCGCCAGCGTCGGTGCCAGACCGATGGACCCGGTAATGCCATTGAGCACGACGTCGGCGTCCGGCCAGGCGGCGATGCTCGCCGCGGCGTCGGGGCCGGCAAACAGTTCCGGAGCGTAGCCGGATACTCCGGCATCCGCCGCTGCTGCCTTGACCGCAGTCGCCAGGTCATCCACCGAGCCCGCTGCAGCACCGACGGCCTGCGCCCGGGTGTGGACCGCCTGCCGGGCGGCCAGCTCCAGGTTGCCGCCGGCGGCGAGCGCCGTGACCTCGAAGCGTTCCGGCGCCGCGTCCACCACATCGATGCCCTGCGTGCCAATCGAGCCCGTGGAACCCAGCAGCACCACCTTGCGGCGGGCGGATGGCGGGGCGGCGTGGGGCGGATCGCGGAACTCCATGCGGTCAATTATCCAGCACCGCTGCTCCGTCACCGGCCACCCGGACGGCCTCGCCGGGGTTTCGAGGGCCGCGCGTCGAGATCGCCCCTTCGGATGGGTACCCGGCGGCTAGGAATGCGGAGCCGATCGCCCCTGGGGATGGGTTCGCGGCTGGAGACGCGGCGCAGGGACCACTCAGCCTGAGCGCCGCAGCCGAGATTACCCCTTGGCTTCGAGATCACCGGATACAGGGGGTGCGCTCGGAGCTATCCCCTGTCCTCGTGGCCAGATGACCCTCCATAACAGGTCATCTCGACGACAACCCCTGACCTCAAGGCCGCCCCAAGCCCAACCAGCCACCGGCACCGGGACCGGGCCGTCCGCCGGGGCCACCTAGCCTGAGCGCCGCAGCCGAGATTACCCCTTGACGTCGAGATCACCGGCTACAGGGGGTGCGCTCGGAGCTATCCCCTGTCCTCGTGGCCAGATGACCCTCCACAACAGGTCACCTCGACGACAACCCCTGACCTCATGGCCGACCCAAGCCCAACCAGCCACCGGCACCGGGACCGGGCCGTCCGCAGGTCCCGCCGAAGCAGGTGTGGTCGCCCCGGAACCCCCGGCGGCCGCGTGCCGCGCCTCGGTTAAGGCTGCCTCACCGCCAGCACGTTGCACGGTGCGGACAGCAGGATCGTCTACGCCGTCGAGCCCAGCAGCAGCTTGCCCACCGGCGTGCGGTTGCGTACTCCGATGACAATCAGCTCCGCTCCGGACTCTTCGGCGGCGTCCAGCACTTCCTCGGCCGGCAGTCCGTCCGAAATTCCGTGCCGGATGCTGAAACCGACTCCTGCCCCGTGCAGCACGGCTTCCAGCCGGGTGACGTCCGCGGCGTCTGCGTAGCCGGGATCCACCAAGCGGTCGGCCCTGGTGGCGTTGACCACCAGCAGCTTGGCAGCCCGGCGTCCGGCCTCGTCGATGGCGGCCGCCAGGGCCGCATCGCCAAGAGCGTTGGGGACATACCCCACCACGATTGTGCTCATGCGCTGACCTCCTTGCCCCGCGGGCTCTCGTCGTCGAGCGTTGCCGATTCCATCAGGCGCTGGCGCTTCTTCATCCAGAAGGACAGCACGAAGATGACGACCAGAGAGATGTAGATCCCGGCCGCGATCGGCGTGGACACCAAGGCCATCGGGTCGCCCTGGGAGATGGCCAGCGAACGCCGCAGTTGGCTCTCGAAAATCGGCCCCAGGATCATGCCGACCACCAGCGGAGCGATCGGATAGCCGTAGCGGCGCATGAAGAACCCGAGCACGCCAATGACCAGCAGCACGAACACGTCCACCGGGGTGAAGTTCACCGAGAACGCGCCCAAGGCGGCGAAGACCAAGATGCCGGCGTAGAGGTACGGACGCGGGATCTGCAGGATCTTCACCCAGATGCCCACCAGCGGCAGGTTCAACACCAGCAGCATCAGGTTGCCCACGTACAGGCTGGCAATCAGCGCCCAGACCAGGGCACCTTCAACTTCGAACAACAGCGGTCCCGGCTGGATGTTGTAGCGCTGGAATGCCACCAGCATCATCGCCGCCGTCGCCGTCGTCGGAATGCCCAGCGTCAGCAGCGGCACCAGCACACCGGCCGCAGCCGCGTTGTTGGCCGATTCCGGCCCGGCCACGCCTTCGATGGCGCCGCGGCCGAACTGCTTCTTGTGCGTGCCCTTGGCCAGTTTCTTCTCCGCCGCGTAGGACAGGAAGGTGGCCACGTCGGCGCCGCCGGCCGGCATGGTGCCGATCGGGAAGCCAATAAAGGTTCCGCGCAGCCAGGGCTTCCAGGACCGTCTCCAGTCCTCTTTCTTCATCCAGGACGTCCAGCCGCCGGTCACCGGGATGACCTTGACCGGGCCATGCCGCAACCGGGAGGCCACGTACAGCGCCTCGCCCAGAGCAAACAGGCCGACGGCGACCAGCACCACGTCGATGCCGTCCGCCAGGAACGGGCTGCCAAACGTGTAGCGCTGCTGCCCTGTCATCAGGTCCACGCCCATGAACGCCAGGAACAAGCCCAGGCCGAGCGACGCCAGACCGCGCAACACGGAGGCGCCCAGCAGCGCGCCCACGGTCAGGAACGCCACCACCATCAGGGCCACGTACTCCACCGGACCGATCTGCACGGCAAATGCGGCCACATAGGGTGCCACAAAGCTCAGCAGCACCGTGGCAATGGTGCCGGCAATGAACGAGCCGATCGCCGCCGTCGCCAGCGCCGCGGCTCCCCGGCCGGCTTTCGCCATCCGGTTGCCTTCCAGCGCCGTGACAATCGACGCGGATTCGCCCGGCGTGTTGAGCAGGATCGAGGTGGTGGACCCGCCGTACATGCCGCCGTAGTAGATGCCCGCGAAGACGATGATCGCCGCCGTCGGTTCCAGGCTGTACGTGATGGGCATCAGCAGGGCAACGGTCATGGCCGGGCCGATGCCCGGCAGCACACCGACTGCGGTGCCGACCAGCACGCCGCCCAGGGCGTAGAGCAGGTAGATCGGCTGCATCGCCACGGAAAAGCCCTCCAGGAGGGCGTAGAAATTATCCATTCAGGAACGGCACCCCTTCGAGCACGCCGGCGGGCAGCGAGACGCCGAGCAGCCCGCCGAAAGCGAACTGCAGCACCAGCGCCATGACCACGCCGACAACAGCGGCCCGCCACAACGGCTTGGCGCCCAGCGCCCACGCGGCGCCGAAGAACAGCACCGCTGCGGCAACCGGCCAGCCCAGCGGAATAATCAGGAAAATATGCACGACGACGGTGCCCGCCATCTTGGCCACGGTCAGCCAGTCGGTCCGGACATCGGGGTCGATGTCTTCGCCCTCATCCGCCTCGCCGGTCTTGCCGCGCAGCAGCTGCACGATCAGGCCGGCGCCGACGATCACCAGCAGGCCGGAGACGATGTAGGGAAGCGCCCGCGGACCAATGTCGCTGGCCGAGTCGGGCGTCTGGATCCCTGCCCCGGCCACGAAGCCGACGATCCCGATGCTCAGGATGACTGCCGCGAAGATGATTTCTCCGAGCGGCTTGGCCGGGGCGGCATCGCTGCCGCCCCGGACCGCTCCAGTAGTGGAAGAACCCATGGTTACTTCAGCAGACCGATATCCGTCAGGGTTGCGGTGACCGTCTCGATGTCCTCGGTCAGGAAGCTCGAGAACTCCTCGCCGGCCAGGAAGGCGTCTGCCCAGTTGTTGGTGGTCAGGGTTTCCTGCCAGGCGTCGGTGCCGTGCAGTTCGGTCACCAGCGCGGTGAGCTTCTCGGCCTGCGCATCGTCGATGGACCCGGGAGCCACGACGCCGCGCCAGTTGGTCAGCACCAGGTCCAGGCCCTGTTCCTTCAACGGCTTGACTTCGGGCAGCTGCGGGGCGGCTTCCGGGCCGGAAACGGCCAGGGCGCGCAGCTTGCCGGCCTTGACCTGCTCGGCGTACTCGCCCACGCCGGAAATGCCGGCGGAAACCTTGTTGCCCAGCAGCGCTGCCAGGGATTCGCCGCCGCCGGAGTACGGGATGTAGTTCAGGCTGTCGGCACCGATGCCGGCTTCCTTGAGCATCATGCCGGCCAGAATATGGTCGGCGCCTCCGGCGGAGCCGCCGGTGATGGAGACACCCTTGCCCTTGGCCTTGACGTCGGCGAGCAGGTCATCGATGGTCTGGTAGGGCGAATCGGCGGGCACCACGACGACGAGCGGCTCTTCGGTGAGCCGGGCGATCGGTGTGGTGTCTTCGATCCGGTTTGCGGCCTTGTTGGTCTCCACGGCGCCGACCATCACGTAGCCCATCACCATCAGGGTGTTCGGGTCCTTTTCGGTGGCCAGTTTTGCCAGGCCGTTGGTGCCGCCGGCGCCGCCGATGTTGACCACCGAGGCGCTGGAGACCAGGTCGTTTTCCTGCAGGTCTTTCTGCATGGAACGGCCGGTTTGGTCCCAGCCGCCGCCCGGGTCCGCCGGGACAATGATGTTGAGCTTGTCGATGCCGGCCTCTTCGGAGCCGTTGCCGGCACTGGTGGAGCCGGTGGAGCCGCAGGCGGCCAATACCAAGGCGGATGCTGCCGCGGCGGCCACCAGGGCCGAGCGGCGTCTCATCGTTCGGTCGAGCTTCATCTAGGTTTTTCCTCCTCCAACCAGCGTGATGGGCATCACCACGCCGTCGCCCCAGCGTAGAGAGCAGTCCGGCGGGCCGGAAGAATGCGGTCATTGTGGCCGTATTGGTCATTGTGGTCACCGCCACAGGCGGCTGTGGCTCAGCTAACAGCATGCGAAGATGGCGGGGTGTTCCGTTCCCTGTCGCTGCGCGCCCAGCTGTTCGTGCTGCAGCTGTTCATCCTGCTCGTCGTCGTGCTGGTGGCAGGTTCAGTCGCCATCTCCATGCAGGAACAGCAGATCCGCGATGCTTATGAAGGTCGGATGGTCGGCGTGGCCCGTTCGGTCGCCCAGCTGCCGTCCATCGTGGAGGCCTTCGACGATGCCAGCCCCAGCCAAACCATCCAGCCCATCGCCGAGCTGATCGCCCAGTCGACCGGAGTCACGTATGTGGTGGTCACTGACCACCGCGGCATCCGCTACTCGCATCCGAACCACTCGTTGATCGGGCAGATGGTTTCCACCGATCCGTCGATCCCGCTGTCCGGAGAGACGTACATTGGCCGGCAGACCGGGACGCTGGGTGAATCATGGCGGGTGAAGGTACCGATCTACGACCGCTCGGGCGCCACGGTGATTGGCACCGCCTCGGTGGGAACGCTGGAGTCCACCCTGCGCGAGGACCTTAACGACGACCTGCCCGTCCTGCTGGCGTGGCTCATCGCGGCGGCCTTGGTGGGCTCGGCCGGCGCCATCTACATCTCGCGTTTGGTCTGGCGGCGGATCTACCAGCTAGAGCCCGAAGAGATCGCCGCGCTGCTCGAAACCCGCGATGCCATGCTTCACGGCATCGGCGAGGGCGTCGTCGCCGTCGACGACCGCGGGCGTATCGCCCTGCTCAACGACGAGGCGAAACGCCTGCTGGATGTCTCCGATGCGGCGCTCGGCCGACCGGCCACTTCGATTCTGGAGCCGGGGCTGGCAGCCATGCTGGCGGCCAACGGCGGGGCTGACGAGACCGTGCTTGCCGGCGAGCGCGTGCTGCTGGCCCGGGCCAACGCCGCCACGGTTGACTCCCGCCGGGTGGGCAGTGTGCTCATCCTGCGCGACCGGACGGAATTGCACCAACTGCTGCAGGATCTTGACGGTGCACGGGACGTCACCCAGGCGCTGCGCGCGCAGGCGCACGAATTTTCCAACAAGATGCATGTGATCTCCGGTTTGCTGGAACTCGGCCGCACACAGCAAGCTGTGGATTTCATCTCCCGGTCCGGGCATGGGGGTTCTGTGGTGGCTGGCGAACTGGCTCCGGGAATCACCGATCCGGATGCCGCCAGCCTGCTGATGGCCAAGACCACCATTTGCGACGAAAAGGGCATCCGGTTAGTGATTGATCCGGCATCCGTGCTGGCACCGGACGGCACCACCGATCCGGTGACGGTATTGGGCAACCTGGTGGACAACGCCATGGAGGCCGTGGGACCGCACGGAACGATTGCCGTGTCCATTACCGAGGAGGCGGATGGTTGCACCATCACTGTCGCCGACGACGGCCCCGGCATCCCGCCGGAGGAACGTGAGCGGATCTTCGAACCGGGCTTCTCCAGCAAGGAGGCGGCGCTGCCAGGCAGCCGCGGCTTCGGCTTGGCCCTGGTCAGCCGGGTGGCTGCCCGGCGCGGCGGTTCGGCCCGGGTAACGGCGTCGGCCTCCGGCGGCGCCGAGTTCACGGTAAGCTTCTCGCCGACCCCGTCGATCGCCCGCCCGCAAGGAATCCCGGTCCCATGAACCAGATCCGCACCGTCGTCGTTGACGATGACAAGGAAGTCGCCGGCGTGCACACCGGCTTCCTGCTGGCCCATGGATCCTTTGACGCCGTGGGCACCGCTTACACCGGGGCGGACGGGCTGGCCATGGTTGCGTCCCTCCGCCCGGAACTGGTGTTGCTGGACATCCATTTGCCGGATCTGAGCGGCATCGAGGTACTGCGGGCGGTCCGGAACCTGCCGGGCGAACCGGTCGACGTCATCGCCATCACCGCCGCCCGCGAACTGGACACGGTGCGGGCGGCGATGGCGGGCGGGGTACTCCACTATTTGGTCAAACCGTTCACCGCCCGAGTGCTGATGGAGCGGCTGGACGCTTATGTGGAGCACAGGCGGCACATCAGCGGCAGCGGACAAGCTGCCGTGCTGGACCAGGACGGCATCGACCGGTTGCTGGCACCCGCGCGTAACGCCGCCGGGATGTCTGCCCGGGAGGCCGCGGATGCAGGCAGCAGTGGACAGGCATCCGGCCATCCGGCCGAGCCGACCGCCGGTCCGCCACGGCCGGCAGCTGCCGCCGGGGGCCGCCACCGGACCGGGGCGCCGCTGGCCGCCGTCCCGGGTTCCCGGGCACAGGTCCCGCTGCCCAAGGGCCTGTCCCTGCCCACTCTGGAGGCGGTCATCGCAGACCTGAACGCCACCGGGGCTGCCTCGTCGGCCTCCGAAGTCGCCGGCCGGCTGGGGCTGGCACGGGTGAGTGCCAGGCGCTATCTGGAGTACCTGGTGTCGCGCGGCGAGGCCAGGATCACGCCGCGGTACGGCACCGCCGGCCGGCCGGAGAAGTTCTATCTCCTGACCGCCGGCTAGGACGGAACGGCTAGGACGGAATGTTGGCCCGCCGCAGGGTCAGCTCCGCGTGCTTGAGCAGCGGCCCGTCGATCATCTTGCCGCGGAACCGGAAAGCCCCGGGTTCGTTGGCGGCGGCAGCCAGGAGGGCGGCCGCGTAGTCCGCTTCCGCCTGGCCGGGACGGTAGGCACTTCTGACGACGTCGGCCTGGCTCGGATGGATGATGGCCTTGGCGGCAAAACCCGATGCTGCCGCATCCTCGGCTTCTGCCGCCAGCCCGTCCAGGTCCGCTATGTCGATGTAGACGGAGTCGATCGCGGCCTTGCCGTGGGCGCCGGCCGCCAGGATCACCTGCGAGCGCGCCTGCCGGGCGACGTCCCGGTACGTCCCGGACGCGAACCGGCTGGAGCTGCCGCCCAGCGAGACGACCAGGTCCTCGGCGCCCCACATCAGCGCCGTGACGTTCGCGCACGCGGCCAGCCCTGCAGCATGCAGCACGCCGAGCGCTGTCTCGCAGAGGGCCACCACCGAATACTCCCCCAGTCGCTTCACCGCCGACGGATCCTCCGCCTTGGCCACCATGATGCTGCGGTAGCCGGACCGGCCGACGGCCTCCATGTCCAGCGCGTGGTCCGCGGTCCCGACCGGGTTGACCCGGACGATGGTGCGTTCCGGGTCCAGCGGGTGGCCGATGACTGCTTCCCGGGCCGCGGCGCGCTCCGCCGGGGCCACCGCGTCCTCCAGGTCGAGGATCACCGCGTCGGCCCGGGCGGCGGCCTTCGCGTAGCGGTCCGGCCGGTCTGCCGGACAGAACAGGATGGCCGGGCCCATCTCGAACCCGGTCACCGGTGCCCGCCTTCGGGCCGGCCGTCCCAGAGTTCCGCGTCGCTGGTTTCAGAGCCCGCAATCGCGGCAGCGTGCCCGTCCTCGGTCCACATCAGGCAGCTGCGGGTCACGGTGGCCACCACGTCGCCGTGCTGGTTCCGGCCGGTGTGGTGCATGGTCACCACGCCGGTGCCGGGCCGGGACCTGGAGAGCCGTTTATCGGTGACCACCGTCTCCGTGTACAGCGTGTCGCCATGATAGAGCGGGTGCGGGAAGGTCACGTCCGTGAGGCCCAGCTGCGCCACAATCGTGGACTGGGTCAGCTGGCCGACCGACTGGCCCACCACGGTGGCGAGGGTGAACATGGAGTTCATCAGCCGCTGCCCGAACGGCTGCTCGGCCGCCCAGGCCGCGTCCAGATGCAGTGCCTGGTTGTTCATGGTGGCGGTGGTGAACAGCACGTTGTCCGCCTCTGTGACAGTCCGGCCCGGCCGGTGGGCATAGATGACATCCGGCTCGATCTCTTCGAAATACAGTCCGCGCTGGACGATGACTTTCTGCGCACCGGCCGCTTCGGAAGACGTCGCCGCTGCCCCTGCGTCGGTATTCACCGGGCACGCGCCTGGAACTGATCGGTCCGGAGCTCGGCGCCGGTGGCGGCCACCACGTCCTGGACCTCCACACCCGGGGCCGTCTCGCGGAGCACCAGGCCCTGCTCCGTGACGTCGATGACGGCAAGGTCGGTGATGATCTGGTCGACGCAGGCCTTGCCGGTAAGCGGGAGTGTGCATTCGGTGAGGATCTTCGGGTTCCCGCTCTTATCCACGTGCTCCATCATCACGATCAGCTGCTTGGCGCCGAAGACCAGGTCCATCGCTCCGCCCATGCCCTTGACCATCTTGCCCGGGATCATCCAGTTGGCCAGGTCCCCGTTCTGCGCCACCTGCATGGCCCCGAGGACGGCCACATCCACGTGCCCGCCGCGGACCATGCCGAACGATGCGGCCGAATCGAAGATCGCCGCTCCGCGGTTGAGCGTCACGGTTTCCTTGCCGGCATTGATCAGGTCCGGATCGAGCTTGTCCTCGGTGGGATAGGGCCCGACGCCCAGAATGCCGTTTTCCGAATGCAGGATGACTTCCACGCCGTCGGGTATGTAGTTCGGGATCAGCGTGGGCATCCCAATGCCGAGGTTGACGTACTGCCCGTTTTCCAGCTCCTGGGCCACGCGTGCGGCCAGTTCGTTGCGCGTTAGTGCCATGGCGTGCTCCTTCTACTTCCCGGCTCCGCCGGTGGCTTGGCCAGTTAGCTGCACCGTGCGTTTTTCGATCCGTTTCTCCACATCCGGGGCCAGCACCACGCGCTGGACGAAGATGCCCGGCGTGTGGATCTGCTGCGGATCCAGTTCTCCGGGTTCCACGAGTTCCTCCACCTCGGCGATGGTGATCTTCCCGGCCATCGCGCACAGCGGGTTGAAGTTCATGGCCGTGGCATGGAAGACCAGGTTGCCCAGCCGGTCGCCCTTGGCTGCGTGGACCAGCCCGAAGTCCGGACGCAGCGATTCCTCCAGCACGTAGTCGGCGCCGCCGAAGCTGCGGACCTCCTTCGGTTCCGAGGCCACGGCCACCGACCCATCGGCGTCGTACATGCGCGGCAGGCCGCCCTCGCTGATCTGGGTGCCGACCCCGGCGGCAGTGTAAAAGGCCGGGATCCCGGCACCGCCGGCCCGCAGCTTCTCCGCCAGCGTGCCCTGCGGAGTCAGCTCCACTTCCAGCTCGCCGGCCAGGAACTGCCGGGCGAATTCCTTGTTCTCGCCCACGTAGGAGCTGATGGTGCGCCGGATCCGGCCGTCCGCCAGCAGCACGCCGAGTCCCCAGTCGTCCACGCCACAGTTGTTGCTGATGGTCTCCAGGTCCGTGGTGCCGGCGTCGTGCAGTGCCTGGATCAGGGCCACCGGAATGCCGCACAGACCGAAGCCGCCCACCGCCAGCGAGGCACCGTCGGGGATGTCCGCCACCGCCTCCGCGGCGGTTGCTACTACCTTGTTGATCACTGTGTCCTCCTTGGTCTAGTGCGTTTGGTCCCTGATCTCCACGCGGGCCTGGCGGCCCTTGGTCGATCACCGGGGGCTGCGGGCCTGGCGGCCCTTGGTCGATCACCGCGGCCGGGCCTGGCGGCCCTTGGTCGATCACCGCGGCCGGGCCTGGCGGCCCTTGGTCGATCACCGGGGGCTGCGGGCCT
>NZ_JBLKRT010000014.1:0-102662 GCF_047607445.1 Arthrobacter sulfonylureivorans
GGAGACGCGACACCTCGCCGCCGGCACGCTGCCGGCAGCGGGGTATCGCGGTGTGTGGGGTCAGACGCGGGCCGGGCGCTGGATGGCCATGGCGCATCCCATCGAGACCAGCACGGCGACCACTGCCAGCAGCAGCATCCCGCCGAAGCCGCCGCCGGCGGACTCGATCAGCATGCCGCTGACCACCGGCCCGATGGCGAAGCCGGTGCCGATCATCAGGTTGGTGGAGTTCATCACGTGGCTGCCGCCGATGTCGGACAGGGATGCGAGCAGGTACGGAAGGATGAAGGTCCAGGCGAACTTGAAGACCAGGGCGGCGAGCGCGAAACGGATGAGCCCCGGTGCACCGAACAGCAGCGCCACGCTGCCGCCCAGCGCCAGGTAGCCAATCAGCAGGAACCATTTGCGCTTCGGGCTGTCGCCCAGGAAGGTTGCCACCAACGGCGCCGCGATGCCCGGAATGGTGGCTATGGCCAGCACCAGGCTGGAGGTCGCCAGGTCGATGCCGGCGCCGCCGGAAATCTGTGCCATGAAGGACCACACACCGCTGAGGCCGATGTAGAACAGCAGCACGGCGGCCAGGCCGATCACGAACTTAACCCTGGACGCCGTCGGTGCGGGGCTCTGCTCCGCTGCAGGGATATCCGCTGTGGCCTGGGCATTTGATGCTTCTCGGGGACGACGCAGCAGATCGCCGTCGATCATCCGCACCACAGGCAGGCAGCAGGCCGTGAGCGCGGCCATGGTCCAGTAGATGGCGGAAACGTCGGCATCGGCATACAGCGCCGGGAACGCGAACAGGATGACTGCACCCATCAGCAGTTGGAACACCACAAAGACGCCGAAACCGCGGCTGGGGTTGGCCGTTTTCCCGCTCAGCGTCAGGATGATGACCGTAATGGATCCGGCCGCCAGGGACGTCACCACGCGCACCAGTACCAGGAGCGCGAAACTGTCCAGGAAGCCGGACACCAGATTTCCGGCAATCGCGATAGCGGTGCATACGTAGGTGACCGTCCTGAGGTTCAGCCGGTTAAGCCAGAGGTAGGCCGGCACGGTGGCCAGGCTGAAGGCGCCGAGCTCAAGCGAGAACAACATGCCCAGCTCTGTGGGCGTCAGGCTGTACTGCGCGATCAGCTTGCCGGCGATGACCGGGGCGATCAGCAGGACCATGTAGAGAACCGCGCTATAGACGGCGATGTAGGTGTAGATTCCGCGGTCGGTGCGGGCGGCGGGCCGCGCGGAAGTCAGCGTAACGGACATCGGTGTCCTTTCGGATTGTATGAAAGATCCGATGGCTCCAGTCGGCAGGCCGGCCGAAGCCATCAGGGTGATTCGGAGGTTTGGCGATACGCGGTGGTCAGGCGTTGGCCTGTTCCGCCTCCGTCGCAGCGCTTTCGGCTGCGGCGGCGTCGTAGACCTTGCGTCCGGCAAACCAGGTCTGCCGGGCGCTGATGTAGCGCACTTCATCGATGGGGACGTCGTAGGGATTGTTGTTCAGCACGATGAAATCAGCGGACTTCCCCGGGACGAGTGAGCCGGTGACGTCATCAAGGCCCATCGCCGCGGCCCCGGCCGAGGTGTAGGTGCGGATGGCCTCATCCAAGGTGATGGCTTGCTCTGGCCACAGCGTTCCCGGGAATTGGCCGGTGGGGTCCTGCCGGGTCACCAGGCCGTAAATGCCTTCCCACGCGTTCGGCGAGACGCTGACCGGCCAGTCCGAACCGCCGGCGATCCGGGCACCTGCATCGAGCAGGCTTCTGTTCGGCTGCATCTTTGACGCTCGATCCGCGGGCAGCACGGCAGCGATGGCCTCGGAGATCACGCCGGGGAACCAGAGCGATGGCGAAATATCGGCCGTCACATCCAGCCGGGCAAAGCGTCCGATGTCGTCCGGATGCACGAACTGGCCGTGCGCAATGTGGTACTTCGGCTCGGTGTAGCCGGCGGCCCGCACCTTCTCGACGGTGTCCAGGACCAGGCGGACTGAGGCGTCGCCGGTGCAGTGGATCTTGGCGGAAATTCCGCGCGAGGCTGTACTCATCAGCCATTCCTCCAACTCCGCCGGATCCATGGTGGTGCCGCCGCAGTGGCATTCCGGGAAGCCGGCCACCGGCAGATACGGCTCGATGAAGGCTGCGGTGCCGGCCGGCGGAACGCCGTCGAGGAAGATCTTGATGAAGTCCGGCCGGTGGTGGCGCGACCGAGTCTCTTCACGGTGGGCAATGATGCCTTCGCCCAAGGGCTGGGTGCCGAAAATGAAATCGTTCGCCTGCATGGAGGAGACGACCCAGGCGTGCAGTTCGCCGTCGTCATCCAGTTGCTTGAGCGCACGCATGAGCGGGAGCGACGCCGCTGCGTCCTGGAACCCTGTGACCCCGTAGGAATGCAGGATTTCGATACCGCGCGCAGCAGCTTGGGCCAACTGCCCGGTGCTCACCGGCTGCAATGCGGCCAGTGTCTGCTCCACGAGCACACCGCCGGCCTCGATCAATACCCCGGTAGCGGCTCCGGACCCATCCCGCAGGATCTGCCCGCCGTCGGGATCGGGCGTGGCGGCTCCAATCCCGGCCAGCTCCAGGGCTCGCGAATTGGCCCACCGGTTGTGCTTTGAATCGTCCTTGAACAGGGCAGGGCGGCCACCCGTTGCCGCATCCAGCCGTGCCAGCGCGTCCGCCGAGTTCAGCTCGGTCATCAGGCCGGACCCCCAGCTTCCACCGACAACCCACTCGTCCGGTCCAAGTCCCGCCGCATAGGAGGCAATAGCTGCCAGGAAGCCGTCCAGGTCGAGCGTGGGAGGCGCGTCCAGTTCAAACAGATCCATCTGGCCGGCGATCATATGGTGGTTGTGGACATCCATCAGGCCCGGCATGACGAAGGCGCCCGCCAGGTCCACGGTGAGGGTCTCCGGCCCGCGAAGTCCCTCGGCCCGTTCCCCGATCGCTTGAATTAGGCCACCGCGGACCGCCATCGCCGTGGTGCGGGGCACGTCCGCATCGAGGGTCTCAATCGTGCCGTTGACCAGCACCACATCCGCAAACTCTTGGGCCACGCCTTGCTCCTCGTCGTTGAATCGTTTCGGTCGATCGAGCATCAGAGTATGTGTGACGCGAGCCATTCGGCTTGACTCTCAGAGCATGACGTTTGATTTCTACTGCAGGAGAATTACCCCGGAACTTGGTGGACCGTGAACCTTCCGGCCGTCAGGCACCTGGTGTGAACCTTCCGGCTGATACACGCGTCTCTATGGATGACGGCGGGTACACCGAGGGCCGAGGCACCTTCACACACTGTCCTGTTCAACAGCACAGCCTGCTCTCCCGGAACACCCGCCGTCATCAGGTTTCGCCAGCACTGTCGGGGAAGGTCAGCCCATGAGTCTCGATGCCGGTCCAAGCAGACGCACACTGCTAGGTGTTTCCGCGGCGGCCTGTTCCGCCTGCGTCCTGGCGGCCTGTGCCCCCTCGGGAAGCGGCAGCGGCGAATCCGCGACGGGCGGCGGCCAAGGGTCTTCGGCGCCCAGTGCCGCCAGCGGCACACCGGTGCAGGTCCTCAAGCTTGCGGACGTTGCTGTCGGGGACAGCGCGAGCGGTGAGGCCAACGGGCAGAAGTTGCTGGTCTACCGACCGGATCAAGAGACGGTGGAGGCCTTCAGCGCCATCTGCACGCACCAGGGCTGCACGGTGGCGCCGGCGGGCGCCGAGTTCCATTGCCCCTGCCACGGCTCTGTCTACAGTGCCCAGGACGGCACGGTGCTGGACGGACCGGCACCTAAACCGCTGCCGCGCTATACCGCCGCCATCGACGGCGACTGGATCACCGTCACGCTGTGAATCCGCCGACTGTTCCCCCGGCTCCAGCGGTTCGGTTAGAAAGATGCAAGGAACTTCCGGAACAATAATCGACATGACTTCCTCGCAGCCTTCCCGCAGAGCCGTCCTGACTGTCACCACTGCCGCCGGTTCGGTGGGCGCGCTCACCGCCTGCTCGCCGTTCCAGGACTTCACCGGCGCGCAGGGCGCTGACCCATCGCCTGTCGCCACCGATGGGACGCCGGTAAGGGTCGGCAAGCTCAGCGACGTGCCGGTCGGCGGCAGCGCCAGCGGTGAGGCGAACGGGCAGAAGATCCTCGTCTACCGCCCTGATGAGACGACGGTGCTCGCGTACAGCGCGGTGTGCACCCACCAAGGCTGCGCCGTGACCGCCACGGACAGCGAATTCGCCTGTCCGTGCCACAACTCCACCTTCGCGCTCGAGGACGGCACGGTGACGGGTGGTCCCGCACCGGCACCGCTCCCCCGTTACGCGGCTGCCATCGACGGCGACTGGATCACCGTCACGGCCTGAATTCCCTTAGTGCCCCTTAAACGCCTCGGCCAGCCACCAGGAGCCGCCGTCGGAGGCGATCTTGGCGTCGATGACCAGGGGCCGGGTGGGCGAGGACGCCAGCCAGCCGGACACACCGGCGAGGTCGTCGAGGGTGCGCACTGTGATGCCGTCGGCGCCGAAGCCGCGGGCCATCGCGGCGATGTCGGTGTCGGGGAAGGTGACCGTTGACAGGTCGACCGGAGCACCGCCGTCGTTGTTGCCGAAGTGGTGTACCTCGGCACTGTAGGCGGCGTCGTTATAGACGATCACCACCAGCGGCAGGCCGAGCCGGACGGCGGTCTCCAGCTCCGCAATCGACATCAGGAACCCGCCGTCTCCGGTGCCGAGGACGGGCAGCCGGTCCGGACGGGCCAGCGCGGCACCGATCGAGGTGGCCAGGCCCAGGCCGATGGACTGGAAGGCCTGGGTGAAACAGAATCCAAACTCGTCGGGTACGTCCAGGTACTGGCTGGGGTAGCCCATGAAGTTGCCGGAATCGATGGAAACTATCCGGTCGGCCGGCAGCAGCTGGTCCAGCCGGCCGGTCAACAGCCGCGGATCGATCCGGTCCTCGGTCGACAGGTCCTCGACCGCGACATCGTGCCAGCGGACGCCGGTGCTGATGCGGTCCCGGACCGGCCCGGTCCGGTACTTGGCGGCGGCGGGGCCCCGTCCGCGCAGGATGTCCAGCACCGCCCCGGCCGTCTGCCCGCTGTCCCCCAGCACACCGAGATCCACCGGCCGGTTGGCGCCGAGGGCGGAGTCCTCCACGTCCACCTGCGCCACCTTGGCCCCGGCACCGATCAGGGCTCCCTGGCGCATGGTCCACATGTTCAGCGTGCAGCCGAATCCGACAATCAGGTCCGCTTCCGAGATCAGCTCCGCGGCCACCGGCGAAGAGAAGCCGCCGGAAATGCCCAACGAGAACGGCTCGCCGTTGAACAGGCCCTTGGCCACCGCCGAGGTGGCCAAGAGCGCGCCGGCCTGGGCGGCCAGGGCGCGCAACTGGTCGCCGGCATCGCGCGCCCCGCGGCCGGCCACGAAGACCGGACGATCCGCGGCGGCGATCAGGTCGGCGAGGGCTTCAGCCGCGGAGCCCGCCGGCCTGACCGGCAACGGCGCGGAGACGGTGGCGGCGGCGCCGTTCTCCGTGCCTCCGGGGGCCGGCTGGGCCTGCACGTCCAGCGGCAGGTTCAGCACCACGGTGCGGCGTTCATTCATTGCCGTGCGGTAGGCCCGGACCGTGTCAGCGACTGCGCTGGCCGCGGAATGCACCCGCTCGGATACTGCGCCCACGCTGCGGGCGAAGCCGGGCTGGTCCATGGCGAAATTGGAGCGGACCGCTGAGCCCGCGGTCTCGGCGGCCAACACCAGCATGGGCGTCCGGGACTTGGCTGCCTCGCCGATCCCGGTGGCGGCATTGGTCAGCCCGCATCCCTGGTGCACCGAAACGACGCCGAGCCGGCCGGACATCCTGGCGTACGCGTCCGCCATGGTGGCCGCTCCGCCTTCATGCCGGCTGGCTGTGAAGGGCACGCCGGCGGCCTTCAGCGCATTCGTGACCGCGAAATTTCCGCTGCCCACCACACCGAAGGCGTGTCCGGCGCCGAGCCCGGCCAAAGTCTGGCCGACTAGTTCGGCGATGGTGCGGGGCGCGTGCATGCGGCACTCTCTTTCACGATGAAGCTTCACGTTGCGGGTATCTGAAGGCGGCGCGTGAACTGGCCGGTGCGCGGCAGTGCCGGCCTAGCGCTCCACCATGGCGAAGATCCGGGCCGGGCTGCCGGTGCCACCGACAATCGGCAGCGGCGCCACCACGATCACCGCGCCCGTGGTGGGCAGCTGCGCCAGGTTCTGCAGCGAGGTGATGCCGTACTTGTTGTTGCCCATCAGGTAGTGGTGCATCGGGAAAATCGGGTCCAGCGCACCGGCGTTGCCGGCGTCGATGCCGACCGTCTCCACGCCGACTCCGGAAATTTTCGTCTCCTCGGCCAGCCACCGCGCGCACTCAACGGTGAACCCCGGAGTGTGGGAACCGGCGTCGTCCGCGTTGAGGAACTTCTCCTGGTCCTGGGCGTACGCATCCCAGCCGGTGCGGAACAGCACCCAGGCGTTATCCGGGATGGGACCGTGCTGCTCTTCCCAAGCCCGGACGTGGCGGACGTCCAGCAGGAAATCCGGGTCCGCGGCCGCTTCGGCGGAGAAATCCAGCACGACGGCGGGGCCCACCAGCCGCGGCAACGGCAACTGGGCGACGTCGTCGCCGTCGCGGCCGGTGGCCCAGTGGATGGGCGCATCAATGTGCGTGCCGATGTGCTCGCCGGTGTGGATGTTCTGGTGTTTCCACATTGGGCCGCGATCGTCATAGGCCGCGATCTCTTCGAGGCTGAAATCGATCAGGTTGGCGAACGGGTCCGGCAGCCGCAGCGTGGGCGTCTGGGCGGACAGCTTGTTGGTCAGGTCGATCAGCTCGATCCGTCCGGTGGACAGCGAGGAGAGCAGGTCGGTCAGTTGGCTCATGGACGTCACTTTCGTCACGGCAGACCACCTTCAACGCACAGTTGCTGCTGGGTGCGAGGAACGGAAGGTCATGCGGCGGTAGGTCGGCGCCCGCGACTTTGCGGCCGCTCATTGCCTATATCTTGCCCCTCCCGGGGCGTCGATGCTTGTGTTACGCCCGTCATCCCGCGGCGGGCGTAACACCAGCAGACATCAGCAAGGCCGGCGTCGGCCCGGCGCTCCGGTTGTTGCCGCTGGCCTGGACGTTAGAACAGGGCCGCCTTGGGCACAGCCGGGAAGATCCCGTCCAGCTCGGCCAAGTCGTCGTCCGTCGGCCGCCAGCCTGCCGATTCGGCGTTCTGCCGGATCTGCTCAGGCTTGGTGGCGCCGGCAATCACCGATGCCACGGACGGCCGGGAGGCCAGCCAAGAAAACGCCACCTCAATCTCCTGCAGCCCACGGGCGGCGGCGAAGCGTGAGAACGCGCCCAGCTGTTCCCAATCCGCGTCCTTCAACAGATTGGTCCGAGAGTGCGTCAGCCGGCTGCCCTCCGGCGCCTTCCCGTCCTTGTACTTGCCGGTCAGCAGTCCGTTGGCCAGCGGGAAGTACGGCAGCACGCCCAGCCCGTAGGCTTCGGCGGCGGGCGTGACTTCGAGTTCCGCCCGGCGGTCCAGCAGGTTGTAGTGGTTCTGGCTGGAGACGAACGGTGTGTAACCGCCCATGCGGGCGGTGAATTCGGCTTCGGCAATCTGCCAGCCGGCCCGGTTGGAATGGCCGATGTAACGCACCTTGCCGGCACGGACCAGATCGTCCAAGGCGGACAGGGTCTCCTCGATCGGCGTCAGCGGGTCAGGAGTGTGGAACTGGTACAAGTCGATCCAGTCGGTACCGAGCCGGCGCAGCGACGCTTCGGCGGCCTTGACGATGTAGCGCCGCGAGCCGCGTGCGCCGAAGTCCTCGCCGTTGGCACCATGCATGTCCATGCCGAACTTCGTGGCCACCACCACGTCCTCGCGGCGGCCGCCGAGCGCCTTGCCCAAGAACTCCTCGCTCAGCCCCGGGGTCTTCCCATAGGTGTCGGCGACGTCGAAGAGGGTCACGCCGGCGTCGAGCGCAGCCTTGACCACGGCATCCGTGCCCTCTTGGGTCTCCGTGGGAGTGTTCGAGCGGCCCAAGTTGTTGCAGCCCAGCCCTACGGCGGAGACTGTCAGTCCGGACTTGCCAAGGCGGCGGTATTCCATCGATACATCCTTCTCGGTTGAGGTTTGTGGCCCGCCTCAGATCCTACCGGGGCGATCCCGCCCGTGATTTTCGGCACGTCACGCAGGGGCCGTCGGCGTTGCCGCTTCTGCCTTTAGGCACCGCTGCACATATGATCGAACCCATGGCCAAAGTTCTGACTTCCCTTCCCGTCGGCGAACGCGTCGGCATCGCCTTCTCTGGAGGACTCGACACGTCCGTTGCGGTTGCGTGGATGCGCGACGGCGGAGCCGTGCCCTGCACCTACACGGCCGACCTCGGCCAGTACGACGAGCCGGACATTGACGCGGTGCCTGGCCGTGCCGCCGAATACGGCGCCGAGATCTCCCGCCTGGTGGACTGCAAGCCGGCCCTGGTGGAGGAAGGCTTGGCCGCGCTGGCCTGCGGCGCCTTCCACATCCGCAGCGGCGGACGTTCCTACTTCAACACCACCCCGCTGGGCCGTGCCGTGACCGGCACCCTGCTGGTGCGTGCCATGCGCGAAGACGGCGTGGACATCTGGGGCGACGGCTCCACCTACAAGGGCAACGACATCGAGCGCTTCTACCGCTATGGCCTGCTGGCCCATCCGCGGCTGCGCATCTACAAGCCGTGGCTGGACCCGCGCTTCGTCTCCGAACTGGGTGGCCGCCAGGAGATGTCCGAGTGGCTGACCGCGCATGACTTCCCGTACCGCGACTCCGCCGAAAAGGCGTACAGCACCGACGCGAACATCTGGGGCGCCACGCACGAGGCCAAGACCTTGGAGCACCTGGGCACCAGCCTGGAAGCAGTTGAGCCGATCATGGGCGTGGCCTTCTGGCGCGAGGACGTCGAGATCGCCACTGAAGACGTTGCCATCCGCTTCGAGGCCGGCCGCCCGGTGGCGATCAACGGCACCGAGTTCGCCGACGCCGTCGCCCTGGTCAACGAGGCCAACGCCATCGGCGGCCGGCACGGCCTGGGCATGTCCGACCAGATCGAGAACCGGATCATCGAGGCCAAGTCGCGCGGCATCTATGAAGCTCCGGGCATGGCACTGCTGCACATCGCCTACGAGCGGCTGCTCAACGCCATCCACAACGAAGACACCGTGGCGAACTACCATGCCGAGGGCCGCCGTCTGGGCCGCCTGATGTACGAAGGCCGCTGGCTGGACCCGCAGTCGCTGATGCTGCGCGAATCGCTGCAGAAGTGGGTCGGTTCCGCTGTCACCGGCGAGGTCACGCTGCGCCTGCGCCGCGGCGAGGACTACACCATCCTGGACACCACCGGGCCGGCGCTCAGCTACCACCCGGACAAGCTCTCCATGGAGCGCGTGGGCGACGCCGCCTTCGGTCCGCTGGACCGCATTGGCCAGCTGACCATGCGCAACCTGGACATCGCCGACTCCCGCTCGCGGCTGGAGCAGTACGCCACATTGGGACTGGTGGGCGGCCCGACTGCCGAACTGGTCGGCGCACTGGAGGCCGGCGGAGCCACCGAGATTGCAGACACTGCGGCGCTGGCCCCGGCAGACCGTGCAGCCGACGAGGCGCTGGACCGCGCCGCGTTCGACGCCGGAACCGACTGATCCGTACGGTCCCGACGCGAGAACGTCGCGAGGACCACGGCTAAGGCCCGGCGCCCCTAGGGTGCCGGGCCTTTCGCGTGTTTGCCGCCCAGTCGCCGGTTGGGCAACCGGTCCTTCGACGGCCGGCTGTCAAGAGCCGGGGCACCGAACGCCTAAACTGGTCGGGTGCCACTTCGCTCTCCTTATCAGCTCGTTGCTACTCCTCCCACCGTCGATGACTACATCAGGGTCAGGACAGGCAGCGGACTGTCGCACAGGACTCCGGAGCAGGCGGCAGCGGCGATCGCGGGGTCATGGTCATTCAGGCAGGTGCTGGGTCCGGACGGCCAACCGGTCGGGATGGGCCGCATCATCGGAGACGGCGGCTGGTACTTCCTGATCGCAGACATGGCCACCCTGCCGGAACACCAACGCTGCGGTATCGGCGGTGCTGTGCTCGATGGCCTGTTGGACGATATCCGCACCCGCGCGCCCCGCGGCGCTTACGTCAGCCTCACGGCAGATCCGCCCGGCCGCAGGCTCTACGAGTCACGGGGTTTCACCGACCTCGGAGCATCCGCAGACGCCATGCTCCTCTACACCTGACGCTGCGGTACCGGCCGGCCGAGCGGCAAGGGGCCGGCAGCGCTAGCGGCTGTACCGGCCGTCTGCACGGCATGGGGTCGGCTGCGCTGGCTGGCAGCGCTTAGCCACGGCCGCATGGCACAGTGGTTGGGTGGCTTTCTCCCGAACCGAACTGCTCAGCTTCCAGAACGCACGTGTCCCCGATCTGCTGGGCCCGGGCCTCCGCCTGCTGTTCGTCGGCATCAATCCCGGCCTATGGTCGGCTGCCACCGGTTCGCATTTCGCCCGACCCGGCAACCGGTTCTATCCTGCCCTGGCAGCCGCCGGCATCACCGATTACCTGATCCGCGCCGGCGACGGGATGGCGGAGGAGGACCGGAACCACCTGATCGCACGCGGCGTCGGCATCACCAATATCGTCCCGCGGGCCACGGCCAGGGCGGACGAGTTGGAAGCCGAGGAACTCCGGACCGGAGCCCGGCGCCTCGAGGGGATGATCGAAGAGCTGGGTCCGCGGGTCGTGGCGGTGGCAGGAGTGACGGCCTACCGAGTGGGCTTTGGGCAACCGAAGGCGCAGCTGGGCCGCCAGCCGGAGCGGATCGCCGGGGCCGAGCTCTGGGCGGTGCCGAACCCGAGCGGCCTCAACGCCCACCACAACCTGGCGACCCTGGCCGCGGTGTACCGCGAAGCTGCCCTTGCCGCCGGCATTGTTCCGGCAGGGCCGGCGTAGCGCCGCGCTGCGAGCTGCCGGCACCAGCGTCAATGTCAGCGCGGCGCCAGCGTCGAGTGGCGGTGTCAGCGCCGGCGTAACGCTGCGTTGCGAGCTGCCGGGTCCAGCGTCAGGTGCCGGTGCGTCAGTGCCGGCGCCAGTGTCAGGGCCAGCGCAGTGTCAGTGACGGGTGTCCCAGTCAGCCCAGGCTGAAGGCTGCCTTGGCCGGCAGAGGATGCTTTTGCTTCACGGCGGCGAGATTGTCGTGCGGGGCAACCCCGATGCTGAGCTTGGTGTAGTCCAGTTTGGCTTCGCGGAGGCAGACCTTCAGGCCCGCCACGGCTTTGGCCGCGTCCGGAGCCATCACGTAGATGTTGAGCTTGTGCGGGACAAACTCGGTCCTCTCCACGGTGCCGAGCCCGCGCCAGGCGAAGTACTCGGTAATGGTGCGTTTGGCCTTGTCTTCCAGGTAGCGGTCGCGTTCGCTGCCGGCGGCCGTCTTCAACGCGTACTGGGCCACCACCCAGGACTGCTCCCCCGGCGCAAGCTCCGCATAACCGTCTTCCGTGCATTGGGCAGCAAAGGCGTCCATCAGCGACTCGGCGCCCTCCGCCGTGACATTCTTGCTGTCCTGTGCGGTGCTCTGGTGGCCGACCGTTCCGTGGTTGACCACGAACTGTCCGTAGTCTTCGTCGAACCACGCCTCGCGGAAGACCAGCGCGCCGTCGTCGTTCTTCTTGTAGACCCGAAGAAAACTCATGTCCGTCCTTTGTTCAACCACGTCAGGGCCGTTCCATCGAACGGCGCGGCCTCTGCCAAAACCTGCTCGTAAAGCGCGCGGCAGCTGTCCTGTATCTGTTCGGCCAGCGCTTCCGGATAGTCCATCGTCACGCGATGCTCGGCGAACTCATCCTCGTCGTCAACATACACGCGGCCCGTGACCGAGCGGATCACGTCCAGGTCCATGTCCGTGACCTGGACTTCCCATCCGGCGGGCAGCAGCGGGTCCACCCGGATGCCGGTAGCCAGGTCAATGTAGATGCGGAAGTCCCCGGGATAGGTGTCGTCGTAGAACGTCGCCACAAAATCGCCCTCGCGGGGCAGCAACTGTACGGCGTCGGATTCGGCGAAGAATGCGACGCCGGGCCGAGCCACAAAGGAGCCGGCCGGCTGGAAAATCCAGTCGCCGTACGAGTCCGATCCCAGGTACGTCCCGGGCACCAGCCAGTGCGCACTGCGGTTGTATTTCCAGTTGCGGAACACCACCATGTCGCCCGGCTGAGCCTGGGCCGGGATGCGCCTGTTCACTGGATCTTGGGTAGCTGGCCGGTCGGCAGTTCCTGGCCGGGCAGCGGGCGCGCGAACGGCACCTTGGTGCCCAGCACCTGCGCGACCGTGTCTTGGGCCACCTGCTGTGCGGTCAGGCCAACTCGTTCCAGCACTTCGGCGCGCGTTCCGTGGGCCAGGAACTCGACCGGCAGCCCCACCTCGTTCAGGGCGGTGTCCACTCCGGCGGCGCGCATCTCCTGGCGGATCCGTGATCCCACGCCGCCGGCCTTGACGCCGTCCTCTATCACGACGACGATCCGGTGCCGGGCCGCGAGTCCGATCAGCGACGGCGCCACCGGCAGCACCCAGCGGGGGTCCACCACGGTGGAGCTGATGCCCTGTGCGCCCAGGCGGTCGGAAACGTCCAGCGCCAACTCGCTCATCGCACCTACGCTGACGATCAGCACGTCGTTTTCCATCGGCATGGTTCCGCCCGATGGCCGGCGGGCGAGAACGTCCACCCCGTCCTTGAGCCGCTCGATGGCCTCGACGTCCGGCCCCACGGAGCCCTTGGAGAAGCGGACCACGGTGGGCGCGTCGCTGACGGCTACCGCCTCGCGCAGTTCTTCCTTCAGCCGGGCGGCATCCCGCGGTGCTGCCAGGTGCAGGCCCGGCACAACCTGGAGCAGCGCCATGTCCCACATGCCGTGGTGGCTGGGGCCGTCGGGCCCGGTCACTCCGGCACGGTCCAGCACCACTGTGACGCCGGCCTTGTGCAGCGCGACGTCCATCAGCAGCTGGTCGAAGGCCCGGTTCAGGAAGGTGGCGTAGAGGGCCACCACCGGGTGCAGTCCGCCGTAGGCCATTCCGGCGGCGCTGGTCAGGGCATGCTGCTCCGCGATCCCGACGTCGAAGACCCGCTCCGGGTGCTTGGACGCGAATTTCTGCAGGCCTACCGGAATCAGCATGGCACCGGTGATGCCGACGATGTCCCGGCGTTCGTCGGCAATATCGGCAATCTCGTCCGCGAAGACGGAAGTCCAGGACTTCCGGCCGCCGGACTCCACCGGCTCGCCGGTCTCCGGGTCGATCACGCCCACGGCGTGGAATTGGTCCGCTTCATGGGCGCGGGCGGGCGCGTAGCCTCGGCCCTTCTCGGTCATCGCGTGGACAATCACCGGCCCGCTGTAGTTCTTGGCCTGGGACAGCGCCGCTTCCACCGCCTCCAGGTCGTGCCCGTCGATCGGTCCGATGTACTTCATGCCGAGGTCTTCGAACAGGCCCTGAGGCGCCCACCAATCCTTGATGCCCTTCTTGGTGGCGTGCAGGCTCTTGTAGGCGAATTGGCCCAGCGGCCCGCCAGACTGCAGCTTCCGTTTCCACCAGTCGAGGGTGCCTTCATAGGCGCGGTGGGTGCGGACCCGGTCGATGGTGGTCCGGCGCAGCGCGGCCAGTTGGTCGGCCAGCCCGCCGATGGTCGGCGCATACGAGCGCCCGTTGTCGTTGACCACGATCACCACGCGCCGGTCCCGGTCCGCGGCGATGTTGTTGACGGCCTCCCAGGCCATGCCGCCGGTCAGGGCGCCGTCGCCCACCACGGCGACGACGTAGCGGTCGCCCTCGCCGGTCAGTTGGCGGGCGCGGGAAATTCCGTCGGCCCAGGACAACGACGACGACGCGTGCGAGCTTTCCACGATGTCGTGCACCGATTCGGCGCGGTCCGGATAGCCTGCCAGTCCGTCCTGCTGCCGGAGCGTTGCGAAGTCCTGCCGTCCGGTGACCAATTTGTGCACGTAGGACTGGTGGCCGGTGTCAAAAACTATGCTGTCGTGTGGGGAGTCAAACACGCGGTGGATTCCCAGGGTCAGTTCGACAACGCCCAGGTTGGGGCCCAGATGGCCGCCGGTCTGTGCGACGTTGGTGATCAGGAACTGGCGGATCTCCTGGGCCAGGTCCTGCATCTGGACCATGTCGATCCGGCGGAGGTCGCGCGGCTCGCGGATGGTCTCAAGCAATCCCACAGAGCAGGTCCTTTCCTTCACAAAGCGTCGGTTAATCCTACCGCCATCCATCCTGCACCTCCCGTTCAGCCGATGCGAGGGTGCACACACAACCGTCGGCCAGTCCCCGGCTGTCCGTGCAGGCCGGAGCCGGGGCTGCACGAGAGCCAGGAGACGGGCCGGAATGCGCCAGGGGCGGGCGTCCGGATTCCCGAACGCCCGCCCCTGTGCTCGCGCACTCAGCGGTGCTTAGCTGGCCGAAATCTGGCGCAGCACGTACTGCAGAATGCCGCCGTTGCGGTAGTAGTCGGCTTCGCCTGGCGTGTCGATGCGCACCACGGCGTCGAAGCTCTTAGCGGAGCCGTCCTCCGCGGTGGCGGTGACCTTCAGCGTCTTCGGCGTGGTGCCGTCGTTCAGGGCGGTCACCCCCTCGATGGAGAAGGTCTCCGTGCCGGTGAGGCCCAGCGACGTGGCGGACTCGCCGGCCGGGAACTGCAGCGGGAGCACGCCCATGCCAATCAGGTTCGAGCGGTGGATGCGCTCGAAGCTCTCGGCGATGACCGCCTTGACGCCCAGCAGCGCGGTGCCCTTGGCCGCCCAGTCACGGGACGAACCGGAGCCGTACTCCTTCCCTGCCAGAACCACCAGCGGAGTGCCGGCAGCCTGGTAGTTCATCGCCGCATCGTAGATGTAGGCCTGCGGGCCACCGGTCTGGGTGAAGTCGCGGGTGAAGCCGCCCTCCACGTTATCCAGCAACTGGTTGCGCAGTCGGATGTTCGCGAAGGTTCCGCGAATCATCACCTCGTGGTTGCCACGGCGGGAACCGTAGGAGTTGAAGTCCTTGCGCTCCACGCCGTTCTCCAACAGGTAGCGGCCTGCCGGGCTGTCCGACTTGAAGGAACCGGCCGGGGAGATGTGGTCGGTAGTGACCGAGTCGCCCAGCTTGGCCAGCACACGGGCGCCGCTGATGTCCTGGACCGGCTCCGGCTGCGCGCTCATGCCCTCGAAGTACGGTGGCTTCCGCACGTAGGTGGAGTTCGGATCCCAAGCGAAGGTGTCGCCCTCCGGGGTCTGCAGCGCCTTCCAGCGCTCGTCGCCCTCAAACACGCCTTCGTAGCCCTTGGCGAACATCTCCTTGTTGATCGCGGAGTCGATGACCTCCTGGACCTCGACCGGGTTCGGCCAGATGTCCTTCAGGAATACATCGTTGCCCTCCGGGTCCTGGCCCAGCGGCTGCTTCTCGAAATCGAAGTCCATGGTGCCGGCCAGTGCGTAAGCGACCACCAGCGGCGGGGACGCCAGGTAGTTCATCTTCACGTCCGGGTTGATCCGGCCTTCGAAGTTGCGGTTACCGGACAGGACCGAGGTGATGGAGAGGTCATTGTCCTGGATGGCCTGCGAGATTTCGGGCTCCAGCGGACCGGAGTTGCCGATGCAGGTGGCGCAGCCGTAGCCGACCACGAAGAAGCCGAGCTTCTCCAGGTACGGGATCAGGCCGGACTGTTCGTAGTAGTCGGTGACGACCTTGGACCCGGGGGCAATGGAGGTCTTGACCCAGGGCTTGGAGGCCAGGCCCTTTTCCACCGCGTTGCGGGCCAGCACGGCCGCAGCCAGCATCACCGAGGGGTTGGAGGTGTTGGTGCAGGACGTGATCGACGCGATCGAAACTGCACCGTGGTCCAGCTCGAACTCGCGCCCGTCTGCCATGGTGACGTTAACGCGCTGGGACGGGCGGCCGTCGCTGGGCAGTGCCACGTGGCGTCCCTGCGAGGCCGAACCGCCGGCGGGGCGGTCATCCTGGGCGGCCGAGGAGTGGCGGAACCGGGAGGTTGCTGCCGGGGCATCGGAGGCCGGGAAGGACTCCTCGATGGCCTCATCCAGGGCGTCTTCGTTGTCCGAAACCACGTAGTTCTGCAGATCCTTGCGGAACTGGTGCTTGGCGGTGGTCAGCTCGATCCGGTCCTGCGGGCGCTTCGGCCCGGCGATGGAGGGAACCACGGTGGACAGGTCCAGCTCGAGGTACTCGGAGAACTTCAGTTCGCGGGACGGGTCGTGCCAGAGGCCCTGTTCCTTGGTGTATGCCTCGACCAGGGCGACGTTCTCCTCGGAGCGGCCGGTCAGGCGCAGGTACTCGAGGGTCACGTCGTCGATCGGGAACATCGCGGCGGTGGAACCGAATTCCGGGCTCATGTTGCCGATGGTGGCACGGTTGGCCAGCGGCACAGCGGCCACGCCTTCACCGTAGAACTCGACGAATTTGCCGACCACGCCGTGCTTGCGCAGCATTTCGGTGATGGTCAGCACCACGTCGGTGGCGGTAGCGCCCGCCGGGATGGAGCCGGTGAGCTTGAAGCCGACAACGCGCGGAATCAGCATGGAGACCGGCTGGCCCAGCATGGCGGCCTCGGCCTCGATGCCGCCCACGCCCCAGCCGAGCACGCCCAGGCCGTTGACCATGGTGGTGTGCGAGTCGGTGCCAACCAGGGTGTCCGGGTAGGCGCGCAGCTTGCCGTCGACCTCGCGGGTCATCACGGTGCGGGCCAGGTACTCGATGTTGACCTGGTGCACGATGCCGGTTCCCGGCGGGACGACCTTGAAGTCTTCGAACGCGGTCTGGCCCCAGCGCAGGAACTGGTAGCGCTCACCGTTGCGCTGGTACTCGATTTCCATGTTGCGTTCCAGCGCGCTGGCGTTGCCGAACACGTCGATCTGCACCGAGTGGTCGATGACCAGCTCGGCCGGAGCCAGCGGGTTCACGCGCTTCGGATCGCCGCCAAGGTCCTTGACGGCCTCGCGCATGGTGGCCAGGTCCACAACACAGGGAACACCGGTGAAGTCCTGCATGATCACGCGGGCGGGGGTGAACTGGATTTCGGTGTCCGGCTGTGCGTCGGGGTTCCAACCGGCCAGGGCGCGGACGTGGTCCGCGGTGATGTTCGCACCATCTTCGGTGCGGAGCAGGTTCTCCAGCAGGACCTTGAGGCTGAACGGAAGGCTCTCGGCACCTTCTACTGAACTCAGCCGGAAAATTTCGTATTCGGAACCGGCGACATTCAAGACGCCTTTGGAACCGAAGCTGTCCACATTACTCATAACAGGACTCCTCTCGCCACACTTTATCTTTGTCCGGGCGGCAACCACCCGCTAGTTAGGCGTCCCTAAGTGTGAAGGGGCCGCTGCGGGGTTTGGCCTCTGGTCGGCTTGCACGCCGAAGCCCGCAAAATCTGCGGGGCAGGGACACCAGGCACCGTCCGGAACCGCTGTTCCCATCCTAGCCGGTAGCAGGTTTACCGGAACCGGAGCGCCGTTCGAGGCCTGCGTCACAGTCAGGATCCACACGCCCGTCGCGACGACCAGCGGCCGCGCCGACGCCGTCGCCGCGCCGTGGGATGCGCCGTGGGCTGCGTCTTGGGCTGCGTCCGGTCGGCGCTGTAGCTGTGGTCAGTCGCCGGGTGTGAGCACCGCGAACGACTCCATGTGGTGGGTGTGCGGGTATAGGTCGAAGACCCGCAGCGAATCCAGGTTCCAGCCCAGCTGCCGGAAGTAGCCAAGGTCGCGGGCGAAGGACGCCGGATCGCACGCAACGTACCCGACCACGCGGGGTTGGCGGGAAGCCACCGCCTGGACCACCGCCTTGCCGGCGCCGGCACGCGGCGGATCAAGCACGACGGCGTCCAGCACCTTGGCCTGCGAGCGCAGCACGCGCTCCACCTTGCCCTGGACGATCTCGATCTGGCCAAAGCCGTGCAGGTTTTTCCTCGCATCCTTGCTGGCGGCCGGCGATCCCTCCACCGAGAGCACGTTGCCGGTGACGCCGACCGCGTCGGCCAACGGCGCCGTAAACAGTCCGGCCCCGGCGTACAGGTCGGCCACGCGCTCCCCCGCACGCGGCGCGACGCCGTCCATCACGGCAGATGTCAGGGTGGCAGGTGCCAGCCGGTGGATCTGCCAGAAGCCGTCGCCGGTGACCCGGTACTGGTGCGGGCCGTTGGTCTCGGCTACCCAGGTGCGTCCGCGCAGCCGGGTGAGCCTTCCCGGTTCGGGTTCCCAGGCCGCCACCGACACGCCGGGCTCGATTCGTTCCGCCAGCTTCGCCAGCCGCTTGGGCGTAGTCCCTGCGGCGGGCACCAACAGCACCAGCGGGGTGCTGCCGTCCTGCGGCGCGGCCACTTCCACCCGCTCCAGTCCGGTCAGGTCCAGCTCCCAGAGCCGCAGGTCGTTGACGGCGTCCACGGCCAGCGGCATGTCCTGAACCGGAATCAGCTCGTCAGAGCGGTGCGCATGCATGGCCAGGCGCCCATCCGGCCCCACACCAAAGGCGGCACGCGTGCGCCAGCCGAGTCCGTCGTCGTACTCCCCCTCCGGAGCTTCCACGGTCACCTCGTGTTCCAGCTTGGCCAGCCGCTGCAGCTGCTCCGCGAAGATCTGGCCTTTCAGCCGGCGCTGTGCGGTGAGCGCGATGTGGCCGAATTCGGCTCCGCCCACTGCGGGCCGTCCGGCTTTCGCGGCGGCCAGCGCATCGGCCGGCGCCCAGGGGTGCGCCACCCGGTCGGCGGACGCTTCCAGCACCTGCACGGTGTCCGCACGCCAGAACCCTGCGTCAGCTCCGCCGTCGGTGACCCGGGCCAGCACGCGTTCACCCGGAAGTGCATGGCGGACGAAGACCACCCGGCCCTCGTGCCGGGCGACGAAGTGGCCTCCGTGCGCCGGGGCACCAACGGTGAGTTCGATCAACTGCGGCGCGGGTTGGGGCGCAGCGTGCGGCACGGGTTCGCTCATGGAAGCTCCTGGTAACGGCGGGCGGAATCGGAGGAGGCCAGCTGCCACGGCACGCTGGCCACCATGACCCCCGGCTCAAAGTGCAGGCGGGCCTTGATCCGCAGCGCGGTCTGGTTGTGGACAAGCTGTTCCCACCAGCGTCCCACGACGTACTCCGGGATGTAGACCACCACCAGTTCGCGCGGGGAATCCCGTCGGATGCTCTTGATGTAGTCAATGATCGGCGTGGTGGTTTCCCGGTACGGGGAGGCGAGCACGGTGATCGGGACCGGAACGTTGAGTTTCTCCCAGTCGCTCAGGGTCCGCTCGGTCTGCTCGGGGTCCAGATCCACCACCACGGCGTCGAGCCGCGATGGCCGCGACGCCCGGGCGAAGGCGAGCGCCCGGACGGTTGGCTTGCGCACATGCGAGACCAGGATCACGGCGTGCACGCGTGAGGGCAGCGCAGTGGTCGGCTCGTCCGGATCGAGCGCGAGTTCCTGCGCCACCTGGACGTAATGGCGGTTAATGCTGTGCATGATCAGCCAGAGCACCACGATGCCCAGCACGGCCAGCCAGGCCCCGAAGATGAATTTGCTGACCAGCACCACCACCAGCACGGTGACGGTCAGGAGAAAGCCCACCAGGTTGATCAGCCGGGAACGCACCATCCGGCGGCGTACCGGCCGGTGCGGGGTGGCCCGGATTTCGCGCGACCAGTGCCGGATCATGCCCAGCTGGCTGAAGGTGAACGAGACGATGACGCCGATCACGTAGAGCGGGATCAGGCGGGTGACGTCCGCCTTGAAGATCAGCACCAGCACGACGGCCGCGGCCGCCAGCGCCAGCACGCCGTTGCTGTAGCTGAGCCGGTCGCCGCGGGTGCGCAACTGGCGCGGCAGGAACCCGTCGGTGGCGAGGATGGATGCCAGCTGCGGGAAGGCGTTGAACGCCGAATGGCTGGCCAGCACCAGGATGGCGGCGGTGGCCGCGACCGTCAGGTAGAAGAGCAGGGCGCCGCCGCCGAAAACCGTTTCCGCCAATTGGCTCAGCACCGGGGACTGGACATAGCCGGCCGGCAGTGCCTCTCCGTTCAGCCGCAGCTGCTCGGCCGGCACCTGCACCACCCGAACCTGCGTTGCCCGGGCCAGGTACATCACGGCCATGGTGATCACCGTCGCGGAAAGGCCCAGCATCAGCAGCGCGAATCCGGCGTTCTTGGCCCGCGGCTTCTCGAAGGCGGGTACGTTGCTGGCCGGGGTCTCCACCCCCGTCAGTGCCGCGGCACCGGTCGAAAAGGCCCGCAGGACCAGCAACGCGCCGGCCACGCCCATCAGGCCGGCCTCCATGCCGGGTTCCGGGACGACGTCGAATGCGGCGCTGGGTGCCTCGCCCAGGCTTCCGGCGAGGTCCAAGACAAAGCCCATCAGGCACATCAGCAGCACGGTGCCCACAAAGACGTAGGTGGCAATCGCCACGGTACGCCGTCCGCGGGCCAACCCGCGCAGATGCAGCAGGGCCAGCACGGCGATACCGGCCACGGCTACCCCCGGCTGCCAGCCGTTCAGAGCGGGGAGCGCGGACACCAGATACTGGGCCGCGGAGGACATGGACACGGCCACGGTGAGCACATAGTCCAGCATCAGGGCAGAGCCCACCGTGATGCCTGCGGACTTGCCCAGGTTCTTGGTCGCGATTTCGTAGTCGCCGCCGACCGGATAGGCGTGGATGCTTTGGCGGTAGGAGGCCACCAGCACCAGCAGCACCACCATCACCGCCAGGCCCACCCAGGGAGCAAGCGCGATGGCTGCCACACCGGCCAAGGCCAGCGTGAGCAGGATTTCGTCGGGCGCATAGGCCACCGAGGAGAGCGCGTTCGCGGAGAACACCGGCACCGCGAACCGGCGCGGCAGCGCCTCCTGCCTCAACCGATCGGTGCGGAATGGCTTGCCCACCAGGACCCGCTTCAGGGCGTCGAAAAATGTCAACACGCTTCGCTCGCTGCGACAGGCACCAACATGAGCCAATTCTTCACGGCTCCGAGTCTATGCCAGCGGAGGCACCCCGCCGGGGCGGACTCCAGTGGGGCTATGGAAACTCCGCCCTCCGATTTCATAGCCACGGAACCTCCGCTGGGGTTAGCATGTGCGTGTCAATGTGCACTGGCTCACACCAGCATCCGGGGCCGTTGGAGCCCGGACTGCTTGCAAAGGAGTCTTGATGGGCAACGCAGCCGCCGTGATGACCGGCCTGAACACCATCGAGATTCAGGAGCGCCCGATGCCTGAGCCGTTGCCGGGCCAGGCCGTGATCCGGGTGGAAGCAGTGGGCGTCTGCGGCTCTGACGTTGCCTATTACCGCTACGGGAAGATTGGCCCGTTCGTGGTTGACGGTCCGTTCATCCTGGGCCACGAGGTCTCCGGCGAAGTGGTCGCTGTCGGCGACGGGGTGGACAACGTCCACGTCGGCGACCGGGTGGCCGTGGAGCCCGGCACGCCGGACCGCAACTGCGAAGAATGCCGGGCGGGACGCTACCACCTCTGCCCCAACCTGGAGTTCCTGGCCACCCCGCCCTACGACGGCGCGCTGCTCCAATATCTGGCCATGGACGCCCGCTGCTATTTTCCGATACCGGATTCGATGAGCTACGAGGAAGGCGCGCTGCTTGAGCCCCTGTCGGTGGGGCTCTGGGGGTGCCAGCGGGCGAATCTGCAGGCCGGCGACGACGTGCTGATCACCGGCGCCGGGCCGGTTGGCCTGCTGGCAGCGGAAGCGGCACGGGCGCTCGGCGCGGGAAGCGTCACGCTCACGGACATCTCCGACTTCCGGCTTGGCGTGGCCCGCGACCACGGATTCGCGGTGGAGAAAAGCGACGCACCGACCTCGCGGACCTTTGACGTGCTGCTGGAATGTTCCGGCGCCAACGGCGTTCTCGCCGCCGGGCTGGGCCGGTTGCACGAGGCAGGGCGGGCCGCCGTCATCGGCTTGGCCAAAACCGAAGAAGTCCCGCTCCCGCTGTCCACGCTCAATTGGAAAGAGATCACCATCTCGATGGTGAACCGGTACAAAGACACCTGGCCACTGGGCATCGCCTTGGTTTCCTCTGGCCGGATCAACTTGGAAGGACTGGTGACGCACAGCTTTTCACTGCCGCAAACCGCGGCTGCGCTGGAAAACACGTCCACCGAGCCTGAATCGCTCAAGGCGATGATCTACCCCCAGCGGCTCTGACCGCGGATGCCGGAAACAGAACGAACGCAACGCGGCACACCATCAGTACAAGGAGTTCCGATGAAGAAGTACACGCGGGGAATCCTAGGCTTTACCACCGCCCGTTTCGCCGCCGCCCCCACCGCCTCCTCCGCCGCCGCCGCCGCAAGCGGTCATGCCGGCTGCCAGAAACAAGGCGGTGGGGGCGGCGGCGAAACGGGCGGGGGCGGCCAGACCGAGGGAAAGATCGCCTTCCTGATGCCGGACCGCGCCTCCACCCGGTACGAGCAGCAGGACAGCCCGCTGTTCAAGGCCAAGGTCATGGAGTTGTGCAGCGGCTGCGAGGTGCTGTACCAGAACGCGGACGGCAACGCTGACAAGCAGCAGCAACAGGCCAATGCCATGATCACGCAGGGCGTCAAGGTGCTGGTGTTGGACGCGGTGGACAGCACCGCGGCCGCCTCGCTGGTCAACACCGCGAAGAGCCAGGGGATCAAGGTGGTCACCTACGACCGCCCGGTTCCGGACACGCCGGCAGACTTCTACGTTTCCTTCGACAACAAGAAGATCGGCAACCTGATCGCCACCGACTTGGTCGAAAAATTAGACTCCGAGGGCGACAAGACCGGCGGCGTGCTGATGGTCAACGGCTCCCCCACCGACAGGGCGGCGCAGCTGATCAAGGAAGGCGCGCAGGAAGCCGTCAATGCCAGCGACCACAAGGTGCTGGCCTCCTATGACACGCCGGAATGGCAACCGTCGAAGGCCCAGGACTGGGTCGCCGGCCAGATCACCCAGTTCGGTGACGACATCACCGGCATCGTCGCCGCCAACGACGGCACGGCAGGTGGCTCGATCGCAGCCCTGAAGGCTGCCGGTGTGTCGCCCATCCCGCCGGTCACCGGTAACGACGCCGAAATAGCCGCGATCCAGCGGATCATCAGCGGCGACCAGTACAACACCATCTCCAAGCCCATCAAGATCGTGGCGGAGAAGGCGGCCGAGGTCTCGGTCCAGCTGCTCAACGGCGAAACCCCGGAACCCGATGCGACGCTCTTCGACACTCCATCGGCCCTGTTTGTGCCGACGGTGGTGACCAAGGAGAACGTCAAGGAAGTGATTTTCGACGGCGGGATCTACAAGCCTGAGGAAGTCTGCACGGGCGAATACAAGTCAGGCTGTGACGAACTCGGCATCCAGTAGCGCAGCGGCGGCCGGCGGTGCCGCGGCCCAGCGGCGCCGCCGTCGTAATGGAAGGGGAAGGCAGTGTCCACTGTGTCAGCGGAGCGGACGGAGGCAGCCGCACCGGTGCTGTCCATGCGGGGCGTGAGCAAGCACTTCGGTGCCGTCGCCGCCCTCACGGACATCGCCTTGGACGTCCATGCCGGAGAGGTTGTTGCCTTGGTCGGCGACAACGGCGCCGGAAAGTCCACCTTGGTCAAGATCCTCGCGGGCGTGCACCCGCAGGACGCAGGAACCGTGAACTTCGACGGCAAGGACGTGACCATCCACACGCCGGTGGATTCCATCCAGTTGGGCATCGCCACGGTGTTCCAGGACCTCGCCCTCTGCGACAACCTCACCGTGGTGGACAACCTCTTCCTCGGCCGGGAGTTGGGGCCGTGGCGGCTGAACGAAGTCGAGATGGAGGTCCAGTCGTGGAAGCTCTTGCGGCAGCTCTCGGCGAAGATCCCCTCGGTCCGCATCGCGGTCGCTTCCCTCTCCGGTGGACAGCGGCAGACCGTGGCGATTGCACGGTCGCTGCTGGGCAGCCCGAAGCTCATCATCCTGGACGAGCCGACGGCCGCCCTTGGCGTGGCGCAGACCGCCGAAGTGCTGAATCTAGTGGAGCGGCTGCGTGAAAACGGACTCGCCGTGATCATGATCAGCCACAACATGCAGGACGTGCAGGCCGTCGCGGACCGTGTTGCGGTCCTGCGGCTGGGGAAGAACAACGGCACGTTCCGGATGAAGGACGTTTCCACCGACGACCTGATCGCCGCCATCACCGGCGCCACCGACAACGTGGTGACCCAGCGCGCGGCCCAGACCGGTGCCGCGGCCGCGGCCAGCACGGACGGAACGGCAGGTCCGGACGGTACGGCACGCGCCTCCGAAGGAGCAGCCGAATCAGGTGCCGCCGACGGACCAGCCGGGCCAGCGGGGATGGGCGGCCCGGGCGGCGGATCAATGCCGCCCGGCCAGCCCGCCGGAAGCACGGACCAACCGGGATCCGGGGCAGTACCGGAAGAAGGGAACGTACCATGACAACGAACCCCACCAGCCCAGTCGTCCCGCTGGCCACCGACCTGCAGGATGAACGGCTGATCCGGACCGAAGGCTTCAAGGGAGCCATCAAGGTCGGCGTCAACCGGGTCCGCGGCGGCGACCTTGGCGTGCTGCCCATCATTGTGGGACTGCTGGTGATCTGGACCATTTTCCAGGCCCTCAACCCGTTCTTCCTCTCCAGCGCCAACCTGGTCAACCTGCTGCTGGAAAGCGCCGCCGTCGGCGTGATTGCGCTCGGCATCGTCTGCGTCCTGCTGGTTGGCGAGATCGATCTGTCCGTCGGCTCCGTCAGCGGCCTATCGGCGGCGATCGTCGGCGTGAGCTTCATCAAGCTGGGCTGGCCGATCGGGCTGGCGGTCCTGACGGCTCTGGCCGCCGGCGCGGTCATCGGCCTGGTCTATTCGCTGGTGTACACCAAGTTCGGGGTGCCGTCCTTCGTGATCACACTGGCCGGCTTGCTTGGTTTCCTCGGCGTGCAGCTGTTCGTACTCGGCGTCGAGGGCACCATCAACCTGCCGTTCGATTCCTTCCTGGTCTGGTTCGGCCAGCAGGCCTTCGTGCCGGCCTGGCTGTCCTACGTGCTGGCGGCGCTTGGCGTGGCCGGCTTCTTCCTCAGCCAGCTCACGCTCTCCCGCCAGCGGGTCAAAGCCGGCCTGTCCGGCCGGCCGATGCGGCTGGTGGTGATCCAGACAGTGGTGCTGGCGGTGATCCTGTTCTTCGCGGTCTGGTACCTGAACCAAACCCGCGGCGTCGGCTGGATGTTCGTCTTCTTCGCCGCACTGGTACTGGTGATGCACTACGCCTTCACCCGGACCCAGTGGGGCCGCTCCGTCTACGCCGTCGGTGGCAACCGGGAAGCGGCACGGCGGGCCGGCATCAGCGTCAACCGCATCTACGTGTCCATCTTCGTCCTGTGCTCGACCTTCGCGGCCATCGGCGGCATGCTGGCCGCCGGCCGACTGGCCGCCTCGGCACAGAGCAGCGGCACCGGCGACGTGAACCTGAACGCCATTGCCGCCGCGGTGATCGGCGGGACCAGCCTGTTCGGCGGCCGCGGCTCGGCGTTCTCCGCCCTGCTGGGCATCTTGGTCATTCAGTCCATCTCCAGCGGCCTGACCCTGCTCAACCTTGAGTCCTCCTTCCGCTACATGATCACCGGCCTGGTGCTGTTGCTGGCTGTGATCCTCGACGCCGTTTCGCGCAAGTCCCGTACCTCCCACGGCCGCGCCTAGTGGCCAGCCGGTTGGGCGATATGTTCCTCGGCATCGATATCGGCACGGGCAGCAGCAAGGCCGTGCTGACCAATGCCGACGGCGAGGTCCTGGACAGCGCGACGGTGATGCACGACGTCTCCTACCCGCGGCCGGGCTGGGCGGAGTTCGACGCCGAGGGCGGGGCGTGGGCAGAGGTGGTCGGGCTCTGCCGGGAGCTTTTCTCCAGGAACGACGCCGGTGCGCTCGCCGGTGTGTGCGTCAGCGCGATGGGGCCCTGCCTGGTCGTGACGGACGAAAACCTGACCCCGCTGCGTCCCGCGATCCTGTACGGGATCGACGCGCGCGCCGTCGTCGAAATCCGAGAATTGACCGAGGAATTCGGCGCCGAGGCGATCTTTCGCGATGCGGGAAAGGTCCTCTCATCCCAGGCCGTCGGGCCGAAGCTCCGCTGGCTGCGCAACCGGGAACCGGAGGTCTTCGCCCGCGCCCGGAACTGGCACAGCCTGAACTCCTTCATCCTGGCCAAGCTCACCGGTGAACTGGTGGTGGACCACCACACCGCCAGCCAATGCGATCCGCTCTACGACCTGCACGCCAACCGGTGGCACCCGGAAAGGTACAGCGCCGTCGCCGGCCACCTGCCGGAGCCCCGGCTGGCGTGGTCGGCCGATGTCAGCGGCCACGTTCATCGCGAGGCGGCCGAGGCGACCGGGCTGCCGGAAGGCGTGCCGGTCTGCGCGGGCACCGTGGATGCCTGGGCCGAGGCATTCAGTGCCGGCGTCCGGCAGCCGGGCGACCTGATGCTGATGTACGGCTCCACGATGTTCTTCGTCCAGGTCCTCGGGGAGTTCCGCGCCGAGCCCAAGCTCTGGACCACGGCCGGAGTGGATCCGGGGTCCCTGACGCTGGCCGCCGGGATGTCAACCTCCGGGAGCCTGACCACCTGGCTGCAGCGGCTGTTTGGCGACGTCCCCTTCGAGCAGCTCGTCACCGAAGCCGCCGCGGCTCCCCCGGGGTCCGACGGGCTGCTGCTGCTGCCCTACTTTGCCGGCGAGCGCACCCCCGTCTTCGACCCCGACGCCCGCGGCCTGATCACCGGTTTGTCGCTGCGCCATGGCCGCGGCCACCTGTTCCGTGCCGCGTACGAGGGCATTGGCTTCGGCATCCGGCAAATCCTGGAGTATCTCGAGAACTCCGGCGAACCGATCCGGCGCGTTGCCGCAGTTGGCGGTGGCACCAAGGCCAGGCTCTGGACGGAGATCGTTAGCAACATCACCGGGCGCGACCAACTGGTTCCGGAGCAGACCATCGGTGCCAGCTACGGGGATGCCCTGCTTGCCGCCATCGGAACCGGTGCGGTGCCGGCCGCTACCAACTGGGCCCGTACAGCGGCCACGGTGAAGCCCGATCCGGCCACCGCCCCGCTCTACGAAAAGCTCTACAGCACCTACGGGCTGCTCTACCCGTCGAACCGGGAACACATGCATGTGCTCGCCGCCCTGCAGGAGCCGGCGGACGAATAAGGGGCCCGGGCAGCGCATGAGAATCCTGGTCACCGGTTCCACGGACGGCCTTGGACGGGCTGCAGCGGACGCCCTGCTGTCCGCAGGCCACGCCGTCGTCGTACATGCCCGCAATCAGGACCGCGCCGCCGCCGTCGACCCACTCGTCGAGCGCGGCGCGGACCTTGTGCTGGGCGATTTCAGCAACCGAGACGCGGTGCGACAGGTTGCCGCGGAACTCAATAACAGGGACCCCCTCGATGCGGTGATTCACAACGCGGGTGTCTGGAGCGGGCGAGCCGTGATGCCGGTCAACATCATCGCCCCCCTACCTGCTCACCGCGCTCCTCGAAGGACCACGGCGGCACGTGTACGTGAGCAGCGGTTCGCACTACGCAGGGCGACCAACGCTTGCAGGGGTCGACTGGCAGGGCCGAACGCCCGGATCGTACGCGGACAGCAAGCTGTTCGTCACCGCGCTGTCCGCCGCGCTCGCCCGAATGTACCCGGAACCGCTCAGCAACGCCGTGGATCCCGGCTGGGTCCCGACCAAGATGGGCGGACCCGGTGCTCCCGACGACCTCGACCTCGGGCACCAAACCCAGGAATGGCTCGCAACCAGCGACCAGGCCCAGGCGCTCACCAGCGGCGGGTACTGGTACCACCGGCAGCGGCAGCAACCGCACCAGGCAGTCAACGACCCTGCCTTCCAAGACCGGCTGCTCCACGCGCTCGCCGAAGAAACCGGAGTGACTCTCTGAGCGGCTTCAGCTGCATGGCGAGATGATGCCAAACTCCCGACCGGCTCCGGGTTAGGCTTCTGCTTGGCTCGTGGGCGGCAAGATAAAGAGCCCTCCCGCGATATGAAGTAAATCGATGGCCGGCATCGAATTATTGAAAAATATTGTGGCCGCACCAGTCCGGATGCCAGCATCTTTCCAACATCCTGAACGGCGCAGATCCAGCTGGGCCGGCTGACCTAAGAAGAAAGCAAGGGGACCATGATCCAGCGCCTGAACGGGTGGGGCCGGGCTGCGGCCAGCATCGCCATGATTGCATTGTTGACGACCACCGCAGGGTGCGGACGCTCCACAGCCCCGGCTGCCAGCGGCGAGACTGGTGCCGCAACGACCGCCGCCGAGGGATCCAGTGCCGAAAGCCTGGTTCCCGCTGACCTGAAGGAAAAAGGGGTCCTCAAGGTCGCCACAGCCGAGGGATACCCTCCTATGGAGATGTATAAGGAAGGGACTACTGAGCTGATCGGTGTGGACCCGGAACTCGCTGAGCTCATCGCCGGCCAACTGGGCCTTGAGTTCCAGATTTCCAACGCGTCCTTCCCCGGCCTGATTCCGGGGCTTCAGTCCAAGCAGTGGGACCTTGCCATCTCCTCGATGAGCGACACCGAAGAGCGCCGGCAGGCAGTCAACTTCATCGACTACTTCGTCGCCGGCGGAGCCGTCATGGTGAACAAGGGAAATCCTGAAGGAATCTCCGGAATTGCCGACCTGTGCGGCAAGAACGTCGTCGGGGCCAAGGGCTCGTCCAATCTGGCCATCCTGCAGGACTACTCCGAGCAGGAATGCAGCACCCCCATGAAGATCTCGGAATCGGAAGACGCACCAACCGGGCTGCTCCAACTGGACACCGGCCGGGCCATCGCCACCATGGTCGACTACCCGGTAGCGATAGAACTGGCGACTAAATCCGGCAAATACGAAGTCCTCGAGGACCAGTACGAGGCCGGGCCCTGGGGCATGGCCGTGGACAAGACGAACCAGGAGTTGACGACCGCAGTGCAGGTCGCCCTCCAGGAACTGATCGACAACGGGGACTACCAGGCCGTGCTTGAGAAGTATGGAGTGACCGACGCAGCCGTTGAGAGCGCGGAAATTAATGCCGGCCAGTAGCGCCGGCACCTCCCAAGTCGGCGACAAGCAGGCGCCGGAGCTTCCGCTCAACGCGAGACGACCGCCGGCGTGGGGTCGCTGGATCGGCGGTACAGCGGCTGGAATCTTCGGGGTGTGGGTCCTCTACATACTGGTGGTGACGCCCAACATCCACTGGGATGTGGTGGCCGCATACATCGCTTCCGGGCCCATCCTCGAGGGTCTCTGGATCACGATTGCCCTCAGCGTCATCTCGATGGCAGCCGGCACCGTCATCGGGTTGGTAGTCGCCATCATGCAGTTGTCCCGGAATCCGGTACTGCGCATTGTTGCCGGGGGGTTTTCCTGGTTTTTCCGCGGCACTCCCCTGTTGGTGCAGCTGCTGTTCTGGTTCAATCTGGGCGTCATCTTTCCCCGACTGGAATTCGGCATCCCCTTCGGCGGTCCCAAATTGTTTGGCGTCGAGGCCTCCATCATCACCCCGTTCATTGCCGGGCTCTTGGGACTGGCGATCAACGAGGGCGCCTACATGTCGCAAATCATCCGTGCAGGCATCCTCTCGGTGGACAACGGCCAGCGGGAAGCGGCCGAGGCGATGGGCATGTCGCGCGCCGGCATCATGGGACGCATCATCCTGCCACAAGCGATGCGTTTCATCCTCCCGCCAACCGGCAACCAGTTCATTTCCATGCTCAAGACGTCGTCGCTGGTATCCATCATCGCCGGGTCAGATCTCATGACTGTGGTGCAGCGGATTTACCTAGGCAACTTCGAGGTCATTTCAATGCTGATCGTCGCTTCGATCTGGTATTTGGTCCTGACGAGCGTGGCCACCGTCGGGCAGCACTTCCTCGAGAAGAAGTACTCAAAGGGCTTCGACGGCAGGACCTCCGTCCGTAGCAAGGTGCTGACCAACCTCGCTCCTATCTCACGACGAAAGCCAGGATTCGATGACTGACGCCGTTGTCCGTGCCCGGTCCATCCGGAAAAGTTTCGGGGACAATGAAATCCTCAAGGGGATCAACCTGGATATTTCCACCGGGGACGTTGTGTGCGTCATCGGGCCGTCCGGATCCGGGAAGACGACGCTGCTGCGCTGCCTCAACCGGCTGGAAGCCATTGACTCGGGCCGAATATGGTTTGACGGAGAGTTGCTCGGATATGTGGAGCAGGCCGACGGGCGTTTGCTGGAACGCAGGTATGAGGACCTGCGGCGGCAGCGCCAGAACATTGGCATGGTTTTCCAACGATTCAATCTGTTCCCGCACCTGACCGCCCTGGAGAATGTCGCCGAAGGGCCCTGGAAGATCAAGGGCCGGTCGAGGGCCGCTGCGGTAGCAAGCGCTGAGGCTCTCCTGTCCAGTGTCGGTCTTGGCGACCGGATGAACTTCTACCCGGCACAGCTGTCAGGCGGCCAGCAGCAGAGGGTAGCGATTGCGCGGGCCCTGGCCATGGAGCCGAAACTCATGCTTTTCGATGAGCCCACGTCCGCCCTTGACCCGGAACTCGTGGGCGAGGTGCTCGCCGTCATGAAGGACCTGGCCAGCACCGGGATGACCATGGTGGTGGTGACCCACGAAATGTCTTTCGCCCGGGAGGTGGCCGACCACGTGATCTTTATGGCCGACGGCGCGATCGTGGAAGCAGGAAGCCCTGAACAAGTACTCGGCAACCCCGAGCACCGGCGCACCGCCGATTTCCTCGCCAGGGTCGGGTAGCGTGTCCGGCGATTACCTGCTGCGCGGTGGCCACGTGGTTGACGGCAGCGGGTCGGTCCCCGTGCGGGCAGACCTCGCCATCGCGAATGGCCGGATCGTTCATCCCGGCGATGTCGACGTGCAGCAAGCAACTGTTCTTGATGTCACCGGGATGGTCGTCAGCCCCGGATTCATCGACGTGCACACCCACTCCGACGCCACGGCGCTGGGTGCGAGCGCCGCAGATCCGTCCCCGGATTTAGCGGCGGCAGCCGCGCGGCAGGGAGTAACGACGGAGATAGCCGGGAACTGTGGGTACTCGCTGTTCCCTGCCGCGACGGAGCCTGCCCACACCACCGGCTTGCGCGAATTCTGCGTTGCACTGCTCGGCCCCGCTGCCGATCCGCTGCCATCGATGGACGCCTTCGCGGCACGCCACGGCGCGGCCGGACGCATCAACAACATCGCCTCGCTGCTGGGCCATTCCAGCTTGCGAGCAGCCGTCATGGGTTTCGCCCAGCGTCGGGCGACCGAATCAGAAACGGCGAAGTTGTGCTCTCTTCTGGACGAGGCCTTGGCTGCAGGGGCAACGGGGTGGTCCTCCGGACTGATTTACCCGCCAGGAACCTACGCAGACACGGCCGAGCTAGTCGCTTTGGGGAAGGTCTCGAAACGGCACGGGGCCCCGTATGTCACCCACCTGCGCGATGAGATGAGCAAAGTGGAGAAGGCCTTGGAGGAGGCGCTGGAGATTGCACGGCGGTCCGGCACTGCCCTGCACGTATCGCACCATAAGACGGCGGGTAGATATGGCATCGGCCGGTCCACCGCCACGCTGGCCATGATGGATGAGGCGCGCTCCCACGGCGTTGATGTCAGCTGCGATGTTTATCCCTATGTGGCTGCCAGCACTTCACTTCATGCCATGCTGCCTCCATGGGCTGCAGACGGCGGTTTCGGCGCCTTGTTGGCCCGGCTCAGGGAACCGGGGCAACGGGACCGGATGCGTGCCTCGATCACCCATGGTGAACCGGACTGGGAAAACACCGTGGGGAATGGCGGATGGGACCGCATTGATATCGCGAGCGCACCGCGCCATCCTCACAGCGAAGGACACAACATCGCCCAGCTGGCGGCACACGCGGGTCAAGACCCGCTGGACTACGTGGCGGACCTGCTGCTGGCTGAATCCGGTGCGGTCACCATCATTTCCCACTCCATGGATGAGGCAGACATGCAGCGGGTGCTGGCGCATCCGGGCACCATGATCGGATCCGACGGCGTGCCCAAGGAAGGCAAACCCCATCCCCGCTGGGCCGGTACCTTCGCTAGAGTCCTCGGCCGCTATGTCCGCGACCTTGGCCTGCTGTCACTGGAAGATGCCATCCGCAGAATGACGGCGCTTCCGGCGCGGAGGTTTGGCCTGGCGGGGAGGGGCCGGCTGGCCCCGGGGGCAGTCGCTGACGTGGCCGTTTTTGACCCGACCGCGGTAACGGATAACGCGACCTTTACGGACCCGTTGCTGCCGCCGACTGGCATCGAGCATGTGTTCGTCTCGGGCACGGAGGTCCTGCGCGGCGGCCGTCTGTTGCAGGCGCGGCCAGGCATGGCGGTGCGGCGGGATCCACGGGCTGAACAGCGCTGAAGCACGCCGGGTGCTAGCCGGCGGAGGCTGAATCGACGGCGGCAATCAGGAGTTCGACTTCTTCACGGATCCGGCTGGCAGTGTTGTGAAGATGCGTCAAGAACGCCGGAACGAGCGGATTGGGGTTGTCCCCACGGGTCGCCGCCCGGATATGCCTGGCAGACGGGTGGGGCGTGGAGAGCCGGCGGAGCGGGACGCGCCGTCGTTCAGCGACAGGGCCAAGGCTGAGAGCGGGAATCAACGCAAAGCCGAGTCCAGCGGACACCATACCGAGGGTGATGTCGTAGTAGTCCGTCCGGCAACGAACGTTCGGTGCGTAGCCCTCCGCGGCACAGATTCTGTCGACTAGCGCCACCTCGTTGTCCATACCCTCTGTGGCAATCCACTGCTCGCTGGCCAGGTCCGCGATCCGTACCGGTCCGTTGGCCCGCTGCCGGTACCCGGGCGGCACGGCAAGGAAGTGGGGATCGACGAGCAGCGGATGGTAGGCGACGCTCGAAGTCCTGCTGTGGGTAATGTTGGAAGGCGCTGCAGCCGAATAGTCGAAGACCACGGCGACGTCGAGTTCGGTGCTCAGCAATCGGGGCAGCAGTTCATGAGGCTGGCCGGGAATGAGATTCAGGTCCACACGGGGACGCTCTGCCATGAACGTGGACAGGGCCGTGGGCACCAAGTGAAGGCCGGCCGAGGCAAAGAAGCCCAAACTCAGGGTGCCACGCTCCCCGCCACCCAGTTCCCGGGCTTCCTGCTCCGCCCGTTCCATCAGGTCGGCGATGGACTCACTGTATTCGGCAAGGCGCCTGCCGGCAGCGGTGAGCCAGACACCCCGTGTGCCCCGCTCGATCAGCTTGGTCTCCAGTTCGCGCTCCAACGTCGAAATCTGGTGCGAGACGGCGGAGGGGGTCAGCTGAAGCTTTTTGGCCGCAGCCGAAATGCTGCCCGTCCTGGACACTTCCAGGAGGGCGCGCAGGCGGCCGGAGGAGAGCATGTGAGCCATTATTCCGCTACCCGCCCCGCCCATGAGAGCATTTCGAACATGCCCGTGTCTTCCCCCTACACTGACGGTGTTCCAGCTGTCTCTCACCTGGCTGTGGATTACCTCGGCCGCGTTCTGGCATCACGCCAGCCCGACGCCGTCGTCTACTCAGCCAGCACGATCAAACTCGCCGTTCTCATCGCCGCCATGCGGCAGGTCGACGCCGGCCGCCTCAGCCTTGACCAGCCGGTGACCGTCAAGGAGCAATTCCGAAGCCGGATCGCCGGCGCCGGCGCCTTCACCTTCGAGGCGGACGAGGTAGACCGAGGGATGCCGCCTTCGGGCAGCACCGTCACGTTGGACGAGGCGTTAGGACGGATGGTCTATGCCTCCTCCAACTCCGGAACGAATATGGTGCTGGAACTGACCGGCATGGATGCCGTAGCCGACGCGCTGGACCTGTGCGGAGCCAAGTCGTCGAAGCTGGAGCGGCTCATCAGTGACCATGCTGCCCGGGATGCAGGCTTCACCCACCAGACGACCGCCGGGGATCTGGTGCGGATCATGCAGGCGATCACGACCGGATCAGTGGCTAAGCCACAGAGCACCGAGTTCATGCTGACGCAGCTTCGTCGGCAGCAGCATCCCGTGATCGGGGCGGAACTGCCGCCGTCAACGGACTGGGGCAGCAAGTCCGGGTGGGTTGACGGGATCCATCATGATGTCGCGTTCGTTGGCAGGCCTGATGCTCCGGGCTCCTACCTTCTTGCTGTCTGCACCCAAGGCTATGAGCAGGCGCAGGCAGTGGAGGTGATCAGCTCAGTAACCGCTGCCGTTCATGCATCTTCCGGAAATCCCTCGGGGCACACTGAGTTTTGGCCCGGGACAGTAGCATGATCTCTTTCCCCTGGGGTATCCCCGGCACCGCCTCTCAGCGGTCATCCCCGTATACTCGAAGCATGCTGATGACCTGCTTAAACCGGGGCCTCGATGCCCAGCAGTCCGCCGTCGAGCAGCGCCGGGGCGAACTGTGAGCGGCGGCCTCGTCGCCCTGCTGGACGACGTCGCAGCCCTGGCCCGGATAGCGGCCGCGTCGCTGGACGACGTCGCAGCCGGGGCCGCCAAAGCGGGCACCAAGGCCGCCGGCGTGGTGATCGACGACGCCGCCGTCACCCCGCAATATGTGTCCGGGGCAGACCCGTCCCGCGAACTGCCGATGATCAAGCGGATCTTCTGGGGTTCGCTCCGGAACAAGCTGTTGATCATCCTGCCCGCACTGCTGCTCATCAGCGCCTTCATCCCTGCGGTCATCCCGTTCATCCTCATGCTGGGCGGCACCTACCTCTGCTACGAGGGTGCCGAAAAGGTGTGGCACAAGGTCCGGGGCCACCACGACGCAGAAGAGGCCCCTGCCGTCGAACGCGGTCCGGCGGCGGAGGGGAAGGTCACCAAGGGCGCTATCACCACCGACTTCATCCTGTCCTGCGAGATCATGGTCATCGCGATGAACGAGGTGGCCGACCAGTCGCTGTGGGTGCGGGCGCTCATCCTGGTGGTGGTGGCGATCGCGATCACGGTGCTCGTGTACGGCGCGGTCGCTCTCATCGTCAAGATGGACGACATCGGCCTGCATCTGACCACGAAAGACTCCGCAGGCTCGAAGCGCTTTGGCGAGCTGCTCGTCAAGGGGATGCCCGCAGTGCTGGCCGCGATCACGTTCGTCGGGACGATCGCCATGCTCTGGGTTGGTGGCCACATCATGCTCCAGGGCGCACACGACCTCGGCTGGCACGCTCCCTATGACCTGGTCCACCTGCTCGAGTCCCCGTTCAGCGGAATCGCAGTGGTCGGCGGCTTCCTGGCTTGGCTCGTGAACACCCTCTGCTCCGCCGTCCTCGGACTGGTCTGGGGCCTTGTGGTCATGGCCGTCCTACACCCACTGCTGAAGGTGCTGCCGTTCGGCAGGAAGAAGGGCGAACACGAAGAGGGCGACGCCCGCGCCGCCGCCGCAGGCCATCAGCCGCCCGGTCGCGACGCCGAACCCAAGTCCTAGCTCCTACGCCGACCGGCCGCCTTCCTGTGGCCTTGGGGCAGCTTTGCCGCCCGCGGCAACTTGAGGAAGTCCCGCACCGCGGGTGGTGGCCTCCGTGCCGCGGCGCTGATGGTGGCGGGGACGCGGCCCGTTCGGCGTTATGGTTGCAGTAGATTTGTATCCGCTGTTTCAGGCTGGTGCCGGAAGGACGTTGATGGCGCATTTTGTGATCATGGGTTGCGGACGCGTGGGCGTCACCCTGGCCCATACCCTGGTTGACTCGGGGCACAGCGTGGCCATCATCGACCAGGACGACAGGGCCTTTCGCCGGCTGCGTTCCGGCTTCACCGGGCGCAAGGTCACCGGGGTTGGGTTTGACCGGGACACGCTGCGGCAGGCCGACATCGAGAACGCCTACGCTTTCGCAGCAGTCTCCAGCGGCGACAACTCCAATATCCTGGCCACGCGTGTGGCGCGTGAAACCTTCCATGTTCCGCACGTGGTGGCGAGGATCTATGATCCCGGCCGCGCGGAAATCTACCAGCGGCTGGGCATCCCCACGGTGGCTGCCGTTCGCTGGAGCGCTGACCAGGTGCTGCGGCGGATCCTGCCGGAGCAGAGCATCAAGGGCGATTTCCGCGAAGCGTCCGGCCGGCTGATCCTGGGCGAAGTGCAGCTGGACGACGGCTGGGTAGGCCGGCAGCTGACCGAGATCGAAGCCGCCTCCGGCGCCCGGGTGGCCTATCTGACGCGCTTTGGTGAAGGAATCCTGCCCGGCCCGGGCACCCGCTATCAGAAGGGCGACATCGTGCACGCCATGATGAGCGTAGATTCAACCTTCGAGATCGACCGGATTCTGTCCAAGCCGCCGGTGGAGGAGTCCGAATGAGAGTCGTCATTGCAGGTGCCGGCAGCGTAGGGTCGTCGATTGCGCGCGAGCTGCTCTCGAACAACCACGACATCCTGCTGATCGACCCGAAACCGGAGGTGATCGGCCGCAGCGGGCTCAAGGGTGCACGCTGGCTCATCGGTGACGCGTGTGAGATCACCACGCTGCGCGAAGCCCGGCTGGAGGATGCCGATGTGGTGGTCTCGGCCACCGGTGACGACAAGGTGAACCTGGTGGTCTCGCTGCTGGCCAAGAGTGAGTTCGGCGTGGGCCGCACCGTGGGACGGGTGAACAATCCAAAAAACGACTGGATGTTCGACGACTCGTGGGGCGTAGACGTTGCGGTGAACACACCGCGCCTGATGACGGCGTTGGTGGAAGAAGCCGTGGAAATCGGCGATCTGGTCCGCCTGCTGACGCTCCAGACCGGTACTTCCTCGATGGTGGAGTTTACTGTTCCCACCGATTCGGCGTTGATCGGCCGCAGGATCGGTTCCATCGACTGGCCTCAGGACGTCACGGTGGTGGCCATCCTGCGCGACGACGCTCCGATCACCCCCAGCCCGGATGATGTGGTGGAAGCCAGCGACGAACTGTTCTTCATCACCACCATCGCCGCGGAGGACGACCTGCGGGCGGTCCTGACAGGGCGGCCGGCCGCCGGAAATTGATTCAGTCGGCCCGCGTTGCCTCGACGGCTGCCGGGCGGGAGACCAGCCAGGCCAGCCACAGGCCCAGTGCGTAGAGCGGAACACCCATGATCAGGCGGGTGGTACCCAGGGCCACGAGCCCCTCATCACCCATGAGGTACAGCGGAACCTGCACTGCCAGCCGCAGGAATAGCACCGCAGTGAGGATCCAGGTGGCGAGGGTGTAAGCCTTGAGCCGCTGCGGCTGCTTCCGCCAGGCGGTCCCCTCGTTGCGAATCAACCCGAAAATGAGTCCCAATGCCGGCCATTTGACGGCAATGGTCACCAGCATGGCCACGATGTAGGCCGCGTTGGTGAAGAAACCCCAAACGTAGAAGTCCTCGGCGCGCCCGGTGCTGTTGGCAACGAACGCGCAGATGGCAACCCCCACCAAGCCGGAGAAGGCCTGGGTGACGGTGCCCCGCTGCACCAGTCGCAGCACGGTAAAGATGGCCGCGGCCGCCAGTGCGCCGATCAGTGCAGGGCCGAGCTCCTGGCCGATGGTGAAGACCACCAGGAAGATCACGCCGGGCAGGATGCTCTCGGCCAGCCCGCGGACACCGCCCACGGTCTTTAAAACGTCAATCTGTCCATCGGCGCTCCGCTGGACCCCGGCACGTGCGGCATAGTTGCTGGCAAATGCTTCGGCAGCGTCCGGCCTCCCCGTGGCCGGTTCTTCGCCGGGGGCGGGGTTGGGCACGGGCTTCTGCCCTGCGTCATACGGGTGACCGCTGTGCTGCGGACGGGAGTCCGGCTGCTGATCTGTCATAGGTCAATTCTCCAACGGGCTGAGGATCTCGTAGCGGGGGTTGTAGATAGTGGCCAGCCCGTCCACATGGAACAGCATGCCCTCGAACGACAGCCGGATGCCGGCCACGATCCCCGGGACACGGTGCTGTCCCAGCCAGACCAGCCTGACTCGTGGGTGTCCGCCGTCGCGGGACTTTCCGGGTAGCTGCTGGCCCGCGTCGGTAACGACGGCGGCAAAACGCGGCGGCCGACCGGGCGGTTCGATGGTTATGGCCTCGACCAAGCCGGTGCCAGCAACGTGGCCGCGCACCGGCAGTTGGGCCATCGGACTGACCCCGGAGACGGGCGGACGCTCAGGCAAATCAGCGAATCTCGGTAATTTCCGGGCCCCGTTCCGGGACAGATAGCCCGGGCTGCGGCGCAGCGGCCTGCTGCTCGGCGGCGCCCTTGGGCATCTTCAGCTGGAGCAGGTCCTTCGGCGGCAGCGGTTGTGTGCCGCGAACCACAATGGTGGAGCGGAACAATTCCTCGAGGTCGGCGGCCTTGGCGCGGTCGAGCGCGGCGGGACCACCGATGACACCGCGCAGGAACCAGCGGGGCCCGTCAATGCCGAGGAACCGGGCTACCCGGTAGCCCTTCTGCCCGTCGGAAGTCTGTGCCGGCAGCTTGGCCACGACTTCGGTACCCATCGGTCCCTCAAACTCCTGGACGGTGCCGCCCTGCGAACCGACGGAGCTGGCGATCTGGGTGCGGATTTCGTCCCACAGGCCCTCGGATTTCGGCGCAGCAAATGCCTGGAGCTGCAGGTTGGATCCGCCAAAGTCCAGCGTCACGGCGACAACCCGCTGAGACTTTTCCTCGATCTCGAGCCGCAGCTGCAGGCCTTCACGGGGGCGGATTTTCAGGGCGCCCAGATCCAGGTAATCGGTTCCGGCGTCCTGTTCGGAGTCGTCGAAGGGGCCGTTGCGGCGGGGACCGCTCTCCGGCGCCTGCTGTGTGGTTTCCTCACTCAGGGCGGACGCCTCGGTAGCCGGCTCTCCGCCGTCGTTCTGGTTCTTCTTTTTGGAACGCCCAAATGCCATAGCTTGAGTTTCCTCTTCCTCCGGTGTTGCACCGGGTTGCTCTCTGTCTGCGCGGCGTGCCGCCGCCTGCGGCAGGTAGCCGCCGCCCTGCTGGCGGGCTTTGCCGCCACCTGGGCCTGCGTCTACTGCGCGCCGAACCCTCCGGTGGACCCGAATCCCCCGGCGCCTCGGGCGGAGTCCGGAAGCTCCGTGACGAGCTCGAAGGCGGCTGTCTCCACCTTCTGGATGACCAGTTGCGCGATCCTGTCGCCCCGCTTGAACGACAGCGTCTCGCTGGAATCGGTATTGAGCAGGGTGACCGAGATTTCGCCCCGGTATCCGGCATCCACGGTGCCAGGGGCATTCACGATGGTCAGTCCGTGCTTGGTGGCCAGACCGGACCGCGGATGCACCAGCGCAACATAACCGTGCGGCAGCGCCAGTGCCACGCCCGTCGGGACCAAAATGCGCTCCCCTGGACCGATCTGGAAGTCAATCCGGGTCCGCAGGTCTGCTCCGGCGTCTCCCGGGTGGGCGTAGGAGGGCGCTTCAAGGCCGTCGTCGAGCATTTTCAGCTGAACGGTCAGTGTTTCAATTGTCTGCTGCACTCGTGATCGTCTGTCCTTGAGAGGGGCGAAGGTGCGGGCTGTTTTCCAGCGTTCCAAAGGCACGCCCGCTGAGATATTCCGCACAACACTCTAGCGCGTTTTCAGCCCTCCCGCCCGCCGACGGGGCTGGTTCCGCCACGGCGGCGGTGGCAAGGTGAAATGGCTGCCAAAAGGTGAAAAGCTGAGTCCATGACACAACCCGCGACCCCTGCAGGCAGCTCCGGTCCCGCCGGCGGTCCTTCCTCCGCGCCCCGCTACGATGAGCGGCTCTGGCCCAACTTCTGGGTCTGGCTGATTGCCGCCGGCACCGCCGCCGCCGTCGTCGTAATGCTGGCCCCGATCAGCATGGCCGCCGGCATCATCGGTGCCATCGTTGCCGCCATCCTGCTGGCCGTCCTGCTGATCGCGTCCACCCCGCGGATCCTGGTGACCGACACCATGCTTCAGGTGGGCCGCGCGCAAATCGAGCGTCGCTATGTGGGGCGCGTGGAGGCATTCACCGGGGAGGCTGCCACCGAGCAGCGCGGTCCCAAGCTGAACGGCACCGCCTACATGTGCATGCGCGGCTGGATTGATCCAGTGGTCACCATCGAGATCACCGACGAAACCGACCTGACACCGTACTGGATCGCCTCGACGCGCCGCCCGCAGCAACTCCTCGCCGCCTTGGACCGTCCCGCCCAGCGCGAGGACTAGCCCGGCGTAGCGTGGCTCCGCCGGCGGCGGCGCCCACCTAGGAGAAGACCGCTGCCACGAGGCCGGTGCCGACGGCAGACGCTACGAGGGCTGGCGCTGTGCAGCTGGCCTGCACAGCACGCAGCTATCCCTCACAGTCCGTGCAATAGAGCAGTCCGTCCTTTTCCTTGGCCACCTGCGACCGGTGGCGTACCAGGAAACAGGAAGCGCAGGTGAATTCATCCTGCTGCGCCGGCAGCACGCGTACCAGCAGTTCCTCGCCGGACAAGTCGGCGCCGGGCAGTTCAAATCCTTCCGCTGCCTCGGCCTCATCCTCGTCGACGACGGAAGACTGCTTGTCGGTGCGCCGATGCGACTTCAGCTCCTCAATGGACTCCTCGCTGGTCTCTTCGTCCGGCTTCCGAGGGGCATCGTAGTCAGTGGCCATTGTTGTTCGTTCACTCCCTTCCGTCTCCAGGTTCATCAAGGCAGGATCCCCCGCCCCGGGACTGATGTCCCGCGCCTGACGAGCCGCTCACACATCAACGTATTCGCCACCGGATTTGTGCCCGTGACGCGAAGATTCTTGCCTATGTAGCGTACGCGTGACAAACTTCACCGCCACCGGGCGCTCGTTCCTGGCTCAAGGCCGGTCGCAATCGACGGCGACCTTGGCCACAAACTCCACGCCACACCTGCAAAAACAATAGGAAAAGCACCGTATCGGTGGCAGAGTTTCAGGCAGAAAGTGTCGTCTGGTGGAGGGTTTTCATGCAGGATCTACGGCTGGTGGGTGTCCATGAGGATGGCGAACATCTGCTGTTGAGCGCAGGTGGAGACGACTACCGTCTGGCGATAGACGAGGCCCTGCGGACAGCGGTGTTCCGACCGACAACCACCCGCGCCCCCGGCGCCGGCGAGCCAACGGAGGCTGGCCTGTCCCCGCGCGAGATCCAGGCGCGCATTCGTGCAGGCGCCACCGCTGAGGAGGTTGCGGCCGAATCCGGCCTCGGCCTCGACCGCATCCGACGCTACGAAAGCCCGGTGCTGGCCGAGCGGCACTACATCGTTGAGCAGGCCCGCAAGGTAGAGGTGGCCGGCCCGTTGCCTGGCCACGACGGCTACCGTTCGGCCTTTGGCGATGAGCCGGCCACCCTGGGCGGCATGGTGGACCACCGGATCCATGCCTTCGGCATCGAACCGGAATCGATGAACTGGGATTCCTGGCGGCGCAGCGACGGCACCTGGGAGATCGTGGCCTCGTTCACCGTCCCGGCTGCACCGGCCACCGATTCGATCGGAGAAGAGCCACCGGCCAGGTGGATCTTCCACGCTTCCCGCCGCACCATCCAGAATGCCAACCGTTGGGCGCAGCAATTGAGCGAGCTCGAGACGGTGGAGGGCCCTGTGCCCGGACGCCGGTTGAAGGCAGTGACCGACCATGTCTTCGACTTCGAGGCCGACACCGAGACAGACCTCGGCCCCAATGACGAGCAGGACGAGGAACAGTCCGCCGAGTCGGAAGAGCTGCTGGAAGTGCTGCGCGCGCGCCGCGGGCAGCGGTTGGGCGTCGATGAGGACGCCGATGACGCGCTGGCCCTAATGCTTACCCAGGGTCCGGTGCCCGCCGCCCATCCCCGGGAGCCGTTTGACGAAGCAGATGAAGATCACGACGACGATGCCCCGGTTCTTCGTCCGCGGGCCGGGTTCCCGCTGACGCTGGCTCCGGCCTATGACGACGGGGCCTTCTCCTCCTTGGAGTTGGAGCACGGCATCAGCACCATCACGCACGAAATCACGCTCTCCGGAGCACCCGAATTCCTCAGGGACTCGCCCGGCGAGGACACTGCCGGCGATGATCCGGACCCGGTTGGCGACGATACCGGAGAAGACGACGTCGAACCGACCGATGACGGGCAGGCCTCCCCCTCCCCTGCCGCCGAGCCTGCCGACGATGCCCGGCCTTCCACCGCGCCGGTCAAAACCGTCACACCGGACAGTACCCTCTGGGCCAGCAACCGGGCCGAGCAGGTTGGGTCCCGGGCGACAGAAGCCGCACCAGCGACCGAAGCCGACGGCTCGGATGATACGGACTCGACGCCGGAACCGCCCAAGCGGACCATCAAGCCCAAGCGGTCCAGCGTCCCCAGCTGGGACGAAATCGTTTTCGGCACCAAACACGACTGACGGCTGCCGGCCTCGATCGGCCGCAGCAGTGGGCGCACATCTCCGGGACGTGCTTCCGGGAAGCGCGTCCCGGACAGCGGATGTTTAGCGGCGTTTGCCCGGGGCGGCCAGCGTCAGCAGGGGAACTTCCCGCTCGGCCTTGGTGAGCGAGCCGTGCTGGCCGACCACGGACATCGCGGTTTCCGGGACCCGGCGGGTGTCGTAGAAAGCCACAGGTTCGCGGGCGGCCACCATCAAGTCACCGATGCGCGGCAGCACCCTGGGATCCACGTGACCGAAGAAACCGTGGCTGATGGCGTCCTCGCGGGTGAAGATCCAGGCCTGGTTTCCGTAGGCGGAGCGCCAGGCTGCAGCCGTTTGTTCGCGGTGCGCGGCAGTGGCATCCGGCTCAAAGTAGAGGTGTACCAACCGGGGCTCGCCCGCGGTGTGCCGGACGCCGGCCACCAGCGCCGGATCGGCCGAGTAATCGAACCGGAATTCTTCGGCCACGTCCAACATGCCGTGATCGGCGGTCAGCAAGAGCAGCGTATCGGCCGGCAGTTGGCGCGTGAGGCGGCGCATGTCCGCATCGAGTTCTTCCAGTTCGCTGCCCCACTGGGCCGAGGCGGCGCCAAACCGGTGGCCGGCTTTGTCCAGTTCGTTGAAGTACAGGTAGACCAGGGCGCGGTCGCTGGCCGCCAGGGCTTCAGCCGCCGCCAGGGTGCGGGCGTGGCTGCTTGCCCCCGGCCGGAAGGAGCTCCCGCGCAGCGCCGCCCGGGTCATCCCGGAGTCGGCGAAGCGGGGAAGACTGACCGTGGTGACCGGCAGGTGTTCCGCCACCTGTTCGAACACGGTTGGATGCGGCTGCCAGACCTGCGGATCAACCTTGGCGTCCCAGCCGCCAAGCTGGTTGACCACCTTGTCCTGGGCCGGGTCCAGGACGTCGTAGCCGACCATGCCGTGCAGGCCCGGCGCCAGTCCGGTCCCCAAGCTGGCGAGGGAAGCCGCCGTCGTCGAGGGAAAAGCGCTGCCGAGGGTGCGCGAGTTCTCCATGGCCTGGCGCAGGAAGGGTGCGTGTCCGCCGCGCTGCTTCAGCAGCGCCTTGCCCAGCCCGTCCACCATGACCACGCAGATGCGCCTGGCCTGCGGCAGTTGCAGGACATTGTTGAAGCCATCGGCGCCCAGGGCGGCGGCGGCACTGGTCATGACCTCGGCCAGGGAGTTGCGGCCATAGCCCGGGGCGGCCGGAAGCGGTGTGTGTGTCAGGGTCACTCAGTCAGTCCCGCAGATCAGCGGCCGTGGTGTCCGCGGACCAAACGGTTGCCGATCCGCGGCCGCGGCTGCACCGGGCCCGACGCGGCCGGTTCGGGGTGGCTGGTGCTGACCTTGCGCAGTGCCCGGGCGAAATCCTTGGCGTTCTGCACCGCTTGCAGGCCGTCGGCCTCCGCACTGACGCGCAGCACGATGTCCTCCTGGACAATGTTGCCGGTATAGCCATGGTCGGCATCGCACTGCGGATCGCCGCAGCCGGCCGGGCCCATGTCCAGGCGCTGGCCGCCGGACCAAGCGATGGCCAGGGTCAACTCGCGGGCCTGGTCGGCGGAGGTGTAGTTCTGCGGCTGGGCGTAGACGTAGCTGAGCACTACCGAACGAATCTGGCTGACCGGCACGGACTCGGTGGAAATCTGCGCCACCATCTGCTCGCCCTCGTCGTCCAGTTGCTGGTCGTCCACGTGGGTGATCACCAGCATGTCCTCGGTGAGCACCAGCACGGTGATGTGGCGGTGCACCTCGTTGCGGTCGAAGTGTGTCTCCAGGTGGACTAAATGCGACAGCGGCTCGCGCTGGTCCAGGGCGTCGTGGACCACATCGGAAACCAGCAGCGGGTAGAAGCCTGCCCGGTTGAGGGCGTCGTCAAGACTGCGGCGTTCGGCCGTCGAAAGGTGGCTCATATACTCCATAATCCCCTACCCTGCGGCCAGATGGCCAACGCAGGCTCAGTCACGCATGGCGCGCCGCGCGCTGTCTGTCCGGTGCGCGTGGTTGCCGAGCCTGATCTCCGCGTTCAGCACGGCGAGGCTGTGATTGGAGAGCTGGACCGGATTGAGCTCCAGCAGCGCCACCTCGGGGTGCTCATCCTTTAGTTGCGCGACCCGGGCGATCAGGTCCTCCAGCGCGGGAACGTCCACGGCAGGCAGGCCCTGATAGCCGAAGAGCTTGCTGGCGGCGCGCGGCCCGCGGACCAAATCCGCCACATCCACGGTGGTCAGCGGCGGGATCCGGTGCGACCAGTCCCCCAACAGGTTCACGGCGTCGCCGGCCAGTCCGAAGGACACGACTGGGCCGAGCAGCGGATCTTCGATGGCGCGGATGGTGCAGGCCTGCCCCGCCGGCACCATGGACTGGACTTCCAGCGGTATGTCGCCGAACTGGGCCAGGCTGGCCCGCATGTGCGCAATGTTGGCCCGGAGGGTCGCGGCGTCGGTGATGTTCAACCGGACACCGCCCAGGTCAAGCCGCTGCCGCAGCCGGGCATCGGTGGTCTTCAGGGCCACGGGCCAGCCGAGCCGCTCGGCGGCCGCCACCGCCTCGTCGTCGCTGGTGAAGGCGGCGGACTCCTGCACGGTGATGCCGTAGCAGCCCAGCAGCCCGGCGGCCTGAGCGCGGGTGGGTGTGAGCAGGTCGGTCCCGGTCACCCCGGCCAGCAGGGCGTCGATCTGCTGCTGTGATGCGGCAGGGTCGCAGCCGGTCGATTCGGTGTATTCGCCCTTGTCGCGGGCCTTCCATTCGGCATAGCGGACGACGGCGGCCAGCGCGTTCACGGCGCTTCCCGGGCTGGCGAAACACGGCAGCGCCCGCTGCAGTCCGCCCGCCGCGGATTCCGGATCCGCCGCGGGTGTTGAACCGGCCAGGGATTCATCGCCGGCTGCCAGCAAACCGTCGGTGCGTTCGGCCAGATCGAGCACGCCGGTAAAGGAGGCCACCAGCGGTTTGCCCGCCTCTTCGGCGCACTCGCGGAGCACTTCGGCCAGCACTGGGGTCGGGATTCCCGTCGCCGGCAGAAGGGTGACGACGGCGGCGTGCACCTCCGGCGCCGACAGCGCATGCCGCACGCGCTGGCGAAGCACCGGCAGCGCCTTGGACTGGCCGGTATTCAGGTCCATCCCGGTTTCCAGCCGGACGACGTCCAATTGGTGGGCCTTGGCTGCATCGGCCACTACATTGCCCAGAGCCAAGGAGTTGCTGAAGACGGCCAGATTCGCTCCGGCCGGGAGCGGCTGGCTGACCAGGATCTGCGCCACGTCCATCAGCTCTTCGTTGGTCTCCACGCGGATCACGCCGGATTGACGGAACATCGCGTCCAGCGCGCCCACCGGCGCCTGGGTGGTCCGCACCGCGTGGCCTGGCGGCAGCTGCAGTCCCATCACGTCGGACTTGGCCACGATCACGGGCTTGCTGAGCGAGAGCCGGCGCGCGATCCGGGAAAACTTACGCGGGTTGCCGATGGACTCCAGATACAGCCCCACCGCCTTGGTGGCCGCGTCATCTTCCCAGTACTGCATCACGTCATTGCCGGAGACGTCGGCCCGGTTGCCGCCGGACACCATGGAGGACAGGCCGAGCCCGCGCCGGCTGGCGGCGGTGTAGAGCAGCACGCCGATCGCTGCCGACTGGCTGAACAGCCCCAGCGGTCCGCGCCGCGGCATGGCAGGGGCCATGGACGCATTCAGCGACACCGCCGGATCGGTGTTCAGCAGCCCCAGCGAACCAGGGCCGATCACGCGCATCCCGTGGGCTCGGGCCTGGCGGACCAGCTCGCGCTGCCGCTGCAGCCCTTCGGCGCCGGCCTGGGAGAAGCCGTCGCTGGCCACCAGGATTCCTTTGACCCCGGCGGCGGCACATTCGCGCGCCACCTTGGATACCTCGTCATACGGCACGGCCACCACGGCCAGTTCCACCGGCTCCGGGACCTCGGCGATGGTCCCGTAGGAGATCATGCCATTCAGTTCAAAGGCCTGCGGGTTGATGGCGTAGACGGGGCCGGTGAAGCCGCCCTCGATGATGTTCTCCAGCAGCGAGTAGCCGACGCTGCCCCAGTCCCGGCTGGCGCCAATCACCGCCACGGAGCGCGGTGCCAGCAAAGCGGCAACGCTCTTGGCCTCGGCCCTGTGTTCGCGGGAGGCCATGACCGCACGGGACCGTTCGGTGGGATCAAGATCGAATTCCAGGGCGACCACACCGTCGTCGAAATGCCGCCGCACTTCATAGCCGGCGTCGTTGAACACCGTGATCATCTTGCGGTTCTCCGGCAGCACCTCGGCGGAAAATTTGCTGATGCGGTTTTCCCGGGCCGCCGCCGCCAGATGCTCCAGCAGGATGGAGCCTAGTCCGCGGCCCTGGTGGACGTCCGAAATGTTGAAGGCCACTTCGGCCTCGGCGGGATTGTCCAGCCGGTCGTAGCGGCCGATGCCGATGATTTCATCGCCGATGGTGATCACGAAGGCAACGCGGTTCATGTAGTCAACGTTGGTGAAACGGGCAAGCTCGCGTGCACTGAGCTTGGCCTTGAAGGTGAAGAAGCGCAGGTAGATGGAGCTTTCCGACTGGCCCACATGGAAGGCTTGAAGCGCCTCGGCGTCGGCAGGGACTATCGGGCGCAGGTGTGCCGTTCCGCCGTCGCGCAGCACGACATCTGCTTCCCAATAATCCGGATAATCCGGGGAATCCGCCTCTTGCGCCATAAACTCACTGTATCCGCATCTTTTAACTAAGGACCGAAGCACTACCCATGCCCCGTCGCCAGACTCCCGCCCCCGAAGAGGACTTCACGGAGAACATCGTCGATATTGACGTGACCTCCGAGATGGAAGGCTCCTTCCTCGAATACGCCTACTCGGTCATCTACTCGCGCGCGCTGCCCGATGCCCGCGACGGGTTGAAGCCGGTACAGCGCCGGATTCTGTACATGATGACCCAGATGGGACTGCGGCCGGACCGGGGGCATGTGAAGTCCGCCCGCGTGGTCGGCGAAGTGATGGGCAAGCTGCACCCGCACGGCGACGCCGCCATTTATGACGCCATGGTGCGCATGGCGCAGTCGTTCTCGCTGCGGATGCCGCTGATCGACGGGCACGGCAACTTCGGATCGCTCGACGACGGTCCGGCGGCCCCGCGATACACCGAAGCGCGGCTGGCTGCCCCGGCGCTGGCGCTGACGGACCATCTGGACGAAGACGTGGTGGACTTCGTCCCGAACTACGACAACCAACTGATGCAGCCGGAAGTCCTCCCGGCCGCCTTCCCCAACCTGCTGGTCAATGGTTCCTCCGGCATCGCCGTGGGCATGGCCACCAACATGGCTCCGCACAACATGGGCGAAGTGATCGCTGCGGCCCAGCACCTGATCGCCCACCCGGAAGCGACGCTTGAGGACATCATGCGGTTCGTCCCGGGCCCGGACCTGCCCTCGGGCGGCAAGATCGTGGGGCTGGACGGCATCCGGGACGCCTACGCCACCGGACGCGGCTCGTTCAAGACCCGCGCCAAGGTGGAGGTGGAGAAGCTCACCGCCCGCCGCACCGGCCTGGTGGTCACGGAACTGCCCTACGGCGTCGGCCCGGAAAAGGTGATCGAGAAGATCAAGGACGCGGTCACGTCCAAAAAGCTGCAGGGCATCAGCGACATTGTGGACCTGACCGACCGGCAGCACGGCCTGCGCTTGGTCATCGAGCTGAAGAACGGCTTCAATCCCAACGCCGTACTCGCCCAGCTATACCGCTATTCGCCGATGGAGGATTCCTTCGGCATCAACAACGTCACGCTGGTGGACGGGCAGCCGCGCACCCTGGGCCTGCTGGAGCTGCTGCAGGTCTATGTGGACCACCGGATCGGCGTGGTCCGCCGGCGCACGGCCTTCCGGCTGGGCAAGAAGAAGGACCGGCTGCACCTGGTCGAAGGCCTGTTGATTGCCATCGTGGACATCGACGAGGTCATCCAGATCATCCGTTCCTCGGACGAGGCAGCTGCCGCCCGCGAACGGCTGATGGCCATCTACGACCTGTCCGAAATCCAGGCCAACTACATCCTGGAACTGCGGCTCCGCCAGCTGACCAAATACTCGCGGATCGAGCTGGAGAAGGAGCAGGACGAACTGCGCCGCGAGATTGCGGAGCTGGAGGAGATCCTGGCCAACGAGTCCACGCTGCGCCAGCTGGTCTCCACCGAGCTGGGCGAGGTCTCCGCGCTCTACGCCACGCCGCGCCGGACCGTACTGCTCGAATCGGAGGCTGCTGCCCCGCTGCGCGGCACCGCGCTGCCAGCGCCCGCCGCTACGGGCAAGAACGCCAAGGCGGCGCTGCCGCTGCAGATAGCCGACGACCCGTGCTGGGTATTGCTGTCCGCTTCCGGCCAGCTGGCCCGGACGGTGGACCAGGAGCCGTTGGCGGATGGCCAGCGGATCCGGCACGATGCCCTGCTGTCCGTGGTGAAGACCACCGCACGGGCCGAGATCGGAGCCGTCACCTCGCTGGGCCGGATGCTGCGGCTTCCGGTGCTGGACATGCCTGTCCTGGCCGGGTCGGCCGGCTCGCCGAACCTGGCCGGCGGTGTTCCGGTCAAGGAGTTCATCACGCTGGCGAAGGGCGAATCCCTGGTGGCGCTGGCGCCGCTGGACAAGGTGCTGGCCATCGGCACCGCGCAGGGCGTGGTCAAGCGCGTCACCCCGGATTACCCGCTGAACCGGGAGGACTGGGAGATCATTGCGCTCAAGCCCAAGGACTACATTGTGGGCCTGGGGGTACCGACCGACGAGGACGAACTGGTCTTCATCACGCGGCAGGCCCAACTGCTGCACTTCCCCGCCTCCACGGTGCGGGCCCAAGGGCGGACCGCCGGCGGTGTGGCCGGAATCAAGCTGGCCGCCGACGACACGGTAACGTTCTTCGGCTCGGTCGCTGCCGGCGATGCGGACGCCGTCGTCGTCACCGTGGCATCGACTCAGGACGCCCTGCCGGGCACCTCCCCCGGATCCGTCAAGGTCACCCCGTTTGCCGAGTACCCGGCGAAGGGCCGCGCCACCGGCGGTGTCCGCGCGCACCGCTTCCTGAAGGGCGAAGACGTGCTCTCGCTGGCGTGGGCCGGTCATGGTCCGGCGAAGGCGAGTTCCTCCAATGGTGCTTCGCGGGCGTTGCCCACCGAGCATGGCCGCCGCGATGGTTCGGGCATCCCGCTGTCCCAGTCGGTGGATGCCGTCGGTCCGTCCTTGTCGCAGCAGTCGCAGCCCTCGCAACAGGCAGCAGAAGACTCGTAGGCTGGGAGCATGCCGATCCCTCCGGATACCAAAGACTGGACCTGGGTCACCGAACGGCGCTGCCCTGAATGCGGCTTCGATCCGGCCGGCATCACGCCGGACCGGATCGGCCCTGCGGTGCTGGCGTCGGTGCCGCGCTGGCAGGCCGCCTTGGCGGAACCCGGCGTCAGCATCCGTCCGGACAGCAGCACCTGGTCAGTCCTGGAGTATGCCGCCCACGTGCGCGACGTCTGTCGTGTGTTCGAAACCCGGTTGCAGCTGATGCTGCGCCACGACAACCCGGGCTTCCCGAACTGGGACCAGGACGCCGCAGCGGTGGAGGGACAGTACGCCAGTTTGGATCCGCGCGCCGTGGCCGAAGAGCTGGCCGCGGCCGCAGCCGACGTGGCCGCCGGTTTCAACGCGGTGACTCCGGCCGAGTGGGACCGCCGCGGCCTGCGCAGCAACGGCTCCGCCTTCACGGTCACCACGCTGGGCAGCTATTTCCTGCACGACGTCACGCACCATCTGCACGACGTCGGCGCCTAGCTACCCTACAGACCCGCCCGCCAGCCACTAACGACGGCGGCGCCCGAGCCAGGCCACGTCACGTCAGGCCGAGTCAGATCAGGCCGAGTCACGTCAAGGGCAGTTCATAGTCCAGGTAGCGTTTGGTCGGCACGTAGCCCATCCTCGTGTACAACGCCAGCGCGCCGCTGGGATTCTCGGTGTCCACACCCAGCCCGGCATGGGCCATCCCGCCGGCCTTGAACCGGCGCATCGCCTCGGCCAGCAGCGACTGGGCGAGCCCGCGGCCGCGCCACGGCCGACGGACGCCCAGCAGATTGGTGAACCCTTCGTCATAGCCCGACTGCAGCACGAAAGCGGGGTCAAAGCTGGCCACCTGGTACGCCACCGTCTCGCCGGACGCGGCCTCCACTACCGACATACTCCATTCCGGCTTGGTCTCCGGGTGCTGCACCAGGGTCTTCCACCGTCGCTCGTCCCTCGGCTCGCTGCCCCAGTGGTCGGCGAACGCCTCGTTGTGGGCCAGCCGCACGGCTTCGCTGTCCCCCGGGTCCAAGTCCACAAAGGCGAAACCCTGCGGCAGCGGTGCGTCCGGAATCTCGTCCAGCGGGCGGGTCATTTCGGTGAAGTAGCGCACCACCGTGGCGCCCACCGCCGCCATCAAGGCGTTGTGCGCCGGATCTTGTTCCTCCGTGCTGGTCCGCAGGACGCCGCCGTCTATGCCGGCAGCCTTGAACCGGCGGCGCTGGCAGTCGGCCTGCCATGCATAGAGTGCCTTCCCGATACCGCGGCGGCGCCAGTCCGGATCCACTCCGCCCCAGGTGTGGGCCACCGGTGAGCCCGCGTTGGCATAGACCCGTCCCACGGCACGCACGGTTCCGTCGGCATCCAGCCCGACGGCGGTGGACTCCGCCGGGTCGTTGGCAGGGTCGTCGAAAGCCTCGGCCAAGTCCGCGGTCGTCTCGGTCCAGACCGGTTTGTCCACCGCGGCCATCCGTTGAATCAACCGGTGCCAGCCGTCGATGTCTGCCTCGGTCATGGCCCGCCACTGCAGGCTGCCGCCGGGATCGGCCGGGAGATCGGGATTCGTCATTGCCTCAGCCTAAGGCAGCAGCGTACTTGCCGGTAGACATCCGCAAGCGGTGCTCGCACCACGCCGCCTGGCGCTCGTCATGGGTCACCATGACCACTGCCTTGCCCGCGAGCGCGCGCCGCAGATCCAGCAGCAGGGCGTCCGCCGCCTCACGGTCCAAATGCGCGGTGGGTTCGTCCAGCAGCACCACGTCCGCGTCGGCGAGCAGCGCCCGCGCCACGGCCAACCGCTGCCGCTGGCCGCCGGACAAGAAGTGCCCGCTCGGGCCGATGCGCGTCTGAAGTCCGTCCGGGAGTCCGGCCAGGAAGTCGCCAAGCCCCACCGCGGCCAGCGCCGAGCGCAGCTGCTCCTCGCTGGGCGCCTCTTCCGGCGGTCGGGCCAGCAGCAGGTTGGCCCTTACCGTGGAGTTGAAGAGGTGCGCTTCCTGGGGCATCCAAGCGATAGCGGAGCGCGGTGCTGCGCCGTCCGCACCGTTGACCAGATACTGTCCGCTGGCCAGCGGCAGGAATCCCAGCAGCACGCCCAGCAGCGTGGACTTTCCGCTGCCCGACGGCCCGGTCACGGCGAGCCATTGCCCGCGCTGCACCCGCAGATCCACTCCGGAGAAGGCATCCTGGGCCGCGTCGGGATACCGGTAGGACGCATCTCGCAGCTCCAGCTCGTCGACGGCGGCCGGCGCGGCCACCGCTTGGTCGGCAGGGAGCGCCGTGCTGCCCAGATCCGGCGCCACCCGCGCCCCGGCAGCACGCCACGCACCCCACTGCTGCACCGCGGTGTTGACTGCCATGAACGGCTCCACCAGCGCCAACTGCATGAGGACGACGACGGCGGCCACCCCAGGTGCGGTGCCGTCAGCTGCCCCAATCATCACCACCGCTGCCAGCGAGCAAGCCAGCGCGGTCAGTCCGTGGCCCAGTCCCTGGGCCCAGGCGCTGCGCCGCACTGCCGCTGTGGACTGCCGGTCCAACCGCCGGGCCCGCTGCAGCAGCGGTAGGGCAGCCGTGTTGGCGGCCAGATCGGGGGCGGCTGCCAGCAGCCGCGTCACGGCGTTCAGTGACGTGCCCTTGAGCTGCACGTTGGTAGCCTGCGCGTGGCGGTCGGCCCAGCGGGTCAGGGCGGGCGCCAGCACCACACAGACCGCCGACAGCACCAGTTGCCAGCCGAGGGCGGCCGGCATCAACAGCGCCGTGGCTACACAGGAGGCCGCGGCCACCAGCAGCCCGACCAGCGGGGCAAAGACGGCCCGCGGAGCGATGTCGCGCAGTTCGTCCACATCTCCGACCAGCCGTTCCAGCGCGCCGCCGCCGCGCGCCAGCCGCCGCCACGCTGCCGGCCGCTGCAGCAGTCCGTTCCACAACCGGAGCCGCAGCCGGTCGGTGCTGTCAAAGACCGCGTCGTGCAGCTTCAGCCGCTCCTGGTAACGCAGCACCGAGCGACCGATGCCGAAGAACCGGACACCGACGATGGACGTCATCAGGTGCAGGATCGGCGGTTGCTCGCTGGCGTAGACAATCAGCCAGCCGGACAGTCCGGCCAGCGAGACGGCGAAGAGTGCTGCGCCGAGGCCGAAGCACAGCGCGGCCAGGAAGCGCGGGCTCCACGGCCGCAGCAGGGCCACTTGCCGCCAGAGGCCGGGTCCGGCAGTGGGGACTCCGGCATCGGGCGCGTCGGTGTGCCGGCGCTCGGCCGCAGCCTCGGTGTGGTCCGTGTCCGGTTCCGCCGTCGGTGCGACGCGGCCGGATGAGAGCGCGGGGGCGGCTCCCCCGCCGGACGGGGCTACCGGCACCACATGGTCGGCGAGTGCCGCGGTGTCCGGGTCGTGGGCCACCAGCACGGTGGTCACGCGGCCGCGGAGCCCGGCCAGCGCTGCCTCAATGGCACGCGCACTCCAATCGTCCACATGGGCGGTGGGTTCGTCGGCGAGCAGCACGTCCACCCCCGGGACGTGCTCGATCCGGACCAATGCCCGGGCCACGGCCACCCGCCGCAGTTCGCCGGGGCTGAGGTCGCCGGTGCCGGCGTCCGCCAATCCGGCAGCGTTTACTGTGGACAGTGCTTCCCTGGCTGCTGCCTGCCCGGCCGCTCCGGTCAGGCCCGCGTACAGTGCCACTTCGTCGGCCACCGTCGCTTCCGAGGGGACCGGGTGCTGCGGGATCCAGGCGATCCGGCCGCGGTGGATGCCGGTCACCTCTCCGGTCAGCCGGATGCCCGCACCGTCGCGCCGCAGGCCCGCCAATATTTCCAGCACTGTGCTCTTGCCGCCGCCGCTTGGTCCGGACAGGGCAGTGATGCGGCCCGCCGGGGCGGTGAAATCCAGCCCGGCCAGCACTTGCCCCCGGCCGGGGTACGCTGCGGACAGGCCGGACACGCGCACGTCCGGTGCTCCCCCGCTTGCCGGCACCAGACCGGCGGGCACCGGACCGGCAGGCACCAGACCGGCGGGAACCGGGCCGGCAGGCACCGAACCGGCGGGCACCGGGCCGGCGGGCACCGGGCCGGCGGGCACCGGGCCGGCGGGCACCAGGGCCCGTCCGGCCGGTGCATCCAGCACGGCCTTGCTGCGCTTGAGCGCTTCCATTCCATCTTCGCTGGCATGGTGCGCCGAGCCGAGGTCGCGCAGCGGCTGGAAACAGTCCGGCGCCAGGATCAGCGCCAGCAAGCCGGCTTCCAGCTCCATTCCGCCGTACACCAGCCGGATGCCGACGAACACGGCCACCACGGCCACCGAAATGGTGGCGATCAGTTCCAGCGCCAACGAGGAGAGGAAGGCGACCCGCAGCGTGGCCATGGTCCGTTCGCGGTAGGCGCGGGCAACGTCGCGCAACGCCTTGGTCTGCGCCGCCGCCCTGCCCAGACCGACCAGGACCGGAAGACCACGGGCCAGTTCCAGCAGATGGTCCGAGAGCCGGTCCAAGGCCGCGGCGGCTTGCTCGGTCCGGTCTTCGGTGTGCTTGCCGATCAGGATCATGAAGACCGGGACCAGGGGCAGCGTGAGCACCACAATCAACGCGCTCACCCAGTCCGCGGCCAGGATCCGCAGCCCCACCAGCAGAGGCACCACGGCACAGGTCACCAGCGCCGGCAGGTACTTGGTGTAGTAGTCGTCCAGGTTGTCCAGGCCCCGGGTGGCCAGCACGCTCAGGGCGCCGTCGCCGGTGGAGGCGGCGCCGCCGGCCGGAGCACCTCCGTCTTCCAGGATCCGCTCGGCCAGGCGGGCACGCAGGTCCTGCTTGACTCCCGCTGCCGCCCGCTGAGCCGCGACGTCCTGGCCCCAGGCCGCCGCCGCCCGGAGCATGGCGCCGATGGCCCCGGGCAACAGCACCCCGTCCCAGCTAAAGGTACCGGCCGCCAGGCCGGCCACTCCGGCGGCCACCGCCGAGGCGAGCAGCACCAGTCCGGCGGCCTTGACGGCGGCGGCTAGCCCCAGCAGGTACAGCGCGCGTTTGCCGGCGGCGCCCACCGGCGGCATGGGCTTCACTGCGCTTCCTTCACGGGGACTTCCTTCACTGCTCGGTCTCCACTGCTCTTTCTTGACTGCTCTGTCTTCACCGCTTGGTCTTTACGGCTTTGCCTTCGCGGCCCGGTTCGGGCTTCGCTGGTTTAACCTCACTGCACGACGACGGCGTGCGCGGCGGGGATAGCGGACGAACTCACCCGTTTGCGGAACACCCAGTAGGTGTAGCCCTGGTAGACCAGGACGGCCGGGATGCCGAACAGTGCCACCACGCTCATCACGCCCAACGTGTAATCGGACGAGGAAGCGGATTCCACCGTCAGGTTGAAGGCCTCGTTGATGGTGGAGGGCAGCACCGTGGGGAATACCGCGGTGAAGATCGTCACCGTCCCGGCGACCAGGAAGACGCCAAGCCCGGTGAATGAGAGCCCGTCACGGCCTGCCTTGGCCAGCAGCCAGGCGGCCACCGCGCCAATAGCGGCAATCAGCAGTGTCACCACCGTGACCGCCTTGCCGTTGCGCAGCACCAGCGCCGCGGCCCAGACGGCCATCGGCAGCAGCGCCACCGGCAGCCAGCGCAGCACCAGCGCCTTGGCACGCAACCTGATCTCGCCGTCGGTCTTCAGCATCAGGAACGCTGCCGCATGCACCAGGCAGAAGCACACGACGGCCAGCCCGCCCAGTACGGCGTAGCCGTTGAACCAGGCGAACGCGCCGCCCACCCGGTCGCCGTTGGCGTTAAGCGGCAGGCCGGTGGTGGTCAGGCCCAGCATGGCGCCGACCCCGAAGGCCGCGACCAGGGAGCCCAACGCGATCGCCCAGTCCCAGCCGGACCGCCAGCGGTCGGAGTCCACCTTGCCGCGGTATTCGATGCCGACGGCGCGGAAAATCAGGGCCAGCAGCACCAGCACCAGCGGCAGGTAGAGGCCGGAGAACAGCGCGGCATACCACTGCGGGAAGGCCGCAAACGTGGCGGCCCCCGCGGTGATCAGCCAGACTTCGTTGCCGTCCCAGACCGGCCCGATGGTGTTGAGCAGCACGCGGCGCTCGGAGTTGTTCCGGGCGAAGCCACGCATCATCATGCCGACGCCGAGGTCGAATCCTTCCAGGAACAGGTAGCCGGTCCAGAAGAAGGCGATGACGACGAACCAGACAGTGGGCAGGGTTTCCATGTAGTCCTCTTATCGTTCCGTGGGAGCCGTTCAGTAGGCGAAGGAGAGCACGTCGTCAGCGTCGCTGTCCTTGCCGCGGCCGCCGGTGCCGTCGCCGCCGCCGTGCGGGCCGCCGTCGTCGTCCTTCTTGGCACTTTCCTTGTTTGCACTTTCCGCGGACGGTGCGTGCAGCAGTTCAGGCATGGCTGCGGGCACACCGCCGCGGCAGTAGGCGGCCAGCAGCTTCACTTCCACCACCAGCAACGTGCCGTAAACCAAGGTGAAGGCACTCAGCGAGAAGATCAGCTCTCCCAGCGAGACGCCCGGCGAGACCGCGGCGGCGGTGAACATGAACACGTTGTCGATGCCGTCGGGATCCGGGTTGGGCGCGACGACGAACGGTTGACGGCCCATTTCGGTGAAGATCCAGCCGGCCGAGTTCGCGCCGAACGGGGCCAGGATGCCAAACACGGCCAGCCGCATCAGCCACTTTGATTCCGGCACGGTGCCCTTGCGCACCACCCACAGGGCGACGGCGGCGGCCGCGGCGGCCAGCATGCCGAAGGTGATCATGATGCGGAAGCCCCAGTAGGTGACCTCCATGACCGGCACGTAGTCGATCTCGGTGCCGGCACGCTCGCCGTAGATCGGGTCGTCCGGCAAATGCGTGCCAAAGCGTTCCTGGTACTCCGGCAGCAGGGTGTTGATGCCCCGGATGTCGGTGTCAAAGTCGCCGTTGGCCAGGAAGGAGAGCATCCCGGGCAGCTCCACCACGGCCACCATGTCGGCGCAGTCGTTCGAGCCGAGGTCGCCGACCGAGAGAATGGAGAAGCCGGTGCCGTCGTGGCAGGCAGCCTCGGCAGCCGCCATCTTCATGGGCTGCTGGTCGAACATGAGCTTGGCCTGCAGGTCACCCGTGAGCGAGACGCCGGCGAAGGAGACCACCGCGACGACGGCGCCGATCCGCAGCGAGCGGAGCCAGACTTTATGGTCCGCCGCGTCCCGGCCGCGGGAAGGCTCCGAACCGACGATTACCTTGCCGTCCCCACCGACGGTATCGATGCCGTCGCGGCGCCGCTTCCACAGGTGGTACCAGCTGATGCCCAGCAGGAACCCGCCGGCCACCGAGAGGGCGCCGAAGATGGTGTGCGGGAAGGCCACCAGCAGGGTGTTGTTCGTCAGCACGGCCCAGACGTCAACCATGACGGGCCGCCCGTCGATCATTTCGACGCCGACCGGGTGCTGCATCCAGGAGTTTGCGGCCAGAATGAAGTAGGCCGAACAGATGGTGGCCAGCGAGGCGCACCAGATACTGAGCAGGTGCACGGCCTTGGGCAGCCGGCCCCAGCCGAAAATCCACAGGCCCAGGAAGATGGACTCCACGAAGAACGCCAGCAGTGCTTCCATAGCCAGCGGCGCGCCGAAGACGTCGCCGACGAAGCGGCTGTATTCGCTCCAGGCCATGCCGAACTGGAACTCCTGGACCAGGCCGGTGGCCACGCCCATGATGAAGTTGATCAGGAACAGCTTGCCCCAGAACTTGGTCATCCGCAGGTACTGGTCCTTGCCGGTGCGGTACCAGGCCGTATGCATGATCGCGACCAGCAGCCCCAGGCCAATGGTCAAGGGCACCATCAGGAAGTGGTAGACGGTGGTGATGCCGAATTGCCACCGTGCGATTTCCAGTGCTTCCAACCCGCTGCCTCCCGGACTGACGTAGCTCCCGGATGGCCCGGGAAACCTTTTCTACAAGCCGTAGAACTTAATCTTCTACGTACTGTAGAACATTTGCGCGAAAGACGGTAAATTAGAGACCAAGAGCACGGTCGCGGGAAGGTACCGCGGGCCGTTGATTCGACGTTAAGAGACGAAAAGGAACCAAATGGCTACTCTCGGAGATCTGGAACGGGCAGTCATGGACGTGCTGTGGTCCCAGAACGCTGCCGATCCCGACGAAAGCGGGCTCACGGCCAACGAACTGCGCGACCTGCTGGCTCAGGCCACCGCCGACGGAGCGGACGGCAAGGAGCTGGCCGTCACGACGGTTCTGACAGTCCTGTCCCGGTTGGAGAAGAAGGGGCTGGTCCAGCGCGGCCGGGACATCCGTCCGCACCGCTACCGGGCGGTCACCAGCCGTGAAGAGCACACCGTGGAACTGATGCACGAAGTCCTGGGTTCGGCGCCGGACCGCGAGGCCGTCCTGGCCCGCTTCATCGGTACGGTCACGGAGCAAGAGGCCGAGGCGCTGCGCAAGATCCTCTCCAGCTAAAGCCGAATGTTCCTGGCCTCCTACCTGCTGGCCGCCTTGGCGGTAATTTTGGCATGGCCGGCGCCCATCCTGCTCTCACGGGCACGCTGGACGGCGCGAAGTCCGGAGAGCGCGCTGGTGCTGTGGCAGGCCATTGCCCTGGCCGGCGGGTTGTCCATGATCGGGGCCATGCTGACGTGGGGGCTGGAACCACTGGGGGAAAACCTGTTGCAGGGCCTTCGGGGCCTGACCGCGCTGTTGCTGGACGGCAGCCCAGATGCCGGACTCGACCTCATCCATGTGTTCGCCCTGAGTGCGGCTCTGCTGCTGACCGTCCATTTGGTCTTCACCTTGCTGCTGACCTACTACAAGATCCGCAAACAGCGCAGCCGGCACCGCGATCTGCTGAACTTGCTCAGTTCCCCGTCCGCCGACTCGCCGCGGACTCTGGTGATCAACCATCCGGCACCGGTCGCCTACTGCCTGCCGGGCGGCGGCGGTTCTGTGACGGTGCTTTCCAACGGGTTGCTGGAACTGCTCTCCCCCGATGAGCTGCAGGCAGTGATGACGCACGAAAAGGCGCATTTGGACCAGCGCCACGATCTGCTTTTGTGGGCCTTCGCCGCCTGGCGGTCAGCCCTGCCGTGGCTGCCCACGTCGAAACTGGCCCGGACCGCGGTCAACGAGCTGACCGAAATGCTCGCCGACGACCACGCGTTGAAGACCTCGGACCGCGAGACCCTCGTGCGGGCGATCGCCGTGGTCGCGGCGGGCGAACGGCCCGAGGCGGGGGCGGCGGTGAGCGCCGGCGTCGGCGACCCGGCGAAGGCCTTGCTCGGCGCGGCCGAGACCGAAACCTTTGTCACCGCGCACCGGCTGCGGCGGCTGCTCTCCCCCGTTCCGGCCCTCGGCCGCGCGGCGCAGTCGGCGGTGCTGCTGGGGTCAGCTTTGTTGCTGGCCGTGCCGACCGTGCTGCTGGTGGCGCCCGGCCTGGCGTCCTAGGCGTCGATCCGTTCGCGGTCCAGCATTGAGGCGCCGGCCACGATGAACTCCTTGCGCGGCGCCACATCCGAGCCCATCAAGAGGTCGAAGGCGCGCTCGGCGGCTTCGGCGTCCTCGATCCGCACCCTGCGCAACGTCCGGTGCCTGGGTTCCATGGTGGTTTCGGCCAACTGGTCGGCGTCCATCTCGCCCAGCCCCTTGTAGCGCTGGATCGGTTCCTTGTACTTCCTGCCGTCCTGCTCCAGGGTGGCGAGCAGCTTGTGCAGTTCGTTCTCCGAATAGGTGTACACCACTTCGTTGGCCTTCGAGCCGGCGTTGATGATCTCCACCCGGTGCAGCGGCGGCACCGCGGCGTAGACCCGGCCGGCATCGACCAGCGGCCGCATGTAGCGGAAGAACAGCGTCAGCAGCAGTGTGCGGATGTGTGCGCCGTCGACGTCGGCGTCGGTCATCAGGACCACCTTGCCGTAGCGGGCGGCGTCCAGCTGGAAACTGCGGCCGGACCCGGCCCCCACCACCTGGATGATGGCGGCGCATTCGGCGTTGGACAGCATGTCGCCCACCGAGGCCTTCTGCACGTTGAGGATCTTGCCACGGATCGGCAGCAGCGCCTGATGGTCGGAGGACCGGGCCAGCCGTGCGGTGCCCAGGGCGCTGTCGCCCTCGACGATGAACAGCTCGGACCGTTCCACGTCGTTGGTGCGGCAGTCGATCAGTTTGGCCGGCATGGTGGAGGTTTCCAGCGCATTCTTCCGCCGCTGTGTCTCCTTGTGGACGCGGGCCGAGATGCGGGATTTCATCTCGCTGACGACCTTCTCCAGCAGCAGCGCGGATTGCGCCTTGTCTCCCCTGTTCGAAGAACCCAACTTCGCTGACAGTTCCTTCTCCACCACGCGCGAGACGATGGCACGGACGGCTGAGGTGCCGAGGATTTCCTTGGTCTGGCCTTCGAACTGCGGCTCGGCCAGGCGGACGGTGAGTACTGCGGTCAGGCCGGCGAAGACGTCGTCCTTCTCGATCTTGTCGTTGCCCGCCTTGAGCTTGCGTGCGTTGGCTTCGATCACCTTGCGGAAGGTCTTTAGCAGCGCCTGTTCGAAGCCGCTCTGGTGCGTCCCGCCCTTCGGCGTGGCGATGATGTTCACGAACGAACGCACCGTGGTGTCATAGCCGATGCCCCAGCGCAGCGCCACGTCCACCTCGCAGTCGCGGTCGACCTCGGCGATCTTGCTGTGGCCGTTCTCGTCGAGCACCGGAACGGTTTCTTTGAATTTTCCCGAGCCGTGGAAGCGCCAGACATCTGTGACGGCGCTGTCGTTGGCCAGGTAGTCGACGAACTCGCCGATGCCGCCGTCGTGGTGGAACACTTCCTCGAAGGGACCCTCTTCGCCGGGGGTACCGGGCAGCCGGCGTTCGTCGCGCAGCGTGATCTTCAGCCCGGGAACCAAGAAGGAGGTCTGCCGGGCCCTGTTCTGCAGTTCTTCATAGGAGAACCTGGCGTCCGGGGTGAAGATCTGCCGGTCTCCCCAGTACCGGATGCGTGTGCCGGTCACGCCGCGCTTGGCGGTGCCCACCACTTCCAGCTTGGATCCCGTGACGAACGGCTCGAACGGGGACTCCGGGCCCGGGCCCTTGGCAGGGTCGATGAATTTGCCCGGTTCGCCGCGGCGGAAGGACATCTGGTAGGTCTTGCCGCCGCGGTCCACCTGGACATCCAGCCGGGAAGACAGCGCGTTGACCACGCTGGCGCCCACGCCGTGCAGGCCGCCGGAGGCGGTGTAGGAGCCGCCGCCGAATTTGCCGCCGGCATGCAGTTTGGTGAACACCACTTCAACACCGCTCAAGCCGGTCTTCGGCTCGACATCCACCGGGATGCCCCGGCCGTCGTCGTGGATCTCCACCGCCCCATCCGGGTGCAAAGTGATCTTGATGCTCTGCCCGTAGCCCGCCAGGGCCTCGTCAACCGAGTTGTCGATGATTTCCCACAGGCAATGCATCAGCCCGCGGGAATCGGTTGAACCGATGTACATGCCCGGCCGTTTGCGGACGGCTTCCAGTCCTTCCAGAACGGAAAGATGGCGTGCTGTGTACTCAGACTTCGTTGGCGCCACGTGTACAGGTGCTCCTTGGCAAGACAGAACGGCGGTTCCTGGCCGCGGCCCGCCGCGAATAACGGACCGTTACTAGGCTAATCCCCTTTACCCGCGCGCTTGTGCACCGCGCCGCACCGGTCAACCGCATGTGACGCAGCTCCCGCTGTAATGCAGCTGTGATACGCGGTGAGCGAAAGTGACCTTAAGATGCGAAGTTTTGCGAGGTCCGGATGGTTGTATGGGTAGACGCACTCGTAAGGAGGTCATCATGACAACAGCAGTAGCCCCCCGTGAACTGACCGCAATGGACCGTTGCGACCGTTGTGGCGCCCAGGCCTATGTACGGGTGGTCCTGGCCTCCTCCGGCGGCGAGCTCCTCTTCTGCGGGCACCATGCCCGGCAGCACGAGCCGCAGCTTCGCTCGAAAGCCTCGGAGTGGCAGGACGAAACCGGCCGCCTGACCGAAAAGGCCGGCGCAGGCGCCGAATAGACCCATGCTTCAGAGCTGCCCATGCAGCTCACTGTGACATGGCCCGGCCGGCCCCCACGTTGAAGGGCGCCGTTCCCCGCATTGGGAGCGGCGCCCTTCGCTTTTTCCGGCGGACGTCGGCTGTCCGCAACCGCGCCCCGGCCAGCCGCCGGCCACAGCCCGCAGCCCCACTCCGTCCGGAGCCGCTGCGGCACCGCCACTGTCATGGATGCAGGGTTAACGGCAGCAGGGCCGGCCCCCTCTCCGGGTGCCGGCCCTGCTGCTGCGTTGTGGGATCAGTCCAGGTAGTCGCGGAGTACCTGCGACCGCGACGGGTGCCGCAGCTTGGACATAGTCTTCGATTCGATCTGGCGGATGCGCTCACGGGTGACGCCGTAGACCTTGCCGATTTCGTCTAAAGTCTTCGGCTGGCCGTCGGTCAGGCCGAAGCGCATGGCCACCACGCCGGCTTCGCGCTCCGAGAGCGTGTCCAGCACGGAGTGGAGCTGCTCCTGCAGCAGGGTGAAGCTGACCGCGTCGGCGGGAACCACAGCTTCGGAGTCTTCAATCAGGTCGCCGAACTCAGAGTCGCCATCCTCGCCCAGCGGCGTGTGCAGCGAAATCGGCTCGCGGCCGTACTTCTGGACTTCGACGACCTTTTCAGGCGTCATGTCCAGTTCCTTGGCCAATTCTTCCGGCGTAGGCTCGCGGCCCAGGTCCTGGAGCATCTGGCGCTGCACGCGGGCCAGCTTGTTGATGACTTCCACCATGTGCACCGGGATGCGGATGGTGCGGGCCTGGTCCGCCATGGCGCGGGTGATGGCCTGCCGGATCCACCAGGTTGCATAGGTGGAGAACTTGAAGCCCTTGGTGTAGTCGAATTTCTCGACCGCGCGGATCAGGCCCAAGTTGCCTTCCTGGATCAGGTCCAGGAACAGCATGCCGCGGCCGGTGTAGCGCTTGGCCAGCGAGACCACCAGGCGGAGGTTGGCTTCGAGCAGGTGGTTCTTGGCCCGCTTGCCGTCGTGGACAATCTGCTCCAGGTCACGGCGCAGCCGCGTTTCCATGGTGCCGTCGTCCTTGGCCAGCTTTTCTTCGGCGAAGAGCCCGGCCTCGATCCGGAGGGCAAGGTCGACTTCCTGCTCAGCGTTGAGCAGGGCGACCTTGCCGATCTGCTTCAGATAGTCCTTGACGGGGTCCGCGGTGGCACCCGCGGAGACTACTTGCTGGGCCGGTGCGTCATCGTCGTCAGCATCGGAGTAGACGAAGCCGGAACCGGTTTCGCCGTCCTTGCCCTTCTTGCCGCTGGCTTCCTCGACGGCTTCAACATCTTCGTCCGCGGGTTCCGGCTCAACGTCTGCATCCTCGTCGACTTCTTCTGTGGCCGGATCGGCAGTGGCCGCGTCCTTCTTGGCGGCAGCACCCGGCTTCCGGCCGCGCCGCTTGGGTGCGGCATCAGCCGTTGCCGCTGACTGGGCGCCGGTGCGCTTGGCAGTCGCGGACTTCTTCGGAGCGGAGGCAGCAGTCTCCTCATCGGGAGCTGCAACAGTCTTCTTGTCCGGTGACACAGAGAACCTTTCGTACGGCGGTCTGTGACGCTACCTGCGGGCAACACCACTATGACCCTGTCAAGTCCGTGTTTGATTTCAAACCAAGTCACGGACGCAGGGTCTGCATCGCATAACCTGATCCGCGGCTGCGGTATTCCCGAGGGAAGTACCGCTGTTTGAAACACGAACCCAACCGGGTCTCGGTTCCCATTGTCTCACGATTCAGCCCACCGGAAGAACCGGATTTGGCTCCCCTTCAGCCCGGCTAAGCAGCCAAATGCCTCGGACCGGGCCACGCCGTCTCGCGCCGGCGTGCCCAACGCGGCAACATCCCGCTGGCCGCCAGTTCACGGACGAGCTCGGCGAGCCGGTACCCGGGGTGCTCGCGCAGGCAGCCTTCGGCGCGCTGGTGCGCATGCGAGCCGCGGCCCCGTGCCCATTCGATCCAGGCATGCAACGCACCGGCAGCGGCCCGGGAGCTTCCGGTGCCAACGGTGTGAAGCTGTCCGAGTAACTGCGCGGTGGCATCCACACGCTGCCAGTCGGGTGCCACGGGCGAGTCACCGACCAGAATCCTGGACAAGTTCCGGGCAGCCGCAGGGTCATCGGCCTCCGGCAACGGCTCGACGTCCGCATCCACGTCCACGTCCGCGCCCGGATCAGGTCTATCGAGGAGTCCAGCCGCGCCGGCCCATAGGAAAGCGGGCTCAAGTCCGTTGCAGGCGAAGATGGCAATGGCGTCCCGAACCGCGTTGTCGGTCAAGCTGGCGAGCAGAAAGGCCTGTGCTTGGGCCGTCATGGTGCCGGCCTGGTTCGCTGTCAGGGCATGCTCCCACCGGCGCAGCGTAGCGAAGTAGAAAACCGGATGTGTCCAGCTCCCGGCAAGTCCGGCGGCCAGTTGGTCGGCTTCCCGTTGGATGGCTCTCGGCGTAGCGGATGCCGGCGGCGTTCCCGCACCGGGCGGTGCTTCTGACCCCCAGGCCTCGAGTGCCGTCCCGGCAGCAGGGCGTTCTCCACGGGGAGCGGCCGGGATTGGTTCGGCTGCGGCCTCCGCCGCCGACGCGGCATAGGTGCTGCCGTTGTAGACAAGTTCGGCGTTCAACGCGCTGTCCCGGATCTGCGATACCGGCCGTCCAGGCAAGGGGCAGCAACTGGTATCGGCGCAGTAGAGCTCTCGCCAATGCTCGGTGCCAACCGCCCAGCCGCCGCGGACCGGCAGTCCCGCGGCCACCAGGGACCGGCCAAGGGCTGCCACAAGTTCAGGATGTGGCGGCCGGTCTGCTGCGCGCCACGCGTGGTGGGTGTAGAGGATCAGCAGCGATGAGTCGGCCTCCTCGTCTGAGCGCAGATAGTCAGCCGCGGTGTCGGCAAACAGCTCCAACTGGCGGTTGTCGCCGGTTCTGGGAAGGTCCAAGCGCAAAGTGGCCCCGAGGCGGCCGCCGGCTAGGGACAGCAGGACCACGCTCTCGGCAGGCAGGAATCCCAGCGTGTGCGGCACGAAGCCCAGGACGTCGGCGGACTGGCGGGCCGTGAATCGCTTCTTCTCCATGGCAGGAGCTTGCTGCTGCAGCGGCCGCGGCGGCCATCCGGCAGAGCGATCCTGTGGACAGGATGCGCCGCAGCGCACCCTGTGGAGGGCAACACGTCAGCCCCGCCGGCTTCCGCCGTTCTCCCGTCGCTCCCTAATCCGCTCGCGCCGCCGGCGCCGGTCCCGTGCCAGCGCATCCCGCAGCGGGGGCACAATGACTCCCCCGTGGGACATCCTCGTGCGCACGCGTTTGCGTACAGCCAAAATGGCCAGCGTGCCGCCGATCAGGAAGACGAATTGGAGGCTGAAGGCCAGCTTGAACGAGTCCAGCGCATACAGCTCACCCTGTGAGAAACCGCTGGCCAGCAGGGTGTCCAGGACAACGCCCATGCCGAACATCACCAGCAGCGCAGAGATGAAGCCGCCGACGTTGACGATGCCGGTTGCCGTACCGGCGCGGCTCAGCGGGTTAAATGTCCGCGCGAAATCGAAGCCGATCATCGATCCCGGGCCGCCGATGGAAACCGCCATCACCAGCAGCAAAAGCAGCCAAAACGGCGCGGGGCCGGGATAGAGCAAGACAGCCAGCCAGGCGGTGGACATGACGCCAATGATCAGCAGAACCATCGTGGAGCGCCGTAAAGGATGCCGGCCTACCCAGCCGCCCAGCAACGGACCCGCAACGAAAGAGGTCAGTACCGCTACCGTCATCAGCACCGACGCCACGGCCGGCGCCAGCCCTTGGGCGGAGACAAGGAACGGGTAGCCCCACATCAGCATGAACACGTTGGCGGGGAACTGGACCGTGAAATGTGTCCACAGCCCCAGCCTGGTGCCCGGTTCCCGCCAGGCCTCGGCCAGCGAGGAGCCGGTCTGGCGCAGCGTCGGCGGCAACGGCTTCTGATGTTGGGCCGGCTCGTTGCGGACCACCGCGAGCGCCAGCACAAAGGCCACCGCGGACAGCGCGGCCACCGAGAGGAACGCCGGCGTCCAGCCCGCAAGGTTCAGGATCGCCACGAAGGGGATGACGCTGATTAACTGGCCGATTTGGCCCAGTTGGCCGGTCAACTGGGTCAACAGCGGGATGCGCTTCGCACTGAACCAACTGGGCAACAGCCTCAGCACGGACACAAAGGTCATGGCGTCGCCGGCGCCCACCAGGACGCGGCCGACCAGTCCTTCCGGTACGGACGACGCAAAGGCCAAGGCGGTTTGCCCGGCCAGCATCAGCAGGGCTCCGCCGGCCACCATGACCCGGGGGCCGTACTTGTCCACCATCAGCCCGACCGGGATCTGCAACCCTGCGTACACCACCAGTTGGACCACGGTGAAGGTCGACAGGGCTGCGGCGGTCGCGTCGAAGCGCTCGGTGGCCTGCAGGCCGGCTACGCCGAATGATGTGCGCTGGGTGATCGCGACCAGGTAGGCAAAGATTCCGCTTGCCCATACCCACCATGCACGCCGCGAATCCATTGCTCCAATATTGCCCGCTTCCCGCGGTGCAAAGCTAATCGGGGGTTCCGGGCTCGGCCGAGGGCCCCTTGCCTCCGTCGTTGTCGCCGGCGGGTTGCGTGGCGAGGAACGCTTCTACCGCGGCACCGAGCTCGTCGGCGTCGGGCAGCTCTTCGTTGTCCTTGACCAGCAGCGAACGGCGCTCTTCGTGCCCGGCATATTCGTCGTAGCGCTCTTCGAGACGGACGACGACGCGCTGCACCTCGGCGGAGTCCTGTACCTGCCGGTCAATCTGCCCTTCGACGTCGCGCCCGTTCTCGCGCAGCCGGTCGGTCGGGAGCACCAGCGAGGTAGCGGCGCCAATATACTCCAAGGCGGCGACGGCGGCAGGAGGGTACTGCGCGTCGGCCAGGTAGTGCGGCACATGGATGGAATAGCCGACGACGTCCCGGCCGGCCTCGGCCAGCCGGACTTCCAGCAGCGGCCCGATGCCCGCCTGCAATTCCGCCTGAGGCTTCCATGTGGTGATGCCGTTGATCAGATCCGGCCGGGACCCGTGGACGGTGACGCCAATGGGCCGGGTGTGCGGCACCGGCATCGGCAGCGACTGAACCCATGCCACCAGGCGCGTCTCGAGCCGGTTCGCCAGCCAGACGACAGCAGCGGAGAAACGGTCCCACTGGTAGTCGGGTTCGGGGCCGGTCAGCAGCAGGAACGGAGTGCCCAGCCCATCGACCACTCGGTAGAGCTCGATGGCGGGTGCTTCATAGTCGGTGAAGTGATCCCCCGCGAACGTGATTTTGGGCCGCCGGCTGCGGTAGTCCACCAACTGGTCGGCGTCGAAGGCAGCAACCAGTTCGGCGTCCAGCTCATCGAGCAGTTCATCGCCGATCTGCTCCATCACGTGACCTGCTTCGGCTGCTCCGGTGAACCCCATGATGAGGTCAAGCCCGCGCAGCGCCGGTGAATCGAACAACTCTGCGTTCGTCGACATCAGCGACCGTGGATCCAACAATGTTCCCTCCGTTCGGGCATCTTCTTCCTTGCAGTACATGGCCCTCTGTCATGACAGCGCGCACGCGGGCGGAAAAATTCCGCGGCTACGGACCTCAGCGGGCGTGAAGAAACAGCGCATCCGTGTGGGAGAGACTACGATCGACAGGTGCAGGCCCTGTTCCGGCGAACGCCCGTCCCGGGTTTTTCCTGCTGGAACTACTGTAAACACAACGGTATGCAACCGGTCAGCGGCGGCCACCCCCGTTCCGCGCTGGTCGGCTGAAGGACAAGTTAGGACAGATCTGCGTGATCCCCACGACCGAGCTCAAGCTCAGCGCCATTGCCAAGGATGTCAGAAAAGCCAAGTCCGATGCCCTGGTCATCGCGGTCGGACAGGGCAGCAACGGCCCGGTTCTGCTGGAGAATCCGTTGTCCGCCAAGTCTGCCAAGGCCTTGGCGGACACCCTGCCGCTGCTCGGCGTCACCGGCGCTGCCGACGAGGTTCACCGGCTGCCGGGACTGCCTGAGTCGGGTACGGATGTGCTGGTGCTGGCCGGCGTCGGGAAGCTGGGGCCGGACCATGCCGTGACCGTTGAGACCCTGCGCCGCGCTGCCGGTTCGGCAGTGCGGCAACTGGCCGGCGTGCAGTCGGTGGCCCTGGGCCTGCCGGCGGCCACGGTGGCCGAGGCCGCGGCGGTGGCTGAAGGCGCAGCGCTGGGCGCCTATGCCTTCAACGAACACCGCAGCCGCGGAAACGATGGCCGCGGCCCGGTCGCCGAAGCCACCGTGCTCACACCGGTTGCCGGCGACAAGCAGTTGGTCAAAGCGCTCAAACGGGCCGCCGTGCTGGGCCGCGCCGTCAATGCGACGCGCTCCCTGGTCAATCAGCCGCCGAGCCACCTCTACCCTGCCTCGTTCGCCGACACCGCGGCACAGATGGCCAAGGGCCTGCCGGTCAAGGTCACCGTGCTGGACGAGGACAAGCTGGAGAAGGACGGCTACGGCGGCTTGACCGGCGTCGGCAAGGGATCCACGCGGCCGCCGCGGTTGGTCAGGGTTGAATATGCCCCGGTCCGGGCCAAGGCGAAACTCGCCTTCGTCGGCAAGGGCATCACCTTCGACTCCGGCGGCCTGTCGCTCAAGCCGGCCGCCGGAATGATGACCATGAAATGCGACATGGCGGGTGCCGCCGTCGTGCTCAACGCCGTTTTGGCCATCGCCGAGCTGGGCGTGCCGGTGAAGGCCACCGCGTGGCTCTGCCTGGCCGAAAACATGCCCTCGGGCACCGCCTCCCGCCCCTCCGACGTGCTGACCATGTACGGCGGCAAGACGGTGGAAGTACTCAACACCGACGCCGAGGGCCGGCTGGTGATGGCCGACGGCCTGGCGGCAGCCAGCGAGGAACACCCCGATGTGCTGCTCGACGTCGCCACCTTGACCGGCGCGCAGATGGTTGCGTTGGGAAGCCGGGTGGGCGCGGTCATGGGCGAAGAACCCGTGCGCGATGCGGTCAAGGCTGCCGCTGACCGGGCCGGCGAACTGTTCTGGCCGATGCCGCTGCCGGACGAGCTGCGCTCCGGCCTGGATTCGCAGGTGGCGGATTTGTCCAACATGGGCGACAAGTACGGCGGCATGCTGACGGCCGCGATCTTCCTGCGTGAATTCGTGGGCGAGACGGACGGCGTGCGGATTCCGTGGGCGCACCTTGATATTGCCGGCCCGGCCTTCAATGAAGGGTCACCGCACGGCTACACCCCGAAGGAAGGCACCGGCGTCGCAGTCCGCACGCTGGTGGCCTACGCGGAGGATGTGGTAGCCCGCAGCGCCTGAGGACCGTATCCCGGCCCACCCACCGGCGTGAATCCGCCCACAATCCGCACTCTTGGTGCTGTCACCAAGTAGATGATGGTATGCGGGACCGCTAAGGTGAAACCCAAACCAACTCCGAGCTTTAACCCCAATCAACTCATCGACGTGTCACCACACGTTACGAACACGCGAGGGAGCGTTCACGTGGCCGATTCGGCAACAGCGCAAGAATTCGACATCCTGGTCCTCGGCGCCGGCAGCGGCGGTTATGCCGCGGCCCTGCGCGCCGTGCAGCTGGGCTTCACCGTCGGCCTGGTCGAGAAGGCCAAGCTCGGCGGCACCTGCCTGCACAACGGCTGCATCCCCACCAAGGCTCTGCTGCATTCGGCCGAGTTGGCCGACCACGCCAGGGACGCTTCGAAGTACGGCGTGAACCTGAGCCTGGACTCGATCGACATGGCTGCCGTCAACGCTTACAAGGACGGCATCATCGCGGGCAAGTTCAAGGGCCTCACCGGCCTGATCAAGTCCAAGGGCATCACCGTCATCGAAGGTGAAGGCAAGCTCGTCGGAACCGACACGGTCGAGGTCGGCGGCACCGCGTACAAGGGCAAGAACATCGTCCTGGCTACCGGCTCCTACTCGAAGACGCTCCCCGGCCTCGAAATCGGCGGCAAGGTCATCACCTCGGACCACGCCCTGCAGATGGACACGCTGCCCAAGAGCGCGGTGATCCTGGGCGGCGGCGTGATCGGCGTCGAGTTCGCCTCGGTGTGGAAGTCCTTCGGCGTGGACGTCACCATTGTCGAGGGCCTGCCCTCGCTGGTGCCCAACGAGGACCCGGCCATCATCAAGCAGCTGGAGCGCGCGTTCAAGAAGCGCGGCATCAAGTTCAACACCGGCGTGTTCTTCGACAAGGTGGAGCAGAACGACGACGGCGTCGTGGTCACGCTGGCTGACGGCAAGACTTTCGAGGCCGACCTGCTGCTCGTTGCCGTCGGCCGCGGTCCGAGCACTGCCGGGCTGGGCTTCGAGGAGGCCGGCGTCACGGTGGACCGCGGCTTCGTGATCACCGATGAGCGCCTGCACACCGGCGTCGGCAACATCTACGCCGTCGGCGACATCGTCCCGGGCGTCCAGCTGGCGCACCGCGGCTTCCAGCAGGGCATCTTCGTGGCCGAGGAAATCGCCGGCAACAAGCCGGCCGTGATCGAGGACATCAACGTCCCGAAGGTCACCTACTGCGAACCGGAGATCGCTTCGGTCGGCCTGAACCAGCCGCAGGCCGAAGAGAAGTACGGCAAGGACAACGTAGAGACGGTCGAGTACAACCTGGCCGGCAACGGCAAGAGCTCCATCCTGGGCACCAGCGGCATCATCAAGATGGTCCGCGAGAAGGACGGCCCCATCGTCGGCATGCACATGATCGGCGGCCGCATTGGCGAGCAGATTGGCGAAGCGCAGCTGATCGTCAGCTGGGAAGCGTACCCGGAGGACGTCGCAGCCCTCATCCACGCGCACCCGACCCAGAACGAGGCGCTCGGCGAAGCCGCCATGGCCCTGGCCGGCCGTCCGCTGCACGGATAACAAGCTTCACCTGGTGCACCCGTCCTCGCCGGACGGGTGCACTAGGCTCAAGAGTAAGACTCGATGTACCGGCCAGGCCGGAAAATAGACTCAAAGGAGAACGGGGACGACATGTCTGAAACCGTGAACTTGCCCGCCCTCGGTGAAAGCGTCACCGAAGGCACTGTGACCCGCTGGCTGAAGCAAGTCGGCGACCGGGTCGAAGTCGACGAACCGCTGCTCGAGGTTTCCACCGACAAGGTCGACACCGAAATCCCCTCTCCCGTAGCCGGTGTGATTGAAGAGATCCTGGTGGCTGAGGACGAGACCGCCGACGTCGGGGCCCCGCTGGTGCGCATTGGCGACGGTTCCGGTTCCGGCCAGGCGGCCGAAGAGGCTCCGGCCGAGGAAGCCCCGGCAGAAGAGCCGCAGCAGGAGGCGGCCGCGCCGGAAGCCCCGCAGCAGGAAGAGTCCCAGCAGGAAGCCCCGGCCGAGGAAGCTCCGGCCGCCGGCTCCGGCGAAGGCACCGAAGTCACGCTGCCGGCCCTGGGCGAAAGCGTCACCGAAGGTACCGTCACCCGCTGGCTGAAGCAGGTCGGCGACACGGTCGAGGTCGATGAGCCGCTGCTCGAGGTCTCCACCGACAAGGTCGACACCGAAATCCCGTCCCCCGTGGCCGGCACGGTCCAGGAGATCAAGGTCGCCGAGGACGAGACCGCCGAGGTCGGTTCGGTGCTGGCCATCATCGGCACGGGGGCCGGTCCCGCCAAGGCGGAGCCGAAGGAAGCCGAGCCGGTGGCCGCCGCCCCGGCCCAGGACCGCGAGGCCCCGGTGGAGGAGCCTGCAAAGGCCGAGCAGCCCGCCGCCGAAGCTCCGAAGGCTGAGGCCCCCAATGCTGAGGCTCCTGCTGCAGCGGCCCCGGAGGCAGCACCTGCCCCCGCCGAGGCTGCCGCAGCCTCCGACGCCGGCTACGTCACTCCGCTGGTCCGCAAGCTGGCCAACCAGCACAAGGTGGACCTCTCCACCGTCAAGGGCACCGGAGTGGGTGGCCGCATCCGCAAGCAGGACGTGCTGGAAGCAGCCGAATCAGCCAAGCCGGCCGCTGCTCCCGCAGCAGCGCCCGCCGCGGCTCCGGCCCAGGCAGCGGCCTCGGCCAAGCGCGGCACCGTGGAGAAGGCTCCGCGGATCCGCCAGGTGATCGCCCGCCGGATGCGCGAATCGCTGGACGCCTCCACGCAGCTCACCCAGGTCCATGAGATCGACATGACCAAGGTGGTCAAGCTCCGGGAACGCGCCAAGAAGTCCTTCCAGGATCAAAACGGCGTCAAGCTGACCTACCTGCCCTTCATCGCCAAGGCCGTTGCGGAGGCGCTCAAGCAGCATCCGAAGCTGAACGCAGAGTACGACGAGGAAAAGCAGGAGATCACCTACCACAACGCCGAGCACCTGGCGATTGCGGTGGACACCGACAAGGGCCTGCTGGTACCGGTCATCAACGACGCAGGCAACCTCAACCTCGCCGGCCTGGCGGGCAAGATTGCCGACGTCGCGGACCGCACCCGGAGCAACAAGATCGGCCCGGACGAGCTCTCCGGCGGCACGTTCTCCATCACCAACATCGGCAGCGTCGGGGCCTTGTTCGACACCCCGATCATCAACCAGCCGCAGGTCGGCATCCTCGGCACCGGCAGCATCGTCAAGCGGCCGATGGTGGTCCAGGATGAGAACGGCGACGATTCGATCGCGATCCGCTCGATGATGTACCTCTCGCTGACCTACGACCACCGTTTGGTCGACGGCGCGGATGCCGGCCGTTTCCTGCAGACGCTGCGGGCGCGCCTGGAAGCCGGGCAGTTCGAGGCAGATCTGGGCCTCTAGCCCGGCAGATCCACACCGCGCACCAATCAGCGACGGGCCGCGTTCAGTACTGGACGCGGCCCGCCGCTGATTCATCTGCCAGGGCTACTACAGCAAGTAGAAAAATCCGTTCCGGCCCGGCATGCCGCAGCCTGCAGGCCCACTGGGGCCCGATAGGCTGGGCCCATGGACATCCTCTACAACCTTCTCGTCTTCCTGCACATCGTCGGTGCGGCCATGATCGTCGGCATCTGGATCGGCAACATGAAGAAGCCCACCGTCCACCCGCGGCAGTTCGACGGCGCCGCCCTGCAGATCATCACCGGTGTGATCATGATGGGCCTGATTCCGGCCATGGACATGGACGCGAACTATGTGAAGCTGACCATCAAGCTGGTCATTGCGCTCGTTGTCGGCGTCCTGGCTTTCATTGGTCGCCGCAAGTACAAGGCCGGCGAACCGATTTCCGCCGGACTGGCCCACTCGGTCGGCGGTCTGGCGCTGCTGAACGTTGCCATTGCGACGTTGTGGAACTAACCCTGCGAAGCCCCTGACACTGCGGCCGGTCCCGGATTCGGGCCGGCCGCAGCAGTTTAACCCGCCCACCGGACAGGCCGCGGCAACTCCCCTAGTATGAACAGGACGGCGCCGGCCGCATTCGGCCGGCGCCGGCATGGAACCTATCCCAGATCGACCAAGGAGGACACATGGCTACAACCCGTACTGCCAGCACCGAATGGAAGGGCGACCTGTTCGGCGGCAGCGGCCAGACCACATTCGAAACGTCTGGAATCGGCACCTACGATGTCACCTGGAAGGCCCGGGCGGAGCAGGCCGAAGGAAAGACCAGCCCCGAAGAGCTGCTGGCTGCAGCCCATGCCACCTGCTACTCGATGCAGTTCAGCAACATGCTCAAGGAACACGGCACCACCGCGGAAAGCATCAAGACCTCTGCAGCGGTCGACTTCGTGCCGGGGACCGGCATCACCGAGATCCGGCTGACCGTCAACGCCACCGTGCCCGGTATCAGCGAGGATGACTTCCAGCGCCTGGCCACCGGAGCCAAGGAGAACTGCCCGGTATCCGGAGCCCTGGCCTCGGTTCCCAGCATCACGCTTGACGCCACGCTGGCCAGCTAGTTTCGACAAGACAGAAGAACCCCGACGCATCCTGGATGCGCCGGGGTTCTTCTCTTTCGCGGACGGCCGCACTGGCGAAGGTCAGCGCAGATCCTGTGGACGCGGCGGCAACGCTCCGGGACGCAGCACCGGATAGCCGCCGCGAGCCGGCGGCTGGTCGGTCGGGAGTTCGCCGAGCATCTCCTTCAGGATCCCCACGCCGTGCTCAAGCTGCGGGTCCTCCCCCGCGCCGTAGGCGTGCGGCGGGAACGGCACCTCAATGTCCGGTTCAACCCCAAAGTTTTCCACGCCCCAGCCCACGCCCTGGGTGAACCAGAACGCGTACCGAGGCTGTGTCACCCCAGTACCGTCAGCCAGCGCAAACTTCGCGTCGATGCCGACCACGCCGCCCCACGTCCGCGTCCCGACAACGGGGCCAATGCCGCGCAGCTTGCTCACCTGCGTGATGATGTCGCCGTCGGAACCGGCAAACTCATCCGTGAGGACCACGACAGGGCCGCGCGGTGCATGTGCCGGATAGGTGCCCGGCTGCTCGCCGCGTGCCAGGCTCCAGGCGTTGACCTTGCGGCCGATCAGTTCGGCGACCAGCTGCGAGGTATGACCGCCGCGGTTGCGCCGGACATCGACGATCAGCGCGTCCTTGGCGGTCTCCACGTCCAGGTCACGGTGCAGCTGGGCCCAACCGCGGGCCACCATGTCCGGGATGTGGAGGTACCCGAAGCGACCGTTCGAGGCGTCGCGGACGTTGCGGCGGTTGCCGGCGACCCAGTTCTGGTACCGGAGCCGTTCCTCGTCACGGATCGGGATCACCGCAATCCGCCGCTGTAGGCCGGCTTCCGGGCTGCCCGATCCGTTGACGATGGTCAGTTCAACGGTCTTGCCGGCGGCGCCCACCAACAACGGCGCCGGGCCGGCGAGCGGATCCACCGGGATGCCGTCCACGGCAGCAATGACGTCGCCCGGTTGGACGGCGGCGCCGGGAGCGGTCAGCGGAGACTGTGCCAGCGGATCCGAAGACTCCCCGGCCAGGATCTTGTGCACCGTCCAGCCGGCCTCGGTCCGCACCAGGTCGGCGCCCAGCAGACCCTGTTTGCCGGCGCCGGGCTCGGTGACCGGTGCGGGCATGACGTAAGCGTGCGAGGTGCCCAGTTCCCCGTGCAGTTCCCAGAGCAGGTCGATCAAGTCGTCGTGGGAACCCAACCGTTCCACCAGCGGCCGGTAGCGGTCGTAGACGCCCTGCCAGTCCATGCCCGCCATGTCCTCGGCCCAGTAGAAGTCGCGCTGCAGCCGCCAGGTCTCCTCGAATGCCTGGCCCCAGACCTTTAGCGGTTCCAGCGTGAGCCGGATCCGGCTCAGGTCCACCTGCACACTCTCCGGCGAGTCGTCGTCGACCTTCCCGCTGACGGGGACGGCCCTGACCTTCGACTTGTGCACGTACACCAGCCGCTTGCGGTCCTGCGACATTTCGTAGGCATCCAGGGCAGGCACCAACACGGAAACCTCGCGGCGGGACAGGTCGAACCGCTCCAGCCGCTGGGACTGCTCCGCGTCCTCGGCGGAAGCACGTCCTTCTCCGGTGACCCCGGCAGGATCCGTGGCCAGCCACAACAAGGCACCGTCCACGGCGGTAAGGCGGGTGTAGCGGCCCTGCTGGACCGGGACCGGAATGATCCGCTCGCCCAGCCGTTCCGCGTCGACGGCGATCTCCGCGGCGGCAGGCTTGGTCTCGCCAGCGTCCGGCTGGCCGTCCTGGTCCTTTTCCGCTGCCGGCGGCGCATCCGGCAACGTGCCGTGCACCGAGGGTCCGAACGGCGAGGGAGTGGCGGCGGCCAGAGCCACAAGGAACGGCTTGGTTGATTCAGGGAAACCCAAATCGAAGCTGTGGGTCGAATAGACCGGGTCGAAGCTCCGCTCGGAGAGGAAGGCCGCGAACTTGCCATCGGGAGTGAAGGCCGGCCCGTGGTCGCGGAAACGCCCGTCGGTCACATCAATGATGCTGCCGGTGCCGTCGGCGCGGACCAGCCGGAGACGGGTCCGGGTGCCCTCCGCCGTCACCGGTTCGGCCCAGAGGATCCAGCGCGAATCGGGTGAGAAGGTCAGTTCGTTGACTGCCCCGTGGTCGGTACCCGCGAGCCGGCGCAGGTCCCCGCTGTCCACGTCCAGGACCAGCAGCTGTCCGTATTCGGTGGCGACCGCCGCCAGTGTGCCGTCAGGGCTGGCGGCCAGCGCGCTCACCCGGTCCGGTCCAGGCAATTCCACCCGGCGCAGCTGCTGCGGCGCCAGCGCTGCGTCCGAACGGGCCTCCGCCTCCTGGCTGTCGGCTCCGCTGCCGCCCTGCCGTCCGCCGGAACGGACTTCGACAATCGGCTGGGATTGGGTCGGGTTAACGACGGCGGAGGCGGACACCGGGCGCGGCAAGCCGGCCGGTTCCGGTTCTGCAGGTGCCGCGCTGGCTTCGGCGGGTGCGGGCGCGTCGGGTTGGGGAAGCTGTTCGAAAACCTGGCGGATGTAGAGGGCCTCTTCGCCCCCGTGGTCGGCGACGTAGACCACCCGCGAGTCCCCGAGCGGCCGGGCCAGCCGGGCCCGGACGCCGGGTGTCGACTCCACGACGCGCGAGGGACCGTCCCGGTGGGTCAGCCAGTGCACTGTTCCGTGTGCCTCGATGACGGATGCGGTTCCCTTCGGATTCGGCACGGCCGACGCCAGGTGCTGCGCCACGTTGAGAGGGCGGCTGCGGCGTCCGGTCGAGGCCGAGCCTAGCGTGAGCTGAAGCCGCCGCGGTTCCGCGGCAAGGGAATCGAGCAGCCACAGCTCGCCGGCGGACTCGAAGACCACGCGGGTGCCGTCCGTGGAAGCGTGCCGGACGTAGAAGCCGTCATGATCGGTATGCCGGCGCAGGTCCCCTCCGTCCGGTCGGACCGAGTACAGGTTGCCGTGACCTTCGTGGTCGCTGAGGAACGCTATCCGGTCGCCGATCCACATCGGATCTGCGAGGTTTCCGTCCAGCTCAGCGGCGAGGCGCCCGAATTCGCCGACGCCATCCCGGTCGATCCAGAGTTTTCCGGCCGTGCCGCCGCGGTACCGCTTCCACCAGGCCGGTTCGCGCGAGAGCACGCTGCCGAGCACCACCGGGCGCTCGTCGCCGAGCTCCGGCCCGAACGCGACCGACTCGACCGGCCCATAGGGCAACACGCGGGCGCCGGAGCCGTCCAGCGGTACGGCGTAGGCCCAGGTGTGGCGCGATTCTTCGCGCTGGAAGGAACTGGTCACCAAGGCTTCGCCCCGTGGTGTGAAACCTTTGACCTTCGTCGATGCATGCCCCCAGTAGGTCAGCTGGCGGAAGCCGCCGCCGTCGACCGTGGACGTGACCACCTCGGGCGCGCTGGCCTGCACCACGCCCCACACCAGGTTCTGGCCGTCGGGCGAGAATCTGGGGTTTCTGGCCGGCAGTTGCAGCGACGAAACCCGCCACGCCCTGCCCCCGGCAATGGGGCCCACCCACACATCGTCCTCGGCGACGAACGTGACGAGATCGGCGTGCACGTGCGGGTAGCGGAAGTAGCTGGATAAAGTCATGCCTCGATCTTAGTCACGGCCGGCAGCAGCCCTCGGGTCATCCGGGCGGCGGCGTTTCATAGACCGCTTGGATCAGCCAACCGACCTCCTGCCACACGAGTTCCAGCTGGATCCGCTGCACGCTGGGTTCGGCGTGGTCCTTCACCACGCTGCCATCGGCCGCTAGCTGGCGGAACGGCGACGTGATGACCGTCGCAGCCACGCGGGCCGGTGGCGACGAGATTCCGGCCGCAGTGTCCTCCCCCGCGAGGTCTTCCACCGTGGTGTCGAAGTCCGCCAGCCAGTCGCCGGCCTCGGTCAGCGCGGAGACAATGTCCTGATCGGTCTCCATCACGGCGGTTCCGGGAAGATTGACCCGCTGAAGCAGCGCCGCGTCCCGGGTTCGCAAGGCTTCGGTGCGCAACCAGACCAGGGCGGGCACGGCCGCGGCCGCGTCGTCGCCGTGCAGCGCCTTCTCGAGTTGCTTCGGCATGGAGCGTGCCTCCGGCGGTGCCGGATGCCGGCTTTCACGCGGCGCCGCCGCAACCGACCGCGCCACGGACTGCCCGTGGCCGGTTACCTGCACGGACTGACGGGCCTCCGGTGCAGCAAAGAAGCCCCCGGCCGCTAGCGCCACTCCCGCTGCCACGGCCACGGCAGTCAGCGCGAACGCTGCCCTGCCCCGCATGCCAGTGGCGGGCGGGGCAGTGGCGCCCATGGGCCGGCCCTGGCCGTGGCCGGCCGCGCCGCTCCCCCGCGACCCGGGCCACCGGGGCACCCGGCTGCGGCTCCGGGCCGGGGACCGGCCGGACACCGGCCGCAATCCCTCCCGCAATCCCTCCAGCAATCCCTCCAGGAGGCCCGCGGGCCTTGCCGCCGTCCCGTGCCGGGTCAGCAGCTGGCTCGCCACCGAAGGATGTGCCGACGCGCTCAGGTCCAGTGCCTCGGGGTGGGCGGCCCGGATCACCCGCCGGGCGAACTCCGCCGCGGACGGGCGCTGGTCCGCGTGCTCCGCCAGCCCTTCCTCCAACAGGGCCACCAGCTCGTCCGGCACGTCGGGGACCAAAGCACCCAGCGGCGGGCGGTGCGCCGTGGCGCCGGGCACCCGTCCGGTGAGGGCGAACCAACCGATGGCTGCCAGGGCATAAACGTCCGCTTCCGGGTCCAGCCCGCCCTCGGCTACATTCCGGGACGGGGCCTTGAAACCGGGAGTCCCTGCCGCCGGTGCCCGGGAGCTGCCCAGTGCCCGCGCCACCCCCAGATCGGCCAGCAGCGGCTTGCCGACAGCAGTGAACAGCACGTTGCCGGGCGACACGTCGCCGTGGACCACGCCGATTCCGTGCAGGTAGTCGAGCGCCTGGGCAACCGGAGACAGCAGCGTCACCGCTTCGCCGACCGCCACAGGTCCCCGCGCGGCGACAAGTGCCGCCAGCGAACCGCCGGCGGCATACTCCAAGAGCAGCCCCGGCCCCCGGTCCGTGGCCACCTGGCCATGCGCCTGCAACAGATGCTCATGGCTGCCACCCGCCAGCAGGACGGACTCACGGCGCGCCGTGGCAGCCGCTCCCTCCTCCCCCTGCTGCCGTCCGGCAACCGGCCAGGGGGCCGGCTTGCCTGCCTCCGCCGCCGCGCCGTACCGTGCCGCGCGCCGGGTGGGAGGCGGCGCACCGGCGTCGTCGTCGTGATTGGCAGGAGTGAGCGGGGCAGATAGCACTTTCAGGGCATACTCAGTGCCCGTGGCAAGCTCCCTGACCAGCCACACCGACGCCGATGCGCCGCTGCCGAGCCAGCGCTGCACGGCGAAGCCCGGTGCCGCCGGGCGCGGCGGTTCCTGTCCTGTTGAGACCGTTCCGCCTGCCCGCTCGTCGTCGCCCATGGACTACTTCTACTCGGTTCACCGTCGGCGCGCTGGAGTTATCCACAGTTCGGTGCGCTACACAAATAGCAGTGCCGGACGCCGAAGCGTAGGCTTGCGGAATGGCTTTAGAGTTTTCGCGGGTGGGATTTGCCCCTGACTACGTCGACTATGAAGAAGGCTGGGCGCTGCAACGCCGGCTGCACAGCGAAGTGGTGGCGGGCTCCGCCCCCAGCACGGTGCTGCTGCTGGAACACAGCCCGGTGTACACGGCGGGAAAACGGACCGAAGAACACGAACGCCCGCTGGACGGCACCCCGGTGGTCAGTGTGGACCGCGGCGGCAAGTTGACGTGGCACGGCCCCGGCCAGTTGGTGGGCTATCCGATCGTGGCCCTGCCCGATCCCACGAAGGTGGCCGACTATGTCGACATCCTGGAGCAGGTCCTGATCAACGTGCTCGCCGACTATGGCGTGGCCGGCACCCGGATCGAAGGCCGGTCCGGCGTATGGATCGACGCCGACGAACGCGGCCCTGCCCGCAAGATCGCCGCCATCGGCATCCGGGTCAACCACCGGGTGACCATGCACGGCTTCGCCCTCAATTGCCGGAACGATCTGGCCCCTTACAGCCAGATCATCGCCTGCGGTATCACCGATGCCGGCACCACCACCATTCAGGCGGAAACCGGACTGGATGTTGCGCCTGCCGACATCGCCGACCGGGTGGAAGCTGAACTCCGCTCGTACGAATCTTCCTTGGTCAAAGCCGGCACCCCCGGAGCTGCGGCCACCGACACCGACCCTGGCCACCGCCAGACCGAAGGAGCCCTGCTGTGACGCTCGCCCCCGAAGGACGCCGCCTGCTGCGCGTCGAGGCCCGCAATGCTGCCACGCCCGTGGAACGTAAACCGGACTGGATCAAGGCCAAGGTCAACATGGGTCCCGAGTACGTGGCCATGAAGAACCTGGTCAAAAAGGAAGGGCTGCACACGGTCTGCGAGGAGGCAGGCTGCCCCAATATCTTCGAATGCTGGGAAGACCGTGAAGCAACCTTCCTGATCGGCGGTTCGGAGTGCACTCGACGCTGCGACTTCTGCCAGATCGATACCGGAAAGCCCTCGCCGATCGACATCCTGGAGCCCACCAAGGTTGCCCAGTCGGTCCAGCAGATGAACCTGCGCTACGCCACCGTCACCGGCGTGGCCCGCGACGATCTGGCCGACGAGGGCGTGTGGCTCTACGCCGAGACCGTCCGGAAGATCCACGAGCTCAACCCGGGCACCGGCGTCGAACTCCTGATTCCGGACTTCTCCGGCAAGCCCGAGCACATCGCGGCGATCTGCGACGCCAAGCCGGAGGTGTTCGCGCACAACGTGGAGACCGTGCCGCGGATTTTCAAGCGCATCCGGCCGGCCTTCCGCTACGAGCGTTCGCTGGACGTTATCACCCAGGGCCGCGATCACGGAATGGTGACCAAGTCGAACCTGATCCTGGGCATGGGGGAAACCCGCGAAGAGATCTCCGAGGCGCTGCGCGACCTGCATGCCGCCGGCTGCGACCTGATCACCATCACGCAGTACCTCCGCCCGACCGAACGGCACCACCCGGTGGAGCGCTGGGTCAAGCCCGAGGAATTTGTTGAGTTGAGCCAAGAGGCCGAGGAGATCGGCTTCCTGGGCGTGATGAGCGGACCCCTGGTGCGTTCCTCCTACCGGGCGGGCCGCCTCTGGGCCACTGCGATGCGCAAGAAGGGCTTGGAGCTTCCGCCCGAGCTGGCCCATATTGGCGAATCCGGCAGTACCCGCCAGGAAGCTGCCACGCTGATTGCTTCCCGTTAACTGAACGGCCGGAACGACGGTCCGGGGCCATCAGGCTGCCGGACCGTCGCCGTGTCCGGAGGCCGGGCGCGAGCGACCCGTCCGTCACGATAGAATTGAACATTATGGCCAATCGCACCGATTCCGACGCCCCGAAGCGGGGTCTCTTCTCACGCAAGCCCAAGGCTGAGAAGCCGTCCAAAGCCAACAAGCAGCCCGGCCGGCTGAAGCAGATCGGCCAGGTCTTCCAAATGACCCGGCGCAATGACCCGAACGTTGTCTGGTTCATGCTGCTGGCCTTCCTCGGCATCGTTGCCGTGGGCCTGGCCGTCGGCCTGCTGATCAACAACTGGATCACGCTGCTGATCATCTCGATCCCGCTGGGTCTGCTGGCTGCCACCTTCATCCTGTCGCGCCGGGCTGAACGTGCGGCGTTTTCGCAGATCGAGGGCCAGCCGGGTGCATCCGGAGCTGCGCTGAGCGTGCTGCGCCGCGGCTGGATCCTGCAGGACCAGCCGGTGGCCGTGAACCCGCGGACCCAGGACGCCGTGTTCCGCGCCGTGGGCCGCCCCGGCATTGTGCTGGTCACCGAGGGCCCCTCGCACCGCGTACGCCAGTTGGTTGAGTCGGAGCGGCGCCGCATGCGCCGCATCCTGCCGAACGTCAAGATCCACGTGATCGAGACCGGCCGCGGCGAGGGCCAGGTGGAGCTGAGCAAGGTGGCCAAGACCGTGCAGAAGCTCAAGAAGGAACTGACCAAGCAGGAAGTCAGCGCCGTGGACAAGCGGCTGCAGGCCCTGGGCAGCAGCAAGCTTCCCATCCCGAAGGGCGTGGACCCGTTCAAGGCCCGCCCGGACCGCAAGGCCATGCGCGGACGCTGATCCTTTCCTCAAAACGCACGTGAGGGGCTGCCGGTAACTAACCGGCAGCCCCTCACGCCTTTCAGGAGTCTTCAGTTGTGCGCGTACCCTGCCGGCTCAGCGGCGGATCAGGATGGTTCCCATGGCCCGGTCGTGAAGGCCGCGCTGGTCGGCGTCGAAAACGACCGCCGGAATCACCAGGCACAGCAGCACGGTGCGGACCACAGCCGGCAGCAATCCGGGAGCGGACCCGTCGAGTTTGCGCACCTGGATGCCGAGCAGCCGGTGCCCGATGCTGTAGCCCAGGGTTCCGACCAGCAGCAACTGCTCGACGGCGAAGACTCCGAGAATGGCCAGCTGCCCCCCGCCCAGGAACGCGTTGGCGATTGCGTAGCAGAGCAGCCAGTCAATCAGCAGCGCCGCCACCCGCCGACCCGGCCGGGCAATTGAGCCGCTGCCGGTTTGGGGTAGCCCGAGCCGCTGGCCGGGCCACTGCTGCATGTTGGACTGCGGAGGGCCTTCAAGCCAGGAACCAAGATCGCGTCTACTTACCACCCCTCAAGTTTACCGGTCGGGCGATGACGCAGGGTTCCCGGGCCGGCGGGCTGCCGCCGGGCATGGGCCCGCGTGCCCTTTGCCCGCTCCGGCTGCAAGCGCCAGGACCGCGGACGGTAAGCTTGCAGTGCACATCGATTTAAGTAACCTGCCTGAAACAATTGCGACACTGACGGGAAATTCCCTGCTCCTACTGTTGTAACTGTTGCCGGCCCCGTAGAGCGGAGGCAGGTTCCCCCAGAATGCGTAAGGAGCATGACCCGATGTTCAAGAATGCGGACGAGGTCCTCAAGTACATCGCCGACGAAGACGTTAAGTTCGTCGATATCCGTTTCACCGACCTGCCCGGCGTCCAGCAGCACTTCAATGTGCCGGCGAAAACCGTAGACGCCGACTTCTTCGTGAACGGGCAGCTCTTCGACGGCTCCTCGATCCGCGGTTTCCAGGGCATCGCCGAATCCGACATGCAGCTGATCCCGGATGTCACCACCGCATTCATCGATCCGTTCCGGGTGGAGAAGACGCTGGCCCTGAACTTCTCCATCGTGAACCCGCGCACCGGTGACCCGTACCACCGCGACCCGCGCGGCGTGTCCGAGCGCGCAGAGGCCTACCTTGCTTCCACCGGCATCGCCGACACCGCGTTCTTCGCCCCGGAAGCGGAGTTCTTCATTTTCGACGACGTCCGTTACCAGTCCAGCCCGGAACACTCCTTCTACAAGGTGGACTCGGTCGAGGCGCACTGGAACTCCGGCAAGAAGGAAGAAGGCGGCAACCAGGGCTACAAGACCCCGGTCAAGGGCGGCTACTTCCCGGTTTCCCCCACCGACAAGCAGGCCGACCTGCGCGACGCGATCTGCGTGGAACTGGACGCGGTCGGCCTCGAGGTCGAACGGTCCCACCACGAAGTAGGTTCCGCCGGCCAGGCCGAGATCAACTACAAGTTCAGCACCATGACGCACGCCGCCGACGACCTGCTGAAGTTCAAGTACATCGTCAAGAACGTGGCCGATGCCTGGGGCAAGTCCGCTACCTTCATGCCCAAGCCCGTCTTCGGCGACAACGGCTCCGGCATGCACTGCCACCAGTCGCTGTGGACCGGCGGCCAGCCGCTGTTCTACGACGAAAAGGGCTACGCCGGCCTGTCCGACACCGCCCGCTGGTACATCGGCGGCCTGCTCAAGCATGCTTCCGCCGTGCTCGCCTTCACCAACCCCACGGTGAACTCCTACCGCCGGCTGGTCAAGGGATTCGAGGCGCCGGTGAACATGGTCTACTCGCAGGGCAACCGCTCGGCAGGCATTCGCATCCCGATCACCGGTTCCAACCCCAAGGCCAAGCGCATTGAGTTCCGCGCCCCCGACCCCAGCTCGAACCCGTACCTGGCCTTCGCCGCCCAGCTGATGGCGGGCCTTGACGGGATCAAGAACCGCATCGAGCCGGCCGACCCGATCGACAAGGACTTGTACGAGCTGCCGGCCGAAGAGGCCAAGGACATCCAGAAGGCTCCGGGTTCGCTGGAAGAAGCCCTTGAGGCGCTGGAAGCGGACAACGAGTTCCTGCAGGCCGGCGGGGTCTTCACCCAGGACCTGATCGACACCTGGATTGCCTACAAGCGCGAAATGGAAATCGCGCCGCTGGCAGCCCGCCCGAACCCCTACGAGTTCGAGCTCTACTACGGCTGCTAGGACACCCTTGCGGTGAACGCGGCCATTCGGCGCCCGCGGGATCCGGAGCTCCTCAAGGCGGCCCACTATTGCCCTCCGGCAGTCAGTGGGCCGCTTTCGTGCGTTTAGACCGCACCGCTAGCGGCCCAAGGCCTTGCGGAATATGGCCACCACGCCAACGAACACCAGCGCGGTGAGCGTCAGCACGAACGAATACGCGACGCCGATGCGAAGTATCACCAGCAGCACCAGGAACAGGACGAGCGCTACGATCAACGCGCTCTTCACCGGTCGCGGGGTACGGCCGCTGAGCGTGGATCCTCCGTTTCCACCCATAAGCCACATTTTGCCACTCCCGCGCCACCACGTCCTGTCCCGGCCGGGTCATCCGCTGCCCTGATACGGCCACCGGTATGGGTGCTGCGGCGGCCCCGGCGGGTGCCAGGTGCCGGGCCAGGATGGTGTCAGCGGCGCTCGGGGCGGGTGCCCGGCGCGGGCCCGGGCTGCGCCTCCGAAAAGCCTAAAGACGCGTTTCGGTGACGGCCGTGAGTAGGAACACCGAGTCCTCCGATGCCTCGACGGAATGCCGCTCCTGCGGAATCACGGCCAGCTGGTCCTGGTTGACCGCCATCCGGCCGGATGCCGAAACCACGGTCACCGACCCTTCAAGGACCAGTAGCGTACCGGCGAGCGGGGCGTTGTGCTCCCCCAGTTCGGCTCCGGCCTTCAGGGCGATCACGGTTTGGCGCAGCGGGCCGTCCTGGGCCACCAGAACAGCGCTGCGTCCGTGCGGCGACCCAACCGCCACGGCCAGATGTTCACGTCCAACCACATCGATGTCGGTCATCGGGCGTCTCCTTCGCTTGGCTTCCGGCCTCAGCCTAACCCGGTCCCCTGCCGGCAGCCATCAAACACGGTAGGGGCCGACGGCGGTGCCTTCCGGCACGGGCCGGCAGATCAGGTGCCGTAACCGTAGAAGTAGCGCTCGAAGATAGCCCGGGCGCGGCGGGTCAGGCGCAGATAGTCTTCCTCGATCGCCGCCGCGTTCCCCGGCTCGTACCCGCACCAGCGGGCCACCGCTTCCAGGTCCCGCCGCGACGCGGGAAGGAGGTCGGAATTCTTCCCGGCCCAAATAACATTGGCTGAACGGATTCGGGTGGCCAGGCTCCAACTGCGGCCCAGGGCGGCCGCGTCGTCTTCCGGAAGCAGCCCGGCGGCGGCGATGGCGGAGAGCGCCTCCAAGGTGTTGCTGGTACGCAGTTCCGGACGCTCGTGGGCGTGCTGCAGTTGCAGCAGTTGGACCAGCCATTCCACGTCGCTGAGTCCGCCGCGGCCCAGCTTCAGGTGACGGGCCGGATCGGCGCCGCGCGGCAGCCGTTCGGATTCCACCCGGGCCTTGATCCGGCGGATTTCGCGAACTTGGTCGCTGCTGAGGTCCGTCGGGTAACGGATCGGGTCCACCAGGGTGATAAAGTCCTCGGCGAGGGCGTCGTCTCCGGCCATCGGGCGGGCACGCAGCAAGGCCTGCGCCTCCCAGACCAGCGACCAGCGCTGGTAGTACTCGCGGTACGAGTCCAGCGACCGTACCAGCGGACCGTTCTTTCCTTCCGGACGCAACGCGGCATCCACCTCCAGCACCCGTTCGGCGAGCACCGGCGGAGTACAGGGCTGCTTCAGCAGCGAGGAAATCCGGGCCACAATGCGCTCCGCCTGCTGCTGGGCCCGGGCGGGATCCGCGCCGGGCAGGGGCCGATGCACGTACATCACATCGGCATCCGACCCGTAGCTGATTTCGCGCCCGCCCTGGCGGCCCATGGCCACCACCAGCAGCGCGGTCAGCCGTTCCTCCGACTCCAGCACGGAGGTCTCCGCCACATGCAGTCCGCCGAGCACCGCGGCACGGTCGGCGTCGGCCAGGGCCGCGCCGACCTGGCGCTGCTCCAACAGCCCGGAGGAGTCGGCCAGAGCGATGCGCAGCGTTTCCCGGCGGCGGATCAGCCGGATCAGCCGGATCGCCTCTTCCGGCACCGGATGGCGGGACATCTTGGACTGGATCTCCTGCCACTGGGCGTCAAAGCTCAGCGGCACCAGATCCTTGTCCGTGCCCAGCCACGCCGTGGACTCCGGCGAAACCTCCAGCAGGTCGGTGATGAAACGGCTGCTGGAGAGGACGTGACACAGCCGTTCGGCCGCGGAGCTTGAGTCCCGCAACATGCCTAAGTACCAGTGCGAGTCCCCCAGCCGTTCGCTCAAGCGCCGGAAGCCCAGCAGCCCGGCGTCGGGATCCACCCCGGAAGCGATCCATTCCAGCAGCACCGGCAGCAATTGGCGCTGCAGCGAAGCCTTCCTGCTGACCCCTCCAGTGAGCGCCTCGATGTGGCGCATGGCGCCGCGCGGATCCAGGTAGCCTAGGGCGGCCAGCCGCCCCTGGGCGGCTTCGGGACTGAGCCGCACTTCGTCCAGACTCAGGTTGGACGCGGCGGCCAGCAGCGGCCGGTAGAAAATTTGCTCATGCAACGCCCGCACCCGTCGCTTGGTCTGCTGCCATTTCTCCAGCAGCTCTGCCGGTGCCGGGCGCCGCTCCAGCAACGCACCCTGCGCGGCCTTGGCCAGCACCCGCTGGGCCTGCTCGCCGTCGGGCATCAGATGCGTCCTGCGCAAACGCACCAGCTGGATCCGGTGCTCCAAAACACGCAGGAACCGGTACGCCTCGTCGAATTCGCGGGCGTCCCCACGGGAGATGTAGCCGGCCACGCTCAGGGCTCCGATGGCCGAGGTGGTGTCGCGCTGGCGGATCGACTCGTCAACGCGCGCATGGACCAGCTGGAGCAATTGGACCGTAAACTCGACGTCGCGCAGGCCGCCGCGCCCCAGCTTGATCTGCCGGCCGCGCTCATGGGCCGGGATGTTTTCGGTGACCCGGCGGCGCATGGATTGCACTGACTCGACAAAACCTTCGCGCTCGGACGAGGACCACACCAGCGGGGCGACCGCTTCCTCGTACCGTCGGCCCAGATCGGCGTCTCCGGCCACCGCCCGGGCCTTCAGCAGTGCTTGGAACTCCCAGCTCTGGGCCCAGCGCCGGTAATAGGTCAGATGGGAATCCAGCGTCCGCACCAGCGGTCCGTCTTTGCCCTCCGGCCGCAGATTGGCGTCCACTTCCCAGAGCCCCGGCTCCGGTCCCGGGGATGAAATCGCCCGGGCCGTGCCGGTGGCCAGGGCCGCGCCGATGGCGGCGGCAGGGCCGTCGTCCAGCTCCTCGGCCTCGACGACGTACACCACATCGACGTCGGAAATATAGTTCAGTTCGCCGGCGCCGCACTTGCCCATCCCGATGATGGCCAGCTTCACGGCCGCAACATCGTCGGGGCCAAAGCGTTCCGCCGCCTCGGCGCGCGCCACCGCCAGGCCGGCCTCCAGCGCCGCGCCGGCAAGGTCGGCAAGCTCCCGGCCGACCGCCGGCATGAAGTCGACCGGCGAGGCGGCGCAGAGGTCACGGATGGCGAGTTCTGCCAGGTGCCGGCGGTAGGTGCTCCGCAGCTCGGTGTAGGCATCCGTGCCGGAGAGGGAGGCGACCGGTTGTTCGGCGAGCGGATCCGCCCCGACGGCGTACAGCATCGAACTGCGCAACCGGGAGGCCGGGACGCTGCCGGGCTCCGGCCCGATGTCCGTGTCCAGCACGTCCAAGTGCTCCGGCCGGCGCAGCAAAAAGTCGCCCAGTGCTTCCGAGGCCCCCAGCAGCCGGAACAGGGCTTCGCTGCTGTCCCCACCGGTATTGATGATCTCGGCCAGAGAGGGGTTCTTCTCCAGCAGCCGGACCAGTGAGACCAGTGCCTGATCGGGGTCTGCGCTGACGGCGAAGCCTGCGTCCAGCCGTTCCGGGGTGACCTCGGACAGCTCCTTGGCCTGCAGGAAGCGGGTGCTGCGCTCCAGGTCGTGGAAACCTCGGGCGATCAGGCGCCGGTTAGTGAGCACTTTCGTCGACCTAGAGGATTCCGATGTTGCGCTTCAGCTCGTGCGGGGTGACCTGCAGCCGATAGTCGTGCCATTCGGCCCGCTTGTTGCGCAGGAAGATTTCGTAGACCTGCTCGCCCAGGATGCCGGCAACCAGCTCCGACTCCTCCATCGCCCGGATGGCGTCGTGCAGGCTGGACGGCAGCGGGTCCAGCCCCATGGCGCGCCGCTCCGCGGTGCTCAGGCTCCAGACGTCGTCCTCGGCGGCCGGCGGCAGTTCGTAGCCCTCCTCGATCCCCTTCAGGCCGGCGCCGAGCAGCACCGCGTAGGACAAGTACGGGTTGGCCGCCGAATCAATGCCGCGGTATTCGACGCGGGCGGACTGGCCCTTGTTCGGCTTGTAGAGCGGAACCCGCAGCAGGGCGGAACGGTTGTTGTGGCCCCAGGAGATGTAGCTGGGGGCCTCTCCCCCGCCCCACAGCCGCTTGTACGAATTGACGAACTGGTTGGTGACGGCGGTGAACTCCGGCGCGTGGTGCAGGATCCCGGCCATGAACTGGCGGGCCGTTTTGGAGAGCTGGTATTCCGCGCCGGCTTCGAAGAACGCGTTCGAGTCGCCCTCAAACAGGGAAAAGTGGGTGTGCATGCCCGAGCCTGGGTGGTCGGAGAAAGGCTTGGGCATGAAGGTGGCATAGATGCCCTCCATCAACGCCACTTCCTTGACCACTGTGCGGAAGGTCATGATGTTGTCCGCGGTCTGCAGCGCATCGGCGTAGCGGAGGTCGATTTCGTTCTGCCCGGGACCATCCTCATGGTGGCTGAACTCCACCGAGATGCCGACGTTCTCGAGCATGGTCACCGCAGTGCGGCGGAAGTCCTGGGCCACGCCGCCGGGCACATGGTCGAAGTAGCCGGCCCGGTCCACGGGCACCGGAATCCCGTCCGGTCCCAGTTCGTCGGACTTGAGCAGGTAGAACTCGATCTCCGGATGGGTGTAGCAGGTGAAGCCCATCTCCGCCGCTTTGCTCAGCGTCCGCTTCAGCACGTTACGCGGATCGGCGCTGGAGGGCTCGCCGTCGGGCGTGAGCACGTCGCAGAACATCCGCGAGGTCTGCTCCGCTTCGCCCCGCCAGGGCAGGATCTGGAACGTGGTGGGATCCGGCTGGACCAGCATGTCCGACTCGAAGACACGGGCCAGGCCCTCGATCGAGGAACCGTCGAAGCCGAGCCCCTCTTCGAATGCACCTTCCACCTCAGCAGGAGCCAGCGCCACGGATTTCAGCGACCCGACGATGTCCGTGAACCAGAGCCGGACAAACCGCACGTCGCGCTCTTCGATGGTACGGAGGACAAATTCCTGCTGACGGTCCATGGGCTGCCTTTCACTGTGTCCGAGAGCGGCTTCTGATGTGGCATCTCAAGCCGCTTGCCAGAGCCTGCCGTGTACTTCCCCTTAGCCTACTGGCAGCACCCCCGAAGTTTCCGCCCCGGTAACGCATCCGCGCCCAAGTGGAGCAAGCAGACGTCTGAGGATTAGGCTCTATCACATGCCCACTTCACAGCCTTCCGGCGCTGAGCAGCCGGCTCCCTACGGCACGTCCGCGGCGGCTGCGGCCTCGCGCCCGGCTCGACGCACCCGCATCCACCACCTGCAACAGGCCAAGGACGAGGGCCGCCGCTTCGCGATGCTGACCGCCTATGACCAGTACACCGCGGAGATTTTCGACGCGGCCGGGATCGAAGTGCTGTTGATTGGCGACTCGGCGTCCAACAATGTCCTGGGCAACGAGACCTCGCTGCCGATCACGGTGGACGAGATGCTGCCGCTCTGCCGGGCAGTCGCCCGTTCGGCCCGCAGCGCCTTCGTCGTCGCCGACCTGCCCTTCGGCAGCTACGAGGTCTCGCCGGCGCAGGCAGTGGAAACCGGTGTGCGCTTCCTGAAGGAAACCGGAGTGCACGCAGTGAAGATGGAGGGCGGCGCCTACTACGCGGACACCGTCCGGGCCCTGGTCCAGGCGGGGGTCCCGGTGATGGCCCACATCGGCTTCACCCCGCAGAGCGAGCATGCGCTGGGCGGCTACCGGGTGCAGGGCCGCGGCGATGATGCCGGGCGGCTGATTGAGGATGCGCTGGCGCTGGAAGCGGCCGGTGCTTTTGCGGTGCTGATGGAAATGGTCCCGGCCGAGGCTGCAGCCAAGGTGGACCAGGCCCTGCACATTCCCACGGTCGGGATCGGCGCCGGCCCGTCCACCACCGGCCAGGTTCTCGTCTGGCAGGACATGGTGGGCCTGCGCGGCGGCAAGATGGCCCGGTTCGTCAAGCAGTACGCGGACGTGCGGAGCATCATTTCCGACGCCGCTGCCGCCTTCCGCTCGGACGTCCAGGACGGCGCGTTCCCCGGCCCGGAGCATTCCTTCTAGGCCAAAGCAACTGTCCGGGACGGAGCAACCGTCCAGGACGGCGGAATGCCGCCCAGCGACATAGCTTGCTGCCGCCGGAGAGGGCGGACGCGGTCAGTCGTCGTCGTCCTGGGCGTCCCACGCCTCGTTGCGCTGCTGCACCTTTTGCAGCGCCTGCTCGGCCTCGGCGCGCGTCTCGTAGGGGCCGATCAGCTGCGTCCAGTCGGACTGCGCGCCCACTTCCACTTCGTGGGTGACGACGTTGTACCAGAATTCCGCCATGCCGGCCTCCTTAAAGTCCATGGCGCCGCCGCCGGGCCAGGGAGCGCCGACGTCTCGCTCGGGCACCGCTGCAGCACCTATATGATCGATACTATGCCCCACAACGCAGCAACAGCACCCGTCGGAACCCTCGTTCAAGGCACCGTCGGCCCCACCTTGCCGGTCCCCGCTTCCATCGAGCGCCCCGAGTACGCATGGAAACCGGCGCCTGCCAAATTCACCGGGTCCGAGGTCAAGACACCGGAGACCATCGAGAAAATCCGCACCGCCGGACGGATCGCTGCACAGGCCATTGTGGAGGTCGGCAAGCACATCGAACCGGGGGTCACTACCGACCAACTGGACCGGATTGGCCACGAGTTCCTGCTGGACCACCACGCGTACCCCTCCTGCCTGGGCTACCGCGGTTTCCCGAAGTCGATCTGTTCGTCGATCAATGAAGTGATCTGCCACGGCATCCCGGATACCACCGTGGTGCAGGACGGCGACATCATCAACATCGATATCACCGCGTACCTGGACGGCGTCCACGGGGACACCAACTACACCTTCCTGGTGGGCGACGTCGATGAGGAATCGCGCCTGCTGGTGGAGCGCACACAGGAGTCACTGCGCCGCGGCATCAAGGCGGTGGCGCCGGGCCGCGAAATTAACGTCATTGGCCGGACCATCGAGTCCTTCGCGAAGCGTTTCGGCTATGGAGTGGTCCGCGATTTCACCGGCCATGGGGTCGGCGAAGCGTTCCACACCGGGCTGATCATCCCGCATTACGACGCCGCGCCCGCCTACAGCCGGCTGATCGAGCCGGGCATGGTCTTCACCATCGAGCCGATGCTGACCCTGGGCACCGTCGACTGGGAGATGTGGGACGACAACTGGACCGTGGTGACCAAGGACCGCAAACGGACCGCGCAGTTCGAGCACACCCTGGTGGTCACCGACTCCGGCGCCGAAATCCTGACCCTGCCCTAGTCCGGCACCGCCTCCGCACCGGGTAGGCTACCGATAGTCCGGCGTCGCACGCCGGCTACAAGCGCACACGGAGGTGGCATGGCGACCCAGGACGCCAAAAACAGCAAGGCAGCCAAACGGGCAGCACGCTCGGCGATCGGGATCGATATCGGCGGAACCGGCATCAAGGGCGGCATCGTCGACCTCAAAAAGGGAGACCTGGTCGGCGACCGCATCCGTTACGACACTCCCCGTCCGTCCACTCCGGAAGCAGTCGCCGAGGTTGTTGCGCGCATCGTCGCCGAACTCTGCGCGCGCCCGGACGGCCCTGGACCGGAGCGCCCGGTGGGCGTCACGTTCCCGGCCATCATTCGCCATGGTGTTGCCCGGTCGGCAGCCAATGTCGATCCCAGCTGGATCGGCACCGACGTCGATTCGCTGCTGAGCGAGAAAATGTCCCGTCCGGTCCAGGTGATGAACGACGCCGACGCGGCCGGGCTGGCCGAGGCGCGCTTTGGTGCCGGGGCCGGGGTGAAGGGCACCCTGCTGGTGATCACCCTGGGCACCGGCATCGGCTCGGCGTTCATCTTCAACGGCAAGCTGGTGCCCAACGCCGAACTGGGGCATCTGGAGCTGGACGGGCACGACGCCGAGACAAAGGCCTCTGCCGCTGCGCGTGAACGCGAAGGCCTGGATTGGGAGGAGTACGCGAAACGCCTGCAGCGCTACTTTTCCCACGTGGAGTTTTTGTTCTCGCCGGAACTGTTCATTGTTGGCGGCGGCATTTCCAAGCGCAGCGAGGACTTCCTGCCCCTGCTTCAGCTGGCCACGCCGATCATCCCCGCGCAGCTGCGGAACAATGCGGGAATTGTCGGGGCGGCACTGCAGTCGGCCATACACTTTGGATTCGCCAAGTAAAAAACTTGGTGCCGGTGGCGGCCTCGGCTTCCCCTCCGCAGCCGCCACCGGAGTCTGAGTGCGCTATTGCGCTGTCAACGGCCGCTGCCGGCCTTCCGGCCCTTGCTGGCCGTTTGCATCACGGCGCAACTGGTCGATGGCGGATTCGAAATCCTCCAGCGACTCGTAGCCCTGGTAAACGCTGGCGAACCGCAGGAAGGCGATCAGGTCCAGCTTCTTCAGCGGTCCGAGGATCGCCAGCCCCACCTCATGTGCGTCGATTTCCGCGGCCCCGCTGGCACGGACCGATTCTTCGACTTCCTGTGCCAGCATGGCCAGGTCGTCTTCCGTGACCGGACGTCCCTGGCACGCCTTGCGCACGCCGTTGACCACTTTGGTGCGGCTGAATGGCTCACTGACGCCGGAGCGCTTGATCACGCTGAGGCTGGTGGTCTCCACCGTGGTGAAGCGGCGCCCGCAGGCCGGGCACTGCCGGCGCCGACGGATCGCCGACCCATCGTCGGTGAGCCGGCTGTCCACTACCCGGGAATCGGAGTTGCGGCAGAACGGGCAATACACGCAACACTCCTTCCGTGGGGGAACACCAACAAAATCATCCTAGAACTAGATCTAGGTGAATTACAAGACTGTGATTACTACATGTTGGGGTTCAGTCCGCTCAGGCAAACCGGATCGCCACTGCATCGCCATGTGCGGGCAGGTCCTCCGCCCGGGACAATGCGCCAATATGTCCGCTGACCTCGCGCAACGCGCCGCTGCCATAGTTGATCACCTGGACCGCACGCAGGAAAGTCGTCACATTGAGCCCGCTGGCGAAGGTGGCGGTGCCGCTGGTTGGCAGCACATGGTTGGAGCCGGCGCAGTAGTCGCCCAGGCTCACCGGGCTGTAATCGCCCACGAAGATCGCGCCCGCGTTGCGGATCCGGGCGGCCACCGCGGCGGCGTCGGCAGTGTGGATTTCCAGGTGTTCGGCGGCGTAGGCGTCGCACACCGCAATGCCCTGGTCCAGCCCATCCACCAGGATGGTGCCCGACTGCGGTCCGGCCAGCGCCTGGCGAACGCGCTCGGAGTGCTTGGTCTTGGCGATCTGGACACCGAGTTCCCCGCGGACGGCCTGCGCCAGTTCCTCCGACGCAGTGATCAGGACGGAGGCGGCATGCGGGTCGTGCTCGGCCTGGCTGATCAGGTCGGCAGCCACGAAGGCCGGATTGGCGGTGTCGTCGGCCAAGATAGCTATTTCGGTGGTGCCGGCTTCGGCGTCGATGCCCACCACGCTCTTGACCAGCCGCTTGGCCGTGGCCACGAAAACGTTGCCGGGTCCGGTGACGACGTCCACGGGTTCCAGTGCCGGGCCGTGCTCGTTGGCCGGCACGCCGTAGGCGAACGCAGCAACCGCCTGTGCACCGCCGATGGCATAGACCTCGTCAATGCCCAGCAGCTTGGCGGCGGCCAGGATGGTGGGGTGCGGCAGCGAGCCGAAGTCCTTTTGCGGCGGCGACGCCAGTGCGATGGACGCCACGCCTGCGGCCTGTGCCGGCACGACGTTCATGACCACGGAGGATGGGTACACGGCCAGTCCGCCGGGGACGTAGAGACCCACGCGGTTCACCGGGATCCACTTGTGCGTCACCACTGCCCCGTCACTGATTTCGACGTCGGTGTCCCCCGGCACTTGTGCCGCGGCGAACCGGCGGGCCCGCACGATGGACTCCTCCAGGGCGGCACGGACCTGCGGGTCCAGATGCTCCAGGGCCTCGTCCAGGGCCGCTGCCGGCACCCGGGGATGAAGCTGCTCCACACCGTCGAACCGGCGCGCGAGTTCGGCCAAGGCGGCATAACCGTCCGCGCGCACCTTGCCGATGATCTCCTCGACGGCGCCGGTGGCGGCGTCGAAGGTGGTCTCCGCCCGGGGCATGGCGGCTTTCAGCTCGGCGGTGCCGAGGCTGCGGCCGCGCAGGTCCAGCGTGGGGAAATCGTCAAAGGCTTTGGCTGCAGAAGTCACCCACCCATTCTACTGACCGCCCGCCGCCTGCTGGGTCAGGCGTCGAGGCAGGCAGGCCCCAGCAGCACCTTGAGGTCGCCGAACAGCGAGGGGTTCGGATTAACCCGCAGGTCCACGCCCAGCTTCATCACCTCGACCTTGCGGGAGCTGTTCAGCCGCACCTGCACCTCGGTGGTGCCGGGATGGGTGCGCAGCACGTCCCCTAGCGCGGTCACCACCGATTCGGTCGCCTTGAAGCTCGCCATCGAAATCACCACCGGCCCGGAATGCCCGTCGCTCAGGTCTGGCACGGTCAGTTCCTGCGCATTCAGCGTGACAGCCCCGTCGTCGCGGCGCTGCAGCCGCCCGCGGACCACCACGATCAGGTCCTCGGCCAGCACGGTGGCGATCGGTGCATAGGCCTGGCCGAAAAACATGACCTCCATCGAGCCGCCGAGGTCCTCGACTTCGGCCCGCGCGTAGGCGTTGCCGCTGTTCTTGGCGATCCTGCGCTGCAGCGAGGTGATCATGCCGGCAATGGTGATGATCTGTCCGTCCGGCGGCCCGTCTTCGCCGATCAGCGAGGTGATCGACATGTCCGCGTGTTGGCTCAGGATCCCGTCCAGGCCCTGCAGCGGGTGGTCGGACACATACAGGCCCAGCATGTCGCGCTCGAACGCGAGCTTGTCCTTCTTGTCCCACTCGGGCAGGTCCGGCACATCCACCGCGAGGCCGCCGGCGGTTTCGCCGCCGTCGTCGAACGCGCTGAAGAGGTCGAACTGGTTGGCGGCCTCGTTGCGCTTGAGCACGATGACCGAATCCACCGCCTCTTCGTGGATCATTGCCAGCGCGCGGCGCGGATGGCCCAGCGAGTCAAACGCGCCGGCCTTGACCAGCGACTCGATGGTGCGCTTGTTGCAGACGACGGCCGGAACCTTTTGCAGGAAATCGCTGAAGCTGGCGAAGTTGCCCTTCTCGTCGCGGGCGGCCACCATGGCGTGCACCACGTTGGCGCCGACGTTGCGGATGGCGCCCATGCCGAAGCGGATGTCCTTGCCCACCGGGGTGAAGTTCAGCGCGGATTCGTTGACATCCGGCGGCAGCACGGTGATGCCCATGTGGCGGCATTCGTTCAGGTACAGCGCCAGTTTGTCCTTGTCGTCGCCCACCGAGGTGAGCAGCGCGGCCATGTATTCGGCCGGGTAGTGCGCCTTCAGGTAGGCCGTCCAGTAGGAGACCAGGCCGTAGGCGGCCGAGTGGGCCTTGTTGAAGGCATAGTCGGAGAACGGCAGCAGGATGTCCCACAGTGCCTTGATGGCTGCCTCGGAGTAGCCGCGGTCCACCATGCCCTGGTGGAAGCCCTCATACTGCTTGTCCAGCTCGGACTTCTTCTTCTTGCCCATCGCACGACGCAGAATGTCCGCTTGGCCCAGCGAGAAGCCGGCCACCTTCTGGGCGATCGCCATTACCTGCTCCTGATACACGATCAGGCCGTAGGTGGTGTCGAGGATTTCCCGGAGCGGTTCTTCCAGCTCCGCGTGGATCGGGGTGATCTCCTGGAGGCCGGTCTTGCGCAGGGCGTAGTTGGTGTGCGAGTTGGCGCCCATCGGACCCGGCCGGTACAGGGCGATCACGGCGGAGATGTCTTCGAAGTTGTCCGGCCGCATCATCTTCAGCAGCGACCGCATGGGGCCGCCGTCGAGCTGGAAGACGCCCAGGGTGTCGCCGCGCGCGAGCAGTTCGTAGGATCCGCGGTCGTCGAGGTCCAGCGTTTCAAGATCCAGGTCCACGTCCTGGTTCATCTTGATGTTCTCGATGGCGTCGGTGATGATCGTCAGGTTGCGCAGGCCGAGGAAGTCCATCTTGATCAGGCCGAGGCCTTCACAGGTGGGATAGTCGAACTGCGTAATGACCTGGCCGTCCTGTTCCCGGCGCATGATCGGAATGATGTCGATCAGCGGATCCGAGGACATGATCACGCCGGCTGCGTGCACACCCCACTGGCGCTTCAGCCCTTCCAGGCCCAGCGCGGTTTCGAAGACCTTGGCGGAATCTGCGTCCGACTTGAGCAGTTCGCGCATCTCCTCGGCCTCGCCGTAACGCTTAGCGCTGGGATCGTGCACTTCCTTCAGCGTCAGGCCCTTGCCCATGACATCCGGCGGCATGGCCTTGGTCAGCCGCTCGCCGGTGGAGAACGGGTAGCCCATCACGCGGGAGGAGTCCTTCAACGCCTGCTTGGCCTTGATGGTGCCGTACGTGACGATCATGGCCACCCGGTCGTCACCGTACTTCTCGGTGACGTACTTGATCACCTCGGGGCGGCGCCGATCATCGAAGTCAACGTCGAAGTCAGGCATCGAGACGCGGTCCGGGTTGAGGAAGCGCTCGAAAATCAGTCCGTGCTTGAGCGGGTTCAGGTCGGTGATGCGCATCGCGTAGGCCACCATCGAGCCGGCGCCGGAACCGCGGCCCGGGCCGACCCGGATGCCGTTGTCCTTGGACCAGTTGATGAAGTCGGCGACCACCAGGAAGTAGCCGGGGAAGCCCATCTGCAGGATGATGCCTATCTCATATTCGGCCTGCTTGCGCACGTCGTCGGGAATGCCGGTCGGGAACCGGTAGTGCAGGCCCTTCTCGACCTCCTTGACGAACCAGGATTCCTCGTTCTCGCCCTCCGGCACCGGGAACACCGGCATGTAGGAGGCCTTGGTGTTGAACTCCACGTTGCAGCGCTCGGCGATCAGCAGGGTGTTGTCGCACGCTTCGGGCACGTCGCGGAAAATGGCCCGCATTTCCGCCGGGGACTTCAGGTAGAACTCGTCGGCGTCGAACTTGAAGCGCTTGGGGTCGGCCAGCGAAGAGCCCGATTGCACGCACAGCAGCGCCGCGTGCGATTTCGCATCCTCGGCGTGCGTGTAGTGGAGGTCGTTGGTGGCCACGAACGGCAGCCCGAGTTCGCGTGCCAGTTTCCGCAGGTCGGTCTGCACGTTGCGTTCGATGTCCAGGCCGTGGTCCATCAGCTCGCAGAAGAAGTTTTCCTTGCCGAAGATGTCCCGGAAATCGGAGGCCGCCTGCTTGGCTTCGTTGTAGAGGCCCAGCCGGAGCTTCGTCTGGACTTCGCCGGATGGGCAGCCGGTGGTGGCGATCAGGCCCTTGCCGTAGGTCTGCAGCAGGTCCCGGTCCATTCGGGGCTTGTACAGATAGCCTTCCAGCGACGCCAGCGACGAGGCGCGGAAGAGGTTATGCATACCCTCGGTGGTCTCGGCCCACATGGTCATATGGGTGTAGGCGCCGGCACCGGAGACGTCGTTGCGTCCGCCGTCGCCCCAGCGCACGCGCGTCTTATCCGCCCGGGCGGTGCCCGGGGTCAGGTAGGCTTCGACGCCGACAATCGGCTTGACCCCGGCGTTGCGGGCCTTGTTCCAGAAATCGAAGGCACCGAAGACGAACCCGTGGTCCGTCGTCGCCACCGCGTTCATGCCCAGTTCCTCGGTGTGGCTGAACAAGTCCGTCAGCCGCGCGGCACCGTCGAGCATCGAGTACTCGGTGTGGTTGTGAAGATGAACGAAGGAATCGTTGCCGGTCTTGGAAGAAGTCACTGCTGCCACCGTTTCATTCTAGGTGTCGGAGCCAGCCAGTCCGGGCTACACGCGGTGTTCGGCCAGTGCCTGCAGCGCGTAAGCCAGGTCCTGCGGGTACTCGCTTTCGTATTCGACCCATTCCCCGGTGCCGGGGTGATGGAAGCCAAGCTTTTTGGCATGCAGCCATTGCCGGGTCAGGCCCAGCGCTGCGGCAAGTTTCGGATCGGCACCATAGGTCAGGTCGCCCGCACAGGGATGCCGGAGCGCCGAGAAGTGGACGCGGATCTGGTGCGTCCGGCCGGTTTCCAAATGGACTTCGACCAAGGAGGCCTTGCCGAAAGCCTCAATGACCTCATAATGGGTCAGCGAATGGCGGCCGTCCTCGACGACGGCGAAGCGCCAGTCGTAGCCGGGGTGCCGGCCGATCGGCGCGTCGATCGTGCCCTCCAGCGGATCCGGCAACCCCTGCACGAGGGCGTGGTAGACCTTGTCCACCGTGCGGTCCTTGAAGGCCCGCTTCAGCAGCGTGTAGCCGTGTTCTGTCTTGGCCACCACCATCACGCCGGACGTTCCCACGTCCAGCCGGTGGACAATCCCGGCCCGTTCGGCCGCACCCGACGTCGAAATCCGGTAGCCGCGTGCAGCCAGGGCACCGACCACGGTGGGGCCCACCCAGCCCGGCGATGGATGCGCTGCCACGCCCACCGGTTTGTCGATGACGACGAAATCGTCCTCGTCTCCGAGAATCTTCAAATCCTCAACCTCTTCCACCACGACGGCGAGTGGATCCCGCTGCTCCGGTACGGTGATCCGCAGGCTTCCCTGTCCCGGTAGCTTCGCCGATTTGGCAATGGCACGGCCGTCCAGTTGCACGTGTTTGTCGCCGAAAAGTGCCGCTGCGGCCGTGCGGGAGATGCCCAGCTGCGCGGCGACCACTGTGTCCGCTCGTTCGCCGGCCGTCCCGGCGTCCAGCTCGACGACCCTGACGTCGTCAGTCACCGCTCTCCCCTGCCGGCTTGTTCCCATCGAGCGGCTTGCCGTCCCCGTCCGACGTGCGGTCCGCGGTCTTGGCGGTCTGCCGGGTGCCGTCCATGCCGATGCCCATGAAAGTCAGCACGCACCACAGGATGACCGCGCCGACGACGGCGGAGTCCGCGATGTTGAAGATGGCAAAGTTCGGGAAGGCGATGAAATCCACCACGTGCCCGACGCCGAAAGCCGGTTCCCGGAACAGCCGGTCGGTCAGGTTGCCCAGCGCGCCGCCGAGCAGGAAGCCGAGGGCCACTGACCACCACAGCGAGCGGACCTTGCGGGCGTAAACCAGAATCGCGATGGCCACTGCCGACATCACCAGGGTAAACACCCAGGTGTGGTCCTGCCCGATGGAGAACGCCGCACCCGAGTTGCGGATGAAGTGCCAGTGCAACAGCGGCGGCAGCACAGGGGTGATCTGCCCCTCGGTCATGGTGGACACAACCCACCACTTGGTCAGTTGGTCAAAGGCATAGGCGAAGGCCGCGCACCCGGCCAGCAGGAGGATGAACCGGCCGCTGCCCTTGCGTTGTCCGGCGTCGGCCGCCGCCTCTTCGTTGGATGGATCAGCTGCCGGTGGAGTTTCTGACATGTCTCTCTCGTCTTCAGTGCCGTCCGGGGCACCGCTGCGGTGTCCAAAGGCAATGGCCGGCGGCAGGATGATCCCGGCGCCGGCCATGGGGAGCCCTGTCGAACAGGGCCGTCAGTTACCTTCCGCGCTTACGCGTCGGCGCTGTCCTTGACTTCGGGAGCAGCGAAGGAACCGCGGGCTTCCAGATCGCGCAGCTGGCCTTCGATGTAGGCCTTCAGACGGGCGCGGTAGTCGCGCTCGAAGCCGCGCAGCTGCTCGAGCTTGCGCTCCAGCACAGCCTTCTGCTGCTCCAGGTTGCCCAGGGTCTTGCGGCTCTTTTCTTCGGCGTCATTGACCAGGCTGCTGGCTTCGAGCTGCGCCTCGGCAATGATCTTGTCCCGCTGCTCCACGCCGGCGGTGACGTACTCGTCGTGGAGCTTCTGGGCCATGGCCAGCACACCTGCCGCCGACTCGGCGGTAGCGGAGCGGTCGGCCTCGGGAGCTGCGGCGGCCGCCGGAGCCGGCTTCGGCTCTTCCTTCGGCTTGACCTCGACCTTGGGCTCTTCCTTGACCTGTTCCCGGACCTGTTCGGTCTTCGGTGCGGCGGAGACCGGGGCCGGCACGGAGGCCTCCGGAGCCTGGCCCGACGTGGCTTCAGCCAGCTTCTTGCGAAGTTCGTCGTTCTCCTGGTTCAGCCGGCGGAGTTCAACGACGATCTCATCGAGAAAGTCGTCAACCTCATCCTGGTCATAGCCTTCGCGGAACTTAGTCGGCTGGAACCGCTTGTTGACAACGTCTTCTGGCGTCAAAGCCATCTGGTCACCTCATACTGGTTCGTGTGGGTCATGAATGCAACGTGCTGGATTCATAACAACGGTAGCGAATAGTCCCCGTGCAACGGACATCCGCCAGCTATATCTGAATCAGAATATATCGTTTCGGAGACGAACACTAACGCGCCTTCGGTCAGGCCAGCCCTGCCACAACCGCCATCGCGATGGTCACGGCAAGGAACAGCACCAGGAAGGCGAGATCGAGCGCGAATCCGCCGATCCGCAGCGGCGGAATGATCCGCCGAAGGCCCTTCAGCGGCGGGTCGGTCACTGTGTAAATCACGGAAGCTGCGACCAGTGCGATGCCGCGCGGCCGCCAGCGCCGGGCGAAGGCCTGCACGACTTCAAAAACGATGCGCACGATCAAGGCCAGTTGGAACAACATCAAGATCAGGTACAGCAGGACGAAAATGATGGACACGCCTGTTCCACGATTCCTAGCGCTAGAAGGATTTTGACGGCGGCATGCCTCCCGGAAAGTGCGGCAGGCTAGCTCTGGTTGAAGAAGCTGGCCTGCTGGTCGCTGGACTTGCGGTCCTCACCCAGCACTTCCACGCTTGACGGCGAGAGGAGGAAAACCTTGTTGGTTACCCGCTCAATGCTACCGTGCAGGCCGAAGACCAAGCCGGCAGAGAAATCGACCAGGCGCTTGGCCTCCGCTTCGCCCATATCGGTGACATTCATGATCACCGGGATACCGTCCCGGAAACTCTCGCCGATCACTTTGGCATCGTTGTAGGAGCGGGGGTGCACGGTGGTGATCTGGTGCAGCACGGTGGCGTCCTCGCGGGCGGACGGAGCGCGCTTGATTGGGGTTACCGGTGCTCGATATTCCTCGGCAGCCGGCTTGACCGGTGCCGCTGCAGGCTCCGCACGGCGTTCCTGTCGGGGCTGGTCCACGGGCTGCTCCTCGTCTCGAGCGGCCGTGTCCGGCTGCTCGGGTTCGTAGTGCTCGTCACCATCGGCGAGCCCAAGATAAATCATTGTCTTGCGCAGTGTGCCTGCCATGGTAGCTCCCATCCTGTCTTCAGCGCTGCTGTCTGCCTTGCGCGGCCCCCGGTCATGAAAATGGGGTCCGGCACAGAGCCTGCCTAGCCAAAACGCTACCGCACGGCCGGTCGTGGTCCGAGGACATCTGATCCGACACGGAGGTGTGTCGCGCCCGCGGCCACCGCTGCTTCCAGGTCCTGGCTCATCCCCGCCGAGATCATGTCGGCCCCGGGATGCTCCTGCCGGAGCAGTTGCGCGAATTCCGCCAGCCGGCCGAAGGCGCGGGCCGGGTCTGCCCCCAACGGCGCGACCGCCATCAGCCCCGCCGGAGTCAGCCCCTCAGTCTCCTGAAGGGCAGTGGCCAGCTCGCGGATTTCTCCGGGCCGGGCACCGCCGCGCGCCGCCGTTCCGGCGGCCGGCGGGAGGTCCGATTCGTCAAGGTCCACTTGGATCAGGCAGCCGAGAGCCGCGCGCGGCTCCAGCCCGGCAGCCTGCCGCCGTTCCTGCTCGGCCGCCATGGCCTTGCCCAGTGCGCGGACAAGCTGTGGCCGGTCCACCGAATGAATCAGATCGGCGTAGCGGACCACCGACTTCGCCTTGTTGGTTTGCAGTTGTCCGATGAAATGCCAGCGCAGCCCGCGGCCGGCCAGCTCCGCCGCCTTCGCGGCAGCTTCCTGGTCCCGGTTCTCCCCGACGTCGCGCACACCCAGGTCATGCAGCAGCGCAACATCGGAGGCCGGGAAGAACTTCGTCACCACAATCAGCTCCGGTTCCGCCGGGAGGCCCGCCGCGGCCCGAGTGATCCTGGCCCGGACACGTTCCAGGTTCGCCGCGAGTTCGGCCTTCCGGGTGTTGCTGTTCATGCGTCCTTCCAGACCAGGCCGGCGAACCGGCCGGTGCTGTGATCCCGCCGGTAGGAGTACAACCGGCTTTCCTCCCGGGTGCAGCCGGGCACCCGGTGCGCCTCCACGCCGAGTCCGGCCAGTTCTGCCGCGGCGCCGGCGGCAAGATCCAGTGCCGGCGTCCCCCAGGCGGTCCGCGACGCCAGTTCGGGAATCCGGGCGGTGGCATCGGCCTGCATGTCTTCGGGAACCTCATAGCAGGCTCCGCAGATGGACGGGCCGATCCATGCCTGCAGTCCGGCGGCGCCCGCATCACGAAGCCCCGCCACGGCGTTGGCCAGCACCCCGTCCAGCAGGCCGCGGCGGCCGGCGTGGGCCACCGCGGTGGCGGCACCGCCGCCGGGCAACGTCCCCACCAGCACCACGGGCAGGCAGTCCGCCACCATCACGGCCAGCGGCGCCCCGCCGTCGGGGCTTACCAGAGCATCGGCCGTCACGGCCAGCTGCGACGAAGCGGGACCGTCGGCGG
>NZ_JBLKRT010000015.1:0-101296 GCF_047607445.1 Arthrobacter sulfonylureivorans
GCACATCGCTGAGGAACGCGCGGATCGGCGCGTCATCGCGTTCGATGACGGGGTAGTCCACCGGGGCCGGCTGCGGCACCTCGGTGGTCAGCTCGCGGCCTTCCGCGATCCACTTGTCCCGGCCGCCGTCCAGCAAGCGCACGTCCTCGTGGCCGAACAAGGTGAACACCCACAGGGCATAGGCTGCCCACCAGTTGCTCTTGTCTCCGTAGAGCACCACCGTGGTGTCGCGTCTGATGCCCTTGGAACCGAGAAGCGCGGCAAAGCCTTCCCCGTCCACGTAGTCGCGGGTATCCGGATCATTCAGGTCGGTGTGCCAGTCGATTTTCACCGCCGACGGGATGTGCCCGGTTTCGTACAGCAGAATGTCTTCGTCGGACTCCACGACCACCAGGCCGTCCGTGCCCAGTTTGTCGGCCAACCACTGCGTGGAGACCAAGCGGTCGGGATTGGCGTAGGCGGCGAACTTTTCGTTCTGCTCAGCGGCAATGGGCATGGCAGGACCTTTCTGTAGCGTGCAGGGGCCGTCGATCACGGCGCGGGACTCCTGTTTAGCCTAACCACCGCAGCCGGCAAATGCTTCCGGGCGTTCACGCCGAGCCATATTCGTCACCGGCGCCACATGGAATCCGTTCCCAATGAGGCCGGGCCGAGTTCCCGGTGAGGCCGGGTCGGGTTCCCGATGTGGCCGGGCCGGAATGCCGTGGCCGGGCGAAGTTCCCGATACGGCCCGGTCGACACCAACTGCCGCTGATTGGCGCGGGTAGCGTATCGTTTTGCTGGCGGCATTCCGTCCGCTATGTCTATGAACCCCATGTCAGGAAAGCAGCGGTAAGTTTCACGTGCCCAAGATTGAACAGCTTTCACGCCGGACCCCCAGTGTGTCCGTGGACGAACTGCTGGCGGGCCTGCACCCGTCGCCGCGCTTCGGTGAGGTGTCCTTTGCCAGTTACCGGCCGGACCCGGCCCAGCCGTCACAGGCCGCCGCGGTCAAGGCCCTGCAGCACTTTGCCGCTGCCGTGGACCGGCCCAAGCCGAAGGGCCTGAGGAAGCTGTTTGGCGGCGGCAAGACGGAAAGCCGGGCCGGCATCTACCTGGACGGCGGGTTCGGCGTAGGCAAGACGCACCTGCTCGCCTCGCTCTGGCACGCGGTGGACGGGCCGAAGGCCTTCGGTACCTTCGTCGAGTACACCAACCTGGTGGGTGCGCTGTCCTTCCGCAAGACGGTGGAAGCCCTGAGCAGCTACCGCCTGGTCTGCATCGACGAGTTCGAACTGGATGATCCAGGCGACACGGTGCTGATGTCGCGGCTGATGCGCGAGCTGGCCGACGCCGGGGTCAAGCTTGCCGCCACGTCCAATACCTTGCCCGGTTCGCTGGGGGAGGGCCGCTTTGCCGCCGTCGACTTCCAGCGCGAAATCCAGGTGCTCTCCGACCAGTTCGACGTCATCCGTGTAGACGGCGAAGACTACCGGCACCGCGGGCTCCCCGCCGCTCCGGAACCGCTCAGCAACCATGACCTCAAGCGCCGGTTGCACGACTTCGACGGCAAGGTGGTGGCCGCCGACGAATTCTCGGATTTGGTCAACCATCTGGAAGGCGTGCATCCCAGCCGCTACCGGCAGTTCCTCGACGGCGTGGATGCGGTGGCCTGGCACAATGTCCACACCATTTCCGAACAGGCCCTGGCCTTGCGGTTCGTGGTGCTGGCCGACCGCCTGTACGACAAGGATGTGCCGATCATCGCCAGCGGTGTGCCGTTCGATCAACTGTTCACACCGGAAATGATGTCCGGCGGCTACATGAAGAAGTACTTCCGGGCCGTCTCCCGTTTGACCGCGCTGGCCCGTGAAGGCCAGACCGGCGAAGCCGCAGTCTAGATCCCGACCGTTCCCGGGCAAGCACCGCACCTGAACGAAACAGCGCCGCCCTTCAACGAAGAGCGGCGCTGCCTTAATGAAGAAGGGCGCCGGCGCCGCCTCCCGGCGGTCCGGCACCCTCCTTGGCGTGCTAAGGACTAGTTGGACGAGGGCTTCCCGTCGGACGGCGCCTGGCCACCCCTGCCGCCGAACGAATCGACGAAGCCGGATGCCTTGGCCTGCAGGCCGTCTACCTGCTCGGAATACTTACCGCCGGTCTTGGTATCGATGTATCCACCGACGTTGCCGACGGCACCCTTGATCGTGTCAGAGTTTTCTCCCACGAGACCGGCTGCCTTGTCCTTGAGTGCTCCTGCCCTGCCCTTGAGCTCGTCAAATAACGACACTGGCACCTCCTTTCCGACGGGGGGCCTTTCGCCCCTGCCATTCCATCGTAGGCACTTCGCAGCGGGTGCTCAATAGTTTAAACAACAAAGGCTCCCGCGAAGGGGAGCCATCCGATGGTGGGCGATACTGGGATCGAACCAGTGACCTCTTCCGTGTCAGGGAAGCGCGCTACCGCTGCGCCAATCGCCCCGGTCTGCCCGAGGCGGGCGATGGAGGAACTGAAGAAAAAACTGGAGCGGACGACGGGATTCGAACCCGCGACATCCACCTTGGCAAGGTGGTGCTCTAGCCAGCTGAGCTACGTCCGCACGAAACGGTTCCGGATTACTCCGGTCTGTTTCAGTGGGCGATACTGGGATCGAACCAGTGACCTCTTCCGTGTCAGGGAAGCGCGCTACCGCTGCGCCAATCGCCCGTGATCTCTCACGAGATGTGTGCCTGCTTGCCGTGCCACCGCACGAGGTGGGGACGGGATTCGAACCCGCGTATACGGCTTTGCAGGCCGCTGCCTCGCCTCTCGGCCACCCCACCGCGCCTATGGGCTAATGCCCTAGGACCGGCCAGCGACGCTGGCACTAAACAGTGACTTGCGAGCGGACGACGGGATTCGAACCCGCGACATCCACCTTGGCAAGGTGGTGCTCTAGCCAGCTGAGCTACGTCCGCAGAAGTTATCCATCACTGTAACCGCGAACCGTTTGTGGAACCGCTCGCGGCGTCGTTGTGATTTCCAACGAGTAAAAACTCTATAGGACGTTTCGCGCTTCGTCCAATCGGCATCTCCAGCGCGTGAAACGCCGGTGAAACCGGCGGGTCCTAGAGCCCGCCGTCGGTACTCTTCAGGGCGGCCGTCGCGCCTTTGCTGCGACCTCCAGCGCGGCCGCATCAGCCGACATGCAGGCAGCACGTCCCGCCGATTTTTGATTCTCCGGACCTGTGGGCTAGCATTTCTACACGTTGCAGAAAGCGTTCGGCGCATCGGCAACATGTTGGGGCGATTGGCGCAGTGGTAGCGCGCTTCGTTCACACCGAAGAGGTCACTGGTTCGAACCCAGTATCGCCCACCACTTCACAACATCCCGGCCAGGCAGCAGCCCGGCCGGGATTTTTGTTGTGCGATACCAAGGACACCGAAGGGTGCCGGTGGCAGCAGGCGGCCGGCAACCGAGGATTGCGGACCGTAACCGTCAGTGGAACCTGAGAAGATCTCTATATGACTGCACCACTCCTTGCGCATGCCACCGCCAACGGCCGGATGTACGCGCGCTCCACCTCGGAGCCGCCGTCGGTCCCTTCCATCACCACCGTGATCGCGCAGGAGCCGACCACGCTGGACGGCTGGTTTGCGCACATGGCCGCCACTTCGTTGGCCTCGGACGCCCGGTTGGCCGAAGCCGCCGGGAATCCAGGTCGGCTGCGGACACTGGCAAAAGAAGCCACGCTGGCGGCCGACCGCTACCGGGACGCGGCGGCGCTGCGCGGCGACCGGGTCCACGGATATTGCGAACAGGTGGCGCTGCGGGCGCTGGGTAAGGACCATGATGTCGCCGGCGCCAGGGAGGCCCTCAAGGCAAACGGGGAAGAAGCCTTTGCCGACAGGTTCGATGAATGGTGGCAGCTCTACTCGGTCGAGCCGATTGCTCCGGAGATCACTGTCTGGAACCAGGAAGTGGGGTACGCCGGCACCCTGGACCTGGTGGCCCGGATCGGCGGTCGTACCTGCCTGATCGACTTCAAGACCAAGGGGACCGACCGCAACGGCCAGGTCAAGGCGCTCAATGACAAGGTGGTCATGCAGTTGGTTGCGGGCATGAAGGCCCAGGAGTCGCTGGTGGACGGTGCCGCGGGAAGCTGGGAGCCGTGGGCGCACGGCGAGGACCCGCTGCTGCTGGGCGTGGCGATCGGCGAGACGGAAGTCCGCCCCATGCGGGCCAACCCGGAGGTGCTCCGCTGGCACTGGTACCGGTTCTGCTCGTTGCGGCGTGCCTGGGAGACGCATCTTCAGGTGTCGGAAGCCGGCCGCGCGCTGCTGCCGATCGCGCCTCCGTCCCCGGCACTGCAGGCAGCCCAACAGGCCCACTAAACTGGACCGGAACCCAACCACTTTCAGCGCCGTCAACGCGGCAGCAGTGAGGACAAGAACTACATGGCGATCCTGAGCATCCGGATTATCGGCGACCCCGTCCTGCGGACCAAGGCGGAACCGGTGACCGAGTTCGGGCCGGAACTGGCCAAGCTGGTGGCGGACATGGACGAAACCATGGAGGACGTCGACGGAGCCGGGCTGGCCGCCCCGCAAATCGGCGTCAGCCTGCGGGTCTTCACGTTCCGGGTGGGTGGGCAAAGGGGCCACGTGGTCAACCCCGTGCTTGAGCTCAGCGAAGACTTCCAAGAAGACGTGGCCGAAGGCTGCCTGTCTATTCCCGGGCTGGGCTATCCGGTCCGCCGGCGCCGCTGGACCCGGGTCACGGGCCAGGATGTGCACGGCAATCCGGTGGAGTACCAAGGCGAAGGCATGCTGGCCCGCTGCTTCCAGCATGAGACCGACCACCTGGACGGCATCCTCTACATCGACCACCTGACCGGCGAGGACCGCAAGAACGCGCTGCGATCCATCCGCAACGCGGGTTATAACGAAGTAGCCGGCGAAACCCAGGCCAAGCGTGCAGCCCACGTCGGTTCGGGCTTCAGCCGCGCAGCGGCACCGGCACGGACCGGTTCCTTCGGGCAGCCGCTGGCATGACGGACGGCGGGAGCGGGTTGCGCGTCCTATTCGCCGGCACGCCTGCGGTGGCGGTGCCGTCCCTTGACCGGCTGGTCCAGGACGGTTTCGAGATCGTGGCAGTGCTCACCCGGGAGGATGCGCCGGTCGGCAGGAAACGCGTCCTGACTCCCTCACCGGTGGCCGCCCGTGCCGGCGAACTCGGCGTCCCGGTGATCCGGGCCAACCGGATCGACCAGACCGCGATGGAGGCCATCCGGTCGGCCGCTCCGGACGTGGCCGCCATTGTGGCCTACGGCGGTTTGGTCCCGGAAACAGCATTGGGCATCCCGGAACACGGCTGGATCAACCTGCACTTCTCGCTGTTGCCCGCATGGCGCGGTGCCGCGCCGGTGCAGCATGCCGTCATCAACGGAGATGACGTCACCGGTGCTTCCACCTTTCTGCTGGAAAAGGGCCTGGACACCGGCCCGGTCTACGGCACGCTGACCGAGGCATTGCGCCCGGAGGACACCAGCGGCGACGTGCTGGACCGGCTGTCCCGCAGCGGCGCCGTGCTGCTGTCCCAAACCCTCGCGGCCGTTGGCGCAGGCAAAGCCGCGGCTGTGGCACAAACCGGCGAGGTCAGCCTGGCGCCGAAGCTGTCCTTGGAGGACGGGCACATCGACTGGCAGCAGCCGGCACTCGCCATCCGCCGCCGCATCAACGGTGTGACGCCCGAGCCGGGTGCCTGGACCATGCTTGCGGGGCAGCGATTCAAACTGGGACCGGTACGGCCGCGGCCGGAAACCCGGGACTTGCCGCCGGGCGCCGTCAGGCTGTCCGGCGGATCGTCCGCGTCCGCACTGGTGGGTACCGGCTCGCATGCGGTTGAGCTGGACAAGGTCCAGCCGGCAGGCAAAAAGATGATGGATGCTGCAGACTGGGCCCGCGGGCTTGGGCAGCGTGAGGATGTGCACTTCGAATGAGCGGCCGGAACGAAGGCGGCCGGAACAGCGGCCGCGGCAACAATGAAGGGCTCGGACGCCAGGGCGGCAGGGGCCAGGGAAGCGGTCGACGCGATGCTGCCGGTCGTGAGCGCAACCGCGGCGGCACCCGGCACTACTCGCAATCGGCACCGTCGCAGCGGTCCAGGACGGCAGATCCTGCCCGGCTGGCCGCCTTCGAGGTGCTGCGCGCGGTGGAACGGGACGACGCGTATGCGAACCTGGTGCTGCCGGCGAGCATTCGCAAACACCGGCTGGACAAGCGGGACGCCGGTTTCGCCACGGAGCTGACCTACGGCGCGTTGCGCGGCCTGGGCACCTACGATGCCATCCTCGCCCGCTGTGTCGACCGGCCCCTGGAGCAGTTGGACCCGGCGATCCTTGACGCCTTGCGCCTCGGCGCCCACCAGTTGCTGGCCATGCGGGTCCCGGCCCACGCCGCCTTGGACCAGACGGTCAGCCTGGCCCGCGCGGTCATCGGTGCCGGGCCGGGGTCGCTGATCAATGCCGTGCTGCGCAAGGTGACGGCGCACGACCTGAGCGGCTGGACCGCCGAGCTGACCGCGGGGGAGACCGACCCGGTCAAGGCAGCCGCCCTGGAACACAGCCATCCGGAATGGATCGTGCGCGCCCTGCGGCAGTCGTTGGCCGGACATGGCCGCAGCGTGGACGAAGTGGAAGACCTGTTGGCTGCCGACAACGCCGCGCCGGTGGTGAATCTGGTGGCCCTGCCCGGACTGGGTTCGTTGGACGAGGCGGTCGAGGCAGGCGCCGAGCCCGGCGAACTGGTGGAGGGTTCGGCCCTGTATGCCGGCGGCGACGTCGGCCGCCTGGCCAGCGTACGGGCCGGAACCACCCGAGTGCAGGACGCCGGCTCGCAACTGGTGGCCCGTGCCCTGGCCGCCGCTGCCCCATCCTCTCCCGGAGAGCGGTGGCTTGACCTGTGCGCCGGCCCCGGCGGCAAGGCGGCGCTGCTGGCCGCGCTGGCCGCCGAACAGGGCGCCACACTGCTGGCCAATGAGGTAGCCGAGCACCGGGCTGAGTTGGTCCGCAAGGCGCTGGCGCCGGTCCCGGCAGACGTCTGGGAAGTCCGAACCGGAGATGGCCGCGAGGTCGGCGACCAGTACGCCGGCCAGTTCGACCGGATCATGGTGGACGCGCCCTGCACGGGATTGGGAGCGCTCCGGCGCCGACCGGAATCCCGTTGGCGCCGGAAGCCCTCCGACGTTGCGCAACTTGGTCCGCTGCAGCGCGACCTGCTCGAAGCCGCCGTCGCGGCCGCGAAGCCGGGCGGCCTGATCGCCTACGTGACCTGCTCACCGCACCCGGCAGAGACGACCGCAGTCGTGGCCGACCTGCTCCGCCGGCACCCCGGGCTGGACCTCCTGGACACGTCCGCCGTCCTCGACGGCGTCAGCCTGCCGGGCCATCTGGACGCAGGACAACCGGGAGGGGACACGCTTGGCCGGGCCGGCGGGACAACCACGCAACTCTGGCCGCATCGCCACGGCACCGATGCCATGTTCATGGCCCTGCTGCGCCGGAGCAGCTGACCCGCCCCGGGGCAACCGGCCCAGGTTCCCCCACTCCTACAACACCAAGACAGGCAGGCAAGCACCCGATGGCACACTGCTGCATCAACCCCAGCATCCTCTCGGCTGATTTCGTCAACCTTGAAGCCGAACTGCAGCGCATCAGCACCGCGGACGCGGTGCATGTGGACGTGATGGACAACCACTTCGTGCCGAACCTGACGATCGGGCTGCCGGTGGTGCAGCGGATCCAGGAAGTCAGCAGCCTGCCGCTGGACGCCCACCTGATGATCGCCGACCCCGACCGCTGGGCGCCGGCCTATGCCGAAGCAGGCATCGACTCGGTGACCTTTCATGTGGAAGCGGCGAAGGCACCGGTGCGGCTGGCCCGGGAACTGAGGTCCCACGGAGCCAAGGCGGGAATGGCGCTCAAGCCGGCCACCGCCGTCGAACCGTATCTCGATCTGCTCCCCGAGATGGACCTGCTGCTGATCATGACCGTTGAACCCGGATTCGGCGGCCAGGCGTTCCTGGATGTGACGCTGCCCAAGATCCGCAAGGCGGCGAACGCGGTAGCGGGTTCCGGACTGCCGGTGGCCATCCAAGTGGACGGTGGCGTCACCGAAGAGACGATTGTGCGGGCCGCCGAGGCCGGCGCCACGGTTTTCGTCGCCGGCTCCGCCGTCTACGGACAGGCGGACCCAGAACAAGCCATCGCCTCGCTGCGGGCCGCTGCCAAGGTCCTGTGACTGCTGTTACACGATGTGACGGGAATGCGGGACCCCCTGCAGCAGTTGTGAGAGCATAGTTACGCAAACACAACGTGCTCCGGGGTCGGTGTAAGTCCGAACCGGCGGTTATAGTCCGCGACCCGTTGCCAAAAGTTCCACCCGGAACCCGAGGCCACGGTTGAACCGGTGGAATTCCGGTACCGACAGTTAAAGTCTGGATGGGAGAAGCACGTACAGGTGGCAGCAATGGGCCACCGGGTACGGCCACTGGCCAGTCAACCCGGGTGCCCGGACCTACCGCACTGTCGTTCCCCCGGAGCCGCCGCGGCTCGAAAGGAACGGCATGGATTTTCTGCGGTGGCTCTTTGAAGCTCAGATTCCCGTTGCCGGCAGCTCACTGCTGCTGCGCGAAGTTCTGGGAAACGTTTTTGGACTCCTCAGCGCCCTCGGCGGCATGCGCCGGAAAGTGTGGGCCTGGCCGGTAGGCATTATCGGCAACCTCCTCCTGCTGACGGTCTTCCTCGGCTCGTTGTTCGGCTCCGCCAGCACGGCCAACCTGCTGGGACAGGCAGGCCGCCAGGTCATGTTCATCGCGGTGGCCGTTTACGGCTGGAACCGCTGGCGCTCCGCCCGCAACGGCAGCGGCCGCGCCATCACCCCGCAGTGGGCCGGCGGCAAGGCGCGGGTTGGCCTGGTGGCTGCCTTGCTCCTGGGCACCGTTGCCCTGACCCCGGTCTTCGCTGCGCTGGGTTCCTATGAGCCGGTATGGGCCGACGCCTGGACCTTCGTCGGGTCGCTGTTGGCCACCTATGGCATGGCCCGCGGCTGGGTTGAATTCTGGCTGATCTGGGTTGCCGTGGACATTGTGGGCGTGCCACTGCTGTTCAGCGCCGGCTACTACGCCAGCGCCTTCATGTACCTCTTCTACGGAGGCTTCACACTGGTTGGGTTCTTCGTCTGGTGGCGGGCCAACGCACAGGCCAAGCCCGAGGTCGAGACGCTGCACCCCGATCCGCGGATCGGGCAGCCGGCCCGGGCTGACAGCGGCGACGAGACGGTGCCGGCGCGATGAGCCAGCCAGCCCCCGGCCCCGGCCAGGATTTTTCGACGGCGGAGCAGCGCGGCATGGAGCTGGCGCTGGCGGCCGCCGGCCAGGGTGTGCGCGGCGCGAACCCCGTGGTCGGAGCGGTCATCATCGATCCGCGCGGCGACGTGGTCAGCACCGGATACCACCGGGGCGCCGGCACGCCGCACGCCGAAGTGGATGCGCTGGCCAACGTTCCGTCGGGACGTGCGGCGGAGCTGGCGGACTGCACCATGCTGGTGACGCTGGAGCCATGCAACCACTCTGGCCGGACAGGCCCCTGCTCAGCTGCCATTCTGGCAGCGGGCATCGGTTCGCTTATTTACGCCGCGGCCGACCCCACCGACCAGGCGGCCGGCGGAGCGCAGCGGCTGGCGGAGGCCGGGGTAGCTGTGCGCACCGGACTGATGTCGCTGCAGGCCCAGGAACTGAACCACCGCTGGTTCCAGGCCCGGCGGGAAAACCGCCCGTTCACCACGCTGCACATCGCCCAGACAATGGACGGGCTGATCGCTGCGGCAGACGGCACCAGCCAATGGATCACCGGGGAGGAAGCCCGGGCGGACAGCCACGGCATCCGCTCCCGCGCGGACGCGATCATCGCCGGCACCGGAACCATCGCCGCCGACAACCCGCGGCTGACCGCCCGCGACCGGACTGGAGCCGAAACGCCGGACCAACCGCTGCGCGTTGTGATGGGGCGCCGGAAGGTGCCCGCAGACGCGGCAGTCCGCGGCACCGACGGTCGCTTCCTGCAACTGGCTACCCATGATCCCGCTGACGTACTGGCCGAACTGGCCGGCCGCGGCGTGGGACACGCCATGATCGAGGGCGGAGCCACCATCGCCTCGGCCTTCTTGCGCGCCGACCTGGTCGACGAGCTGATCCTCTACCTGGCGCCGCTGATGCTCGGTGCAGGCACCCGCGCTGTGGCCGACCTTGGCATCGGGACACTGGCGGAGGCAGGCCGGTGGCGCTGGGACAGCGCCGACGGCCATGCCCGCACCTTGGGCGCGGACCTCCGCCTGCACCTTGAACCCCTGCCGTTCCGCGGCACCCAGAAAGGCAAGTGAATGTTTACCGGAATCATCGTCGAACAAGGGCGGGTTGAAGCCCTGGACCTGAATCCAGCCACCGACAGCGCCGTGCTGACCTTCACCGCACCGCAAACCGCATCCGGCCTGGGACTCGGTGGCTCGATCGCGGTCAACGGGGTGTGCCTCACCGCCGTGGCGCTGGACGGCAGCCGGGTCAGTGTTGACGTGATGGGCGAGACGCTCACCCGCACCACCACCGGGTCGCTCCGGCCGGGGCAGACCGTCAACCTGGAACGCTGCGTGCCGGCCGGCGGCCGGTTGGATGGGCACGTGGTCCAAGGACATGTGGACGGCGTGGGCACGTTGACTGAGCGCGAGGATTTGGGCGACTGGGAACGCCTGCGTTTCACCGTTCCCCGGGAGCTGGCCCGCTACGTCGCGGAGAAAGGGTCCATTGCCGTGGACGGTGTCTCCTTGACGGTCACCTCGGTCAGCGACGCGTCGGCAGCAACGCAGTTCTTCGAAGTCGGCCTGATACCCACCACACTGGCCGACACCGGCCTGGGGGCAAAACAGCCCGGAGACACGGTGAACCTGGAAGTGGATGTGCTGGCCAAGTATGCCGAGCGGCTGCTCGCCTTCACCCCCGGGGCGCGGTCATGAGCGCCGCGGTGGAGCATCGCATCGCGCTGGACACCATCGAAGCCGCGGTGGCCGCGATCGCCGCGGGCCGCGCCGTCGTCGTTGTTGATGACGAGGACCGGGAAAACGAAGGCGACATCATCTTCGCAGCGGACGCCGCGACCCCCGAGTTGATGGGCTGGACCATCCGCCATACCTCGGGCGTCATTTGCGTGCCGCTCCCGGCGTCCCGCGCGGACGAACTGGGACTGCCGCCGATGGTTGAAGTCAACCAGGATGCCAAGGGCACGGCCTACACGGTGTCCTGCGACGCCGCTGTCGGCGTGAGCACAGGGATTAGTTCTGCGGACCGGGCGCGCACCGCATCGGTGCTCGCGGCGGCGGACAGCACCGCGGCGGACTTGACCCGGCCTGGCCATATCTTTCCGTTGCGTGCGGTCGACGGCGGGGTGCTGGCACGGCGCGGGCACACCGAGGCGGCCGTGGACCTGTGCCGGCTGGGCGGGCGGGCGCCGGTCGGTGTCATTGCGGAGCTGGTGCATGACGAGGGGGACATGATGCGGTTGCCGGCGCTGCGCGCATTTGCGGACGAGCACAACTGCCCGCTGGTCTCCATCGAGGACCTCGCGAACCACCTGGCCGGGGGAGAACCGGCCTCCTTCCCGGAGGTGGCTGATCATGGCCACTGACGACATCCGCGGCGACATCCGCGAAAAGGCACCGGCCGCCACGGTCGAGGGCGGGCCGTCGGTGCAGCTGCCCACTGCCTTCGGCAACTTCCTGGCCCAAGCCTGGACCGACGCCGCCACCGGCGTGGAGCACTTGAGCATCACCTCCCCGGTCCAGCCGGCGGCCGAGCCGCTGGTCCGGCTGCACTCCGAATGCCTGACCGGGGACGTGTTCGCCTCCTACCGCTGCGACTGCGGCGAACAACTGGAACAGGCACTGGCACTGATCGCCGAGCAAGGCGGAACCGTCCTCTACCTGCGCGGTCAGGAGGGGCGCGGCATTGGCCTGGCCAACAAGATGCGGGCTTATGCGCTGCAGGAAGCCGGCGCAGACACGGTGGAAGCCAATGAGCAGCTGGGGCTGCCGGTGGACGCGCGCGATTATTCGGCTGCCGCGGCTATCCTGCGAGCCATGGGCATCGGCGCCATCCGGCTGTTGAGCAACAATCCGGCCAAGAGCGGGATGCTGGCGGCACTGGGCATCGAGGTGGTCGACATGGTGACCGCCGAAGTCCCCTACCGCGAGCAGAACCGCCGTTACCTGGAGACCAAGCGGGACCGCATGGACCACCGGCTGGCAGTCCTCCAGACCACCCCGGTGCAGCAGAGCTGACGCCTGCGCCCCGGCCACACCATCCACAACTGACAAAGACATTCACGAAGGAAGAACATGAGCGGACACGGAGCCCCGGTTATCGACATCAGCGGCCTGCAGGAGGCGACCGGCGGGCTGAAGCTGGCCATTGTCGCCGCCAGCTGGCACACCCAGATCATGGACGGGCTGGTGGACGGCGCGCTGCGGGCGGCCGCCGAGGCAGGCATCGACGACGCTGCCTTGGTCCGCGTGCCCGGTGCCTTCGAGCTACCGGTGGCAGCCGCCCGCCTGGCTCCGCACTACGACGCCGTGGTGGCGCTCGGCGTGGTGATCCGCGGGGGCACGCCGCACTTTGAGTACGTGTGCCAGGCCGCCACCGACGGACTGACCAATGTCAGTGTGCAGACCGGCAAGCCGGTGGGTTTCGGCGTGCTGACCTGCGATACGGAGCAGCAAGGCCTGGACCGTGCCGGCTTGGCGGACTCCACGGAGGACAAAGGGCACGAAGCGGTGACCGCGGCTTTGGCTACCGCGGCCACGCTCAGGGGCCTCGGCGTTTGAGCCGGCCAGCTGGCGGCGCGGAGGGGTTCGTCACAATGGGGACGGCGGTTTGCCGCCGTCCCGCGCTCCTGACGTAGGCTAAAGGGCGTGAAATCCTTCGAATCCCTGTTTGCGGAACTGAGCGATAAGGCGCAGCAGCGCCCGGAGGGCTCCCGTACGGTAGCCGAGCTGGATTCCGGTATCCACGGGATCGGCAAGAAGGTCGTCGAAGAGGCCGCCGAAGTCTGGATGGCAGCCGAATACGAATCTGACGAAGCCGCCGCTGAGGAGATCTCCCAGCTGCTGTACCACCTGCAAGTCCTGATGATTGCCAAGGGACTGCAGCTGGAGGACGTCTACAAGCATCTGTAGCGGGACGCCGCCCTCGTCGGCGCCCCGCCCGGACCCAGGCCGAATCCAACCTTGAAGGCCGCGCTGCGGCCGAGCCGATTCCAGAAAGTCTTTCACATGCTCCGTGTAGCAGTTCCCAACAAGGGATCCCTGTCCGAGGCCGCCTCCGCCATGCTGGGGGAGGCCGGTTACCGCCAGCGCCGCGACAGCCGCGAACTGGTCATGACCGACCCGGACAACGATATTGAGTTCTTCTTCCTCCGCCCGCGCGACATTGCCGTCTATGTGGGGTCAGGCACCCTGGACGTCGGCATCACCGGCCGCGACCTGTTCCTGGATGCGCAGGTTGAGGCCGTGGAGCTGATGAACCTCGGCTTCGGGTCTTCCACCTTCCGCTTCGCCGGCCCGGTGGGGGAGTTCTCCCGCGCCGAGCAACTCAACGGCAAGCGGCTGGCCACCAGCTATGACGGGCTGCTGCGCAGCTACCTGTCCGAGCGCGGCATCGAAGCCTCCGTCGTCCGGTTGGACGGCGCGGTTGAATCCTCCGTTCGGCTGGGTGTTGCCGATGCCATCGCCGATGTCGTGGAGACCGGCAACACCTTGCGCGCTGCCGGCATGGAAATTTTCGGCGAACCAATCCTGAAGTCCGAGGCCGTGCTGATTGGCCGCTCCGGGGAGAACCCTCCGCCCGGACTGGACGTGCTGATGCGCCGGCTCCGCGGCGTCATTGTGGCCCGCGAATACGTGATGATGGACTACGACATCCGCAAGGACCTGGTCGACGCCGCCGCGACCCTGACGCCCGGACTGGAATCGCCGACGGTCTCGCCGCTGCGCGACACCGGCTGGGTAGCCGTGCGCTCGATGGTCCGCCGGACCCAGACCAACCGGATCATGGACGAGCTCTACGATCTCGGTGCCCGGGCCATCCTGGTCAGCACCATCCACGCCTGCCGCATCTGAGGTCCGGAGTAAGCCATGACTGTTGCCATCCGCGTTATCCCCTGCCTCGACGTCGACGCCGGACGTGTGGTCAAGGGAGTAAATTTCGAAGGCCTGCGCGACGCCGGTGACCCGGTGGAACTGGCCCACCGGTACGATCGCGCCGGCGCCGACGAGCTGACCTTCCTGGATGTGACCGCTTCGTCCGGCAACCGTGAAACGACGTTCGACGTCGTTGCCCGCACCGCCGAGGAAGTCTTCATCCCACTGACCGTGGGCGGCGGCGTGCGGCAAGTGGCCGACGTCGACAAGCTGCTTCGGTTCGGGGCGGACAAGGCCGCGATCAATACCGCCGCGGTTGCCCGGCCCGACGTGATCGACGAAATCACCCGGCATTTTGGCTCCCAGGTGCTGGTGCTCTCGCTCGACGCCCGCCGCACTGCCGACCCCTCGGTGGCCTCCGGCTTCGAAGTCACCACGCACGGCGGCCGCAAAGGTACCGGGATCGACGCGGTGCAGTGGGCGAAGGAAGCTGCGGACCGCGGCGTGGGGGAGTTGCTGCTGAACTCGATCGACGCCGACGGCACGAAGGACGGCTTTGACCTGGAAATGATCCGCGCCGTCCGGGCCGCCGTGAAAATTCCGCTGATCGCCTCGGGCGGTGCCGGCAAGCCGGAACATTTCCCGCCGGCCGTCGCCGCCGGCGCCGACGCCGTGCTGGCCGCTTCGGTGTTCCACTTTGGTCCCGACGACGCGATTGCCCAGGTCAAGCAGGCCATCCGCGAAGCGGGCTACCCGGTCCGCTGATCCGCTGCCCGGCCGGTCCAGGGCACAGCGGGGGACCGGCCGGCGCCTAGCGTCGGGTGGCCGGTGTCTTCAGGGGTGCGTCAGTGGCCGGGTTTCGGGAGAGGTGCCTCAGAGGCCGATGTCGGCGCTTTCCAGCAGGGCCAGGGCATCGGGCTGGCCCTCAAAGGTGACCAGGGCATGCTTGGTGCGGCCGTGGGCATGCATCAGCAGTTCGCCGGGTTCTCCGACGATGGCTACCGAAACCGGGGCGCGCTTGGCCACGTGCCGTGGCCCATCAGGACGCACCAGCACAATGCCCAGGTCCACGCCGCGGTACAACAGCGCGGCGCGCTTGACCAGATCGTCCCACAGCGCCGTCGAATAGTCCTCGTCGAGGGCGCGTGGCGCCCAGCGGTCGGTCGCTCGGCGCACGTCCTCGGTGTGGACAAAGAACTCCACCAGGTTGGCCACGTTGTCCACGGCCGGAACCTTGAACGGCGAGATGGCCGGTGGCCCGGCGCGGAAGGCCTCCACCAGTTTGGCGTAGCCGGCCGTGGCACGGGCCTTGTCCGCCGTCTTCCGGGTGGCGTCGTCGGAAACTTTGGCGAGCGGCTTGAACGCCAGCCCCAACGCGGCCCCCACCCGGTGTTCCCGGATGTACAGGTGAGCGGCGAGCTCCGCCGTCTTCCATCCCTCGCACAGGGTAGGCGAATCCGGCCCGGCAGCCAGCAAGGTCTCGGCCAGGACTTCACGGGACGGATTAACGTAATGCATCACTCCTGAACCTAGCACGAAGCCGCCAGTTTCGGGCCGTACCTCACGCCCGCGCAGGATGCCCCGGTGCGGGCCGGGGCCACGGGGACTTGGCACTAGACTTGTAGGGATGTCGTCCCAGCCTGATGCCCCGAACACTCCGCCGCCCGCCGCCGGTCCCGCCGCCCTTGATCCGGCGATCGCCGAGCGGCTCAAACGCGACTCCGCCGGACTGGTGGCCGCTGTGGTCCAACAGTTCGATTCCGGCGAGGTGCTGATGCTCGGCTGGATGGACGATGAGGCGCTGCACCGCACGCTGACCAGTGGCCGCGTGACCTTCTATTCACGCTCCCGGCAGGAATATTGGCGCAAGGGCGATACCTCCGGGCACGTGCAGTTCGTCAAGTCGGTTTCGCTGGATTGCGACGGCGATGCCCTCTTGGTCCGGGTGGACCAAGTGGGGGCGGCCTGCCACACCGGCACCCGCACCTGCTTTGACGGCCGCGACCTGGGTGCTGTCGCCGGCCGGCGGCCTACCTCGGACAACGGACCAGCGCTGGACAGCTGAAGCAGCTGCCGGCCCCCTTCCCAACTTGATCAGCGACTGAAGTGAAAGACGGATAACGCATGCAGGACCTCGGAGTCATCAGCCCCAGCTTGGAAGAATTCCGCACCTTGGCGCGGGACCGACGGGTGATCCCGGTGTCCATCAAGGTCCTGGCCGATGACCAGACCCCGATTTCGATCTACCGCAAACTCGCAGACTCGCGGCCGGGCACCTTCCTGCTGGAGTCCGCTGCGGTGGGAGGTGTTTGGTCGCGCTACTCCTTTATCGGCGCCCATTCCCGCGCAACGCTGACCACCAAGGACGGACAGGGGCACTGGCTGGGCGAGCCGCCGGTGGGCGTGCCGCGCGACGGCAACCCGGTGGAGGCACTGCGCGCGACCGTTGAGGCGCTGCGCACCGAGCGCTTTGAATCGCTGCCGCCGCTGACGTCCGGTTTGGTCGGCTTCGTCGGCTGGGAGGCCGTGCGGCACTGGGAAAAACTCACCTCCCCGCCCCAGGACGACCTGAACCTGCCCGAACTTGCCATGAACCTGGTCACCGATCTGGCGGTGCACGACAACGCCGAGGGCACGGTCACGCTGATTGCCAACGCCATCAACTTCGACAACCGCGATGAGCGCGTCGACGAGGCCTGGCTGGACGCTGTGAAGCGGGCCAAGCACATGCTGGCCCAACTGGCCGAACCACTGGCGCAGCAGGTTTCCGTGCTCGAAGATGCCTCGCTGGCCACCGATGACCTGATGAACAGCGTGACCCACCGGTGGGCCCGCGAGAAGTATCTGGCGGCTGTGGACCGCGGCAAGGAAGCAATCGTCGACGGCGAGGTGTTCCAGGTGGTGATCTCGCGCCGGTTCGAGGCAGAGTGTTCGGCCCCGGCGCTCGACGTCTACCGGGTGTTGCGGAACCTTAACCCCAGCCCCTACATGTACCTATTCAGCCTGGAAGACGCCGACGGCGTGGGCTACTCGATCGTGGGATCTTCGCCGGAAGCGCTGGTCACCGTGACCGGCGATGAAGTCATCACCCATCCGATCGCGGGATCCCGGCCGCGCGGGCACAGCGTGGAGCACGACAAGGAACTGGCCGAGGAACTGCTGGCGGACAAGAAGGAACGCGCCGAGCACCTGATGCTGGTGGACCTGGCCCGCAACGATATCTCCAAGGTCTGCGAACCCGGCAGCGTTGATGTCACGCAGTTCATGGAAGTGGAAAAGTTCAGCCACATCATGCACCTGGTCTCCACCGTGGTGGGCCGGCTGTCTCCGGACAAGACCGCCTACGACGTGCTGGCCGGGACGTTCCCTGCCGGGACGCTCTCCGGCGCCCCCAAGCCGCGCGCACTGCGGCTGCTGGACGAACTGGAACCACACCGGCGGGGCATCTACGGCGGAGTGGTGGGCTATCTGGACTTTGCCGGGGACATGGACATGGCCATCGCCATCCGGTCCGCGCTGCTGCGCGGCGGGACCGCCTACGTCCAGTCCGGCGGCGGGATCGTGGCCGACTCCCAGCCGGAGGCCGAGGCGCTCGAGACCGTGAACAAGGCGGCAGCTCCGCTGCGGGCGGTGACGTTGGCGGCCCGGCTGCACCAAGCCAACCCGGCGCATGTGCCGGTCAAGGGACAATCATGAGCGAGGACAAGGCAATGCCGGCCAAGGGCGGGCAGCCGGGGCGCACAACCGGCGCGTCGCGGTGGCAGCGCAAAGGCATAGTGGTCCTCGCCGCGGTGGCGGTCGCCCTGGCCGCCTTCGGCACGACGACGCAGACGTGGCTCACCGCGCACCTTCCCGGAACCAGGGTCCAGACCCCGGACGTCAGCGTAGCCGGCAGCGACGCCGCGACCGCAGTGACTGCCCTGGCCCTGGTGGCGCTGGCGGCAGCCCTGGCGGCTTCCATTGCCGGCCGGATTGCGCGCATCGTGATCGCCGTGCTGCTGGCAGCCGCCGGCATCGGCATCGCCGCCGCCAGCGTTGCCGTGATCGCCAACCCCGCGGCCGCCGCCTCCGCCGCCATCGGCGAGGCAACCGGACAGATCGGGGGAGAGGCCGCCGTCGTCGTCACCGCCTTTCCATACCTAGGGGCCGGCGCCGGAATCCTGCTGGTGGCGATGGCCATCTGGCTGGTCCTGGCTGGCCGGTCCTGGGCCGCGTCGAAGAAGTACGTGCCGGCCGCCGAGCGGCAGGCCGACGGCATGCCCTCCGACCGGGCCGGCAACGTCGACGAAATCGACAGCTGGGACCAGCTCAGCCGCGGCGAGGATCCGACCGACTGAACCGCCTGTACCGGCCCAGGACACGAGGCCGGGCCGCCGGCCTGCGTGTCACACTGGCCTGCCGTAGAGCCAAACAATGGCAGAATGAATAGCAGAACCGTTGAGAGGGAGAAACACCATGGCCAACCACGCCACCACCACCGAAACCGCGATGAAGACGGATCCGGCAGGCAGCATCCACGACGAAGTCATCGGCCACGGCAACAGCCCCGCCGCCTGGACCTGCGTGTTCATCATGATCGCGGGCTCCATCGTGTCCGGCATCGGTTTCGTGATGGCCTCTAACGTGGTGTTCTGGGCCGGCGTGGTGGTCATCCTTATCGGCCTGATCGTTGGCTGGATCATGAAGAAGGCCGGCTACGGCGTGGACGGCAGCAAGATCCAAGGGAGCGGACACTAAGCGTGACCGTTCTCGACGACATCATCGTTGGGGTCCGCGAAGACCTCCAATCCCGGCGCGCCCAAGTCCCGCTCGAGGAGATCAAGCGGCAGGCCGCTGAGGCACCCGCGGCCCGTGACGCCTACGCCGCCCTGGGCGGCAACGATTCACCCCGCGCCGCGCTGAAGGTGATCGCCGAGGTCAAGCGCAAGAGCCCCTCCAAGGGAGAGCTCGCGGCCATCGCCGATCCGGCCGAACTCGGTGCTGCCTACGAACGTGGCGGCGCAGCCGTCATCAGCGTGCTGACGGAGCAGCGCAGGTTCAACGGCTCGCTGGCCGATTTCGACGCCGTGCGCGCCGCGGTGGACCTGCCGCTGCTGCGCAAGGACTTCACCGTTGAGGAATACCAGATCTTCGAGGCCCGCGCCCACGGTGCGGATTTGGTGCTGTTGATCGTTGCTGCTTTGGACGATGCCGAACTGAAGGCCCTGCTGGCCCTCACCCACGACCTGGGCATGAACGCCCTGGTCGAGACGCACACCGCCGAGGAAATCGACCGGGCCGTGGCCGTCGGCGCGCGCATCATCGGGGTGAATGTCCGCAACCTTAAGACCCTGGACGTGGACCGTTCGTTGTTCGCGGAGCTCGCGGGCAGGATTCCGGCCGGCGCCGTGGTGGTGGCGGAATCCGGTGTTCGCTCGGTAGCCGACGTCCGTGACTATGCCAGCCAGGGCGCCAACGCCGTCCTGGTCGGCGAAGCGCTGGTCACGATGGGTGATCCGGAAGCGGCCGTTGCGGAATTCGGCACGGCCGGCTCCGAAGCTGTTGCCTCCCGCCGCTGAGGCAACGGCCCGTACCAGGTAAAGAATCTTCCAGGGGCAGGCAGTGGACCTCCATGGCTCCGCCGCCTGCCCCCAGCACTAGACAGGACCGCCATGACGCAGAGCCCCGACACCCCGGCAGAGTCCGGAAACCCGCAGGAAGCAGCCGACGCTTTCTTGGCCGGAAGCAGCCTTCGCCATGCCCCCGGTCCGTACTTCGGCGCCTTCGGCGGGCGCTGGATGCCCGAATCGCTGATTGCGGCATTGGACGAGCTGGAAGACACCTTCGAAAAGGCCAAAGCCGACCCCGAATTCATTGCCCAGGTCGCCGAACTGAACAAGAACTACTCCGGCCGGCCCTCGCTGCTCACCGAAGCCAAACGCTTCTCCCAGCATGCCGGCGGCGCCCGGATCTTCCTCAAGCGCGAGGACCTGAACCACACCGGCTCCCACAAGATCAACAACGTTTTGGGCCAGGCCCTGCTGGCCCAGCGGATGGGCAAGACCCGGATCATCGCGGAAACCGGTGCCGGCCAGCACGGCGTGGCCAGCGCCACCGCGGCCGCCCTGCTCGGCATGGAATGCGTCGTCTACATGGGCGCCGAAGACACCCGCCGGCAGGCCCTGAACGTGGCCCGGATGGAACTGCTCGGAGCCACCGTGGTGCCGGTCACCGCCGGATCGCAGACCCTCAAGGACGCGATCAACGAAGCCCTCCGCGACTGGGTAGCGAACGTGCACAACACGCATTACCTGCTGGGCACCGCGGCCGGGGCGCACCCCTTCCCTGCGCTCGTCCGCTACTTCCATGAGGTCATTGGCGAAGAATCCCGCGCCCAGATCCTGGACCAGACCGGCCGCCTGCCGGATGCGGTCTGTGCCTGCATCGGCGGCGGCTCCAACGCCATCGGCATCTTCCACGGCTTCCTGGATGACCGCAAAGTGGCGCTGTACGGCTTCGAAGCCGGCGGCGACGGGGTGGACACCGGCCGGCATGCCGCAACCATCACGCTGGGCCGGCCCGGTGTGCTGCACGGCGCACGCTCCTACCTGATGCAGGACGAGGACGGCCAGACCATCGAGTCGCATTCGATCTCGGCGGGACTCGACTACCCCGGCGTGGGACCCGAGCACTCCTACCTGGCGGACATCGGCCGGGCCACCTACGAACCGGTCACCGACACCGAAGCCATGGACGCCTTCCGGCTGCTCTGCCGCACCGAGGGGATCATCCCCGCGATCGAATCGTCACATGCCTTGGCCGGTGCCTTGCGGGTGGGCAAGCGCCTGACCGAGGGCAAAGACAACCCGCAGGACGTCATCATTGTGGTGAACCTCTCCGGCCGGGGCGACAAGGACGTCGCCACCGCCGCCGAGTGGTTCGGCCTGCTCCCGCAGGAATCACCCGAGGCTGGAATCGGCTCCGAAGGAGAGCAGCTGTGAACAATACCGCTACCGCCAGCAAGTCGGCGGCCGCCATCGACCGCGCCCTGGCCGCGGGCCGCACCGCACTGGTCGGCTACCTGCCCGCGGGCTACCCGGACGTCCAGACCACCATCGATGCCGCCGTCGCGCTGGCGGAGAACGGCACCGACGTCATTGAGATCGGCATTCCCTACTCCGACCCCGTGATGGACGGTTCGGTCATCCAAGCCGCCACGGTGCAGGCGCTGAAGGACGGCTTCCGGGTCAGCCAGGTATTCGACATCGTCGCCGGGATCACCGCCCGCTGCGATGCCGCCGTGCTGGTGATGACGTACTGGAATCCGGTGATGCGGATGGGAGTGGACGAATTCTCCCGCCGGCTGGCAGAAGCCGGCGGCGCCGGACTCATCACACCGGACCTGATTCCGGACGAGGCCGCCGAATGGTTCGAGGCATCGGACAAATACGGATTGGACCGGGTATTCCTGGTCGCTCCCTCGTCCTCACCGGAACGGATGGCCATGACGGTCAAGGCCAGCCGAGGTTTTGTCTACGCGGTCTCGATCATGGGCGTCACCGGCGCACGTGAGAATGTTTCCAGTGCCGCCGAGCGAGTGGTCCAGGCCGCCCACGAGGCCGGCGCTGAACGGGTATGCGTCGGCCTGGGCGTCTCCAATGCGGAGCACGTTCGGGAGATCGGCGCCTATGCCGAGGGCGCCATCGTGGGCACGGCACTGGTTGCCGAACTCGGCCACTCCGGCGTGGAAGCACTGGGCGCACTGGCGGCGCGGCTGAGCGAAGGCACCGCCCGGGCCTGACAGAATAACCGGTGGGTCAGCGGTTCGTCCGCGGCCGCGCCTTAACCTGCAAACTTCGGCCTAGAGGACGAATCTGGTGTACAGCACGACTATGGCAATGGCCGTCCCGGCTTCCATCCCCAGCCCCGGCTGGTCCGGCTTCAGCATCGGCCCGCTCACCATCCACGCCTACGCGCTGTGCATCCTGCTGGGCATCGTGGCAGCGCTCTGGCTCACCAGCCGGCGCTGGAAGGCCCGCGGCGGACCCGACGAGTTCATCTGGGATGCGGCCATCTGGGCCATCCCGTTCGGCATCATCGGCGGGCGCCTGTACCACGTCTTCTCCTCGCCCGATGCCTACTTCGGGCCGAACGGCGACCTCGCCCTCATCCCGCAGATCTGGCGCGGCGGACTGGGCATTTGGGGTGCGGTGGCCTTCGGCCTGCTCGGGGCCTGGATCGCGTGCCGCCGGGCCGGCATCAAACTGCCAGCCTTCATGGACGCGGCCGCCCCCGGTTTGTTGCTGGCCCAGGCCATCGGACGGTGGGGCAACTGGTTCAACCAGGAACTGTTCGGCGCACCCACCACGCTGCCCTGGGGCCTGCAGATTGACGCGGACAGCCCCAACTTCCCGGCCGACGCTGCCCCGGGTACGCTGTTCCACCCCACCTTCCTTTACGAGTCGCTGTGGAACCTGGCCGGCGTGGCACTGCTGCTGCTGCTCGACAAGCGCTTCAAGTTCCGCCGCGGCATGCTGTTCTGGCTGTACGTCGCGTTCTACACGCTCGGCCGGGTCTGGATCGAGATGCTCCGCATCGACGATGCCGAGATGATCACCATCCTCGGCATCACCCAGCGCCTGAACGTGTGGACATCCGTGCTGTTGCTGGTTGTTGCGGTGGCGATCTTCATCGTGCTCGCCCGGCAGCCGCGCACCGCGGAGACCGATTCGGTGTACCTGCCGGGCCGGGCGCCCGTGGAGGAGCCCACGGAGGAAGCAAAGGACGCGGAGGGCGCGGAACCGGCAGCCGAAACGGCCGAGCCGGGCCAGCCGGCTCCCGCTGCCGACGACGATGCCGCTCCGTCCCAAGGCGAGGCAGTGCCTTCTCCGGCCGCCCCCTCCCAAGGCGAGGCAGCGTCTTCTGTCGCCGCTCCGTCCCCGCGCGACGCGGGATCCTCCCCGGCCGCGGGGGAGAAGGGCAGTGAAGCGCCCGCGGCAGGGTCCGGTGTGGACACCGAGGAGCCCGCCACCGACGTCCCTGCCGACCCGTTGAGGGCCGAAGAGGCAGAGAAAAACCGGAGCCAGGACTAGCAGCCGCGCAAAGCCGCCGGAACGAACGTACCCACATTCGTTCCGGCGGCTTTGTTGTGATCACTCGCTGCTCAAAATCCGCTGTTAACAATCTGGAAAACGCGCGTTAAAAATCCTGAAAATTCTGGGTTACCCGGCGCCTGCCGTGCTATCGTCTCTCTACCGTAGAACGGACAAGTTCTGCGCATCGGTCGGCCCTCATCGGCAGACCGGAACGAACAGGTACGCACCATCCCGGACTACCGACTGGGGGCAGAATATGCAGCGTGCCGACCACACTGACGTGGATAATCCGCCGGCCAGGCGCACCACTAGTGCGGTTCCGGCGGTCGTGGCTGATCGACCGCATCGATAATCCCTGCGGCCCCATCCGAACCCTGTGCATCGAGTGCGCTGCCCCGGGTGAGCATGCCACGGTATTCCCAGTGCATCACGGGCCGGCTTGTCCGCAAGCTGAACCGGACGGGGCCAGTGCCGTCCCCTTCTCACGTACATCTAGGAGAAGGAAGTTCAGATGACTCCTCCATTCAAGGGGTCGAGTACCCCGCGCAGCATCGGCGGCGGACACGGGCACCCGCACACTACAGTGCAATCGCCGTTCAGTCGTTTCGCCGCCTACCCGGAACAGACCGGGCTGTACGATCCCGCCAACGAAAAGGATGCCTGCGGCCTCGCCGTGATCGCCACCCTCAGGGGCGAACCTGGGCACGACATCGTTGATGCGGCGCTGACGGCGCTGCGCAATCTGGAACACCGCGGCGCGGTCGGCGCCGACGAAGGAACCGGTGACGGCGCCGGCCTGCTCACCCAAATCCCCGATGAATTCTTCCGGGCAGTGGTGGACTTCGAACTGCCCGCGCCCGGCCACTACGCGGCCGGCACCGCCTTCCTGCCCAGCGACGGAGCCGAAGCCGCGGTCGCGCGGGACGGCGTGGAATCCCTGGCTGCCTCAGAAGGCCTCACCGTACTCGGCTGGCGCGAAGTACCGGTGGCCGCCGAACTGGTCGGCGCCATGGCCCGGTCCTGCATGCCCCACTTTGTCCAGGTGTTCCTGGCCCTCGACGCCGACCAATCCGGCGGAAACGATCTGGACGCCCGCGTTTTCCGCGTGCGAAAGCGGGCACAAAACAAATACGGGGTGTACTTCCCGTCGCTGTCCTCGCAGACCATCGTCTACAAGGGGATGCTGACCACCGCGCAGCTGGAACCTTTCTACCCGGACCTCTCCGACCCCCGGTTCAAGACCAAGCTCGGCATTGTCCACTCCCGGTTCTCCACCAACACTTTCCCCTCCTGGCCGTTGGCCCAGCCGTTCCGCACCATCGCGCACAACGGCGAGATCAACACGGTCAAAGGCAACCGCAACTGGATGCGGGCCCGGCAGTCGCAGCTGAAGAGCCCGCTGCTGGGCGAGACACCGGAAGAGCTTTTCCCGATCTGCACCCCCGGTGCCTCCGATTCCGCCTCTTTCGATGAAGTCGCGGAACTGCTGATGCTCTCCGGCCGGCCAATCACGCACGCCATCATGATGATGATCCCCGAGGCATGGGAAAACCACGCCTCGATGGATCCCGAACGGCGCGCTTTCTACCAGTACCACTCCATGCTGATGGAGCCATGGGACGGCCCCGCTGCCGTGTCCTTTACTGACGGCAAGCTCGTCGGAGCGGTGCTGGACCGCAATGGCCTGCGCCCGGCCCGCTACTGGGTCACCGAGGACGGGCTGGTGGTCCTGGCCTCCGAGGTTGGCGTCGTTAACATCGAGCCCGCCAAGGTGGTCAAGAAGGGCCGGGTCTCGCCGGGCAAGATGTTCTTGGTGGACACCGAGGCAGGACGCCTGGTCGAAGACGAGGAAGTCAAGGCTGAAGTCGCGAAGGCCAACCCGTGGGGTGAATGGCTCAAGCAGAACATGATCCGGCTCGAGGACCTGCCGGAGCGCGAGCACGTGGTGCACACCACGGCCTCGGTCAACCGGCGCCAACAGACGTTCGGCTACACGCAAGAAGAACTGCGGATCCTGCTGGGCCCGATGGCCCGCACCGGCGCCGAGCCGCTCGGCGCCATGGGCACCGACACGCCAATCGCGGTGCTGTCCAAACGGCCCCGGCTGCTGTTCGACTACTTCGTGCAGTCATTCGCCCAGGTGACCAACCCGCCGCTGGACGCCATCCGCGAGGAACTGGTGACGTCGCTGCGTTCGTCGATCGGACCGGACGGCAACCTCCTGGCGACCGGGCAGGTCCGCACCAGCCAGGTGGCGTTGAAGTTCCCGGTGGTCAACAACGACGAACTGGCCAAGATCGCCGCGATGGAAGACGAAGAGGGCAACCGCGTCACCCTGAAGGTGCGTGGCCTCTACCGGCCCGACGGCGGCGCTTCGGAACTGGCGGCGAGGCTGCAGGAGATCTGTGAAAAGGTTTCCGGCGCGGTTAACCGCGGTGTGAAGTTCATTGTGCTCTCCGACCGGGACTCGAATGCCCAGTGGGCACCGATCCCGACCCTGCTGCTGACCAGCGCGGTGCACCACCACCTGCTCAAGAGCGCCAACCGGACCAAGATCTCGCTGCTGGTGGAAGCCGGCGACGTCCGCGAGGTCCACCACGTTGCCGCGCTGATCGGGTTTGGCGCCTCGGCGGTAAACCCGTACCTGGCCATGGAAAGCTGCGAGGAACTGGTCCGCAACGGCCACCTGCAGGGCGTGACCGAAGCGCAGGCCGTGCAGAACCTGATCAAGGGCCTGGGCAAGGGCGTGCTGAAGATCATGTCCAAGATGGGCATCTCCACCGTCTCCTCCTACTGCGGCGCCCAGACGTTCGAAGCGATCGGGCTGTCCCAGGCGCTGGTGGACCAGTACTTCGCCGGAACGCAGTCCCAGCTCGGCGGCGTCGGCTTGGACGTCATCGCCGCAGAAGCCGCGGCCCGGCATGCCCAGGCCTACCCGTCTGACGGCATCGAGGACCCGCACCGGACCCTGGAGACCGGCGGCGAGTACCAGTGGCGCCGGGAAGGACCGCCGCACCTGTTTAACCCGGAGACGGTGTTCCGGCTCCAGCATTCCACCCGGGAACGCCGCTACGACGTCTTTAAGGCCTACACCCGCGGCGTGGACGACCAGTCCAAGGAACTGATGACGCTGCGCGGCCTGCTGAACTTCAAGTCCGGCAGCCGCCCGTCAGTTCCGCTGGAGGAAGTCGAGCCGGTTTCCAGCATCGTCAAACGCTTCTCCACCGGGGCGATGAGCTACGGCTCCATCTCGCAGGAAGCCCACGAGACGCTGGCCATCGCGATGAACCGGCTCGGCGCCAAGTCGAACACCGGCGAGGGCGGCGAAGACGTGGAACGGCTGCTGGACCCGGAGCGCCGGTCGGCAATCAAGCAGGTGGCCTCCGGCCGGTTCGGCGTCACCAGCCTGTATCTGACGAACGCCACGGACATCCAGATCAAGATGGCCCAGGGCGCCAAGCCCGGCGAGGGCGGCCAGCTGATGAGCCAGAAGGTCTACCCCTGGGTGGCCCGGACCCGGCACTCGACGCCCGGGGTGGGCCTCATCTCCCCGCCGCCGCACCACGACATTTACTCGATCGAAGACCTGGCGCAGCTGATCTACGACCTGAAGCGGTCGAACCCTTCGGCACGCGTGCACGTGAAGCTGGTCTCGGAAGTCGGGATCGGCACCGTGGCTGCCGGCGTGACCAAGGCGAAGGCCGACGTCGTGCTTGTTTCAGGGCACGACGGCGGAACCGGTGCCAGCCCGCTGAACTCGCTCAAGCATGCCGGCGCCCCATGGGAGCTGGGCCTGGCCGAAACGCAGCAGACCCTGATGCTCAACGGGCTGCGGGACCGCGTGGTGGTCCAGGTGGACGGCCAGCTGAAGACCGGCCGGGACGTGATGATCGCGGCCCTGCTGGGCGGCGAAGAGTTCGGTTTCGCCACCGCACCGCTGGTGGTTTCCGGCTGCATCATGATGCGTGTCTGCCACCTGGATACCTGCCCGGTGGGTGTTGCGACGCAGAATCCCGAACTGCGCCGGCGTTTCACCGGCAAGCCCGAGTTCGTGGTGAACTTCTTCGAGTTCATCGCAGAGGAAGTGCGCGAACTGCTGGCCGAACTGGGCTTCCGCAGCCTGGAAGAAGCCATCGGCCATGCCGAGCTGCTGGATACCCGCGAAGCCGTCGACCACTGGAAGGCCGACGGGCTGGACCTGGCGCCGATCCTGCGCGGCTACGGAGCCGATGCGGATGTGCCGCTGCGCAACCTGACGTCGCAGAACCATGAGCTGGACAAGCACTTCGACAACCAGCTGATTGCGATGAGCGCCGACGCGCTGACCAAGCGCGAGCCGGTCCGGATCAGCCTGGACGTGATCAATACAGACCGGTCCGTGGGCACCATGCTGGGCCACGAGGTGACCAAGCGCTTCGGCGTCCATGCCCTGGCGGACGACACGATTGACGTCACGCTGGCCGGCCAGGCCGGTCAGTCGCTGGGCGCCTTTTTGCCGGCCGGTGTGACCTTGCGGCTGCTCGGCGACTCGAACGACTACGTGGGCAAGGGGCTTTCCGGCGGCCGGATCATTGTGCGGCCGGACCGGGACAACCAGTTCGCGTCGGAGCGCAACGTGATTGCCGGCAACGTCATCGGTTACGGTGCCACCAGCGGGGAAATGTTCCTGCGCGGCCAGGTGGGCGAACGGTTCCTCGTGCGGAACTCGGGCGCCACCGCCGTCGTAGAGGGAATCGGCGACCACGGCTGCGAGTACATGACCGGCGGCCTGGCCCTAATCCTGGGCCCGACCGGCCGCAACTTCGGCGCGGGCATGTCCGGCGGCGTGGCCTACGTGCTGGATTTGGATCCCGCACGGTTGAACACCCAGGGCGTGGACAGCGGAGAACTGCAACTGCTGCGGCCGGATGCCGTGGACGAACAGTCCATCGCTGCGCTGCTCAAGAAGCACGCAGAGGAGACCGGGTCCGAGCTGGCCGCCCAGCTGCTGGAGAACCTCCAAGACACCCTGACCCGCATCACCAAGGTGCTGCCGCGCGATTACGCGGCGGTGCTGCAAGCCCGGGCGAACGCCGAGGCCGAGGGGCTCGACCCCGACGGCGACGTTGTCTGGACCCGAATTCTGGAGGTAACCGGTGGCTGATCCACGCGGATTTTTGAATGTACGTGAGCGGAAGACGCAGCCGCGCCGCCCGGTCCCCGTGCGCATCATGGACTGGAAGGAAGTCTACGAAGCACAGGAGAAGGGCGTGCTCCGCAGCCAGGCCGGCCGCTGCATGGACTGTGGCATTCCGTTCTGCCACCAGGGCTGCCCGCTGGGCAACCTGATTCCGGAATGGAACGACCTGACCTGGCGCGACATGGGCCAGGAAGCGATCGAACGGCTGCACGCCACCAACAACTTCCCGGAATTCACCGGCCGGCTGTGCCCGGCACCCTGCGAGGCGTCCTGCGTGCTGGGCATCAACCAGCCGGCAGTGACGATCAAACAGGTGGAAGTCTCCGTGATCGAGGAAGCCTTCGAGCAGGGCTGGGTAACGCCGCACGCTCCGGAGCGCTTGACCGGCCACACGATCGCCGTGATCGGATCCGGTCCCGCGGGGCTGGCTGCCGCGCAGCAATTGACCCGGGCCGGGCACACCGTGGCCGTCTACGAGCGGGACGACAAGGTCGGCGGCTTGCTGCGTTACGGCATTCCGGACTTCAAGATGGAGAAACAGTTCCTGGACCGCCGGCTGGACCAGATGCGCGCCGAAGGCACGCGCTTCCGCACCGGAATCGAAGCGGGCAAGGACATCAGCTGGGATCAGCTGCGCCGCCGTTACGACGCCGTGGTGATCGCCACCGGCGCCACCGTGCCGCGCGACCTGCCGCTGCCCGGGCGCGAGCTGTCCGGCGTGCATTTCGCCATGGACTACCTGGTGCAGGCCAACCGGGTGGTCGCCGGCGAGTCTGTTCCCGATCAAATCGACGCCCGCGGCAAACACGTGGTGATCCTCGGCGGCGGAGACACCGGCGCCGACTGCCTGGGCACAGCGCACCGGCAGCAGGCCGCCTCGGTGACCACCCTGGCCATCGGCAAGCAGCCGCCGGCCGAGCGTGCCGCGCATCAGCCGTGGCCGACGTTCCCCACGCTCTTTGAAGTCGAGAGCGCGCACGAAGAGGGCGGCGAACGGACCTACCTTGCCTCCACCGTTGAATTCGTGGGCGAGAACGGCGCAGTCACTGCCCTGAAGGTGGCCGAAACCGAGTACGTGGACGGCGGGCGTGTGCCCAAACCCGGCACGGAGCACGAAATCCAGGCAGACCTGGTGCTCCTGGCGCTGGGCTTCACCGGTCCGGAGCCGGCCGGGCTGGGCGAGCAGGTCGACACAACCTTCGACCAGCGCGGAAATGTCGGCCGGGACGGCAGCTACATGACCAGTGCCGAGGGCATCTTTGTAGCCGGCGACGCCGGCCGCGGACAGTCGCTGATCGTCTGGGCCATTGCCGAAGGACGCGCCTGCGCCGCCGCCGTGGACGAGTGGTTGACCGGCACCACCCGGCTGCCCGCCCCGGTGGCTCCGGAAGACCGTCCCATTGCGGTGCTGCCTTAGTGCGGGGTTGTCTGCGCGCCCGCCGCATCTTGATTAGGGTAGGGATATGAGACGCGCAAAAATCGTTGCAACCTTCGGCCCTGCCATCGCCAGCTATGAGAGCACCCTGGCCGTCCTGAAGGCCGGGGTGGACGTGGCCCGGATGAACATGAGCCACGGCGACTACGGCGTGCATCAGCAGACCTACGACAACGTCCGCAAGGCATCCGCCGAGCTGGGCAGGCCGGTGGGGATCTTCGCGGACCTGCAGGGCCCCAAAATCCGGCTCGGCAGGTTTGTTGACGGCCCCCACCACCTGGCGGTGGGGGACCGGTTCACCATCACCACCGAGGACGTGGAAGGCACCGCCGAGATCTGCTCGACGACGCACAAGGGCCTGCCCGGCGACGTCAGGGTGGGGGACTCCCTGCTGATCGACGACGGCAAGGTGGCGCTCAAGGCGCTGGAAGTGGACGACGTCAAAGTGGTCACCGAGGTGACGGTGGCGGGCGCGGTGTCCAACAACAAGGGCATCAACCTGCCCGGCGTGGCCGTCAACGTCCCGGCCTTGAGCGAGAAGGACGAGGACGATCTGCGCTGGTCGCTCAAGACCGGCGTCGACATGGTGGCGCTGTCCTTTGTGCGCAACGCTGCCGACGTCCAGCGGGTCCACGAGATCATGGACGAAGAGGGCCGGCGGGTTCCGGTGATCGCCAAGATCGAAAAGCCGCAGGCGGTGGATGCAATCGAGGAGATCATCGACGCGTTCGATGCCATCATGGTAGCCCGCGGTGACCTGGGCGTGGAACTGCCGCTGGAGGACGTGCCGCTGGTGCAGAAGCGCGCGATTGAACTCGCCCGCCGCTGGGCCAAACCGGTGATTGTGGCCACCCAGGTGCTCGAATCGATGATCGACAACCCCAGGCCCACTCGGGCGGAAGCGTCCGACTGCGCCAACGCCGTACTCGACGGGGCCGACGCCGTCATGCTCTCCGGCGAGACCAGCGTGGGGAAGTACCCGCTGGAAACCGTCCAGACCATGGCGCGGATTATCGAGTCCACCGAGCAGCACGGCCTGGACCGCGTGCCGCCGCTGGGCAGCCAGCCGAAGACCCGCGGCGGCGCCATCACCAGGGCAGCGGTGCAGATCGCCGACCAGCTTGATGCCAAGTACATCTGCACCTTTACCCAGTCCGGCGACTCGGCCAGGCGGCTCAGCCGGCTGCGTCCTGGCCGTCCGGTCTACGCCTTCACGCCGCTGCAGTCCACGCTGAACGTGCTCTCGCTGACGTGGGGGATCCAGCCGCTCGTGGTCGAATTCGTCGAGCACACCGATCAAATGACCGCCCAGGTGGACCGGATCCTTTACGAACGTGGCCTGGTGGACATTGACGACCTGGTGGTCATCGCTGCCGGTTCGCCTCCCGGCAAGGCCGGCTCCACCAATTCGCTCAAGGTCCACCGCGTGGGGGACCTGGCCGACGCCGGTGAAGTGCTCAACGGGCATTCCCACCCGCGGCCCGAAAAGGTCGGCCCCTGGCCGGTCTCCTAGCCACAAGATCAAGAAACGGGCTCCGGAAAAATATCCGGAGCCCGTTCTCTTTTCACATCGGTGGTCGACCAAGCCCCGTTACCTTTTTCGTAGCCCGATCCTCGGGAGAGGATATGGGTGTGCTGGCCTGACGGCCCCGGCATGATTCTTGCCCCCAGTCGACCATGATCCGGGGGGTGATGTCACCGGGGCCGGAAGGTGCCGGAGACATCGCTGATAGGGGCCGGGCAGTTAGTTTCGAGGCCGTTCGTAACGTGGATGCCGAGCTCCGACACCGCAACCAAGCCGGCACCTGTGGCTCTGCTTCAACTGCTGGAAGGGAACTCGTGATCAAAAACCACGCCGAGGTGGATGTCTTCCTCGGAGTCGATGTCGGCAAGGGCGAGCACCATGCCGTGGCCCTGGACCGGGACGGCAAGAAGATTTACGACAAGGCGCTGCCGAACGACGAAGCCAAAATGAAGGCAGTCATCGAGAAGCTGGCCAAACACGGTTCCGTCCTGTTTGTCGTGGATCAGCCCGCGACCATCGGGGCCCTGCCCATCGCGGTCGCCCAGGCCGCCGGCGTCACGGTCGGCTATCTTCCGGGCCTTGCCATGCGCCGCATCGCCGACCTGCACCCGGGCGAGGCCAAGACCGATGCCCGGGACGCGGCCATCATCGCCGAGGCAGCCCGCACCATGCCCCACACGCTGCGCTCCGTTCAGGTGGCCGATGAGCAGGTCGCCGAGTTGTCCATGCTCTGCGGTTTCGACGACGATCTGGCCAAACAAATCACCGCAACCAGCAACCGGCTGCGCGGCCTGCTGACCCAGATCCACCCCGCACTCGAGCGCGTACTCGGGCCCCGCCTGGACCACCCGGCAGTACTAGATCTGGTGCGCACCTGGCCCACCCCTGCGTCCATGGCGGCGGCCGGACGCAAGCGGGTCGCTGCCCGGCTGAAACGGCTCGCCCCGCGCATGTATGCGCGCCTGACCGAGGAGATCTTCGACGCCCTCGACCAGCAGACCGTGACCGTGGTCGGCACCAACGCTGCGGCCGTCGTGCTGCCGCAGCTGGCCGGCATGCTCGCGGACCTGCGCGCGTCCCGCGACACAATCCACGTCCAAGTCGAGGCCCTCGTGGAGGACCACCCTCTTCACTCGGTCCTGAGCTCTATCCCGGCGGTCGGGATCAGGACCGAAGCACGAATCCTCACCGAGGTCGTCGGCAAGGAATTCGCCACCGCCGGGCACCTGGCCTCCTACGCCGGCCTGTCCCCGGTGACATGGCGTTCGGGCTCCTCAATCCGCGGCGACCACTCCTCCCGACGAGGGAACAAGGTCCTCAAACGCGCGCTGTTCCTCTCCGCATTCGCCGCGCTGAAAGACCCGCTCTCCCGGGCCTACTACGACCGCAAACGAGCCCAGGGCAAGAAACACAACCAAGCCCTCATCGCCCTCGCCCGCAGACGCTGCGACGTCATCTTCGCCATGCTCCGCGACGGAACCATCTACGAAACGAAAACACCCGCAGCCGCTTGACGAAAACCATAGGGGCACCCCCCGGTGGTCGACCAAGCCCCCCGGTGGTCGACCAAGCGAGCGCCAGCGAGCGCGCGGAGACCCCTCGGACTCCGCAAAGCCCCAACCCCCGGTGGTCGACCAAGCGAGCGCCAGCGAGCGCGCGGAGACCCGGCCGCGCGCAGACCGGACTTCCCGCAGACCCGGCTAGTTCACCTGATTGATAATCGTCTCGGCGACTTCACGCATGCTCAGCCTGCGGTCCATCGACGTCTTCTGAATCCACCGGAATGCCTCCGGCTCGGTCAGGCCCATCTTGGTGATCAGCAGGCTCTTGGCACGCTCCACCAGCTTCCGCGTCTCGAACTGCTCCTGCAGATCAGAGACCTCGGATTCCAGCGCCGTGATTTCGTCGTGGCGGGACAGCGCGATTTCAATGGCGGGAATCAGGTCCGCCGGGGTGAAGGGCTTCACCACATAGGCCATGGCGCCGGCGTCACGGGCGCGCTCCACCAGTTCCTTCTGGCTGAACGCGGTCAGCAGCACCACCGGGGCAATTCGCGCCTTGACGATCTGCTCTGCAGCCGTAATCCCGTCCATCACGGGCATCTTCACGTCCATCAGGACCAAGTCCGGCTTCAGTTCCTGGGCCAGTTCGACTGCCCGTTCGCCGTTGTCGGCTTCGGCTACGACGTCGTAACCCTCGCCGCGGAGGATCTCGACGATGTCCAAGCGGATCAGTGTCTCATCCTCCGCTACGACGACGCGGCGAGCGGGGGCAGACTCGGTTTGTTCAGGCACTGGCGCTCCTAGACTGTTTCGTTGCCATTCTCCATGGCGTCGGTTCCGTGAAATAGCCTATCGGCATGTAGAGTAGATTCGCGCACCAAGCAGCATGACGGTTTTCACAGTGTGGATGACCGGCCTGCAACCGGTGCTGGCCCGAGTGGCGGAACGGCAGACGCACCGCACTCAAAATGCGGCGGGGAGACCCGTGTGGGTTCGAATCCCACCTCGGGCACTTGGTTTGCCTTCGGTAGGGGCTTACAAGCTTCTACCGAAGGCACGAATGGTGTTGAGGGGCCCTCTAAGGGCCCCTTTTTTCGTGCCGGCGGCCGCCGTAGCCGCGTATTTCCTTGCCGCTCTGGTCCTCCTTTCGTTCCATGTCCGTGGAAGTTGCCGGTGCTTTCCTTCCGATCTCATCCGCATCGGGTGAAGGCACCCCCCGCCTGAAGCGCTAGCTTGGCGACCATGCAACTGACCAGCTTCTATCGCGCGTGAAAGCTGCTTGACGGTTCCTTGTCGTCTAGCGGACTGCCAGCGGAAGGAGAAGCAATGCTCAACGGTCCCCCGGAGCACACCGAAGACGCATCCTCCCTGCTCGGCTCCAGCGTCGCACTGCGACCGGACCGAGAGGAAGGGCGTTTACGGGGGTTCCGTATCGTCACAGGCGCGTCAGGATGTCAGGAGTAAGCCAGCCTGCCGCGTCGCCACCCGGTCTGGATCCGATGGCTGTGATCCGTTCCAGGCAATACATTGCTGCGCTCGTGCTGGCAGCGGTGCTGGGCGTTCCCATCTCGGTCATGGCGTACGGTTTCCTCGCTTTGGTCGCGGCGATCCAGCAGTACGTTTTCGTCGGGCTGCCGGATCAAGTCTTCGGGGGACCCACCCCGGCCTGGTGGCCGGTTCCGTGGCTGGTCCTGTGTGGGCTGTTGACGGCGCTGACCATCCGGTATCTGCCGGGAACCGGTGGCCACTCACCGGCTTTCGGATTCACGACGGGCGGCGGTCCTCCCAGCGGGCGGGAACTCGTCGGCATTGTGCTCGCGGCATTGGCCACGCTCAGCCTGGGGGCGGTTCTTGGGCCTGAAGCCCCGCTGATCGCGATCGGTGGTGGTCTCGGGGCGTTGGCGGTCCACTTGGCGAAGAAGGACGCTCCGCCGATGGCATCGACGATCATGGCGTCGGCCGGCAGTTTCGCCGCCATCAGTACCCTGCTTGGGTCTCCGGTGCTCGGTGCCTTCCTGATCATGGAGGCCGCCGGGATCGGCGGAATGACGCTCAGCCTGATGGCCTTGCCCGGGCTGCTGGCCTCTGGCATCGGGGCGCTGGTGTTCGTCGGCCTGGACGGCTGGACCGGCCTGGGCAGCTTCTCGCTGGCGCTTCCCGTCGTGCCGCCTGCGGTGCCGCCGACCTTGGCGTCGTTGGGATGGGCAGTCCTTATGGGCGGGGTCGGCGCGCTCCTGGGCTGGACGATTCGATGGCTGGCGCTGGCACTTCGTTCGGTCGTGCATCTGAACCGGGTGTTGGTCACGTCTGTGCTGGGCTTGCTGATCGGTCTGACCGCGATGGCGTACCAGTTGATGTCCGGGCGCAGTTTCACGCAGGTGCTGTTCTCCGGGCAGGACGCCCTCCCGGAGCTGGTCGAAAACGCCGCGGGCTACCCGCTTGCTGTGCTGGTCTTGCTGATTGTTTGTAAAGCCTTGGTTTACGGGTTCTCACTGAGCGCCTTTCGCGGCGGGCCGGTTTTCCCATCGATGTTCATCGGTGCCGCGCTCGGACTTGCCGCGAGTGGGTTGCCTGGGATGGAACCCGCAGCAGCAATCGCGATGGGCATGGGAGCCATGACGGCAGCCATGCTGCGGCTGCCGTTGACGTCCACGCTGTTGGCCACGCTGCTGCTGGGAGTCGACGGCGTAGCCGTCACACCCCAAGTGGTGGTGGCGGTGGCGATGGCCTTCTTGATGACCAACATCCTGCCGGTTCCGGGCCCGAGGACGCCCGCGGCTCCCGACGATCCCCACGCCACCCAGAACCTGGCTGCTTCACGGGCCGCGCCGACAGCGGGGAACCCAGGCGCGGGCCGCTTACCCGCGCGGGGCCGGTGGACCGCGTGGTTGTTCATCATCGGCTCCGGCCTGTTCGCCTTGGGCGCCCTGCCGCCATATGCCCAGGCCGTAGGATTGCGCGCCTGTGCCGTCACCTTCTTCGTGGGATCGCTGTTCTTCACCTCGGCGGCGTTCCTGCAGTTCCGCGAGGCCGTTGACGGGCTTTCAGGGCCGGGGGCTGCGCGACGCCATTCCTTGTGGGTGTGGGCACCGCAGAATCTCGGCTGGCTGGCTGCCGCTGTCCAGCTTGCCGGCACGCTGTGGTTCAACTGGAGCACAGGAAACGCAATGCAGGACAACCTCACTGCCGCGGTGACCGACCAGCGGGTGTGGCGACCGGACGTTCTGGGTTCAGCAGCCTTCCTCATTGCAAGCGCCGTGGCCTTGCGGGACGCCAACCGGGCCGGCACAGCCAACCGGCCCAAGACCCGGACGTGGACGATCGCCGTTCTGAACCTGGCCGGGTCCGTTGCGTTCGGCATCTCGGCCGTCGCGGCCTTCGTCATACCGTCAAGCGGCGATCTCCTAAACGCCCAGCTGTCCAATCTCGGCACGTTCGTGGGCGCCCTGTGCTTCCTCGTCGGCGCGATCCTGATGCTGAATCCGGAGCCCGCCGGCGCCTCGGTCCCTGCGGCCGGGAGAACCCCGCCGTAACCGCGTATCAACACCTCTGAAGGAGTAGCGATGTCAGTAAATTTCCAGTCGGATGCCGCCGCGGCGCTGTTCGGCAACAGATTCGTCACCCAAGAAGTTCCGAGCCGGGAGTTCCCGGCGGCCGGCATGCCCGCCCAAGATGCCCTGCGCCTGGTGTCGGAGGACCTGGCGCTGGAAGGTGACCCAGCCCGCAACCTGGCGACCTTCGTCACGACGTGGATGGAGCCGCAGGCCCAGCAGATCATCGCCGCGAACCTGCATCGCAATTTCATTGACCACGCCGAATATCCCCGCACGGCCGAGATAGAGCAGCGCTGCATTCGGATGCTCGCCGATCTCTTCCACGCACCTGGCGAGACGACGGGAGCCCGGACCCAGGGATCATCCGAGGCGATCATGCTCGGCGGTCTTTCCTTGAAGTGGAACTGGCGCAAGCGCCGCGAGGAGGCCGGCGCGTCGACGTCGAGCCCGAATCTGGTGTTTGGCGGCGATGTGCACGTAGTGTGGGAGAAGTTCTGCCGGTACTTCGACGTCGAGCCGCGTATCGTTCCCCTGCAACCGGGAAAGTACACCATCGGCCCGGACGACGTGCAGGACCACATCGATGAGAACACCATCGGCGTCGCAGCCGTTCTAGGTACGACGTTCACCGGGCACAAGGACGACATCGTCGGCATCAACGACCTGCTGCTCCGGATCAAGAGTGAGAGAGACCTCGATATTCCGCTGCACGTGGACGGGGCCAGCGGCGGGTTCGTCTGGCCTTTCCTCTACCCGGACTCGGAGTGGGACTTCCGGCTTGAACAGGTCCGATCAATCAATGTCTCCGGGCACAAGTTCGGACTGGTCTATCCCGGCATCGGCTGGCTGATCTTCCGGGAGAAGGCCGACCTTGCCAAGGACCTCGTCTTCGAGGAGAACTACCTCGGCAAGACGGACTCCACCTTCACCCTGAACTTCTCCACCGGCTCGTCAATGGTCCTCGCCCAGTACTACAACTTCGTGCGGTATGGCCGTGCCGGTTACAGCTACATCATGCAGAACATGCAGACCAACGCCCGGGTGCTCGCCGAGAAGCTGGAAGCCATGGGCCGGTTCGAGATCATCGGCCCCAACCAGGAGCAACTTCCCCTGGTCGCCTTCCGGCTCGCCGCCGACCCCGGGTACGACGAATTCGACATTGCCTGGCAGCTCGCGGCCGAGCGCAGCTGGATGGTGCCGGCCTACACCATGCCGCCGAACGCCCAGAACGTGACGATCATGCGGGCCCTGGTCAAGGAGACACTGAGCCGCGAGCACGTCGACACTCTCGCCCGCGACATCGAAGAGGCCTGCTCCACGCTGGCGAAAAAGGGAGGCGCGCACGAATCCGAACGAAACAAGATTGTCACCGGACCCGGCCATTGACCCGAGTGCCCGCGGTACAGCGCCGGCCCGATTGCGTTTCCTGGAACGGTCTACGCTCTGGGTCGTTGTACCGTGGTTCAATCGCAGGACGTTTGTCGGTCCAAACCGATCTCACCAGGGGGAGCCATGCCGTACGTTGTCGACTTCAAGGACGTCTCTACCGTCGGCCTGGAATCCTCTCCGGTCGCCGAGGCACTTGCCGGATTGCGCGCCAACGAAGCGCGCTACTTCCGCAATAAGTACGACCACACCTTCACCGTCAGCCCGGCAAACGATGCCCCGGAAGTAATCGACCGGGTCAGCCGCATCCTCAAGGAGGAACGCGACATCGCCATCGGCTCCCGCCCCCTCGAGGCCACAGCCTTCGAAGTCGACGGCCTGCGGATGGATTACGTCTTCTACGAGTCCGGGCTTTCCATCAACGTCATGTACAGCATCGAGGACGGCGGGAAGCGCGCCGTCGGATTCAAACTGGCGGAGGGCATGGAGGTTCCAGAGGAGCTGGCCTCACGTTTCAAGTTTGCCCGGCAGAAATCCAAGCTCGCCGGCGTCATCCGCGGCTCCTTCTTCGTGATCAAGGGCGAATACTGACCGCGGGCAGGGAGCTGATCAAGGTTGGCATGCCGGGCCGGGCGGCGCCGGCGGTCCGGCCTAGCCGGCAGGAGCCTCGCACCGGCACCTCCGCGGCCAACGTGCAGCGGGCCTCCGGGACCACATGTTTCCACAATGAAGCGGTTCAACCCTTGCCGCTCCACCCCTTCTTGGTGTCGAATCTGTTAACAGCACCAGCGTGTGCAGGGGACGAGGATGCCTACGACGCCAGGAGGCGCTCATGTCGGGGAAATCCGCCAACGGCTTGGCGAAGGGATCGGGACGGGGCACCGATCCGCGGCGGGCGGAGGCTTCTGCTGCGGCCAGCGGCTCCCGCCCCGAACACATCCGCAACGTGGTCTTGGTAGGGCACTCCGGGGCCGGCAAGACGATGCTCGCCGAGGCCATGCGGTTGGCGACGGGCATCACCAACCGCATGGGTTCCATCTTGGAGGGAACCACCGTCAGCGATTCGGATCCCTCGGAGATTCACCAGCAGCGTTCGGTGGTGCTGTCCGTTCTCCCCTTCATGTACGACGACGTCAAAATCAACCTCTTCGACACCCCGGGCTATTCGGACTTCGCCGGCGAACTGCGTGCCGGTCTCCGCGCCGCTGACGCGGCCCTGTTCGTGGTGTCCGCCGTCGACGGCATCGATGCTGCAACCACCGCGCTCTGGGAGGAATGCTCCAGCATCGGGATGCCCAGGGCGGTGATCATCAGCCGGCTGGACCATCCGCGGGCCAACTTCGACGCCGCGCTGGCGAACTGCCGCGCTGCGTTTGGCGAGTCGGTGCAACCGCTGTACCTGCCCGTGCGGAGCGGGAGCGAGCTGACCGGGTTGCACGGACTGCTCTCCGGCACCGTGTCGGAGTACCAGGCCGGAGAACGTCAACCCGTGGTCCGCCCCGCGGATGCGGCGGAGTTGGCCGGCGCCGAGGAGGCCCGCAGTGCGCTGATCGAAGGCATCATCGCGGAGAGCGAAGACGAGTCCCTGATGGACCGCTACCTCGGGGGTGAGGATATTGGGCTTGACGTTCTCCTGTCCGACCTGGAGACCGCCGTGGCCCGGGGCTCGTTCTACCCGGTGCTGGCCACCTCCGCGGAAACCGGGCTCGGTGTTGCGGAGCTGCTGGAGATGCTCCGGCGGGCATTCCCGTCCCCGCTGGAGCGTCCGTTGCCGGAGGTGACGGGACTATACGGTTCGCCGACCGTACCCCTGCGCTGCGATCCCGACGGGCCGCTCGCCGGAGAGATCGTCCGGACGAGCACGGATCCATTCCTGGGCCGGGTATCGCTGGTAAGGGTATTCTCCGGAACTTTGCGCGATGATTCGGCCATCCACGTCTCCGGGCATGGGCTCGCCGGCCGCGGCCACGCCGACCACGACAGTGATGAACGCGTCACGCATCTGCACGCCCCGGTCGGGTCGACCCTGCGCTCGGTGTCCTTCTGCGTCGCCGGCGACATCTGCGCGCTGACAAAGATCGGCACAGCCGAGACGGGGGACACCGTCTCCGACAAAGAGCATCCGCTGCTGATCCAACCCTGGGAGATGCCGGAACCCCTGCTGCCGGTGGCAGTGGAGGCTGCCACTCGCAACGATGAAGCGGCGCTGGCCAAGAGCCTGGCCAAGGTGGCCGCGGGTGATCCGACGCTTCGGGTGGAACGGAATGCCGAGACGCACCAGCTCATCCTGTGGTGCATGGGCGAATCCCACGCCGAGGTGGTGCTCGATCGGCTGCGCGGGCAGGGCGTCAAGGTCCAGACCGTTGACGTGGTGACGCCGCTGCGGGAAACGTTCGCGGCAGCTGCACCCGGGCACGGACGCTACGTCAAGCAATCCGGCGGGCACGGCCAGTTCGCCATCTGCGACATCGAGGTAGAACCGCTCCGGCAGGGTGCCGGGTTCGAGTTCGTGAACAAGATCGTCGGGGGAGTGATCCCCGGCCCGTACATCGCCGCCGTCGAAAAAGGTGTGCGCTCGCAGATGGAAAAGGGCGTCTCCGCCGGGTTCCCCGTCGTCGACATCCGCGTGACCCTGGTGGGTGGCAAGACACACAGTGTGGACTCTTCCGATGCGGCCTTCCAATCTGCCGGCGCACTGGCTTTGCGGGAAGCGGCTGCGGCCGCACGCATCCAGCTGCTTGAGCCGGTCTCCGCCGTGACCATCACGGTTCCGGACGACTATGTAGGAACAGTGATGAGCGACCTGTCCGCGCGGCGCGGCCGGCTGACCGGGTCCGACTCGGCGGACGGGGAGGGCACCGAAATCAGCGCCGAAGTTCCCGAACAGGAACTGCTGCGCTACGCCATCGAGCTTCGGGCGCTGACCGGCGGCACCGGACGTTTCAAGCGCGATTACCTGCGCCACGACCCGGTGCCACCGGGTAGCGCGGGCGAGAAGGCGCAACGGTAGACAGCAGTAGGGCGGTGCCGGCGAGGGTTACGCGCCGGAGCCAATAACCTGCGCGAGCTTCCCGAGGGAATCGGCCCAGCCGGCACGGTGCAGCCCCAGACGTTCCTCGGTGGCAAACTCGCCGTGGGACAGCGCGATCCACGTCCGGCCCTCCCGCGGGTCGAGTGCAAGCGTAACGGTGGTCTCCCTGTCGTCGGGAGTGGGCTCCTCCCACCGGAAGGTGTAGACAAGGCGGCGCGGTGGGTCGATCACAAGGTACTCACCGGCAAGATGGAATGGCTCGCCGTCGGGCGGCTTCATGGTTAGCCGATAGCTCCCGCCTGGTTGCAGGTCGAGCAAGGCCTCGGGCATGGTGAAACCTTCAGGTCCCCACCATTTCGCCAGCTCGGCCGGTTCCGTCAGCATGCGGAAGACCTGCTCGCAGGGTGCGTCCAGCATGGTTTCCAACTCCAGCGTGTGTCCGCTGCATTGTTCGGTCATCGCAGCCTTCCTCCGGAAACGCGGCGCTCGGGACCCGCATTCGCCCACGACCCCTGCCTGACCAGCGTAGTCCCGTGAGAGGGACCCTGCTAGGTGACATGCCTGGCGGTGCGCTCGCAGAGGGTGGGGCGGAAACCACGGCGTGATGGACGGGCTCCGCCGGCCGGTGGGACCATGACCGGTATGGCCGCTCGCTAGCGGTGGCGTGTCGGCGGCGGCAGCGGGAGGAAATCATGCCGGGAACCGATCTTGATGTCATGATCGAGCGTTACCACCACGCGTTGGACGCGTTTGTCCGCGGGGACCCCGCTCTCCAGAAGGAGCTGTTCTCGCGGCGGGACGACGTCACCCTCGCGAACCCTCTCGGCCCGCCGGTCAGGGGCTGGCACAGCATCGAAAAGGTGATGGACCGGGCGGCTTCCTATCTCCGCGAGGGCAAGCCCAACACGTTCGAACGGCTCTCCAGCTATACCGGCCCGGACCTGGCCTACATGGTGGAGATCGAGCGGACCCATGCCAAGGTCGACGGATCCCCTGAAGCCTTGCCGGTGTCCCTGCGGGTGACCACAATCTTCCGGCTGGAGGATGACCGGTGGAAGGTCCTGCACCGCCATGCAGACCCGATCACCACTCCACGGCCCGCGGAAACCATCGTCCAGCGTTCGTAGTCCCGGCTGCCGCGCTCGGAGCGTCCTGCTAGCCGGCAATCCGGCTGGAGCGGAGGAACCGCGACACCGGAGTTGCAAGCGAAGCGCCGATCTCCGACGCGCTGCGCTTCTGGCCCTTGACGTCGAACGAGTGGTCGCCGCCTTCCTGCCAGTCCAGAACTGCGTTTGGCCCGATCCGCTGGACGACGGATTCGAGCAGTTCGGGGGTAGCGAAGGTGTCACGGGTGCCCTGCAGGAAGAGCATCGGCAGCGTCAGGCCATACAGGTGTTCATCGCGCAGCTTCTCCGGCTTCCCGGGCGGGTGCAGCGGATAGCCCAGGTAGACCAGGCCGGCGGCCGGCATGCCCTCCGCCACGGCCATTGACGCCATCCGGCCGCCGAACGACTTTCCGGCGGCCCACAACGGTTCCCCGTCGGAGCGCGCAGCAGCTTCCTGCATGGCCGCCCGCCAGGTCTCAATGGCGGCCGGCGGTCGGTCGGGGAACCGCTTGCCGGCCTCCCGGTAGGGGAAGTTGAAGCGCAAGGTGGCCACGCCGTCGTCGTTCAACGCGCGGGTGAAACCCGAGAGAAACGGGTGGTCCATACCGGCACCGGCTCCATGGGCCACCACCACGGTTGCCATCGCGGCCGGTGGCCGCGCGTAGACACTGGAGACGGTGGACTGACCAACCTCGATGGGCACATCTATCTCGCTGACTTGCATGGTCCCATCATGCCCTCGCCAGAAGCGACATGTGTATGTTTAGGTGTTTCCATGGCCAGCGAACAAACAACGCTGACGGTCGATGGACCGCACGGTGAACGTGACATCCGCATCTCCAGCCCCAGCCGGGTAATGTGGCCCGAGCTCGGCATCACCAAACTGGACCTGGCTCGCTATATCGCGGAAGTGGGGGAGGCGTTCATCCGCGCCAACGGCGACCGCCCGGTGTCCCTGCAACGGTTCTCCGACGGGATCGACGGCGAGCAGTTCTTCTCCAAGAATCCGCCCAAGGGTGCGCCCGACTTTGTGCGCTCGGTGATGGTGGTCTACCCGAGCGCCCGCTCGCACCCGCAGTTGGTGCTCGATGAGCCTGCCGCCGCCGTCTGGGCGGTCCAGATGAACACCGTGGTGTTCCACCCGTGGCCTTCCCGGGCGGAGGACTCGGACAACCCCGACCAACTGCGCATAGATCTCGACCCGCAGCCGGGAACGTCCTTCGACGATGCCATCCCGGTGGCCATCGAGCTGAGGTCGGTGCTGGCCGAGGCCGGGCTTGAGGCATTTATCAAGACGTCTGGAAACCGCGGGCTGCATATGTTCGCCCCGATTGAACCCACGCACGAATTCCTGGACGTGCGCCACGCCGTTATAGCGGCCGCTCGCGAAATTGAGCGGCGGATGCCGAAACAAGTGACGACCTCCTGGTGGAAGGAGGAACGCGGGGAGCGGATCTTCGTGGACTTCAACCAGGCCAACCGCGACCGCACCATGGCGGGGGCCTACAGCCCCCGCGCCTTGCCGCATGCCTCGGTCTCCTGCCCGATCGAATGGGATGAACTGGAGACTGCGGATCCGAAGAACTTCACCATTGCCACCGTGCCGGACAGGCTGAAGTCCACTGGCGACCCCTGGGCGAAGATGCACGAAAACCCGGGCAAAATCGACGTCCTGCTGCAATGGTGGGAGCGTGACCTCGCGGCGGGCCTGGGCGAGATGCCGTTCCCGCCGGACTACCCGAAGATGCCGGGCGAGCCGCCGCGGGTCCAGCCCAGCAGGGCCCGTAAGAAGGACTGACCGCGACAACGCCCCGGTGGTCGACCAAGCGAGCGTCCCGGTGGTCGACCAGGCGAGCGTCCCGGTGGTCGTCCAAGCGAGCGCCAGCGAGCGCGTGGAGAACCGCGTGGAGACCCGCGGCCGTCGGCACAGCCCTTTACCCGAACCGCATCACTCGAACCGCGACGGGTCGCCGGCGCCGTGGCGGACTACCTCGGCGGTGCCGCTGGAGAAGTCCACGACGGTGGACGGTTCGGAACCGCAGTCGCCGGCGTCCACCACCGCATCCACCACGTGGTCCAGCCGCTCCTTGATCTCCCACCCCTGGGTCATCGGTTCGTCCTCGTCCGGCAGCAGCAAGGTACTGGAGAGCAGCGGTTCGCCCAGCTCGGTCAGGATCGCCTGGACGACGTTGTTGGCGGGAATGCGGACACCGACCGTCTTCTTCTTCGGATGCAGCAACCGGCGCGGGACTTCCTTGGTGGCCGGCAGGATGAACGTGTAGCTGCCCGGCGTGGCTGCCTTGATGCTGCGGAACACTCTGTTGTCGATGTGCACGAACTGTCCCAGCTGGGCAAAGTCCCTGCAGACGAGGGTGAAGTGGTGTTTGCCGTCGAGTTGGCGGATGGTCCGGATCCGGTCCAGGGCGTCCCTGTTGCCCAACTGCGCGCCGAACGCATAACAGGAGTCGGTCGGGTACACGATCAACGCGTCGGACCGGACAAGGTCGACGATCTGGCCGATCGACCGCGGCTGCGGATTCTGCGGGTGGACGTCGAAGTATCTGGCCATGCCCTGAGCTTACGGCCCGGGCCGCAGGTTGAGCCATGTGCGGGCCCGGACATTTGGCCGGTTCAGTGGCTGGCGCAGCGTGAGCCACCCGAAGTCAGGAAGGGGCCGACTGGTCCATCCACCACTCCGTGAAGCTGGTTGCCCGGCCTTCGCCGTTCAGGCGGATCACCCACAGATTGCTATACGTCGGCCCATCCCGGTACATCGTCGTTCCCTCCACCACCGAAACGCCGTCCGCCACCGCGACCTGGTGCCACTCAAACGTGGCCGCGCCGGGTTCATCCTTGCGCGCCAACCATTCCCGGACAATGGTGTCCCTGCCACGCCACGGTGCCGTCCACGGGTCGGGCCGGTACTCGGCGTCCTCGGTGAACAAGGCTCCGATCTGGACCGGGTCGTTGGTCTCCCACGCCTGCCGGTAGGCCGTGATCCACGCCGCAGTTTTCGCGTCCATCCCACCGTTGTACTGCGGCTCTCCGGGGTGGGCAAGCCCGTAGTTCCGGGGAGCGTGGGCCAGTGCTCCCCGTCGAAGGCGCCAGCCTTTCTCTCCGGGGTGCTTGCGGCGGGTCCGCCGTGGTTTGCGTGGGCCCGGCAGGGCTCTACAATCGGAAGGCGGTTTGCCGAACGTTGCTTTCACAACCCAAGCCCGGTGAACTCAGGATGAATTCTTCCAACAAGATTGGGTAACTAGGTGGATCTCACCTTCATAGTCGCGCTCGTCGTCGTGCTGGCGCTGTTTTTCGATTTCACTAACGGCTTCCACGACACAGCGAACGCAATGGCGACGCCGATTGCCACCGGGGCGATCAAACCCAAGACCGCCGTGGCACTGGCCGCCGTGTTGAACCTGGTGGGAGCCTTCCTTTCCACGGAAGTGGCCAAGACCGTTTCCGGCGGACTCATCCGCGAGGGCGAGGGCGGCATTCAAATCACGCCGCTGATGATCTTTGCCGGATTGATCGGGGCGATCGTGTGGAACATGATCACGTGGTTGCTGGGCCTGCCGTCCAGCTCCTCGCATGCCCTGTTCGGCGGGCTGATTGGTGCTGCCATTGTCGGCGCCGGCTTCCAAGCGGTGGATTACGGCGTGGTGGTGTCCAAGGTGCTGCTGCCGGCCATCCTGGCGCCGGTGATTGCCGGAACGGTGGCGTATCTGGCCACCAAGCTGGCCTACTGGATCACCAAACGTGACGAGAGCGCGTCCAGCCCCAAACGCGGCGGTTTCCGCTATGGCCAGATCTTCTCGTCCTCGCTGGTAGCCCTGGCGCACGGAACCAACGACGCACAGAAAACCATGGGCGTCATCACCCTGGTGCTGATCGCGGGCGGTTTCCAGGCGGCAGGCACCGGCCCGGAGTTCTGGGTCATCCTCTCCTGTGCCCTGGCCATCGCCATCGGCACCTACTCCGGCGGCTGGCGGATCATCCGCACCATGGGGTCCGGCCTGACAGAGGTCAAACCCGCCCAGGGTTTCTCCGCCGAGTCCTCCACGGCGTCGGCCATCCTGGCCTCGTCCCATCTGGGATTCGCGCTGTCCACCACCCAGGTAGCCTCCGGTTCGGTGATTGGCTCCGGACTGGGCCGCAAAGGGGCGAAGGTCCGTTGGGACACTGCCGGGCGTATCGGCATCGGTTGGCTGCTGACCCTGCCGGCGGCCGGTGCCATTGGCGCCCTCGCTGCGCTTATCGCGCACTTGGGAATGGTGGGCGTAGTGATCGACGCCGTTGCCGGGGCAGCGGTCATCGGGCTGATGTACATCGTCTCAAAGCGCAACCAAGTTGGTCATGACAACGCCATCAGCGACGTTGACCAGGCCGGCGAAATCGTCAAGATCAAGCGCAAGAAGAAGCGTAAAGCCACCGCCAAGAAGCGCTCTCAGCAACAGTCCGCGCTGTCTGCGGCCGGCCCGGAGTCGGCCGCTGCAGAAACCGACCGGGTAGGGGCAAAGAAGAACCACGAGGGCACCAACAAAGGGGCAGCACGATGAACATCGACTGGGTGGCATTCCTGATCGTCGCCGTGGCGACCCTCGTATCGGCACTGTTCGTCGTCGGTTCCTACGGCCTCGGGGTCCGCCTGCTGGCCGTGGCTTCCGATGCGCCTGAAACCCGCCGCCCGGCGTACCGCGGTCTGGCCTATCTGAGCTTCGCGGCTGCAGCTGTCGCTGTGGGCTACGGCATCTACCTGATCGTGCCTGCCTTTCACTAGTCCGCCCCGCTGGCTAGCATGGGCCCATGGCCCGGACTATCTACTACGTCGGCAGCTCGATGGACGGGTATATTGCCGACCGCAGGAACAAGCTTGACTGGCTGATGCAGTTCAACGACGCAACCGGCGTGCAGGACAGCATCGAGACTTTCCTGCAGCGGGTCGGGGCCATTGTCATGGGGTCCGAGACGTACAAATTCCTGCTGGCAGAGGGGTCGGAGGCTTGGGTCTACGGCTCAACACCCACGTGGGTTTTCACGCACCATGAACTGCCCGGCATTCCGGGGGCGGACATCACCTTTGTGCGCGGCGCCGTCGACATCTTCCACCAGAGCATCTGCGCCGACGCCGGGGACAGGGATGTGTGGCTGATGGGCGGCGGCCAGCTCGCGGCGCAGTACGTCTCCGCCGGGCTCTTGGATGAACTGATCCTCACCTTGGTTCCGGTCGCGCTGGGCGGCGGACAGCCGTTATTGCCCGTCTTAAGCACGACGGCGCCGGCTCGGCTTCGTGCCAGCCGCGCCATGGGCGACCTGGTCGAGATGCACTACGACCTCACGCCGGCCAGCAGCTGAGCTGCGCCGCGGAGCCACTTCCCCGGCGCACTCCCTGTCGTGCTACGTCAGCGGTTATCGCGGATCAAATTGGTGATCCGAGCCGTGGAGAGGCGCCGTCCGTCGTCGTCGGTCATCACCACTTCATGCACGGTGAGGGATCGGCCCAGCTGGACCGCCGTCGCCGTTCCGGTCACCAGCCCGGAGGAGACAGACCGGTGATGGCTGGCGCCTACCTCGATCCCGACCGCGTGGCGGCCGGGTCCCGCGTGCAGCGCCGCGGCAAAGGATCCCAGCGTTTCGGCCAGCACAACGTGCGCGCCGCCGTGCAGGATGCCCGCCACCTGGGTATTCCCCTCCACCGGCATGCTGGCGACGATGCGCTGCGGGGTCATTTCGCTGAAAACAATGCCCATCTTGACCACCAGCGAGCCGACACCGGTATGGATGAGCCACCGGTGCAGGTGTTCCGGAACGCCGGCATCGACGAGTTCAGCGATCGTCGCCGCGGCGGACGCCTGCACGTGTTCGGGCACACCGCCGTCGGGTGTGAATTTGTCGCTCATGGGAACTAGGCTGGCAGGTGTGAGTGAAACTAACAAACCGGATGCAGCGACAGCCACTTTGGACGCCGACGGGGCTCCGCTGGCCGACGCGACGGCCGATTCTTCCGGCCCCCACCGCCTGCTGCTGATCGATGGCCATTCCATGGCGTTCCGCGCTTTCTATGCCCTGCCGGTGGAGAACTTCTCCACCGATACCGGCCAGCACACGAATGCGGTCTACGGTTTCACTTCCATGCTGATCAAGATGATCGAGCAGCGCGAACCCACTCATGTTGCGGTGGCCTTCGACCTGGACACCCCCACGTTCCGCACCCAGGAGTACGCCGAGTACAAGGGCGGCCGGAACAAGACGCCGGAAGAATTCCACGGCCAGGTGGACCTGATCGTCAAGGTAATGGAGGCGATGCAGATCCCTACCGTCACGCTCGACGGTTACGAAGCCGATGACATTATCGCCACGCTGAGCACCCAGGCTGAAGTAGCCGGCTGGGACGTCATGGTGGTGTCCGGCGACCGCGACGCTTTCCAGCTGATCACGGACAAGGTCACCGTGCTCTACCCGAAGAAGGGCATCAGCGACATCCCGCCGATGGACAGCGCCGCGGTGGAGGCCAAGTACTTCGTCCGGCCGGAGCGGTATTCCGACCTGGCGGCGCTGGTCGGCGAAACGGCCGACAACCTGCCGGGCGTGCCGGGCGTGGGCCCAAAAACCGCTGCCAAGTGGATTAATTTGTACGGCGGAGTGGACGGCATCCTGGAGAACCTGGATTCCATCGGCGGCAAGGTCGGTGAGTCCCTGCGCGCCAATATCGACTCGGTCAGGCGCAACCGGCGGCTGAACCACTTGCTGCGGGATCTGGAACTGCCAGTGGAGCTGGAGAATATGGTCCTCCAGCACCCGGACCGCGCCGCCATCGAGGAACTCTTCGATGCGCTGCAGTTCAACACCCTGCGCAAGCGGCTCTTCGACCTCTTCGGCGAGGAAGACGCCGTGCGCCAGACGGAGGTCAACGCTCCGGCGCACCACGTGGTTGCCGACGCGGCTGCGCTCAAAGAGTGGCTGGCGGAGAGCAACCAATTGAACGTCGCGCTGCAATTGGTGACGGAAGCCGCGGAAGGCGGGGACGACGCCGTCGGGCTGGCTCTGGTGCGGCACTTGCACGCGGCTTATGTGCCGCTGGCCTCGCTGGACGCCGAGGCCGAGCAGCTGTTGGCGCATTGGCTGTCCGACCTGGACGCGCCGAAGATCGTCCACGACTTCAAATACGCCTACAAGGTTCTTTCGCGGCGAGGATTCGAGTTGCTGGGCGTGGTGGACGACACCGCCATTTCCGCCTACCTGATCCAGCCCGACCGCCGCAGCTACGAGCTGGCTGATCTGGCCCAGTACCACTTGAAGATGTCGGTGACGGCGCCGGAGACGGCCGCGGGCGGCCAGCTGGAGCTTGGCCTGACCGAGGATGACCAGGCCGGTCCGGCCGTGGTCCAGGCCTTCGCCGCGCTGCAGCTGAGCGAGCATTTCGCCGGGCAACTGGTGGAACGCGGCGCCAACCAGCTGATGGGCGGCCTTGACCTGCCGCTGTCGCTGGTGCTGGCGCGGATGGAACTGGCGGGCATTGCGATGGATGCCGGCGCGCTGGACCGGCTGATGGATGACTTCACGGTCACTATCGACGCCGCCAGCTCGGCAGCCTTCGGCATCATCGGCAAGGAAATCAACCTGGGCTCGCCCAAGCAGCTGCAAGCCGTGCTGTTCGAGGACCTGGGTTTGCCGAAGACCAAGAAGATCAAGACCGGCTATTCGACCGACGCCGATGCCCTCAACGATCTGTTCGCCAAGACCGGCAATGAGTTCCTGGTGCAATTGCTGGCCTACCGCGATGCCACGAAGCTGCGGCAGACGGTGGAAGGCCTCCGCAAGACGGTGGCGGACGACGGGCGGATCCACACCACCTATGCCCAGACCGTTGCCGCCACCGGCCGGCTCTCCTCGATCAATCCGAACCTGCAGAACATTCCGGTCCGTTCGGAAGCCGGCCGGCGCATCCGGGAAGCGTTCATCGTCGGCGAGGGCTACGAGACGCTGCTGACCGCGGATTACTCACAGATCGAAATGCGGATCATGGCGCACTTGTCCGGCGACGAAGGCCTGATCCAGGCGTTCCGGGCCGGCGAGGACCTGCACCGGTTTGTCGGCGCGCACATTTTCGGGGTGGCGCCGGAGGATGTGACCAGCGAGATGCGGGCCAAGGTCAAGGCCATGTCCTACGGCCTGGTCTACGGTCTGAGTTCGTTCGGTTTGTCCAAGCAGCTGAACATCTCCGTGGACGAGGCGCGGACGCTGATGAAGGACTACTTTGCCCGGTTCGGCGCCGTCCGCGACTACCTGCGCGGCGTGGTGGACCAGGCCAGGGTCGACGGGTTCACCTCCACGATCGAAGGCCGGCGCCGGTACCTGCCGGATCTGGCCAGCGACAACCGCCAGCTGCGCGAAATGGCTGAGCGGGCGGCCCTCAACGCACCGATCCAAGGCTCCGCCGCGGACATCATCAAGAAGGCGATGCTCGGCGTCGCCCAAGAACTCGAAAGCCAGGGGCTGAAGTCCCGGATGCTGCTGCAGGTCCACGATGAACTGGTCCTGGAAGTGGCACCGGGGGAGCGCGAGCAGGTGGAGCAGTTGGTCCGGGCCCAGATGGGCGGTGCGGCAGACTTGTCCGTGCCGCTGGATGTCTCGGTGGGCGTGGGCGCCAACTGGCAGGAAGCCGGCCACTAGGAGCCCCGACCGGTAAGGCGCCGGTCTAAAGCGGTAGGAAGCCGGCCACTAGCGTCCCGGCCGGTAACGCGCTGGCCGGTTGGCGCCGGTCTAAACCGGTAGCTCGACAACGCGCCCGGCGCAAGCGCCTTTGTTGACAATCGGGTGGCGGAAAGGCGCAGCGACACGCCGACGCTCGCTGCAACTTTTCTCCACTCGATGGCCGGTGGATCGCATCCGCTTCCGCTATCCGACCAGGGCGGCAACGCCCCAGCAGGGCAACCAGCAGAAGCCAGACAACTGGACCGGTTCAGGAGCGTCGAATGATCCGGCGCCCGCCCAGTCTCGCACCTGCGGCTTGTGCAACGCGTCGGCGTCCAGGGCGCGCTGTGCTCTGGCGGACCGGCGGAGGTGCAGCTAGGCTCAAACACCGTGGCCACTCACACACAGGACACCCGTCAGGACCTGCGCATCGACCGGTTTGCCGCCGGGCTGGATGGCGAAGCTCCGGATGCCAGGACCCTCGGTTGGTTTGAAGCTGTCGGCTTCGGGTTTTACGACAAAAAGCCGGATCCGTCCGACGTCGCCGCCTACGCCAAGGCCTATGGCGCGGACCGGCGGATCCTCTGGGGCGCCTACGACGATGCGCCACGCCCCGGCGTCTGGGACCGTCAGATACCGGTCGCCACCTATGCCAGCATGGTCAACACGCTCAATGTGGGCGGCGGGCGGCTGATGGACACGCACCTCATTACCGCAGTGACCGTCAGGGCAACGCACCGACGCCGCGGTCTGCTGCGCCGGATGATCACTGAGGACCTGAAGCAGGCGGCCGGCCAAGGGCTGGCGATGGCGGCGCTGACGGCTTCCGAGGCCACCATCTACGGCCGGTTCGGTTTCGGTGCCGCAACGTTCACCCGCGAAGTGGAGATCGACGTCAGGGAGCGGTTCGGACTGCGTGCCCCGGCGACCGGAACGATGGAACTGGCCGACCCTGCCTCGCTGCAGGAGCTCGCGCCTCAGCTGTTCAACCGGTTCCATACCCGGGTCCCGGGCTCCATCGGGCGCCAAGCCAGCTACGCCCTGCGCGTCTCGGGGCGCTGGGGCCAGGACGGCGCGTCGGAGGACAAGGCGCTTCGCACGGCTGTCCATTACGACGGCGATGGCCGCCCGGATGGCTATGTCAGCTATCGCTTCGCTGGCTGGGACACCAAGCCTTACACCGTGAAAGTGATGGATCTGGTCGCCGCCGAACCGGATGCCTACCTGGAGTTGTGGCGATACCTCGGATCACTCGATCTGGTGGAGCGCATCCAGTTCCCACTGTGCCCGGAGCAGGATCCGTTGGCCTGGGGCCTGACGGACAGCCGCGGCTACGAGGTGAAGTCGGTGGAAGACGTGTTGTGGCTGCGGGTCCTGGACCCGGTGGCGGTCCTGCAAACCCGGCCGTACCTTCATGACGGCACCTGCACGCTGCGGATCAGCGACCCGTTGGACATCTGCGGCGGCGTTTACCGGCTCACCGTGGCAGCCGGCCGCGGAACAGTGAAGAAGCTGGCCGCGGACGCCGATGCCGACGCCGTCGTACCGGTGGATTCGCTCGGCTCCCTCTTCCTCGGCGGGGTCCGCGCCCGGACGCTGGCCGCGGCCGGGCATTTCTCCGGCGCCTCCGCTGAGACGGTTTCCCGGCTGGACCGCCTGTTCGCCACGGACACCGCACCCTGCTGCATCACGCATTTCTGACCGGGCGGCACGGCGGCGGGCGGAACGGCTGCGGCGGCCAAGCGCAGGTTCCGGCGCCGGCCGCGCGCTCCACGGGACCGGCACGCTTTGCCGGAATTGGGGTAACCGGCTAGACTTATTGGGCGCGTAATGCGTATGGAGAGCCCCTTCCCATGGAGGGCAGGCTCCATGAGCTTCACCAAAATACATCAGTCCGTTTCCGTAAACGGCAATGCATCCCCCGGGCAGCAGCGATTGAGTGCTGGTGCGTGCCGGGAGGCAGGGCAGTTACGGAACTTTCGAAATCTATCCACATCGGAGCCCCTACTACATGACCATCACCTCCACCGAGAAGCCCGGTACCCCGCAGGTCGCGATCAACGACATCGGTACCGCTGAAGACTTCCTCGCAGCCGTCGACGCGACCATCAAGTACTTCAACGATGGCGATCTGGTCGAAGGCACTGTCGTCAAGGTTGACCGCGACGAAGTTCTGCTCGACATCGGTTACAAGACCGAAGGTGTCATCCCCTCCCGCGAGCTTTCCATCAAGCACGACGTCGACCCGGGCGAAGTTGTCGCCGTCGGTGACGAGGTCGAAGCCCTGGTGCTGACCAAGGAAGACAAGGAAGGCCGCCTCATCCTGTCCAAGAAGCGTGCTCAGTACGAGCGCGCCTGGGGCGACATCGAGAAGGTCAAGGAAGAGGACGGCGTTGTTACCGGCACCGTCATCGAGGTTGTCAAGGGCGGCCTGATCCTCGACATCGGCCTGCGCGGCTTCCTGCCCGCCTCCCTGGTTGAAATGCGCCGCGTGCGCGACCTGGCTCCGTACATCGGCCAGCAGATCGAAGCGAAAATCATCGAGCTGGACAAGAACCGCAACAACGTTGTGCTGTCCCGCCGTGCATGGCTCGAGCAGACCCAGTCCGAGGTCCGCTCCACCTTCCTCAACAAGCTGGAGAAGGGCCAGGTCCGTCCGGGCGTCGTCTCCTCGATCGTCAACTTCGGTGCCTTCGTGGACCTGGGCGGCGTCGACGGCCTGGTGCACGTCTCCGAGCTGTCCTGGAAGCACATCGACCACCCGTCCGAGGTCGTCGAGGTTGGCCAGGAAGTCACCGTCGAGGTGCTCGAGGTGGACCTGGACCGCGAGCGTGTGTCCCTGTCCCTGAAGGCTACCCAGGAAGATCCGTGGCAGACCTTCGCCCGCACCCATGCTCTGGGCCAGATCGTCCCGGGCAAGGTCACCAAGCTGGTACCGTTCGGTGCGTTCGTCCGCGTCGAAGACGGCATCGAGGGCCTGGTCCACATCTCCGAGCTGGCCGTGCGCCACGTGGAGCTGGCCGAGCAGGTTGTCTCCGTCAACGACGAGGTGTTCGTCAAGGTCATCGACATCGACCTGGAGCGCCGCCGCATCTCGCTGTCGCTGAAGCAGGCCAACGAGGGCGTGGACCCCGAGGGCACCGAGTTCGACCCGGCACTGTACGGCATGGCTGCCGAGTACGACGAGCAGGGCAACTACAAGTACCCGGAGGGCTTCGACCCGGAGACCAACGAATGGCTCGAAGGCTACGAAGCGCAGCGCGCCGCATGGGAGCAGCAGTACGCTGACGCCCAGGCTCGCTGGGAAGCCCACAAGAAGCAGGTTGCTGCTTCGCTGGCCGAGGAAGCCCAGGCTCCGGGCGAGTCCGAGGCCGCACCGACCAGCTACTCCTCCGACGCTCCGGCGGCTCCGGCCTCCAGCGGCGGCACCCTGGCTTCCGACGAAGCCCTGGCTGCACTGCGTGAGAAGCTGACCGGCCAGTAACAAATGCGTCAACGGCGCGGCATCCTCCGCCGCCGCGTGACTCACGGAAACCCCCGTACCTTTCAGGTGCGGGGGTTTCCGTGTTGTTGGACCCGGCTTGGCCACGTCGACACCACAGACAAAGCGATGAGGGCCACCCTTGTCCGGTCGGCCGTTGCCGCCGGCAACTAGTCCTTCCCACACGGATCCGCGGGGCATAGCATGTGCCCAACAGCGCCCAGAACGCATCCTTGGGGGAATCCGACATGCCACGTGCAGTATTCGTTCCGCAGCGTTCCCGAGACCAACCCCGTCGCCGTGCCCGGCTGTGGACCGTTGCGGTGTGCGCGGCCCTGGTCGGCGGTCTTTCCGCCTGTACGGAGGAACCTCGGGCCCCTGTAGTCGTGGAGACGCCGCCGGATCCGTCGGTGGTGCGCGAGGTGGTGCAACCCAGTGCGCTGAGGCGGCATCTGGAGGCGTTGCAGGCGGCGGCGGATGCGAACGGCGGGAACCGGGCCGACGCCACCGGGGGCTACGAGGCGTCCGCGGAATACGTTGAGGAGCAGCTGCGCGCGGCGGGATACGAGCCGCGGCCGCAGGAGTTCAGCTATGGCCGGCGCGACCCGGTGGACGCCTTCAACATCCTGGCCGACACCAACACCGGCGGCGGCTCCGGGAACGTGCTGGTGCTGGGCGCGCACCTGGACTCGGTCGAGGAAGGGCCCGGACTCAACGACAACGGCAGCGGCGTCGCGGCGGTGCTCGAGGTGGCGTTGCGGCTCGCGGAGCAAGGCGCGGTACCGCGGGACCGGATCCGGTTCGCGTTCTGGGGCGGCGAGGAGGACGGAATGCACGGCTCGGAACACTACGTCGAGGAACTCTCCGGCCCGGAGGCCGCGGCGCACGTGGCGTACCTGAACGTGGACGTGGTGGGCTCCCCGAACGGAGTGGTGTTCGTCTACGACGGCGACGGCTCGGACGGCGAGGGAGAGGCGGGGCCGGAGGGGTCGGGCGCCGTCGAACAGGTCTTCGTGGACATCCTGCGCGGCGAGGGGGTCGAGCCGCTGCCGTTCGGATTCATCGAGGATTCGGACTATGACGCATTTGTGCGCGGCGGGATTCCGGCCGGAGGGCTGTTCACCGGCGACGCGGGGACCAAGAGCGAGGCCGAAGCGCTCACCTTCGGCGGGCAGGCCGGCAGGCAGTACGACGAGTGCTACCACGAGGCCTGCGACACCATCGACAACGTCGACATGACCGTGCTGGAACAGATGACCGAAACGCTCATCAGCGCGACCGTCTCGCTCGGCGGCATCGAAGACGGCCTCGCCACTGGCACGGCAACCGAAGGCGCCGGCTGAGCCGGTTACGGACTCAGGCTTTCACGAGAGCCGGCGCCTCATGGGCGGCGCTGTTGCGCGATTCGAGGTAGCGCTCGATGCTGACGGGGCAGTTGCCAAGGCCGCTGCCCTGCCCCCGGCGGCGGAAATTGATGACCTGGCCGGTTCTCCCGCAGCCACAGGTGCCGGTTTCCACGTCGCCCACGTCGTCGGTGAGGAGGAAACCGGGGTAGCTGGTGTTGAGGGCGTCCAGTATGGCGATGGTGCCCGTCTCCCCCGAGGGGAGCTCCTTGCCGATCTGGCCGGGGTCGCGGATGGAAATGTAGCACCAGGGCGGAACGTGTTTGCGATGCAGGTGGCATTCGACGGCGAGCATGTTCGACTCGATCATGCCGTACATGTCGCGCACGTTCGCCGGACGGACGCCGAGCAGGTCGTGGCATCGGTCCCGGAAAGCTTCCTCAGGGATAGCCTCGGCCGTGTGCCGCTTCCAGCCCCCGAGCGTGATGATCATGCTGTACGGGTCCAAGCGCACATTGACTTTCTCCTGTTCAAGGAAGCGGAGGAGCCGGTTGATCAGGAACGGCGGGCCGACGATGTGCCGGGTCATGTGACCCTTCCACCGGCGCAGGTGCTCCATGGCCTCCCTGGCGTCGAACGCCTGATCGTCAACGAGGTAGGCGTGGTGGTCGAAGACGCTGTTCAGGATGTTGAAGTCCTTGAGCAGGCCCATCTCCGAGGCTTCGGAGTCCGTAGGGTTCAAGAACAGGCCCGCGCCGCCGGACAAGTTGAAGAACTCCCGATAGGTCCCGATGAGGCCAACCAGCGCACGCGTCATTGTCTCGCTGTTGCGGCGGGCGACGGACTGGATACCGTGGGTTCCGCTGGAGCGGGTCTCGGTCTCGACGTCGGCCAACGAGCAGGTAAGCAGCACCTGCGCGTCGGGACGTTTGAACATGCTGACCGGCAACAGGGGCAGGTCCTGCAGGTCGCCGATGTCGTTGATCGCAGCGGGATCGACTCCCAGCGCGTCGCACTGGGCACGATAGAAGCCGTTTCTGGCCTGATGGTAGATCGCGGCGTCCCGCAGGACGTCCGTGACCGATTGTGCCCAGTCCTCGGGGGACTGGACGTGTGCTTGGGACACATTCCCCAGCATCTGCGCTAACGAGAGCATTGTGTCACTTCCTCGGTGGGTGCGATTCGATAAACGTGGTGGGCCGCCGGGTCAGCCGTACCTACGCAGTTCGGAAAAGAAGTCTTCGACCACTCGGAGCTGCCCGCTGCCGGCAAGTTCGTCGTAGACATACTTGCCCACCGCCAGGTCCAGCACGCCCAATCCGAACGGAGAGAACACCACTGGGCGGTCGTCCGGCAGCGAGACTTTTCCATCCATGACGTCGGCCAGGGTCCCGTCCACGAAATCCCGGTTGCCGACTGCCTGCTCCGCGAGGTGGGCCGACGTCCCGGCCTTGAGGCAATGGTCCACGTCGTCGAGGATGTTGGTCGACGCCAGCAGGATCTCCGGCGCCAGATCACGCAGGGATACGTGAAGCACCAGCGGATTGTGCGCGAACCACGTGGTGTCGTGCACGTGCGGCTCCCCGGCCACAGTGGCGAACACGACAAGGTCGCTGTTTCTGATCAGCTGTTCGGGGCCCTCATGCACGGTCACCCGGGCCTGGGCGCCGCTGCGTTCAAGATACCCTTTGAAACCCTCCGCGCTTTCGCCCAAGAGGTCGAACACCCCGATCTCGTCGAAGGACCAGTCGGTCGCGTTCAGGAAGGTGTGGATGTACCGGGCGATGAGGCCGACGCCGAAGAAGCCGATGCGGCGGGGGCGCCCGCGTTCCCGGCTGAGCCAGTCCGCAGCGGCGGCAGCCGAAGCAGCCGTCCTGGAGGCGCTGATGATGGAGCTTTCCATGCATGCGAACGGGTATCCCGTTGCCCGATCGTTCAGGATGAGTACCGCCGAGGCACGTGGAATCCCCGATGCCACGTTGTCCGGGAAGCTGGAAACCCACTTGATGCCGTCAACCTCCACCTGACCGCCAACGGACGCGGGCAGGGCGATGATGCGGGAGGTGGGTCGGTCGGCGAAGCGCAGGAAGTAGGAGGGCGGGTTTACCGAGTCACCGGCAGCATGCACCCGATAGGTTTGCTCGACCAGCTCGACGACCTGTTTCTCCCGGCCCTGCAGCACCTGTTGCACCTGGGCGCCGGCAATGACCGCGAATGACGGCACGGTCTTCGGCTCTGCGGCCGCTGCGGCTGGGGGAGTAGCGATTTCTGTCATCGTGCACCGTCCTAGGTGTGGGTATCAAGATCGAATACGTTGCGCGGCTCGGCCATGCCGACCAGGATCTCACGCGGTCCCTCGTACGCCTCGCGGCTGTGGGCCATGCGGATGTTATCGACCAGCATCAGGTCCCCCGGTTCCCAGGGGGTGCGAAGGGTGTGGGCCTCGTAGATCTCGTTCAGCAGGGCGACGATGTCCTCGCCAATCGGGTCGCCGTTGCCAAACCGGGTGTTGAACGGCAGACCGTCTGGACCGTAGACGTCCACCAGGTATTCCCGCACCTCGGGCGCAATCGTCCATTCGTTCAGGAACGCGACCTGATTGAACCAACAGCGTTGGCCGGTCGCCGGGTGCCGGACCACTGCAGGGCGCCGTTGCCGGGTGCGCAGCTCCCCGTCTGGCTGCCACTCGAACTCGATCTCGTGCGCGCGGCAGTAGCTCTCGACGTCGGCGCGGTCGGAGACGCCGAACGCCTCCTCGTAGGTGGCTCCGATGTCCTCGTTGTAGCTGCGGGCGAGCAGCCACCCCTCGTCTTCGAAGCGCCGGACGATGTCCGGAGGGATGGCGTCGAGCACGGCGCTGGCGTCCGCCACGCCGGTCACCCCACCGACGCTGGGTGCCCGGAGGCAGGCGAAGAGCATCAGACCGGGGAACTCGAGCGCATAGCTGAGCTCCTGGTGCATGCACATCGGCTGGTTTGAGGGCCAGGTGAGGGATGAGTACACGCCATCCAGGTAGGGCTGCCGGGTGGCGAAAGCCTCCCGGTCCGGCATGAGGCCGCCAGATACCAGCCGCTGGAAGGCGCCGGCCACTTCAGCTGGATCACGCAGGCCCAGGCCGCGGACCAGTACTGCGCCGTGATCATCCACCGCTGCGCGCAGCGCCTCACGGTTCTGTTCGGCCCACAGCACGGGGTCGTGGCCGTAATCGACGGTGAGCATCGGAGTCCGGCCGGCCTGGCGTTCCACGTCGAACTGGATCCTGGGTGTTTGAGACGACATCAGAGGTCCTTTCCTTTCACGGGTAGCGGGTGGGAATGGCCAACCGGTCCTCCCACCGGGGCCGTTGGGTCTGGCTCCGCGGCGGCTCCTGCCGGCCGCGGGTCGGGCGAAACGGCAGCGTCCGTCAGGGATGAGGCCTCGAGCAGGGCCGCCATGTCGGACAGGACGGGCGACTGCATGATGTCCTTGATCGACACTGCGCGCTTGAGCAGGACGGCCAGCTTCACCGCGGACAGCGAGGTCCCGCCCAGGGCAAAGAACGAGTCCTGCGCGCCGATCCGTCCCGCCGGTAGGCCGAGCACCGTCGCCCATGCATCGGCGAGCCGCTGCTCGGTGGCCGAGAGGGCCTGCGCCGCGGTGCCGGCTTCGGGCACGACCTCCCGAGCCATCCGGGTCAAGGCCTTCCGGTCGATCTTTCCGTTGCCGGTCAGCGGCAGGCTCTCCTGCCACCGGAACGCCGACGGAACCATGTAGCCCGGGACCCGCGCGGCCAGCTCGCTGCGCATTTCATCGACCTCGAGCTGCCCGTTGCCGGAGTAGAACGCCACCAGGAACTTGGACTGTCCGGCGCCCTCACCGACGACGACGGCGCCGTCGCGGACGCCGGGAACCCGCAGCAGCGCGTTCTCGATGTCGCCGATCTCGATGCGGAACCCGGAAATCTTGACCTGGTTGTCCCGCCGGCCCAGATACTCCAGCTTTCCCTCCGGGGACCAGCGGCCGTAGTCGCCCGCCCGGTAGAGCCGCGCACCGTCCACGTAGGGGTCGGTGGAGTAGGCCAGGGCCGTTCGTTCCGGATCGTTGATGTAGCCGCGGCCCACGCACACTCCGGAGAAGGCGATCTCGCCCGGCGCTCCGAGCGGCACGAGCCGTTGCCGCTCGTCGAGGATGTGGATCCTGACGTTCGAAATCGGTGGACCCAGTGGCACTGAACTGCCCGCAGGCGCTGCGCTCATCACCTCGTGGTTGGTGTCGTCCGAGGTCTCCGTGAGTCCGTAGGCGTTGACCAGTTTGACGTCCGGCATCACGTCGAACCAGCGGCGGACCAGTTCACGTTTCAGGGCCTCCCCGGTCGCCGAGACGCAGCGGAGGTTCGGCAGGGCGCGGGGGTTGCCGGCCAAGTAGGCCACCACCGCGTCCAAATACGAGGGAACGACCTGGAAGACCGCGACCGCGCCCTGTTCCACCGTGTCGATGAACCGCTCGACGTCGAGGATGCGGTCCTGCGCGACAATGTGTGTGCGACCGCCCACGAGCAGTGCCGAGACCAGTTGCCACAGCGAGATGTCGAAGCATTGGGGGGCGCTCTGGGCGACGACGTCGCCGGCGCCGATCCCGAGGTCTTCGATTTTGGCGTACAGGTGGTTCACCATCCCGTCGTGCTCGCACATCGCGCCCTTCGGCTCCCCGGTGGATCCCGAGGTGAAATAGACGTAGGCGAGCTGGTCGGGACGAACCTCCAGGCCGGGGTCGTCGTTGGAGTGCCCCTCGGACTCGATGGTGTCGAAGAGAAGCCTGGTAACCGAGGGCAGTCCGCCGAGTGCTTGATCCAGCGTGCCGGTGCTGCCCTCCTCGGTCAGCACCATCCGGCTTCCGGCCCGGGTGAGTGTTCTGGCGATCCGGTCGGCAGGGAAGTGCGGTTCGATCGGCAGGTACGCGCCGCCGGCCTTGAAGACGCCGATGACGGCGGCCATCCACTCCAGATCCCGCTCGGCGACGACCGCCACAACGTCCTCCGCCTGCAGTCCGCGTGCCTGCAGGGCGTGGGCGATGTGGTTGGCCCGGGTGTTCAGCTCCGAGTATGTCCATTCGCGTGCGTCCTGGACAGCCGCAATGCGATCAGGATGTTGCCGGACGCGTTCCTCGAACAACTCATGGAAGCGCTGCCGGGGCCGGGGGCGTTCGGGCCCGGCGAGCTGCCCAAGCTGGAAGCGCTGCTCGTGGGCATCAACCACATCGGCATCGAAGGGATCCGCCTCCGGGTTTGCCACCAGGTGGCGGACCGCGGCGAGGTGGTAGCCGGCGATCCGGAGGGCCGCATCCTCGTTGATGACGTCGCGCCGATAGCGCAGGCGCAAGGTTGCGCCGCCTTCGGTATCGCGGAGTGAAATGCCCAAGACAATGCTCTCCGGCAGGTCGGGATCGTTGTCCCGGAGGGCATCGAATACCACCTCGTAGCCCGGGGTGGCCGCGTCATGGCCGGCCTGCCCGGGGCCGGTCTGCTCTGCCCCGGCCTGGATCTGCCGGCTGTGCGCCGCGGAGACAAGCGCCAGCCATGATCCTTGGCCCGGCTCCAGCTCGCACGGCCAGGTCCCTGAGGTGTCCCTCCAGCCGGTGGTGACCTCTGCCTCGCCGGACAGCGCCTGAAGCACCCTGGCGTGAGCCGCCAGCCAGATCGCCGCAGGGGTCACATCCAGCTCGCGGGACAGGGTCCGCACGGACTGGTGCAGGTCCTCGGGAACCGCCACCTCGATCCTTGCCTGACCCGGCTGGCGGTCCTGGGTCCACCGGGGAATCGCCGTCGGGACGGCACCAGCGGCAGCAGTCCGGTCGACATTCGGGGCCGGAGCCTGGCCAGCGGCGGTGCGGCAGGTCTGCGCAGTGGTGATGGTCATGAAACGGGCCTTTCCAGTGCGATGGGGGAGATGGCGGGGGTAGGGGCCTCTTCGGCCGGGTTGCCGCCCCACAAAGTGCCCCGAGGAAGCGTGGTCCCCTTCATCACGAAGGAGTCGGCAGCCACGACGGCACCGTCCTCAACGGTCACGCCGTAGTGGATAAAAGCTGCCACACCCAGCGTGACGTCGTCCCCGACCACGTTGTAGTCGGACTTGAACATCCCGTCCTCCTGGGAATGGGACTGGATGGTGGTGCCGTTGTTGAACGTGCAGCGGGAGCCGATCGTCACCAGGGACCGTTCGATGACCGCGAGGCCGTCGTCGTAGACCCGGGAGCCGATCCGTACGCCCAGCAGACGCCAGATCAGCGGCTTGAACGGCGTTCCGTTGAAGACAGCCAAGTACCGGCTCTGGGCCTGCAGCTTCCAGTACCGCTCGTGCCACCAGAAGTAGGGGTTGTAGATGGAGCACAACTGGGGCCGGAGCCCCCGGAACCCGGTCGCGAGATGTTGGAGGCCGATCGGGACCAGCACGCCGAGCACGAGCAGCACCACGAAGGACGCGCTGAGCGCCAGGAAACCGTATTGGTCGGTCAACTCGAGGCCGGCGAACATCACCAGCAGGGCCACCGAGGCGTTGAACCACCGTGCCAGCATCAGGAGCGCCATGGTGCGCAGGTTGTGACCGTTCTTGGCCGCTAAGTCGCGGCGGAGATCGGTGCGGCTCCTCTGCTCTTCGGGGAGGGTGTCCCGCAGCACAGAGCGGGGGATCTCGAACGCCGGCGATCCGAGCAGACCCACGTCTTGGCGCACCGGCCCGTCGACCGGGATCATGACTTTGGTCGCGAGCAGACAGTTGTCGCCGGTCTTGGCTTCGGCGGGGTACAGGACGGCGTTGCCCAGGAAGTTGCGGGCACCGATCGCCACCCCACTGAGCTTGAACGACGTCGCCGAGTATTCCGCGTTCATGAATGACACCCCGTCGGCGATCATCGTGCCGGAGCCGATGGTTGAAAGGAACGGGTTGTCGTGCTTAAACCCGGTACCAAAATTCGAGCCGGTCTGTTGCACCTGCGGCTGGCGGTACCCGATGGCCCGCACGTAGTTCACGACGTAGGAGCTGTCGCCGAACAACTGCCCGAGCATGGGACTGTTGGTCATTTTTGACACCGTCCGTGCTGCCGCGTCACGCAGGCCGAACAGCGGATAGACCCTGTTGGGCTTCAACACGAGTTGGAGCAGTTGCGGCAGGGTAGTGATGAGGACCAGCGCCACGATCGTTCCACCGATGACGCCCAGGCCGGCATAGGCGACGGCGTCTGCGTAGAAGATCCAGCCGCCGAACGCCCAGTCGTGCGTTCCTAGCAGCGCCGCCACGTTCGGGTCCGCCAGGATTACCAGCGTGATCACCAGTCCCCACATCGTCCGACCCAGCCCGATGGTGCCCACGAGTTGGGAGGCCGCGAACCATCCCCGGCGCCACGGCCGGTAGGGCGTCGGCTCAACGGTGGCGTAGTCCGCAGCCCCCGGCCGGCCCGGCGAACCGTGCCATCGCTCGCCGTCGGGCACGGATTGGCCGGTGTAGAGCGTGGACCGGTGGCCCAGTTGCGAGTGGTCGCCCATGGCCGTGTCGATGTCCAAGACGCTCCCCTCGCCGATGATCACGTCCTTGCCCAGCGTGACCCCGCCCACTTGGATGACGCCCCCGTGGGCACGGTATCCATTGAGCAAGGCGTCCTTGCGGATCACGGTCCCTTCGCCGATCGTCAGCAGGTCGGTGCAGATCGGCAGCCGGTTGGTCATGATCATCACGTTGCGGCCGACCTTCGCCCCCATGGCCCTTAGGTAGAAGGTGGTGAGCGGCGACCCGGCCATCAGCGAGAGCGGGGAGGTGCGCATCAGCGCCTTGACCAGCCAGAACCGGAAGTAGGCCAGGCTCCAGATGCGGATCTCCTTGGGCCGGAACCGCCCGATGAAAATCCACTTGGCAGCCACCGGCAGGATGCACATCACGACGAACGTGGCAGCGGTATAGGCGATTGAGCGCAGGTAAAGCTCCCAGAAGGGCGTTCCATGGCTTACCCAATCGTGGTTACCTGCCGCCGCGTCCGGGAACAACCATAGGTATCCGACGACCATGATGAAGCCGGCCAGCACACAATAGCCAAGGTAGACAAGCACCTGCAGGGCGCCGCAGGCGACATATTCCCAGGTCCGTGCGTCCATGGGAGGTGGTATCTCCGGCGCGGGGGCCAGGGTCGGCGGGGGCAGCGCCTCCTTGTCCTGCTGCGGGGGCACATGGAGTGCCATGGCCAGTGCGGAGATATTGGGGTTGCTGTAGATCTCCTTCATGGATATTGGCGGCAGGTCCGGCTGCTTGCGCACGCGGGCGCAGAACCGGGCCATGACCATCGAGTCGGCACCCAGGTCGTGGAAGAAGTCGGCGTCGGCCGGCACCTGCTCGATCTCCAGCACGCCGGCGAGGACCTCGGACAGCTGTTCCTGCAGTTGTGCCGCCGCTGACGTTTCTTCCGCCGGTGCCAGGGCTGCCGCCAGCGCCGAGATCGTTGGGTTCTGGTAGATGTCCTTGATCGAGACAGCCGGCAGGTCCGGCTGTTTGCGCACCCGGGCGCAGAACTGCGCCATCACCAAGGAGTCGGCGCCCAATTCGTAGAAGAAGTTGTGGTCCAGGGAAACATCGTCCTTCTTCACCACCGATGCGAGAAGATCCGCCAGCCGGCGCTCCAAAGCAGCACGCGCCACCTTGGCAGGCGCGGCTGCAGGACCGTTGTCCGCCGGCGCCTCGGGCGCCTCAGGAGCCGGGGGCTTCGTCGGAGGTCTGGAACGTGGAGCCCCCTGCAGGTCATGGACGGGCAGTTTCACTGCACAAAGCTCCTTAGTGAGGCGGTGGCAACGGGATCGGCCACGGGGGCCGGTGCCGTGAGCTGTGAACCTGACACAGAGCCGGACAATGGGTCCGGGGCCACCGACGCGTCAGCGGAGGCCAGCGCTTCGGCGCCGAAGTGGTCGAGCACCCAGTCGGGGTTGTAGACGGTTTCCAAGTACGGACGGCCCAGATCTGGCGAGATGGCCACGGCGGTGGCGTCCTGGGCGTTGTGGTCGGCGAGCCAGGACAGGGCGCCGTGGACCACGGTCCCGGTGGAGCCACCCAGCATGAATCCGCAGGCGGCGAGGCGGTGGCAGGCACGCACGGTGTCCGGCTCTTCGACGATCACCACGTCATCGATCAGAGACTCGTCGAGCTGCGGCGGACGTACGCTCATTCCGAGCCCCGGGATCAGGCGGGTCGCGGGCTCGCCGCCGAAGGAAACCGATCCTGCGGCGTCCACCGCGACAACCCGGACGTCGGGCCGGTGCTCGCGGAAGTACCGCGCGCAGCCCATCAGTGTTCCCGTGGTCCCGGCTCCCACAAACAGCACGTCCAGTTCGGGGAACTGCTGGGAAATCTCGGGGGCGGTCCACCGGTAGTGCGCGCCCCAGTTGCCGGGATTGGTGTACTGGTTGAGCCAGATGTACCGCTCGTCGGACGCGCAGAGGTCCCGGACGTGGTTGAGCCGGGCTCCGAGGAAGCCGTCAACGGGATCCGGTTCGGTGACCAGGTCCACCTGCGCCCCGAGCGACTCCATGACTTGCCGGGTCGCCGGATTGCAGCGTGGATCGATCACGCACACGAAGCGGTATCCCTTGCTGGCCGCGATCATGCTGAGCGCAACGCCGAGGTTTCCCGAGGACGACTCCACCAAGATGGAGTCTGGGCCGATTGAGCCCTCCCGCTCGGCGCGCTCGACCATTTCCCGCGCGGGCTTGAGCTTGATCGAGCCGGCGAAGTTGAACCCCTCGATCTTCAGGTAGAGGCGGCGGCCGAGCACCCCTTCAAGGTCGACGAACAGGCTCTGCTCATTGAACAGATGCGGATCCTTGATGATCGGCATGATATCCCTCGTTCTCCTGCCAGGAGCTTGATCACAAGGGTCGCCAGGGAATGGCGGGTCGGATTAGTGAGCATCGCTGTTCTCCCCAAGAACCCCATGAAGCTGCGTTTGCAATGCGCTTAAAGTGAACCGCCGGCCCCGTTATCGCGCCGTTATTGCGCCGTTATTGGTCTTGGGAAAAAGTTGCCTGATCAGTGGTACGCAGACCGTACGCTGAAGGTGACGTGGCGGCTCTCCTGACATCCGAGACTCGTCACTGGACGAGCCGTCGGACAGCCCGCATCCAAAACTGAAGACACTGCGCTAGGGTGTGGGAAACGCACTCCAGGGCAGGCCATTGGCCAGGACGGAGAGAACATGCCGGACGAAGTAGACATCCACGCCCTTCAGCAAGCCACGGTGTGGGACGACTCGGAACGGAAACTGGGGGTGGTGGGCCAAGTCCACGAGGACCCGGTCACCGGGGCCATCACCTGGATCACGGTGGGACTGGGCCTGGCGGACAGCCGTGAAAAGTTCGTGCCGATCGCCGGCGCGCGGATAGAGCCCCACGATGTGTTCGTCGCCTACAGCCACGACACCATCAAAGACTCGCCCTCGCCGGCGGCCTCCGAAGGCCTGACCCCGGAAGAAGAAGCCGAGCTTCGCCGCTACTACGGCACCGAAGCCTGACGTCGAGTTAGGCTCTGGTGCTCACCGCCGAAGCCTGACGCCGCGTCAGGCCCTGATGCTCACCGTGACCGTGAACTTGGGATTCCTCGCCACCTGGCGGGTAGGTCCTACCAAGCGGTTCAATGAAGGCTTGTAGGCCAAATGGCTGTTCCACACCGTCCACAGTTCACCCCCGGGGGTCAGGACTCGGCCGGCGTCGGCGAAGAGCTTTAGGGCAATGCCGGCATGGACGGCGTTGCCGATATGGAACGGCGGATTCAGGACGATCAGTTGCTCGGAAGCATCAGGCAGCGAGGACAGTGCATCGTCCCGACGGACCTCTACCCGGTCCGCCACCGCGTTGGCCTCGGCGGTGGCGCGCGCTGATCTGACCGCGGAGGCGGACTGGTCCATAGCCAGCACCCGCAGTCCGCCGCGGGCCAGAGCCAGATAGGCGGCGATCGTTCCGTTGCCGCATCCAAGGTCCACCGCCCGGCCGGCCTCCCGGGCACCGGCGAGCAGGGGGAGCAGGAACCGGGTTCCCGGGTCCAGTTTGGGCCCGCCAAAGGTGCCGCCAAAGGCGACCAGTCGCAGTGGAACCGGGAGACCGGCGTCGTGCTCTTCGGTGCGTGGGAAGCGTGCGCCGACCGAAGGCAGCGGACCAGAAGCGGTCAGGATCCGTGCTTTTTGCCGCGCCAGACCCGCCGTCACGGAGGAGAACGATGTTGCCAGTACGGAGTTCATCGCGGTGCTCATGTGCTTGACCCGGCCGCCCGCCAGCATCGTCACGTCTGGAGCCGCCGCCGCGGCGACGTAACCGGCGATCTCCTCCAGCGCATCGAGCGAGCGCGGCAACTGAAGGAGTACCAGCCGGACGCCGTCAAAGGCGGCCGGCTCCAGCGGGCGGTGGTTGTAGCCCGATAATCCAAGCCGGGAGGCGTTGTTGTCCAGCGCGTGCTCCGAGCTGAGGGCGTCCTGCAGCACGCGGATTCGCTGTTTGCCGGCAGCAGCCAGGGCCAGGGTGATCGCCCCGTAATGGTCATTGACCACCGCGATCCGGCTTCCCGCCAGACCGCCGATCAGAGGTTCGGCGGTGTCCAGCAGTAGCTTGTCGGCGGCGTCGTACGCGAACAGGTTGTCCGCTTCCACGTCCGGCCACCGCCGGAGCGCGGCAAAGTCCAGGCCGGGTCGGAGGGTCCGGGCGGTGTCCCCGGAGTCCCCGGCTACGGCGCGATGGTCAGCCAAGGTCTACCCACTCCGTCCCCAGTTCAACGGGAGCCGGCCCGCCCGAGGTCAAGGCTGCCAATTGTTCCTTGAAGCGTTCGATCACTTCCGGCGTGTCTTCCAGAGCCAGCCGGATCCGCACATCAGTTGCACCATAGTCGGTGCCCAGCACGACGGTTCCGGTGGCCCGCAGGTCATTTTCCAGCCGGCCGGCGTCCGCGTGCAAGGTGGGGGCCGCGAACAACAGCATCCTGCGCCGCTGGACCAGGTCAGCGGTGGAAACGGCCTCCGACACCGATTCTGAATAAGCCCGCACCAGCCCGCCAGCGCCCAGCAGGATCCCGCCGAAGTAACGCACGACGACGGCGGCGACGTCGCTCAGGTCCGTCACCCCCGGTGCGGTCTCACGTTTGAGCAGGGCCTCCAGCATGGGGATGCCGGCCGTGCCGGAGGGCTCGCCGTCGTCATTGGAGCGCTGGACCGCGCGATCGGGACCAAGCACGAAGGCGCTGCAGTGGTGCCTGGCATCATGGAACTCACGGCGCAGGTCCGACACCAGGTTGCGGGCCTCGTCCTCGGTCTCCGCACGGCGCATTACGGTGATGAATCGCGAACGCTTGATCTCGATCTCATGGCGGTGTTCGCCGGCAACGGTGGTGTAACTGCTGGCGGTGGACGGTTGAAGCACATCTTCCAGCCTAATCGTCTTTGCATCGGGGGCTGGAGCCGGGGCGCCGGATTGTCCCGTTGTCCATGCGCTCCTGCCCGCAACTGGCCGAGAGGCCCCTTGTCCGGCCGGGAGGACCGTGCCTAGTGTGGCGGTAAGTGGCCGTCCGGTAGCGGTGCGGCCGACCCGGCAACGAACGGTGGAGCCATGGCGAAGTATCAGCCCGAATTCGATCGGCGCATCCAGGACGAACAGGACCAGGGGCCGGACTCGGAGACGACGAGTGCGGAAAGGGTGTCGGCTCAACAGGGCGACTCGGCCAATCCGGATCCGCAAGAACAGAACGTCACCGGGCTGGAACCCGGCGGTGGGGTTCCGCCCGGCGAAACCCCACCGGCCGAGGACCAGATGAGCGCAGACCAAGGACACGAGGAGTAACCGGCCCACAACAGCCGCTGCCTCGGCGGTCGGCGTGCAGACCACGACGACGGTGTGGTGCGGTTCCGCCGCGGGCCGCATTCGCGGTCGGCGTGCAGACCACGACGACGGTGTGGTGCGGTTCCGCCGCGGGCCCTTGGCGCGGGCGTTGTTGTTCCGGTCCCGGCTGCCGCGCAGCCGGGTCGGCTTTCCGCCGGACCGAGTATGTGGCACGGTGTCAGCTGGCCTGCTGGCTAGACTGAGGCCGTGTTGAGAATCGGACTGACAGGTGGAATCGCGGCCGGAAAATCGCTTGCCGCCCGGCGACTGGCGGAGCTGGGCGCAACCCTGGTCGACGCCGATGCCATCGCCCGGGAAGTAGTAGAGCCCGGCACCGATGGCCTGCTCGCGGTTGTCGAAGCCTTCGGCCCGGAGGTCCTGGATGCCGAGGGTCGGCTGAACCGCCCGGCGCTGGGCGCCTTGGTGTTCAATGATCCGGCCCAGCGCGAGCGCCTGAACACGATTGTGCATCCGCTGGTCCGCGCACGTGCAGCCGAAAGGGTGGCTGCGGCCGGCGAGGGTGGAATCCTTGTCCAGGACATCCCACTGCTGGTGGAAACCGGGCAGAGCCCTTCCTTCCACTTGGTCTTGGTGATCGACGCTCCCAGCGAAGAGCGGCTGCGGCGCATGGTTGAAGACCGTGGCATGACCGAGGCGGACGCCCGCTCCCGGATGGCTGCCCAGGCCTCGTCGGCAGAACGCAGGGCCTCCGCCGACGTGGTGCTGAACAACACCGGGACACGCGAGCAGTTGTTGGCCGCACTGGATGCCCTCTGGGAGGAGCGGCTGGTGCCCTTCAACCAGAACCTGCTGGCCGGGCGGCTGGCTCCGCGCCTGGGGCCGCCGGTGCTGGTGGATCCGCAACCGCAGTGGCCCGCGCAGGCAGCCTTGCTGGCGGAGCGGATCAGGCGCTCCGACCCGCGGATCATGGCCGTCGATCACATTGGGTCAACGGCCGTCCCGGGCCTGCCGGCCAAGGACGTGCTGGACCTGCAGGTCACGGTGGCCAGCATGGCGGATGCCGATTCGGCCGCCGAGGCGCTGGCCGCGGCCGGTTTCCCGCGGTGGCCCGGCAGTTGGCGCGACACCGCGAAACCGCAGCATCCGGAGCCGGGCGACTGGGCCAAGCGGCTGCACGGCAACGCCGATCCGGGCCGGGCCGTCAATGTGCACGTCCGGGCAGCGGGTTCACCGGGTTGGCGTTTTGCCTTGTTGTTCCGCGATTGGCTGCGGGCAGATCAGGGCGCAGCCGAAGCGTATGTGGCCGAGAAGCGGCGGCTGGCAGCACTGCATGCCGCGGACCCATCCGCCGGCCGCTACGCCCGGGCCAAGGAAGACTGGTTCAGCCAAACGGCAGACCCGCAGATGAATCGGTGGGCCGAGGACACAGGCTGGAAACCGCCCGCTCTCGGCGGCTAGCGTCGGCGCGGGTTTCTCAGCCGGAGGGAGGGGTGAACTGGCTGGCGGTGAAGACTGCTCCCCACGGGTCCCTGATCACCGCATCCCGGGTCCAGTCCGTGTCGGTCCGGTCGAGCACCTCTCCGCCCAACCGCTCGGCATCGGCCGCCGTCGCATCGCGGTCGGCGACGGTGAAGGCTACGTGCCAGTGTGGTGCCTCCCCGGGCTGCACCTCTGAGAGCCACCCGATGGCGTCCGCGAAGCCCGGGGGAGCAGCGATACCAGACTGGCGCTCGTGGATCTCCGGGTCACTGGTCGACTGCAAGTGGTCGCCATAGCCGGGGACGCGAATCATGCTGCCGAACCCGAGGTCGTCGAACTGCCAGCCGAACACCCGGCCGTAGAATTCCCTGGCCGCGGCAGGATCCGCGGCGTGGAGGTCGCTGAAGTTCCACGCCCCCGGCACATTGACCGCCTGGGCACCCGGGCGGCGCCGCGCCTGCCAGAGCCGGAATACGACACCGGCCGGATCGGCGCACACCGTTGACCGGCCGCCTTCCCCGGCAGCCTGCGGACCGGAGAGCACCCGGCCGCCCGCGGAGCGGATCCTGTCCAGGGCAACCTCGGAATCATCGACCGCCACGTACGTGTTCCAGGCCGGCCCGCCGCCGGCGGCTGTGCCCACGCCGCCTCCGGCTGGGCCTTCGCCGAGTCCGGCGGCATCGCGGCCGTCGAGTTGGGCGATCACGTAGCGCGGAGAGGCGCCCGGCGGCGTTGCGTCGGCGAACGTCCAGCCGAACAGGCCACCGTAGAAGTCCTTTGCCTGCTCAATGTCCCGGTGTTCGACGTCGATCCACGATGTCACGCCCTCGGGATAGGTCCGGATCTGGTCCATGATGTGCCTGCCGTTCGTCGTCGGGTGCACGGACAGATCTACCGCACACTACTGCGCCGAGGCAACGGTGTATGGAGGCGGCAGGGGAAGCGCAGCCGCCGATTTTTGCCCAGAGCGATTCAGGACCCACACTGACCGGAATCGGGTCTACGGTTAACGGCATGAGTCTTGCGCAGGACATCAAACGCGTTGTAGCGCCCTTCGAAGTCGTCAGCGAGTTCCAGCCCGCGGGCGACCAGCCGACAGCCATCGCCGAACTGACGGAAAGGATCCAGGCCGGAGAGAAAGACGTGGTGCTGCTCGGCGCTACCGGTACCGGCAAATCCGCCACCACCGCCTGGCTGGTGGAACAGGTACAGCGGCCCACCCTGGTGCTGGTGCAGAACAAAACTTTGGCGGCCCAGCTGGCCAACGAGTTCCGCGAATTGCTGCCGAACAACGCCGTGGAGTACTTCGTTTCGTACTACGACTACTACCAGCCGGAAGCCTACGTCCCGCAGACGGACACTTTCATTGAGAAAGACTCCTCCATCAATGAGGAAGTCGAACGCCTGCGCCACTCGGCCACCAACGCGCTGCTGACCCGGCGCGACGTCATCGTGGTGGCCACCGTGTCCTGCATCTACGGCCTGGGCACGCCGGAAGAGTACATCGCCGGAATGGTGACGCTGCGCAAGGGCGCCGAAATGAACCGCGACGACATGTTGCGCCGGTTCGTCGCCATGCAATACGCCCGCAATGACATCGACTTCCACCGTGGCACCTTCCGGGTTCGCGGCGACACGGTGGAGATCATTCCGATGTACGAGGAGCTGGCGGTCCGGATCGAGTTCTTCGGCGACGAGATCGAACAGATCCAGACACTGCACCCGGTCACCGGCGAGATCATCCGCGAAGAGACGGAGATGTATGTCTTCCCGGCCTCGCACTACGTGGCCGGCGAGGACCGGATGAGCCGCGCGGTCAAGGAAATAGAGGACGAACTGCGCGACCGGCTGCAGGTGCTCGAGTCGCAGAACAAGCTGGTGGAAGCGCAGCGGCTCCGGATGCGCACCACCTATGACCTGGAAATGATGCAGCAGATGGGGTTCTGCAACGGCATCGAAAACTACTCCCGGCACATCGATGGCCGCGGTCCGGGCACGGCGCCGCACTGCCTGCTGGATTACTTCCCGGACGACTTCCTGCTGGTGATCGACGAATCGCATGTGACCGTGCCGCAGATCGGCGCGATGTACGAGGGCGACATGTCCCGCAAACGGACCCTGGTGGACCACGGTTTCCGGCTGCCGTCCGCGATGGACAACCGGCCGCTGAAGTGGGACGAGTTCCTGGAGCGGATCGGGCAGACCGTCTACCTCTCCGCCACGCCGGGCAAGTACGAGCTGTCCAAGTCAGACGGGTATGTGCAGCAGATCATCCGGCCCACGGGCCTGGTGGACCCGGAGGTCATCGTCAAGCCGACCAAGGGCCAGATCGACGACCTGCTGGGCGAGATCAACGCGCGGGTGGAGCGGAACGAACGCGTCCTGGTCACCACGCTGACCAAGCGGATGGCCGAGGACCTTACCGACTACCTGAACGAGCACGGGGTCAAGGTACAGTACCTGCACTCCGACGTGGACACGCTGCGCCGCGTGGAGCTTCTCCGTGAGCTGCGGATGGGCGCCTTCGACGTGCTGGTGGGCATCAACCTGCTCCGCGAGGGCCTGGACCTGCCCGAAGTCTCGCTGGTCGCGATCCTGGATGCGGACAAAGAGGGCTTCCTGCGCAGCAGCACGTCGCTGATCCAGACCATCGGCCGTGCCGCCCGCAACGTCTCCGGCCAGGTGCACATGTACGCGGACAAGATCACCGACTCGATGGCCAATGCCATCGAGGAAACCAACCGGCGCCGTGAGATCCAGATTGCCCACAACAAGCAGCACGGCGTGGATCCGCAGCCGCTGCGCAAGCGGATTGCGGACATCACGGACCAGTTGGCCCGCGAAGACGCCGACACCCAGCAGCTGCTGAAGGACTTTGACTACGGCAAGGGCAAGCGCGGATTTTCCGCGGCAGTGTCCAAGGACAAGGTTCGCCGCGACGGGCTGACTGCTGCGCCGGCCGAGGACCTGGGCGAGCTGATCGCGCAGATGACCGAGCAAATGCACGCCGCTGCGGCGGAACTGCAATTCGAGCTGGCCGCCCGGCTGCGCGACGAGGTCTCCGACCTGAAGAAGGACCTGCGGCAGATGCGCGCCGCCGGCCACGCCTGACACGTGCGTCGCCTGCCTTGCCAGCCGTATGGTGGGGATCACGACGGCGGTGCGCACCGCCGTCGTGATCCCTGCCTGCGCTACACTTGACCGAGCGTAGGGGAGTATCCCGAACACTGTGAACGTCAGCACGCGGGGCATCGAAGCCCCGCCGGGCGCAGTGGCCTGGCCGGTCAGGGCAGGCGGAGAGACTTGCGGCGAACACTCGCACCCGCGCACCGCACACGCGCGGCATCTTCTGTGAAAGGCAAGGTTCCGTGTCGGACCAATTAACGCTGCCCTTTGAGATCATCTCGTTTGTGGTCCTGGGCATCATCCTGCTGTTTGACCTGCTCTACGTGGTCAAGCGGCCACACGAGCCGTCCATGAAGGAAGCCGGGCTCTGGGTAGGCTTCTACGTCACCTTGGCCCTGATCTTCGCCGGCCTGCTCTTCTGGCAGGCAGGCCCGGACTACGGCCAGGAGTTCGTGGCGGGCTGGATCACCGAGTACAGCCTCAGCGTAGACAACCTGTTTGTCTTCATCATCATCATGGCCAGGTTCTCCGTCCCGCGGAAGTACCAGCAGGAAGTGCTGATGTTCGGCATCATCATCGCGCTGGTCCTGCGCGGTATCTTCATCCTGCTGGGCGCTACCGTGATTGCCCACTTCAGCTGGGTCTTCTACATCTTCGGTGCCTTCCTGCTCTGGACCGCCTGGAAGCAGGCCACCGACTCCGGTGAAGACGAGGAAGAAGGGTCCGAGTCCGGGCTGGTGGCCCGGCTGACCAAGAAGCTGCCGGTAAGCGAGCACTACGACGGCAACAAGCTGCGCACCACGGTGGACGGGAAGCGCTTGTTCACCCCGATGGTCTTGGTCTTCATCACCATCGGCATGACCGACCTTCTGTTCGCGGTTGACTCCATCCCGGCGATCTTCGGCCTGACCCAGAGCGCCTTCATCGTGTTCACCGCGAACATCTTCGCGCTGATGGGTCTGCGCCAGCTCTACTTCCTGCTGGGCGGCCTGATGGACCGACTGGTCTACCTGAAGCATGGCCTGTCCGTGATTCTGGCCTTCATCGGCGTGAAGCTGATTTTCCACGCCCTGCACGAGAACGAGTTGCCGTTCATCAACGGCGGCCAGCACATCGAGTGGATCCCGGAGATCAGCACCGGGTTGAGCTTGGCCGTGATCATCGGCACCCTGGTGGTCGCCACGGTGGCCAGCCTGCTCAGCCCGGCCGGGCGTCAGGCCGCCATCGACGCGCGGCTGGCCCAGGACGCTGAACGGGCCAAGTCCGACACTGAACCGGCAAAAGACACGGAACCGGCCAACTCCGACGCCGAACGGGCCAAGTCCGACACTGAGTAACACCGGTACAACCGGTCGTCCGTCGGCTAGGCTCGGCGTGTGAAAGAACTGAGCAACGCGGCGCTGAACGCAGACCCTCGCACGAGGGCCGTTCAGCGCCGCGTTGTCATTTCCCTGTCCATGGCGCAGCTGTTCAGCGGCCTGGGCCATGGTGCGGGTCTCGCCATCGGCTCGCTGCTGGCGGTAGAGCTCACCGGCAGCGAGGCGCTGGCCGGAACGTCCACCATGGCGATTTCGTTGGCCGCCGCGCTGGCCGCCCTGCCGTTGGCGGGGACCGCCGCCCGGTCCGGACGCCGGCGGGCGTTGGTCACCGGCCTGCTGCTGGCCCTGCTGGGATCCGCACTGATGGCGCTTGCACCCGTCACGGGGTCCTTTGCCGTGCTGCTGGCCGGTTCGGCCTTGCTGGGTGTAGGTAACGCGGCCAACCTGCAGGCGCGCTTCGCCGCGGTGGACCTGGCCGTGCCCCAGCATCGGGGCCGGGACCTGGCTTTCGTCGTCTGGTCCATCACCGTGGGTGCCGTCGCCGGACCGAACCTGATCCGGCCGGGTGCCGAACTGGGCGCTGCGCTCGGGCTGCCGGAATCGTCCGGGCCCTTCCTGTTCTCGATGGCCGGGATGGCCATCGGCGCCGCCCTGCTGCTGGTGGGGCTGCGGCCCGATCCGCTGCGCTACGCACGTTCGCTCGGCACTGGCGCAGGCGACCTCCGCCCGCTCCAACGCCGCGGAACGCTGCGCACCGGTGTGGCCGCGGTGCGCCAGCATCCGATGGCCATGCTCGCGCTGGCTGCGGTGATCGGCGCCCATCTGGTCATGGTGGCAGTCATGTCCATGACCCCGGTCCACCTGCAAGCGCTGGACCATGCGGGCGGACATCAGCACAGCCAGACCGACACCTTCGCAATCATCGGCTTCACCATTTCACTGCACATGGCCGGCATGTATGCGCTCTCGCCGCTGATGGGCTGGCTGACCGACCGGCTCGGCCGAGTCGGCACCATCGTGCTGGGACAGCTGATGCTGCTGACCGCTACAGCCCTTGCCGGCGCGGGCCAGCAGGATACCTGGCTGGTGGGGGCCGGACTGATGCTGCTGGGCCTGGGCTGGTCCGCCTCGGTGATCGCCGGATCCACGCTGTTGGCCGAGTCGGTCCCGGAGGCGGAACGCGTTCCCGCTCAAGGCTTGTCGGACACGCTCATGGGCGCGGCCGGGGCAATGGGTGCCGCGTTCTCCGGTCCGGTGCTGGCCGCCATGGGGTTCGCCGGCCTCAACGCGACGGCGGGCATCGTCGCCGGGGTCCTGCTCGGCGCCGCTGCCACTGCCTGGCGACGGGGCGCCCGTACAGGAGTTGCCGGCTAGTTCCGAACCATGCCGAGCAGCCGGGCGAAGATGGCCTCGCCGTCGTCGGCAATGCCGTCATGATGGAACTGGTCGGTTTCCCAGACCTGGAGCCCGTTGACCTGGCCAGCCGTCTCCAGCGACAGTCCGCGCTCCACATAAATGTCGTCGCGGTACACAGCGGCTGCCACCGGGACGGTGTTCCCGGCCAGGCGGTCTCGGTCGTAGAGCGCGGGCCAGTCGGACTTGGCGGCCAGCAGCTCGGCGACCTCGCGGAGCGGCACCAGGCCAGGGTCCTGTTCGAAGTACCACGGGTAGATCATCTCGCCGGTCAGCAGCGGTTCCGCGGCCTCGGGAGAAAACTGCGGGAAGTCGCGGAGGACCCGCCATGCCGCCCAGCCGGTCGCTGCGTGCTGGGCATAGATCGACTCGTGCATCAGCGCGTACAGCGGGTTGGCGGCCCGGCTAACCAGAGCGGCCAGCTGTTCCAGGAAGGAGTCGGAGAGCCGCTGGCCGGCCGGAGTCTGGACGAACGCCTCCTCCAGCAGGTAGTGCAGGGCGTCGATCCGGGTGTTGCCGCCCAGGAACGACCCGGCCATCTGGAACCGGCCGGTCGTCAGCCGCTCACCGGAGGGCAGGTACTCGGGAACCGTGTCCAGATGCCGCGCGACGGCGGTGACCCGCGCACGGTCCTGCGGGTAGCGCTCGAAATACTCCCGGTTGCGGGCCTCCACCCGGGGGAAAGTGGCCCGGTAGACCCGGTCGGCGTCGCCGGCCAGCGGAGCCAGGCCGCCGGTGATCAGGACTTCCTGCAGCCCTTCCGGTGCGAGTGAGAGGTAGGTCAGCGAGCAGAAACCGCCGTAGCTTTGGCCGAAGATGCTCCACGGCCCGCTCTCGAGTTGCCGCCGGATCAGTTCGGCGTCGTGCACAATGGAATCCGCGCGGAAATGGGTCAGGTAGTCCGCCTGTTCCGCGGCGCCGCCGCGCAGCGGCAACGTCTGCCGGTTCACCGGGGCGGACAAGCCGGTGCCCCGCTGGTCCAGCATCAGGATCCGGAAGGACTTGGCCGCTTCTTTCATCCAGCCGCCCAGCGAGGTCACCCGGTTGCCGCGTCCGCCGGGGCCGCCCTGCAGGAACAGCAGCCAGGGCAGGCGGGCGGCGGCGTCGTCGTCGTGCTCAGTGGAGGAGTATTCCCGGGCAAAGATCTCCAGAGATTCGCCGCCAGGGTCGGAATGGTCCAGTGGAACGGTGAAGAAATGCTCCGCTATCCGCATCCCGCGCTGGCGGTAGGCTCCGGCCACCCGGTGCGGCTGCCCGGTCACAGGGAGACCCGATCCACCGTCCCGAAAGCGGACAGGGCGTCGCCGGTCAGCCGGAACGTCGACCATTCCTCCTGCGGACGGGCGCCCAGGCTGCGGTAGAAATCGATGGACGGACTGTTCCAGTTCAGCACCGCCCACTCCACCCGGGCATAGCCGGAGGCCACCGCATGGCTGGCCAGAGTCTGCAGCAGGGCCTTGCCGTAGCCGCGGCCGCGGGCCTCGGGCCGCACGTAGAGGTCCTCCAGATAGATGCCGTGGACGCCTTCCCAGGTGGAGAAATTCCGGAACCAGAGGGCGAATCCCTGCACGCCGCCGTCGTCTTCGGCGATGTGCGCGAACACCGATGGCTGCGCGGAGAACAATGCTTCCCGCAGCTGGTCCGGCGTGGTCTTGACCGCGTCGGGTTCTTTCTCATACACGGCAAGATCGCGGATCAATTCGAGGATGACGGGGACATCGGCTTCTTCGGCAGGGCGGATCATAGACATGATGAGAGCCTATCGTCCGAAGCAGGCCGCGTTGGTACCGTGTCTGCCGTTGCGGCCGCTAGGGCTTGAGCACCACCTTGATGCAGCCGTCGTCCTTCTTCTGAAACTTCTCGTACATCGCCGGGGCGTCGCGGAGTGGCGCCGTGTGCGTCACCAGGTCGCCGATCCCCAGCGGATCGGACGAGTCGGCGGCCAGCGGTACCAGGTCGTCGATCCAGCGGCGGACGTTGCACTGTCCCATCCGTAGCGTGACCTGTTTGTCGAACAGTGTCAGCATCGGCATGGGGTCGGCTTCGCCTGCGTAGACCCCTGACAAGGAGATGGTGCCGCCGCGGGCCACGGCGTCGATCGCGGTGTGCAGGACCGAAAGGCGGTCCAGGCCCGCAGTGGACATCAACTTCTTGGCCACCGCGTCGGGCAACAGGCCGACCGCGAACTGCGCCGTGGCCGCTGCCGGTGCCCCGTGCGCTTCCATCCCGACGGCGTCAATCACAGACTCGGGACCGCGGCCCTGGGTAGCGTCGCGCAGCTCGTCGGCGACCGTGGGCCCCCACGCCAAGGTTTCGATGCCGTGCCTGCGGGCCATGTCCAGCCGCTCGGGCACCAGGTCGACACCGATCACGCGGTGGCCCAGGTGGCGGCCGATCCGGGCGGCGAACTGGCCCACGGGGCCCAGCCCGAAGACGGCCAGCGTGCCGCCGTCCGGGATCTGGGCGTAGTCCACTGCCTGCCACGCTGTCGGCAGGATGTCCGAGAGGAACAGATACTGCTCATCCGGCGCTTGGCTGTCCTCGATTTTGATCGGCCCGTAATCCGCATGCGGAACGCGCAGGAACTCTGCCTGACCGCCGGGGACGGAGCCGTACAGTTCGGTGTAGCCGAACAATGCGGCGCCCGAGCCCTTGTCTTTGACCTGCGTGGTTTCGCACTGGGACTGCAGGCCGCGATTGCACATATGGCAGCGTCCGCAGGAGATGTTGAACGGCACCACCACCCTGTCGCCGGGCTTAAGCCCCGGGACCGCGCTTCCGGTTTCCTCGACAATGCCCATCGGTTCATGGCCCAGGACATCACCGGGTGCCAGAAAGGGGCCAAACAATTCGTAGAGGTGCAGGTCCGAGCCGCAGATCGCGGTGGAGGTAACCCTGATGATGGCGTCGGTCGGTTCTTGCAGGACCGGGTCCGGCACCTCCTCCACGCTGAGCTTCCGTTTGCCTTGCCAAGTCAGTGCTTTCATCGGTGCGCTCCCGTCGTTTCCGTGCGTCGTGCTGTGTGCCGTGGTGGTCAGGCCGGCGTGGGGAACCTCTCCCACACCCGATGTTTGGCCAGCAGGTTGACGAGTGAGTCCACCACTTCGTCAGGGCCGCCGCGGATGATCCCAGGGGCGTCGGGGTCGACCCCGGCGGCGGTCAGCACGTCGCCGCCCGCACCGCAGATTCCCACGGCTTTGGCGTGGCGGTAGGCTTCCGAGGCCATCAGGACGAGCCGGGGATCCGCTGCTCCGGAAACCGGGGGAGCGGCGGTCTTCGCGTCCGTGCCCGGCGTATCCGACGCGCCGGATCCCGCCCCGGTGCAGAAAACGATGGCGTCGAACTCGGTGGACCGGGCGGTGAGGTAGCTGCGCTGGGACGGGAGACCGCCGTCGACCACGCCGCCTGTGGGCGCCACAATGAGCGGCAGCATGCCGGCAGCGGTCACCGCGTCCTTCAACCCGGCCACCAGTTGGCCATCGCTGCCCGCATCGACGACGATGCCGATCATCCGGCCGTCAACCGGCCACGTCTTGCCGATTTGGGAAACGGCCGGGCTGGCCATCTGATCGGCCGGCGGCTGGTCGGCTTCCGGCGCGGGGAGGCCCAGCCCGGCAGCCACGCCGGCGCAGAGCGAGGCATCGATGTTGGCCAGGGCCTTTAGTTGGCGTTCGCGGACCGCCGTTTCATAGCACTTACCCAGTTCGAAGGTGTAGGCGCCGATGACATGTTCCTGCTCTACCGGACTCAAACTGCGGTAGAACAGCGTGGCTTGGCTGAAGTGGTCGTCGAAGGATGCCGGTTGCTCGCGGACCTTGGCGCCGGCGGGCAGGGCCTGCGGGATATCGATGAACGCGCCCGCGTCGGCCCCGGCGTGGAAGGGGCAGCCGCCGTCCAGTGAGTTTGGCCGGTAGGGTGCCACCCCGGCATGGTCTGCGGTCTGGTGCATGCCGTCGCGGAACATGTCGTTGAGCGGTGCATGCGGCCGGTTGATCGGCAGTTGAGCGAAGTTGGGGCCGCCCAACCGGCTGATCTGGGTGTCCAGATAGGAGAACAGCCGGGCCTGCAGCAGAGCATCGTTGGTGACGTCGATGCCGGAGACCAAATGCCCGGGGTGGAAGGCCACCTGCTCCGTCTCGGCGAAGTAGTTCCGCGGATTGGCGTTCAGCGTCATCCGACCAATGGGCTGTACCGGAGCCAGCTCTTCGGGGACCATCTTGGTGGGGTCCAGCAGGTCGATTCCTTCGAACGTCTCGTCCTCGGTGTCCGGGAAAACCTGTACGCCGAGTTCCCACTCGGGAAAGTGGCCGGCCTCAATGGCATCGGCCAGATCGCGGCGGTGGAAGTCTGGGTCCATGCCGTTGATCAGCTGGGCCTCCTCCCACACCAGCGAGTGGACGCCCAGTTTCGGCTTCCAATGGAATTTGACCAGAACGGTGCTTCCCTCGGCGTTGATCAGCCGGAAGGTGTGGACCCCGAAGCCTTCCATCATGCGGTAGGAGCGCGGGATGCCGCGGTCGGCCATGAACCAGATGGTGTGCGCCTGGGCCTCGGTATGCAGCGAAACGAAGTCCCAGAACGTGTCGTGGGCGCTCTGTGCTTGAGGTATTTCCCGGTCCGGGTGGGGCTTGACCGCGTGCACCACGTCGGGGAATTTGATTCCGTCCTGGATGAAGAAGACCGGGATGTTGTTGGCGACCAGATCGAAGGTGCCGTCCTCGGTGTAAAACTTGGTGGCAAATCCTCGCGTGTCCCGGACCGTGTCCGCGGATCCGCGCGATCCGACCACCGTGGAGAACCTGACAAACACCGGTGTCTTGACGCCGGGCGCCAGGAAACCGGCCCGCGTGATATCGGCTGCCGTTCCATAAGACTCGAAGATTCCGTGGGCGCCTGCACCGCGGGCGTGCACTACTCGTTCGGGAATACGCTCATGGTCAAAATGGGTGATTTTCTCGCGCAGGTGGTGGTCCTGCAGCAGGGTGGGGCCGCGGCGGCCGGCCTTCAGCGAGTGGTCCGTGTCGCTCAAGCGTGCACCCTGGGCCGTGGTCAGGTAGCTGCCGGCCTGCGTCCGCGATTCCTCGTCGGCGCCGGTCGGTCTGCCGGTCGGCGAGACCTGGTCCGCGCCACGCTGGTCGGGCTTGGGTGGCAGAGGCCCGCGCGGGACTGTGGGCTCCTGGACCTCGGGGGGCACCGGGCCGGGGGCGCCGGGCGTGCGGTCGCTGGGGTTCGGGCGGTCGGCGGGATCAGGCACAGTTGCTCCTCTGGGTGCGGCTGCCGCCCCTGGGGGCAAGCGCCGGCTCGAAATAAGGTAAGTGTGCTTATCACCCTAGGGAGGGTCGTGGGGGCCCGCAAGGGGCGGAGCGGCTCGGGCCCCCTGCAGGGCGACGAATCGTTCTCCGTCCTGCAGGGGCCCGGGCGCAGCCGGTCAGCCGTCCGGCTCAGGACCCGCCGACGGGGCCGACGTCGATAATCCGGACGGCCGCGGCACCGGTTTCGTTGCTGGCAGCCAGGTCAACCTCGGCGCTGATGCCCCAGTCGCGGTTGCCGGCCGGGTCGTCGAAGATCTGCCGTAGCTTCCAGACCGCGGGCTGCTCCTCGATGATCAGCAGCGCGGGCCCCCGGGCGTCGGGCCCGGTTCCGATATCGTCGTACTCCTCGAAATAGGCGTCCATTGCCTCGGCCCAGCGGTCGGCATCCCAGCCTGCCTCGGCGTCCAGGACGCCCAGCTCTTCTTCCTGTTCGTCGGCAAACAGTTCCACCCGTCGGAACAGCTCGTTCCGCACCATTACCCGGAAGGCCCGGATGTTGTCGGTCAGTTTCGGCGGCTCCTTGGTGAGTACCGATTCCGCGGCGTGTTCGGCGGCCAGGTCGGCTGCGCCCTTGCCGGCGGCCAGTTCTTCCCATTCGTCCAGCAGGCTGGAGTCCACCTGGCGCACCAGTTCGCCCAGCCACGCAATGATGTCTGCCAGGTCCTCGCGCAGCGCATCGGCCGGCACCGTTTGTCGCAGGGCCTTGTACCCGTCGGTCAGGTAGCGGAGCACGATGCCTTCGCTGCGGGCCAGGCCGTAGAACTGCACGAACTCGGCAAAGTTCATGGCCCGCTCGTACATGTCCCGGATGACCGATTTCGGCGCCAGTTCGAAATCACCCAGCCACGGGGCTCCGCGACGGTAGGTCTCGAAGGCGGCCTCCAGCAACTCGGCGAGCGGCCGCGGATAGGTGACTTCGTCCAGCAACGCCATCCGCTGGTCGTATTCGATGCCATCGGCCTTCATGGCGGCCACGGCCTCGCCGCGGGCTTTCTTCTCCTGGGCGGAGAGGATCTGGCGGGGTTTCTCGAGGGTGGCCTCGATGACCGACACCACGTCCAGCGCGTAGCTGCCGCCCTCGGCGTCCAGCAGTTCCAGGCTGGCCACGGCGAACGGGGACAACGGCTGGTTCAAGGCGAAGTTCGGCTGCAGGTCCACCTTCAACCGGACACGGTGGCCGTACTCGTCCGGGGCATCCAGCCGTTCCACCAGTCCGGACACCACCAATTCCCGGTAAATGCCCAGTGCCTTCCGGATCAGCTTCAGCTGCGAAGCACGTGTTTCGTGGTTGCGAGTCAACAGGCGCTTGGCCGCGGTGAACGGGTCGCCGGGGCGCTCCAGAACGTTCAGCAACATCGCATGGCTGATCGTGAAGCTGGATGTCAGCGGTTCCGGGTCGCTTTCCACCAATTTCTGGAAGGTCGGTTCACCCCAACTCACAAAGCCGGTTGGCGGCTTCTTCTTGACCACTTGGCGCAGCTTTTTCTGATCGTCGCCAAATTTTGCGACAGCCTTCGCCATCGCCTTGGTGTTCTCCACCACGTGTTCCGGGGCCTGTACGACGACGGTGCCTGCCGTGTCGTACCCGGCTCGCCCTGCGCGTCCAGCGATCTGGTGGAATTCACGGGCGTTGAGCAGCCGGGTGCGCACGCCGTCGTACTTGCTTAGCGCGGTGAGCAGCACGGTGCGGATGGGTACGTTGATGCCCACCCCCAACGTGTCCGTCCCGCAGATGACCTTAAGCAACCCGGCCTGGGCCAGCTGCTCCACCAGCCGACGGTATTTGGGCAGCATGCCGGCGTGGTGGACGCCGATACCGTGCCGGACCAGCCGGTTGAGCGTCTTGCCGAAGCCGGCAGCGAAGCGGAAGCCGGAGATCAGCTCGGCGATGCGGTCCTTTTCCTCGCGGGTGCAGACGTTGACGCTCATCAGGTTCTGGGCGCGCTCGATTGCCTCCAGCTGGCTGAAGTGGACCACATAAACCGGTACCTGCTTGGTGGACAGCAGTTCTTCCAACGATTCCTGCACACTGGTCTGCACGTAGTAGTAGTGCAGCGGAATCGGCCGCTCCGCGGAACTCACGGTGACCGTCGTCCGATCGGTGAGCTCGGTGAGTTCCTTCTCGAACCGGGTGACGTCGCCCAGAGTGGCGGACATCAGCAGGAACTGCGCCTGCGGCAGTTCGAGCAGCGGCACCTGCCACGCCCAGCCACGCTGCGGATCGGAGTAGTAGTGGAACTCGTCCATGATTACCGTGCCAAGATCCGCCGCGGAGCCCTCACGCAGCGCGATGTTGGCCAAAATTTCGGCGGTGCAGCAGATAATCGGAGCATCCTGGTTCACCGCGGAGTCGCCGGTGACCATGCCGACGTTCTCGGGGCCGAAGATGTCGCACAGGGCGAAGAACTTTTCCGACACCAGCGCCTTGATCGGGGCCGTGTAGTAGCTGACAGCCCCGGTGGCCATGGCATGGAAGTGGGCGGCGATTGCCACCATCGACTTTCCGGACCCGGTGGGGGTGGCCAGGATGACGTTGTTTCCGGTCACCAGCTCCATCACGGCTTCGTCCTGGGCAGGGTAGAGCGACATGCCGCGGGAATCGACCCACTCGGTGAACCAGGTATAAACGTCGTCGGGATCTGGGGCGGTGCCGGTGTCCGGCAGGAGTTGGAGAAGGTTCATGTTCCCTCCAGCTTAGGCGCTGCCGTAGCGGGACGGCGCGGGAGCCGGCTGGCATCATCCGTGGCGTAACGTACTTTCCATGCACTGGGACCCGCACAAGTACGCAGAGTACGCCGACTACCGGAACCGTCCGTTCTTTGACCTCACCGGCCGCATTGCAGCCGCCGACCCGGCCGTGGTGGTGGATCTGGGCTGCGGCCCCGGCGGTCTGACGGGGGCGCTCGCCGAGCGTTGGCCGGGGGCCGCGGTTACCGGCGTGGATTCTTCAGCGGAGATGATCCGCCAAGCAAAGCAGCGGAACAACCCGGGCAACCTGGAGTTTGCTTCCGGGGATATCCGTGACTGGACGCCGCCGGCGGATCTGGATGTGCTGGTCTCCAACGCTGCACTCCAGTGGGTTCCAGGTCACCAGGACCTGATGCGCTCGTGGCTGCGCGCCATGAAGCCCGGCGCGTGGCTGGCCGTCCAGGTGCCGGGAAACTTTGCCGCGCCATCGCATGCGCTGATGAGGGAGCTGGCCGGGTCGCCGCACTGGCACCGGCGGCTGGGCGGCGTGCTTCGGCATGAAGACGCCGTGTCCGAACCGCAGGACTACCTGGAGCTGCTGTTGGGCGAAGGCTGCGACGCCGACGTCTGGGAAACCACCTACCAGCAGCTGCTGCACGGACAGGACCCGGTGCTGGAATGGGTTCGGGGGACAGGCCTCCGCCCGGTACTTGCGGCCCTGCCGGCCGCCGAAGCGGCCAAGTTCGAATCCGAATACGCCACGCTGCTGCGCGATGCGTACCCGGAATCCGAACATGGCACCGTCTTCGGCTTCCGCAGAATCTTTGCGGTGGGACGCAAACTCGGTTGAGCCCTACTGCTCGCTGGATTCCTCCGCCACGCTGTCTTCCGTCCCGCCCGTTCCGCCCTGATCGTCCCGCAGCGGAGCGGCCTGGACCTCTTCGGAGTCGGTGTCGTCGGTGAACGGTTCGCTTTGCCTGAACTCCTCCAGATGGCTCGGCTTGATGCCCTGGACGCCGCTCTGGGCCTCCTGTTTCATCTGCTCGTCGAGTTCGGGGCCGTGCTTGTCGCTGCCGCGTTCGGCCATGGCAATCTCTCCTCTCTTTTCTTTCCCTGCGGGCCGGGCAATTTCCGTCCCGTGTGGCGCAGCGTTGCATCCGCTCAGGCTGAAGGAAGCCTGGCTTTTGCCGCATTGGCTATGGCGTGGGGGTTCCGCCGTTGACGTTGAGGGTCTCGCCTGACACATAGCTGGATTCGGGCGAGGCGAGGTAGACGTAGGCCGGGGCCAGTTCGGTGGGTTGTCCGGCACGGCCAAGCGGCACGTTTTTGCCGAACTCGGGCAGCTTGTCCTTGGGCTGGCCTTCACTGACCTGCAGTGGAGTCCAGAAGGGGCCGGGGGCCACAGCGTTGACCCGGATACCGCGGCTGGCCAACTGCTGGGCCAGGCCCTTGGTGAAGTTGTTGATGGCAGCCTTGGTGGAGGCATAATCCAGCAGGAAGGGAGACGGGTTGTAGGCCTGCACCGATGTGGTGTTGATGATCGTCGAACCGGGCTGCATGTGCGGCACCGCGGCCTTGGTAATCCAGAAAATGGCGAAGATGTTCGTGCGGAAGGTGTCCTCGAACTGCTCGTCGCTGATGTCTTCGATCTGTTCAACAGCGATCTGCCGTCCGGCGTTGTTGACCAGAATGTCCAGACCGCCCAACTGCTCGACCGCCTTGGCTACCAGATCCCGGGACGCGGCGGCGTCCGAAATATCACCCGGCAGCAATACCGCTTTCCTGCCGTCTTTCTCGATCACGGAGGCGATGTGCTGGGCATCTGATTCTTCCGCCGGCAGGTAGGAAAGGGCCACGTCGGCACCTTCCCGGGCGAAGCCGATGGCAACCGCAGCCCCGATGCCGGAATCTGCTCCGGTGATGAGCGCCTTGCGGCCGGTGAGCCTGCCGGTCCCGCGGTATGACTCTTCGCCCCGGTCGGTTTTCGGTTCAAGCTCCTTGTCCAGCCCGGGTTCCGGTTGGCTTTGCTTTGGCGGCGAAATGCTGGGGTAACGGTCAACAGGGTTCTGGAAGGTGTACTGATCCGACGTCATATCTGGCTCCTTCTTGCGGTCGGTTCCGGCGGCGCCCGGCAGCAATGGCTGCGCTGGAAGGGAGTGGCAGGGCCTGCCGGAATATGGTCAGTATGCTGATCGTAACGCCACCCTACGCTGTGGCGCCGGGGTCGTACAGCCCGTCCGGCCGTAGCGGAAGGTGCGGCGGCCGGATCGCAATCACCTGAAAGGAAGCCGGCATGGCACCGGATCACCTGGAGTTACTTCCCGACGACTGGGACCGGGCATTGGTCCTGATGGCGCATCCCGATGACCCCGAGTACGGCATAGCGGCGGCTGTCGCCGAGTGGACGGGACACGGTAAGGAGGTGGCCTACGTCTTGGCCACCAGGGGAGAGGCAGGCATCGCCGGAATGCCTCCCCGCGAGGCCGGACCGCTGCGCGAACAGGAGCAGCGGTCCGCCTGCCGGGCGGTGGGGGTCAAAGAGGTGTCGTTCCTGGACTATCCGGACGGCCGGCTGGAGGAAACGCTCCAACTGCGCCGCGATCTTGCGCGGGAGATCCGTACCTTTCGACCGCAGGTGGTGGTGACACTGAACCACCGGGACACCTGGGGGCCGGGAGCATGGAATTCGCAGGATCATCAGGTCATGGGCCGGTCGGTCCTCAACGCCGTGGTCGACGCCGCCAACGAATGGATCTTTCCGGAGTTGGCAGAGCGAGGGTACCGGCCGCACAGCGTTTCGTGGACGGCCGTCGCCTCCACGCAACCCACGCATTACGTCGACGTCGGGCCGCGGGCGCTGGACTGTGCGCTGCGTTCGCTGGCAGCGCACCGCCGTTACCTGGAAGCGCTCAGTGACCGGCCGGTTGAGGAGCAGGCCGCGGAACAGCTCGCGCTGGTGACCGGCGGCCGGCCCCGCATCAGCTTCGAATTATTCAGAATGTAGGCGGTGATGTAGGTTTTCTGCCGCGAAACGCGGAAAAGGTCAGCAAGCTTTCTACTTGGCGTTTCGCGATGTAGTCTGACTGCACCTGTTGGAAATCCTGAACCGAAAGAGGTGCTGTCATGGGTATTGGCGACAAGTTCGATGCTGCGAAAGACAAGGTGACGGGCAAGGTCAACGAGGCCGTCGGCGATGCGACCGACGACAGGTCTCGCGAGATGAAGGGCAAGGCCCAGCAGGTCGAGGGCGAAGCCAAAGACAAGCTGGCCGACGCCAAGGCCCACCTGAACGAGGATGCCAACCGGGCCACCGACGACACCGAGGGTGGCGGTCTGCGCTAATCGTTTTGCCAAATTTGGAAGCCTCCGTGGACCACTGGTCCGCGGAGGCTTTCGGTGTCACGCCCTTGAGGCGGGCCGCTGGTCGGCGGAGAGGCGCTGCCGGAAGCCCGGCCGGCCATAAGTTCCTGCTGTGCCCACCAAGAACGGACCAAGACTCTTCAAATCCGCCGCGGCCTGTGGTAATCCTAAGTAACCTTATAAACCTGCCTGTGCGTTCGTCGCTGTCTGCAGGGCGGAGCGCGCGAACCGGCTCGAACAATCTGAAGGGACTGATGTCCGTGACTACCGCAAGGGAAATCATGACCGGTGGCGCTGAATGCATCGGAGAGAACGAGACGCTAGAGCTGGCCGCCCGGAAGATGAAGGATCTCGACGTCGGGTCGCTTCCCATCTGCGGCGAGGACAACAGGCTGAAGGGCATGGTCACCGACCGCGACATCGTCATTAAGGTCCTGGCAGGCGGTCGCGACCCCCGCGAGGTGAAGGCCGGTGAGCTGGGCGAAGGCAAGCCGGTCACCATCGGCGCCGACGACAGTGTCGAAGAGGCCATCAAGACCATGCAGAGCCACCAAGTGCGTCGACTGCCGGTCATTGATGGGCATGAGCTGATCGGCATGCTCAGCCAGGCCGACGTCGCTCGGAACTATCCTGAGGACCGTGTGGGTGAACTTGTTGAGTTCATTTCCTACTGACCAGGAGGCGACATGATGGCGGAGCAGTTGCCTGAGGGGTACGTCAGATATCTGGCAGGGCTTGAGGAGAAACAGGCGGACGCCATACTGCCTGTGCTCAAGCAGTCGGTCGCGGATGGGACGCGCGGGGTGCTGGTCCGGTTCCTTCCCGACGAAGTCCAAGCCGTGGCGTCCGAGGATGTCCAGTTCGGAACCATCAGGGAAGAACGTTACGACGAGTGACGCCCGGCTTTGGTCCGGCGTTATGTGCCCGGGGCGCCCTGCACCCCGGGCTTCAGCCTGTCAAGATGCCGACGACGCAAGAAGGGCGCTGCGGTGATGTTTCCGTGATTCATTGCCGGAGAGGTGCAGCGCTTGTAAGCTCGCAGCAGTAGGGGCCGAATCGGCTCCCGGGCTATCTGGAGGCTGTGCATGGACGTGTTGAATGCCGGTCGGGCCGGAGCGCTGCATATGGGTTCGGGGGGAACCTGATGCGGCATCGTCACTTGCCACCAGCGGACGCTTTTCCGCTGGAGCTGGCCCTCCTCGCCGACCCCGAGCTCCTGGCGCTGTACGGCAGGGCCATGCGGCAACTGGAGCGGGAGAGTATCCAATTCGGGGCCGCGGACCCAGAGACCGAATTCCGGCTGGAGGAACTCCGTGTCGAACTGGACCGGCGGGACAGCAGGGACGCGCTGAAGGCCAGCAAGCGTCGAATCCGCGGGCTCTACGGGCAAGCCGGGAGCGAGCCGCCGGACTCTCTTTATGCGGGGGATTACTAGGCCCGGTCGGCCCGCCCCTCCGTGCCGCTGTGAAGGGCGGAGTGCGAACAGCAGGACATGGGCCCGTGTACTTTGTGGCCCCGCTCAACGCTGAGGCTTTCTGCGGTTGACGGTGTCCGTACCAATGGCGACGTTGCCCATGCCCTGAAGCGTTACATCCGGCCCACGTGGCGCTGCCCTTCTTTCGGTATAGTTATAGACAGTAGCCTTACCAATATTGATGTTGATTCGAAAGGGCAGACGATTATGATCGCCAACGACAGTTCACGTGCCCAATCCGGCGAGCACAAATTCGGGCAATCCGACGTCGCGTTTCCCGACCCGTGGTGCTCCGCCTGTAACAGCGACGAATACCTGGTGTTCGACGCTGTCACGCTGCTTCCGCCCGGGCCAGGTGCTCCTGCGCTGCCGCGGTGGGACGTGAGCTACTGGTGCAGTCACTGCGACGGCTATTACGGACATCAAACCCTCAAGGTTCCCGCGTCGGAAACCGAAACTGTAGGGATTGATTTCGGTGCCGACGGCTACATGCACTGCGGGGAACCGATGCAGCCGGTGGAGCGGGTCGATCAAGCGATCCTGGATCCGGTGGACACCAGTTCGCCGGAGACCGGCCCGCTGCCGACCGTGCGGGTGAACGTTGAAGTTCTCCGCTGCCGCTGCGGCTTCAAGATGGAGGTGCCCGTCTGAGGCTGCGACGGAGCAACCTCCGTGCCCCCGGTATAACCCGGCGTCGGCATGGCACAGGATTCTCCTACCGCCATCCCGACGGTTCGAAGCTGTCCGGCGACGAGCTTCGCAGAGTCAAGGCGCTCGCGGTCCCGCCGGCGTGGTCCGACGTGTGGATCGCGCCGGCGGAGAACGGGCATATCCAAGCAGCGGGTACGGACGACGCCGGTCGGCGGCAGTACATCTACCATCCCCGTTGGCGGGAACTCAGGGACCGGGAGAAGTTCGACCGGGCGCTGGATTTCGGCCGAACCCTGACAGCCGCACGGCGCAAGGTGACGATGCTTCTCCGGTCGGGGGAGGCGACCCGGGAAGTGGCCTGCGCCGCGGCGTTCCGGTTGCTTGACAGTGCATCATTGCGGATCGGCTCCGAGGTCTATGCCGAAGACAACGGCTCCTACGGTGTCACCACCCTGTTGGTGCGCCACGTGCAGGTGCAGGGGGACACCATTCGGCTGGACTTCCCGGGCAAGAGCGGGCTGCGGTGGGACGTGGAACTGAAAGACCCTGATCTTGCCGACTGGCTGTCTGTGGCAAGAGGGAAGGACCCGGATGACCCCGCCATTGGTTATCGCAGTGACGACGGCACCTGGTCCGGGCTGGCGGCTTCCGAGCTCAACGACTTCATTCACGCCCTCTGCGGGCCGAGCTTCAGTGCCAAGGATTTCCGAACATGGCAGGGAACCGTCGCGGCTGCGGTAGAACTGGCGCGCTATGACGGCAAGCCGGGCATCACGGCCCGCCGCAAAGCAGTCGTGGCGGCCATCAAAGCCGTAGCGGAGCGGCTTGGCAACACGCCCGCCGTTGCCCGTTCCTCGTACGTCGACCCGCGGTTGGTCGACCGCTTCATGGACGGGCAGGTTCCCGACGCCGTTACCTATTCGGCGGCCGAGCGCAGCGTGCCGTCTTTCCTTGGCAGCGAGGAACAGAAATAGCCCACGGGGCTAGAATGAGAGAGCCCCGGCAGGCGGGATTCCCCCCAACGTCCACGTCTGTCGGGGTTGTTGACGCTTGCTACCAGCCGCGGGATTTCCAGTCGTCCAAATGTGGCCGTTCCGCTCCCAGCGTGGTTCCCTTGCCGTGGCCGGGATGGATCACCGTGTCGTCCGGCAGGTAGCCGAACAGTCGGTCCTGGACATCGTTGAAGAGTGAAGCGAAGCGCGCCGGATCCTTCTGGGTATTGCCCACCCCTCCGGGGAACAGTGAGTCCCCGGTAAAAACATGCGCGGGACCGGCCGGAGCGCGGTAGACCAGCGCCACCGAGCCCGGGGTGTGTCCCCGGAGTTTGATGGATTCCAGCGAGAATCCATCAAACCGGCCGACGTCCTGATGCTCCAGGGAAACGTCGGTCGGCACCTCGATCGCGGGAATATCCTCCGTGCCCGCAGCAGTCTTGGCTCCGGTGGCGGCCACCACGTCCGGCAAGGCGCGGACGTGGTCCCAGTGGCTGTGCGTGGTGATGATCAACGCGACTTTGGCAGGTGCGGACGCATCTGCGGCTCCATCGCGGAGGAGTTGCTGGATGGCCGGAAAGTCGTCGGCAGCATCAATCAGTACCTGGACGCCTGATTTTTTGGCGGTTAGCAGATAAACGTTATTGTCCATGTCGGAAACCGAAATGGCGCGGATCGTGACTGCAGGATCTTCGTGAAGCAACATGTGGTCCAGCCTACCGACAGTCGACCGGGACGGCTCCGGATGTCATTCTGGTTGTAGCAGTCGACATGCTGCGGACACGACGAGGAGCGGGCACGGGCGATGGAAGCGAGTGGTTTTGACTGGCGGATGAACCGCGACAGCGCCGTGCCGCTGTTCGAGCAGTTGAGGCTGCGGATCATTGAAGCGGCAGATGCCGGAGAGTTGCCGGTGGGCACCAAGCTGCCGCCGGTCCGGCGGTTGGCCGATCATCTGGGTGTGGTGCCGAATACCGTGGCCCGCGCCTATCGGGAGCTGGAAACCGCGGGTCGGGTGGAGACGCACGGCCGCGCCGGCACTGTCGTCAGCGCCGGCGCCGGCAAAGCCCGGCAGCAACTGGGCGACGCCGCCGAAGCGTTCGCAGTGGCAGTTCACGGCCAAGGAATCAGCACCAAGGAAGCCCTGGCCGCCGCCAAGGCCGCCATGGAACGCCACGGCATCAAGTAGCGCGAGACGAGTCGGCGGACCACGGCCCAGCGGACGTTCAGGCGAGCCGGGAGGCACTGACGCCGGCCGAAGAACCATGCCGAGCTGCGCCGTCGTACTGCGCTCCCGGCGGTGGGAAATGCGGACGCTGGTTGTCCGCAGTAGCAGTGACCGTGACCGATCTAATACAAGTTCGAACGAATTTTCGATTAGAGTAGATACCGTGCTAAAAGCAAGCGAAACGTCCGTCCCGGCGACCGATTCGGAGTCCGCCACCCCCGTTTCCCGCTCCGCGGATATGTCACGCTTGGTCGTCAAGGGCGCCCGCGAGCATAACCTCCAGAACGTCAGCGTAGATCTTCCCCGCGACTCCATGATCGTTTTCACGGGCCTGTCCGGCTCCGGGAAGTCTTCCTTGGCCTTCGACACGATCTTCGCCGAGGGCCAGCGCCGGTACGTGGAGTCACTGTCTTCGTACGCGCGGATGTTCCTGGGCCAAGTTGACAAGCCGGATGTGGATTTCATCGAGGGACTGTCGCCCGCGGTGTCGATCGACCAGAAATCCACCAGCCGCAACCCGCGCTCCACCGTGGGAACCATCACGGAGATCTACGACTACTTGCGCCTGCTATGGGCCCGCGTGGGGCGCCCGTTCTGCCCGCAGTGTGGCGAACCTGTGGAGAAGCAGACCCCGCAGCAGATTGTCGATCAGTTGCAGGAGCTGCCCGAGGGGACGCGTTTCCAGGTCTTGGCGCCGGTGGTGCGTGGCCGCAAGGGCGAGTTTGTCGACCTGTTCAAGGAACTGACCGCCAAAGGATTTTCCCGCGCCAAGGTGGACGGCAAGCAGGTGCAGCTGTCCGAACCGCCCAAGCTCGGCAAGCAGTACAAGCACACCATCGAGGTAGTGGTGGACCGCTTGGTGGCCAAGGAAGGTATCCACCAGCGCCTGACCGACTCAGTGGAAACGGCCTTGGCGTTGGCCGAGGGCAGGGTTCTGGCTGACTTCGTGGACCTCGACGAAGACGACCCGGGCCGTACGCGTGCCTTCTCCGAACATCTGGCCTGCCCCAACGAGCACCCGTTGGCCATCGATGAAATCGAACCGCGCTCGTTCTCCTTCAACAATCCGTTCGGCGCCTGCCCTGCCTGCACCGGCATTGGCAGCAAGCTCGAAGTGGATGTGGACTTGGTGGTCCCGGACCCGGACCTCAGCCTGGCCGACGGCGCCATCGCCCCATGGTCGCTCGGCAAGGCCACTCAGGAGTACTGGACCCGGCTGCTCGAGGGTCTCTCCCACGAGCTGGGATTCTCCATGGATGAGCCGTGGAAGAACCTGCCGAAGAAGGTCCGCGACGCGGTGCTGCTCGGCAAGGATTTCAAAGTGGTGGTGCAGTACCGCAACCGCTTTGGACGGGAGCGCAAGTACTCCACCGGCTTCGAAGGCGCCTTCCAGTACATCCACCGCAAGCATGAGGAAACCGAGTCCGAAATGGCCCGGGACCGCTACAAGGAGTACATGCGGGAAGTGCCTTGCCCGGAGTGTAACGGTGCTCGGTTGAACCCTGCCTCGCTGTCCGTGCTGATCAACGGCAAGTCCATTGCGGACGTCTCCGCCTTGCCGCTGCGCGAGGCCAGCACGTTCCTGGACACCCTGGATCTGACTGCCCGCGAAGCGCAGATTGGCCACCAGGTACTCATCGAGATTCAAGCGAGGCTTCGCTTCCTGCTGGATGTGGGCCTGGAGTATCTGAACCTGGAGCGGGCGGCCGGCACGTTGTCCGGCGGCGAGGCCCAGCGCATCCGGCTGGCCACCCAGATCGGCTCGGGTTTGGTCGGCGTGCTGTACGTCTTGGACGAGCCATCGATCGGGCTGCATCAGCGGGATAACCGGCGGCTGATCGAGACCCTGACCCGATTGCGCGACCTGGGGAACACCCTGATTGTGGTTGAGCACGACGAGGACACCATCGCCGAGGCGGACTGGATCGTCGACATCGGGCCGGGCGCCGGTGAACACGGCGGCGAGGTAGTCCATTCCGGCTCGCTGCAGGAACTGCTGGAAAACACGCGTTCCATCACCGGCGACTACTTGTCCGGGCGCCGCCGGATCGAGCTTCCGGCCAAGCGCAGGAAGGTTGACAAGAAGCGCCAGTTGAAGGTGGTCGGTGCCCGCGAGAACAATCTCCGCGGCATCGATGCGCAGTTCCCGCTGGGCGTTTTCACCGCCGTGACCGGCGTCAGCGGTTCCGGCAAGTCGACGTTGGTCAACGACATCCTCTACAAGGTGCTGGCCAACAAGCTCAACGGGGCCAAGCACGTGGCCGGCCGGCATACCCGGGTGGAAGGGCTGGACCAGTTGGACAAGGTCATCCACGTGGACCAGAGCCCGATCGGACGCACCCCACGGTCCAACCCGGCTACCTATACGGGCGTCTTCGACAACATCCGCAAACTCTTCGCCGAAACCAACGAGGCAAAGCTGCGCGGCTACCTGCCCGGCAGGTTCTCATTCAACGTGAAGGGCGGCCGCTGCGAAGCATGCTCGGGCGACGGCACGCTGAAGATCGAAATGAATTTCCTGCCGGACGTCTACGTCCCGTGCGAGGTTTGCCACGGCGCGCGGTACAACCGGGAGACCCTGGAAGTCCACTACAAGGGCAAGACCATCGCCGAGGTGTTGGACATGCCCATCGAAGAAGCGGCGGATTTCTTCGCCGCCTTCACCCCGATTGCCCGCCACTTGCGGACGTTGGTCGACGTCGGACTGGGCTACGTCCGGCTCGGCCAGCCCGCCACCACGCTGTCCGGCGGTGAGGCGCAGCGCGTCAAGCTGGCCAGCGAACTGCAGCGGCGGTCGAACGGACGCAGCATCTACGTATTGGACGAACCCACCACCGGCCTGCATTTCGAAGACATCCGCAAGCTGTTGCAGGTGTTGCAGGGCTTGGTGGACAAGGGCAACACGGTGATCACCATCGAACACAACCTGGACGTGATCAAGAGCGCGGACTGGATCGTGGATATGGGGCCCGAGGGCGGGTCCGGCGGCGGCCAGATTATTGCCAGCGGTACTCCCGAGCAGGTTGCCGCAGTCGAGGGGAGCCACACCGGCCGGTTCCTGGCGGAGGCACTCGAGCGCCAGTGAACCGCGACGGGATGACATATTCCGCCGCAGGAATGGGCTCCGGCCGATCCGCGGATTTGTGGGAAAATACCCGGGTGACTCAATTGCCTGCGCTGGTCTTGTTCGACCTTGACGGAACCCTTGTTGACCCCGCGGGCGCTATCACCAGCGGCATCGCCGGTGCGCTCGAGGCTGCCGGACTGCCGGTGCCGCCGGAGCACACACTGGGGACCCTGGTGGGGCCGCCGCTAGGTGATTCATTGCGCGGCGCCGGCGTTCCGGAGCATCGGCTCGGCGAAGTGATCGCCCTCTACCGGGCCGGCTACCGCGAGCACGGCATGGCAGCAAGCCGCGTCTACCCCGGCATCGCCGAGGTCCTGGAGCGGCTCCTGGCGGCGGGCATGATGTTGGGGGTGGCCACGCAGAAACCCACCGGCCTGGCCCGCGACCTCCTCCGCCTGAAGGGGCTGGACACGTTCTTCGACAACATCCACGGAGCCGAGGGCGACGATCCCGCTCCGAGCGCCCCGGGACTGGGCAAGGTACCCATCCTGCAGGCCGCCCTGGAGGCTGCGGACGGTTTCGGACCGGTGGTGATGGTGGGCGACCGGCTGTACGACATGGCTGCTGCGCAGCATCTGGGTATCCCGGGCATCGGGGTGAGCTGGGGATTCGCAGCTGACGGCGAGTTGGAAGCCGCCGGTGCCTCCGCCGTCGTGCATTCCATGCCGGAACTTGAAGCGGCCATCGGACGGCTGGCGGTTGGACAGCAGGAGGCCGCCTCGGCCGGGGCGCCGGGCCCGGCCGCATGAAGACGTTTGAACTGACCCGTGCCTCGTTCCGCGCCGCCCTGCGGGGGAGTTGCCGGCCGACCATCGAGGGCATTGAGAATTTTCCTGACGCCGGCCCGGTGATTGTCGCGCCGAATCACCTCTCCTTTCTGGACAGCATCATCATCCAGGCCATGATGCCGCGGAAAGTGGCGTTTTTTGCCAAAGCGGAGTACTTCACGGCGAAGGGACCCAAGGGTGCGGCCATGCGCTGGTTCTTCAGCAGCGTGGGCTCGATTCCGGTGGAACGGGGCGAGCAGGCGGCCAGCGTGGCAGCCCTGCGGACCGCACTTGACGTGCTGGAGCGCAATGAGGCTTTCGGGATCTATCCTGAAGGAACACGGTCCCGTGACGGCAAGCTCTACCGCGGACGAACCGGTGTGGGGTGGCTGGCCCTGACCACTGGAGCGCCGGTGCTGCCGGTAGGGCTGATCGGCACCGAGCTGCTGCAGCCGGCCGGGAAGATGATGGTACGGCCGAAACACTTCACCGTCCGGATCGGCAAACCGCTCTACTTCGAGCGGACCGGACCGGAGCATTCACTCCCGGCACGCCGATCCGCGACGGACCAGATCATGGACGCGATCGCCGACCTCACCGGCCAGGACCGCTCACATAGCTACAACAAGGCGCCGTCGGACTGACTGTCCCGGCGGCAGATCAATAACGAGACGACGAAGGGAGTGACCGACAATGGCTGATCCGGCATCTTACCGTCCGCGGACGGGGGAGATCCCCACCAATCCCGGCGTCTACCGCTTCCGAGACGAGCACGGCCGCGTCATATACGTGGGCAAAGCGAAGAACCTGCGCTCACGGCTCAACAACTACTTCGCCAGTCCCAAAAACCTGCTGCCCAAGACCTACGCGATGGTGCATACGGCGGCTTCGGTGGAATGGACGATCGTCGGCAGCGAACTGGAAGCCATCCAGCTGGAGTACACGTGGATTAAGGAGTTCACGCCGCGCTTCAACATCATGTTCCGGGACGACAAGTCCTACCCCTACCTGGCCGTGACGATGGGGGAAAAGTTCCCGCGGGTCCAGGTGATGCGCGGGGAGCGGCGCAAGGGCGTGAAGTACTTTGGCCCGTACTACCCGGCCAAAGCGATCCGTGAGACCGTCGACACGCTGCTGCGGGTATTCCCCGTGCGCAGCTGCAGCACCGGTGTGTTCAACCGCGCCCAGCGCACCGGCCGGCCGTGCCTGCTGGGTTACATCGACAAGTGCTCCGCGCCCTGTGTGGGGCGAATTTCGCCCGAGGACCACAAGGCGCTGGCCGCCGAGTTCTGTGCGTTCATGGGCGGGGAAGCCGACCGTTTTATCCGCGCGCTGGAGAAGAAGATGGCGGCAGCGGTGGCGGAACTCGACTATGAGTCGGCGGCACGGTACCGCGACGACATCGCCGCGCTGCGCCGCGTCTTCGAACGCAATGCCGTGGTGCTCAGCGAAGACACCGACGCCGATGTGTTCGCGCTGGCGCAGGACGAGTTGGAGGCAGCGGTCCAGGTGTTCCACGTGCGCGGCGGCCGGATCCGCGGCCAGCGCGGCTGGGTGGTGGAAAAGGTCGAGGACCAAAGCACAGCCGACTTGGCCGAGCACCTGCTGCAGCAGGTGTACGGCGACGCTGACGGCCCGGACAGGATCCCGCGCCAGGTGATGCTGCCGCAGGAGCCGGAGAACGCTGCAGAGCTGCAGGCCTGGCTGAGCGCACTGCGCGGCAGCAAGGTCCAGATCCACGTGCCGAAACGCGGCGACAAGGCCGCGCTGGTCTCTACTGTTCGGGAAAATGCCGAGCAGGCGCTGGCGCTGCACAAGAGCAGGCGGGCCGGCGACATCACTACGCGCTCGGCCGGCCTCCAGCAGTTGCAGGAGGCGCTGGACCTTCCGGTAGCGCTGCTGCGGATCGAGTGCTACGACATTTCGCATGTCCAGGGCACCAACGTGGTGGCCTCCATGGTGGTGGTGGAGGACGGGCTGCCGAAGAAGTCCGACTACCGCCGCTTCGCGATTACCGGTGACGCCGCCCGCGACGACACATCCGCGATGTACGACGTGATCAGCCGGCGGTTCCGCAACTATTTGCTGGACCAGGGACGCCTGGCGGCTCCTGAAGCCGCCGCCGCCACCGACGCCCCTGACGCCAGCGAGGCACCGGCAGCTGTCGCCAGCGCTACCGGGGTCACCGAGGCCAAGGAGGCCACCGAAGCCACCGCACGCGGCGCCGCCGACGCGCCCGCTGCCGCCACCGAGCAGGCGGCGCAGCCTCTCGCGCAAGGCGGGGACACCGCCGTCGTGCTGGAACAAACGGCACCTGAAGAGACGGCGCCTGAGAACACCGTGGCTGAAGAGACCGTGCTGGAAGCGACTTTGACGCCGGCGCCGAAAACCAAGTTCGCCTACCCGCCGAATCTGGTGGTGGTCGACGGCGGCCCGCCGCAGGTGGCCGCCGCCTCCCGGGCGCTGGCTGACCTGGGCATCACCGACGTGTTCGTGGTGGGCCTGGCCAAACGGCTGGAAGAGGTGTGGCTGCCCGACGACGATTTCCCGGTGATCCTGCCGCGCTCGTCCGAGGGGCTGTTCCTGCTGCAGCGCATCCGCGACGAGGCGCACCGCTTTGCGATCGCCTACCATCGGCAAAAGCGCGGCAAAGCCATGACGGTGTCCGTGCTGGACGGCGTGCAGGGCCTGGGACCGGCCAAGCGGAAGGCTCTGATGAAACATTTTGGTTCGGCCAAGAAGCTCAAGGCGGCCAGTGTCGAAGAGCTGCAGCAGGTGCCCGGCATCGGCCCCGCGATGGCGGCGTCGTTGAAGCGGCAGCTGGCGCCCGGGGCTGCGGACGAGGCCGCGCCGGCAGTGAATATGGCTACCGGCGAAATCATCGAATCTTAGTTAGGCTAGAGCTGAAATCGAGGGGTGTGTGGTCGGGATGGATGGTATGACGATGACGGCGGACGAGGAGCTGACGCCGGAGAAGCCGGTGGAATCCGAACTTCTGGTGGTCACCGGCATGTCAGGTGCAGGCCGCACCACTGCAGCCCACGCGCTGGAAGACCATGGTTGGTACGTGGTGGACAACCTGCCGCCGCAAATGCTCGGAACGTTGGCCGAACTGGTTTCGCGGATGCCGCAGTCGCTGCCCAAGCTGGCCGTGGTGGTGGACGTGCGCAGCCAGAGCCTGTTCCGCGATATCCGCGAGGCGCTGCACGCGCTTGCCGCCAGCGGGGTCCACTACCGGGTGCTCTTCCTCGACGCTTCGGACGACGTCCTGGTCCGCCGCTTCGAACAGGGCCGTCGACCGCACCCGCTGCAGGGCGATGGCCGGATTTCCGACGGCATCACCGCCGAACGTGAACTGCTGAGCAGCCTGAAGGACTCGTCCGACTTGGTGGTCGAAACCACCGAGATGAACGTGCACGCCCTCGCCACGGCGATCACCGAACTCTTTACCGACTCCGGCCCGATCGTGCTACGCATCAATGTGATCAGCTTCGGCTTCAAATACGGGCTGCCGGTGGACGCGAACTTCGTCGCCGACGTCCGCTTCATTCCGAACCCGCATTGGGTTCCCGCGCTGCGTCCCTACACCGGGCTCGACGAGAATGTGCGTGACTACGTGTTGGTGGATTCCGGCGCCGAGGAGTTCGTCAATCGGTATGTGGAGGCGCTGGAGCCGGTGCTGGAAGGCTACCGCCGGGAAAACAAGCACTACGGCACCATTGCCGTTGGATGTACCGGCGGGAAGCACCGGTCGGTTGCGGTCGCCGAGGAAATCGGCAAGCGGCTGGCCCAGCTGCCCAGCGTCAAGGTGACCGTGCAGCATCGGGACCTGGGGCGCGAATAGTGGCAATCCTGACCGGACCGTTGCCGCTGGTGCCGGTCCCGGGCACCTCCCGCAGCAGGAACGGGAAGAGCGGGGCACCGCCGTCCGTCGTAGCGCTGGGCGGCGGGCACGGGCTGTCCGCTTCGTTGGGCGCGCTGCGCCTGCTCACCACCGAGCTCACCGCCATCGTCACGGTAGCCGACGACGGCGGATCCTCCGGCCGGCTGCGCGACGAGTTCGGCGTGCTTCCACCCGGGGACCTGCGGATGGCTCTGGCGGCGCTGTGCGACGACACCGACTGGGGCCGGACCTGGCGCGACGTGATGCAGCACCGCTTCAAGTCCTCCCCGGGATCTGAGCAGTCACTGGACAACCACGCCCTGGGCAACCTGCTGATTGTCACGTTGTGGGAGTTGCTCGGGGATCCGGTGGCGGGCCTCAAGTGGGCCGGAGCCCTGCTGGGAGCACGCGGCGAGGTGCTGCCCATGGCCACCGTACCGCTGACCATCGAGGGCGATGTGCTGGTGGAGGACGAGGACGGGCGTTTGCGCAGCGCGCTGATCTCCGGCCAGTCCCGCCTGGCCGCGGCCGGACGGAACAGCCATGTCAATGACGTGCGACTGCTCCCCGACGACGCGCCGGCCTGCGTCGAAGCACTCAACGCCATCGAGTACGCCGACTGGGTGATCCTGGGTCCCGGGTCCTGGTACACCTCCGTGCTGCCGCATCTGATGCTGACAGAGATGCGTGAGGCGCTGTGCAACACCCAAGCACGCCGATGCCTGACGATGAACCTCTCGGTGGATACCAAGGAAACGTCCGGGATGACGGCGGCGGACCATCTGGCTGCCGTTAAGCGCTGCGCGCCCGGCATGCGTTTTGATGTGGTGCTGGCCGATCTGCGGGTGATCGACAACACTGAACGTTTTGAGGAGGCCGCCGGAGAACTCGGTGCGCGCGTGGTCTTCGGTAGAGTAGGAAGCTCAGGCGGACGCCCCGTACACGATCCGTTGAGACTGGCGAGTGCCTACCACGACATTTTCGAAGGCCACAAGGATTAGGTAAGGACAAGGTGCATGGCGCTGACCGCAGCAGTCAAGGATGAGCTTGCTCGCCTCGACATCAAGAAGTCCCAGGTCCGGAAGGCGGAGGTCTCCGCGACGCTCCGATTCGCCGGCGGACTTCACATCATTTCCGGCCGCATTGTGATCGAGGCCGAAGTTGATCTGGCTGCGACGGCGCGGCGTCTGCGCACCGCCATTTCGGAAGTGTACGGCCACAGCGGGGACATCATCGTGGTCTCCGGCGGCGCCCTGCGCCGGGGGAACCGCTACGTAGTCCGGGTTGTCAGGGACGGAGAGTCCTTGGCCCGGCAAACCGGGCTGTTGGATGGCCGCGGCCGTCCGGTCCGGGGACTTCCGTCCGTGGTGGTCAACGGCTCGGCCGCCGACGCCGAAGCTGTGTGGCGGGGTGCCTTCCTGGCGCACGGCTCGCTGACCGAGCCCGGACGCTCCTCTGCACTGGAAGTCACCTGCCCCGGTCCGGAAGCGGCGCTGGCGCTGGTCGGCGCGGCCCGCCGGCTGGGCATCGCCGCCAAAGCACGCGAGGTCAGGGGCGTGGACCGGGTGGTGATTCGGGACGGGGACAGCATCGCCGCACTCTTGACCCGGATGGGCGCCCATGATGCGCTGATGGTGTGGGAAGAACGCCGGATGCGGAAGGAAGTGCGGGCCACCGCCAACCGGTTGGCCAATTTCGACGACGCCAACCTGCGGCGTTCGGCCCAGGCCGCGGTGGCCGCGGGTGCCCGCGTCGAACGGGCGCTGGAGATCCTCGGTGAAGACGTACCCGAGCACCTGCGCTACGCCGGGGAACTGCGGGTGGCGCACAAGCAAGCCTCGCTGGACGAACTGGGCCGCCTGGCGGACCCGGCGATGACCAAGGACGCCATTGCCGGCCGGATCCGCCGACTGCTGGCCATGGCCGACAAGCGGGCGGCCGAGCTTCGGATACCCGGGACCGAAGCCAATGTCACGCCGGAGATGCTGGACGACTAGATAGGGATGGGCAGCCTGCCGGGCAGTACCGGCGGCACGGTCAACGAAGACCGGTTTGAGAGCTACCGGACGGAAACCTCCGTCCGGTTGGACAATCCGACCCAGCCGCGGACCGCGGCCGGGAGAAGACGGAGGAAACCATGAGCAC
>NZ_JBLKRT010000016.1:0-96636 GCF_047607445.1 Arthrobacter sulfonylureivorans
GGGGGGGACGCCCCCAAAAACCCCCCCCCCCCCCCACCCATCTGGTCAGACGGTCTCGGGCCAGTGGAAGAAGCCGCGGCCGGTCTTGCGGCCCAACTCCCCGCGGGCGACCATCTCCCGCAGCAGCGCCGGAGGCTCGAAACGCGGCCCCAGCGTGGCCGCCAAGTGCTCGCTGATGGCCAGCCGGACGTCGAGACCGACCATGTCCGTCATGCGCAGGGGGCCGACGCCGTGCTGGTAGCCCAGGATCATGCCATCGTCGATGTCCTCCGCGGTGGCGATGCCTTCCTCGACCATGCGCATGGCTTCCAAGCCGATGGCGACCCCGAGCCGGCTGGTGGCGAAGCCCGGCGAGTCCTTGACCACGACGGGCTTACGGCCCAGCCCGATGGTGCAGGCGCGGGCCAGCTCGAGTGAGTGTTCGGAGGTGGCCGCCGTCGTAATCAGTTCGATGAGCCGCGTTTTCGGTACCGGCTGGAAGAAGTGCATGCCGAGGAAATGCTCCGGCCGTTCAAGCGCCAGCTGCAGTTCGCCGATGCTCAGCGAGCTGGTATTGCTGCACAGCAGCTCGGGCTGAAGCACCCGCTCCGCCTGGGCGAGCACGGACGCCTTCAACTTCGGGTTCTCCGGCACCGATTCGACGACGAATCCGGCCGGTTCAAGCGCTTCGACGGAGGCCACCGGATTGAGGGTGCCCGATCCGCCCGCTTCGGTGACGCGTCCGGCGGCGGCAGCCCGCTGTTCGTCCGAGGGGTCAACCAGGTCGACGTGCCAGCCGGCGGCAACAAAGGTTTCCGCGATGCCGGCGCCCATGGTGCCTGCGCCGAGGACCACGGCCCGGTGGTTGAAGTGGTAGGCAAAATCGATCAATGTATCCATCCCTACAGTTTTGGAGCGAGTTGGAGGCCGCCGGCGACGTGCAGCACTTCGCCGGTGATGAAGGAGGCGCCGTCACCGGCAAAGAAGGCGGCGGCCCGGGCCACATCGTCCGGCGAGGCGGTCCGCCGCAGGGGCGTCTGCTCGATGTAGCGCTCAAAATTCGCGGCACGGTCCGCGCCCATGCCCATCCCGTCCACGAAGGCGGTGTCCACCGGGCCTGGCGCGACCACGTTGCAGGTGCCGCCGAACGGGCCGAGTTCCTGGGCGACGCTGCGGCACAGGCCCACGATCCCGGCCTTGGACGCGGTGTAGGCCGGGTTGCCGCCGGAGAGCCAGGTGCGCGATCCGATCATCACCACCCGGGGCGCCTCACTGGCCTGAAGCCAGGGCATGGCGGCGGAGGTGACCAGATAGGAGCCGCGCAGGTTGATGGACAGGGTCCGGTCAAAGGCATCCAGCGCTGTCGTCGTCATGCCGCCCGGCGGGGCGACACCGGCATTGTTAACGACGACGTCGATGCGGCCGAGTTCTTCGCCGATGCCGGCAACGGCCGTGTGCACCGATTCCGCGCTGGTGACGTCCATTTCCTTGGAGGAGGCGCCCGGAATCTTGGCGGCGGCCGTGGCAGCACGTCCGGCATCCGCGTCGGCCAGGACAACGCGGAAACCGTCTTCGGCTAGCCGGGCGGCGATTGCGCTGCCGAACGCGCCGGCGCCGCCGGTGATCACGGCGACGCGGGATGATGCAGACATCGGAAGTGGTCCTTTCGCAAGTTGGGGTGAGGAAATTTTAGGCCGCTTGTAGGCGGACCACGGCTTCTTGACGGCGACCTGTAACGACCCGGCGCGGCCCGGTGAGCGCGGCCGCGAGGTCCGGTCCGGGTACGTCCACGTAGAAGGGGCCGCCGCCGAGGGCGCCGAGCTTCTCCGGCGTGCAGACGATCAGCATTTCGGCCGGGGACAGCCTGGCCAGCAGGGCCTCGTCGAGTTGCTGGTTGCCCCGCCCGAGCAGGAAGCCCTGACCGCCGACAGGGGAGAGCAGCACCTGCAGGCGGTGGCCGGCCGTGACCTGATGCAGTTCGGCGGCCGAGCAGTCGGTGGCGACCAGCCGGCCGCGGTGCAGTACGTCGACGCCGAGCAGGGTGGAGTCCAGGCCCATCCCTGCCGCCACGGCGGCCACGGTGGTTCCCGGGCCGAGCAGGCACATGGCCTCTGGGTCGATCCGCCCTGCGCACTCGGCGGCGATCCCGCCAAGCACCTCGCGCGGCTCGGAACGAGAGCCGACCTTGCCGCCCTGCATTTGCGCCCGGGTGCCCAGCACGCGCAGCTGCCCATACAGCGTGGAACTGATGATGCCTTCGCGCCGGGCTTGCTCGTCGATGTCGACCACCTCGGCCACGCTGGTGGTGCCGACGCCGCGGGCGGCGTCGGCCAGAATACCGGCCGCGGACTCAGGGGAGCGGGCGAAGACCCCGGACTGCATCTTGACCCCGGCGGGCAAACCGAGCACGACGTCGTCGGGACCGAGCCCAGCCGCGACATCACGGGCGGTGCCATCGCCGCCGGCGAACACCAGCACGTCGACGCCGCGCGCGGTCAGGGCCGCGGCGGCCGCGGTGGTGTCCGCCGCGGTGGTCGGCGCGTGCGGGGTGGCACCGGGCCACGGCACGACCGCGTCGGGCTCCCACCCGGCGGCACGGGCCGCGTCTTCCCCCAGCGGTCCGGGAGCCGCCAGCAGCCACACCGGAACATCGCGGCGGCGTAGCTCGCGCAGCATCCGGCCCATCCTGGCAGCACTGCGCGGCACCGAACCGCGGCGCAGTGCCTCGGCTTGGATATCCGTGCCGTCGCTGCCCTTAAGACCGGCGGGCCCGCCCAGACCGGCCACCGGATTCACGATCAGGCCGATCCGGAGCGGGCCCGCCGCGGTGCTCATCGGTGGTGTGCCTTCGGGGGCCGCTGCCGCACCGGCAAGTCGGTAGCCGGCTGCCAGCGCGGTACCGCGGCGAACTCCTCGCCCTGGTACTTGCGCCGGTAGGCGCGCCACGACGTCGCCCAGGTGTCCGGGTCAGTGGTGGCGTCCACATCCACGGTGTGGATGCTGCTGCGGTAGGGGGCTTCCTGCAGCAGCGCCGGGTTGCTGCGGGCCTCGGCCGCGGTGTGCCGCAGCGCCTCGATGTACTCGTCCAGCTCGCGCTTGGAGTAGGACTCGGTCGGCTCGAGCGTGAGCGGCTCCGGGACCACATAGGGGTGGTGGCTGGTCCAGTAGTGCATGCCGTAGTCCGCCATGCGGGCTCCGATCTGCGAGGAGCTGACGCCGGTCTCGCCGGCGAGCTTCTCCCACGAGTAACGCACCTGCTCGATCCGGTGCTGGCCGGCCGCATAGGGGGCGGTGACGCCGTCGACCTTCAGCAGTTGGGCCAGCACGTAGTTGTTGTTCAGTACCGCGATCTCGGAAACCTGCCGCAGCCCTTCCGGGCCGAGCGAACGGATCCAGGTGTAGGCGCGGATCAGGTTCGGGATGACTCCGTGGAACGGGCGGATGTCGGCGGTGGCCGACTCCGAGGGCTTGGCCCAGGCGTAGCCGTCGGAGGTGCGCTCGACCCGCAGCCCGGGCAGGAACGGCGCCAGTTCGTCGGTCGCGCCGATCGCGCCGGCCGCGGGGCCGCCGCAGGCGTGCGGGGTAGAGAACGTCTTGTGCAGGTTGAAGTGGCACAGGTCGAACCCTGCTTCGCGTGCCCGGGCGATGCCCAGCAGCCCGTTGGCGTTCGCCTGGTCGTAGACGCAGATGCCGCCCACGGCATGCACCGCGTCCACGTATTCGGTGATCCGTGGGTTGAAGATCCCGGTGTCCTCCGGGTTGGTGATGAACAGGGCGGCGGTCCGGTCGGAAATCACTGCCTTCAGCGCATCCAGATCGGGGAAGCCGTTCTCATCCGGGTACAGCGTGATGACCTTGTACCCGGCGGTCTTGGCGGTGGCCGCGTTGGAGGGGTGGGAGAAGATCGTGGTGATGATCTCGTCGCGCTGGTCGGCCTCGCCGCGGCTTTCGTGGAAGGCCTGGACGATCTTCACGTTGCCGTAGATGGCGGCGGAGCCCGATCCGGCCTGCAGGCTGACGGCATCCATGCCGGACACCTCGGCCAGGTAGGACTCCAGCTCGTGCAGGATCTGCAGGGTGCCCTGCATGGTGGAGGTGTCCTGCAGCGGGTGGGTGTGCACCGACTGCCCGGAGCCGGCGAAGCGCTCGTTGACCTTGGGGCTGTACTTCATGGTGCAGGTGCCTTGGCCGATGTCCACGTTCAGGTCCGCGCCCAGTGTCTCCTGCGACAGCCGCAGGTAGTGCCGCAGCACCTGGGACTGGCCGATCTCGGGCAGGCCCGGTGCGTCGCTGCGGCGGAAGACGGACTCGGGGGTGGCTTCGAGCGCGGCGGGATCTTCGGCGGGCACGTCGATGCCGCGGTGCCCCTCGGCGCTGAGCTGGAAGATCAGCGGTTCGTCCCAGCGGGCCGCGTGGTAGTCGCGCAGCAGCGGCTTCTCCACGGGCAGGGCCGGGAGCGGCGCTGCGACGGCGGTGGGTTCGGTGTCGATCACGGTCATGACAGGATGTCCTCCAGTGCGCTGGCCAGCAGGGTGATGTCGCCGAGCGAGTGCAGCTCGGTCACGCAGTAGATGGCGGTGTCCTCGGCTCCGGCGCCGAGCACCGCGGGGGCAGCGGCCCCGCCGTAGATGCCGCGTTCAAGCAGCGCGGCGTTCACCTCGACAGCGGAGCGGCCTGGGAACCGGACGGCGAACTCGCGCCAGTGCGGGCTGTCGGTGTGCAGCACTTCGACGCCGTCGACCTCCGCCAAGGCGTCCATCGCCTGCCGGGTCCGCACCGCGATGGTGTCGCCCAGCGTGCGCATGCCCTCCGGACCCATCAGCGCAAGGTAGGCGCCGGCGGTAATGCCCCACAGCGCCGCCGCCGTGCCGACCCACTCGATGCCTTCCTCGCGCATGGCCAGTGAAGTGCGCTCGTAGGCGACGTCGCAGAACCCCAGCTCGCCCTCGACACGGGTGGGAGCCAGCCCGAACAAGCGGGACGGGAATTCGAAAACGAAGCGTTCGTCGTCGTGCGTGGCAATGAAGCCGCCGTGCGCGCCGCCGAAGTGCATGCCCAGGCCCAACGACTGAATGTCGCCGCAGACAATGTCGGCGCCCCAACTGGCCGGCGCCGCGGTAAAGCTCAGGCTCAGCGGGTCGGTGGAGCAGACCAGCAAGGAGCCGTTGCCGTGCGCCAACGAGGCGATAGCACCGGCGTCGGCTTCGATGACGCCGAGCATGTTCGGGGTCTCCAGGAACACGGCGGCGGTGTTCTCGCTGAGGAGGGCGGCCACGTCCTCCAGATGGATGCGGCCGGTAGCCGACCGTGGTGCAACGAAGTCGATGTCCAGCGCACCGGCCAGGAAGGTCTGGATCTTCGCGCGCTTGCCGGCGGCAAGGGTGTCGGCGACGATGACCCGGCCGCGCCCGGTGATCCGGCCGGCCATCCGCAGTGCTGTTGCGGCGGCCTGGTAGCCGTCGTACGTGGGGACGTTCACCACGTCCATCTCGAGCAGCTCGGCCATCAGCGAGGTGTACTCGAACAGGGCCTGCCACTTGCCGTGGTCCTCGTAAGGCTCGCCGGCGTAGGCGGTGAGGAACTCGGCGCGCTGGTTGATTTCATCGCACACGGCCGGGACGTGGTGCGGGTAGCAGCCAGAGCCCAGGAAGGACAGTGCGACGGTAGTCGGCTGGTTCTTTGCCAGCAGCCCGCTCATGTGGCGCTGGAGCTGCGACTCCGCCGACAGTGCCGGCGGCAGGTCCAGCGGGCGCTTCATGCGCAGTTCGTCCGGGATGGACTCGAAGAACTCGTCGATAGATCCGACCCCGATGGTGTCGAGCATGGCCTGCTTGGTAGCGGGGGCCGAGTTGGGGACGTAGGGGTGCACGGGCACAGTTCCTTGGTCCATGGATACCTCCTGGTGGTGCGGCGGGTGCCGGAGCGTGTTGAGTACGAACCTACGTGTCGACGGCGACACAGGGTGTATCCGCGGTGGACAAACTTTCGCCAATGTTGTCCATGCTGGACATTCGGGTCCTCGCGGCGTGATGCCTAGAGTGGGGAGGGTGAAGCTGGATCTGATCATCAAGAACGCCAATGTCCTCACGCTCGACGACGAGCGCCCACACGCACATGCCGTGGGCGTTTGGAACGGGAGGATCGTCGGCCTCGACGACGATATTTCGGAGCTGCCCGCCGCGCGCATTATCAACGCCGCCGGGGCCACCGTCACGCCCGGTTTCCACGACGTGCACAACCACATGGCGGCGTTCGGCCAGCAGCTGCAGGAAATCGACGCGAGCGGATTCACCTCCGCCGACCAGCTCTACGACGCGGTCGCTGCCGCGGCCGCCGCCGAACCCGGCCGAGAATGGATCACCGGCTCGGGCTATGACCAGACCCGGATTGGCGGCCACCCGGAGCGGACCAAGCTGGACGCGGCGTCGGGCGGGCGCAAGGTCATGTTCATCCACCGCACCTCGCACATGCTGGTGGCCAGCACCGCCGTGTTCGAGGCGGTCGGCGCGCTGAGCCCGTCCTTCCCGGTCCCGTCCGGCGGTTTCATAGAGCGCGACGGCGATGGCTCGCCTACCGGCTTGGTGGCCGAGCAGGCGATGACCGCCTTCCGCGACTTGCGCAAGCCGTTCAGCGAGGCCGACCTGATCCAGGCGTTGGGGCTGGCCGGCGACCGCTACTTGGCCGAGGGGCTGACCTCGGTTGCCGAGGCCGGGATCGGCGCCTCCCCGCTGGTCGGCTCGTCACCGGTGGAGCTCGCCGCCTACCAGGCAGGGCACGAGGCCGGACGGATCCGCCTGCGCACCCAGCTGATGGTGGCGATGGAGAACTTCCACTCCGTCGTCACCGCGGCGGCGGATGACTACCATCTGGGCCTGGACCTGGGAATCCGCACCGGGCTGGGCGACGACCGGCTTTCGGTGGGTCCGCTGAAGGTGTTCACCGACGGGGCGCTGATGAGCCGGACCGCGTCCATGACGGAGAACTTCTGCGGCCATGACCATGCCGGGGTGATGCAGTTCGGCCCCGAGGAGCTGCGCGACCTCACCGTGCAGGCGCACCGCGGCGGCTGGCAGTTGGCCGTGCACGCCATCGGCGACCACGCGGTCGACGTCGCGCTGGACGTGATCGAGGCCGCGCTGTCCTCGCGGCACCGGCCGGACCCGCGGCATCGGATCGAGCACGCCTCGGTGGTGCGGCCCGACCAGCTGGAGCGCTTCGTCGCGCTCGGCATCATTCCTTCCCCGCAGGGCCGCTTCGTCTATGAGATTGGCGACGGCGTGGCCGAAGTGATCGGCGAGCAGCGCCTGCCCTGGACTTACCGACACCGTTCCTTCCTGGATGCCGGGCTGGTGGTCCCTGGCGGTTCCGACCGCCCGGTTGTGCAGGGTGCGCCGCTGCCGGCGATGCAGGCCATGGTGGAACGGCGGACGTCCTCGGGACGCGCGTTCAACCTGCACGAAGGGGTCAGCGCACTGGAGGCGCTCAAGAGCTACACCGTGGACTCCGCCTACGCTTCCCGCGAGGAGCACAGCAAGGGGCGGATCCGCGAGCGGTTCCACGCCGACCTTGTGCTGCTGGACCAAGACCCCACCGCCGTGCCCACCGAGCAGATCGGGGAGACGCAAGTGCTGGGCACGCTGGTGGGCGGCGTCGCCGAACACGACCCGCAGGGGATGTTCGCGGGTTGAGCCGGGCGGCCGGCCTGGACGCTTAGGGGTCTTCACGGGTCGAGCCGGGCGGCTTTGATGCTTAGGCTTCTGCGCGTGCCAGCGCGCAGGGGCCCTTGGGCGGTCAGTTGGCTTCGCAGGCCGGCACGGGCTCGTGGACGGTCAGCTGGCCTCGCGGGCCAGGGCGCGGAACTCGCAGGCCAGCCAGAGTTCCAGCAGGTCCGCCGAGTTGCCCAGGTCGCGCTGGGTCAGTTCCGCGATCTTTGCCAGCCGTGCCCGCATGGTGTGGCGGTGCACTCCGAGCTGGGTGGCCGCCGCCTCCACATTCGAGGTGTTCTCCAGGTAGGCGTGCAGCGCCTGGACCAGATCGCTGTTCCCGCGGGCGTCCTGCTCATCCAGCGGGGCCAACACGGTGTCCGCAAAACTGCCCCGTTCGGCCGCGTCGCCGAGCATCAGCATGGCGCGGTAGCCGGCGCTGTCCGGGAGCACGACGCAGTCCACCTTGCGGCTCGCGGCCAGGGCTTGGGCGCGGCGGGCTTGGCGGAGGCTGAGCGCCGCGCGCTCCGGGCTGACTTCGGTGCCGATGCCGGCCGGGCCGGCCCCGGTCCGGCCGATCAAATCAGACAATGCGGCAGCCACACCCGGCTCCGGGTCGCACAGCAACAGCACCCACTCGTCGGTGCGCTCGCGGGCCAAGACATCCGTGCACTGGCCCTGCAGTTGCGAGACCAGCGACGTCACCCGGGGTTCCCCGAGCGCGGCCGGGACCGCCACGGCCTGAAGCGCGGAACATTCCACACCGGCCCGGGCCAAACGCACCGTGGCCTCGACCTCCGTCAGGTTCCCGGCCAGCAGTGAATCGACCGCCCTGTCGCGTGCCCTACGCTGCTGGTACGTGCTGGAGTGCCGCAGCTCGAGCAGCACGCTCAGCAGCGAGAACACCATGGCCAGCAGAGCCCGGTCGTAGGTGGTCATGGCCCCGGACTTGACCGCGATCATCACCCCGCGCAGCCGTCCTTGCGAGCCGAGCGGTGCCACCACCGTGGACTCCGCGGCGCGGTCATCGGCAATGGTCCAGCGCAGCCCTTCGAGTGTCCGGGCCGAAATCTCGGAGCGCCGGGCGGCGAACTGTGCCTCGGCGGCGGCCCCGGTGCTCGTCAACCGCAGCAGGGTAGGGTCATAGACCGCCGCGGTAATGGTCGTATTGGCCGCCAAGGCCTGAAGCACGGCAGTCACGCCGTCGGGGCCGGTGGCGGCTTCGCTGAGCTGGCGCTGCGCCAGCAGGGCGCGGCGCAACGGCTCCATCTGCTCTTCGTTCAGGGCATCGCTGACCCGGCGAACCACCGCTTGCAACGGGGTGCTTTCGGGCACGTGAACCAGATCCAGGCCGGCGTTCTCCGCGGCGACCGGCAACCGTGGCGGCATGTTCGGATGCGGCAGGGAAGCGCCCGTGCTCAACCCCAAAGCGGCCACGCCAGCCGCGGCCAGCCGGGCGCAGTAGGCGTCGGTGGAAGCGTCATCCCGGAAGAGATCCATGCCGGTAGTCAGCAGCAGCTCGTTGCCGGCCAGCCAGGGCGTGGGGTCGGGCAGTTCACTCACATGGGCCCACTTGACCTCAGGGTCTGCGCCGATGGCGAGGCCGACGCGGGTCAGCCCCAGCCCCGGCGAAACCAGAACCGTGGATAGTCGTAACACTCTTGCCGATCTCCCCTCTGCTGCCTGCCTGCCGGGTGCTGCCAACCCGAGGTCCCAGCTTGCGTGCCGCGGCCCGTCCAAGCACTGTCCGCCACGGATAGATGGCTCCGGCAATTGTACGCGGGGGCGATGTTAGGCGGTCGCCGCCGGCTGGCAGGCTTCCGTGATACAGGTCAAGACCGCAGGAGGCGGTCGGCACTCGCATCAGGAGACCCACATGTCATCCACGAGCACTACTTCGCCCCGCGAGCTGAGGCGTGTCGCAGCGTCGGCGTTCGCCGGCACAGCGATGGAATGGTACGACTACATTCTCTACGGCACAGCGTCGGCCGTCGTTTTCACGCACCTCTTCTTCCCCGCCCACGACCTCGCCGTGGCCACGATGCTCTCCTTCGCGACGTTTGCCGCCGGCTTCATCGCGCGGCCGTTGGGGGCCGTCATCTTTGGGCACCTCGGCGACCGGATGGGCCGACGTGCCGCCGTCGTCGGATCGATCGCGCTGATGGGTCTGTCCACCGGCATCATCGGTCTGCTTCCGCCGTACGCGACGGCCGGGCTGCTGGCACCACTGGCGCTGCTGCTCATGCGGCTGTTCCAAGGTATCTCCGCCGGCGGCGAATGGGGCGGCGCCATGGTGCTGGTGCTGGAGCACGCCCCCAAAAAGAAGCACGGCATCTACGCCGCCATCCCGCAGCTGGGCTCACCCGTGGCCACCCTGATGTCCACCGGCGCCTTGGCTATCGTCGCAACCCTGCCTGAGGACGACTTCCTGTCCTGGGGCTGGCGCATTCCGTTCTTGCTGGCCTTCCCGTTCCTAGCCGTCGGGCTGTACCTGCGCTACCGCGTCGAGGAATCGCCGATCTTCAAACAGCTGCAGGCCACGCAAAACGTGGTGAAGGTCCCGCTGGTCGCCGCCGTCCGCCACACCGGCGGCCGGATGATCCTCGGCGGCATGGCCGCGCTGCTGGGCGGCTCCGGTTTCTTCATCATCACCACCTTCATGATCAGCTACGGCACAACAGTCCTGGGCATGGAGCGCCAGACCATGCTCAATGCCACCCTGCTCGGCGCGCTGGCCCAGATCGTGGTCATCATCGTCTCCGGCCGGCTGGCCGACCGTTTCGGGGCCTGGCGGATCTGCGCTTCCGGCGCCCTGATCTCCGCGGTGCTGGCTTTCCCTGTCTTCGCCCTGGTGGACACGGCCAACCCCGTGCTGGTGACCCTCGGCATCATCATCGGCATGGCCTCGCTGACCATCCCCTACGGCCCGATCGGATCACTGCTCGCCGGAATCTTCCCGGCCCAGTACCGGTACAGTGCCATGGCCGTCTCCTACAACGTCTTCGGCATCATCGGTGGCTTCCTGCCGATCATCGCGCAGACACTCCTGGTGGCCAACGGCAACTCCTCGTGGGGCGTGGCCCTGCTGCTGATGGCAGTCTCGCTGGTGAGCATGATCGGCGCGATCGGCGCCGGTTCCCGCAAGGTGGCTGCCAAGCGCGAAGCCGAGGATGAGGCCGCCGCGCTGGAGTTCGACGGCGAACTGACCAGCACCGGCCGGCACTAACAAAGCACGGAACCATTCAGCGGCACCAGGCAGAACGGACAGCAGTGAACGCAGTACAAGAAACCCCGACCACCAGCGCAGGACACCTGATCGTGCGCCAACTTGAAGCACTGGGCGTTCAGCGTGTCTATTGCGTGCCGGGGGAGAGCTACCTCGACACACTCGATGGACTCTACGACTCCACGATCCGCACCGTGGTGTGTCGGCAGGAGGGCGGCGCCGGAATCATGGCGCTGACCGAGGGGCGGCTCACCGGAACCCCGGGCATCGCCATGGTCACCCGCGGGCCGGGAGCGGCGAACGCCATGATCTCCGTGCACACCGCATGGCAGGACGGGACACCGATGGTGCTTTTCGTCGGACTGATTCCTACAGACCAGCGCGGCCACGAGGCCTTCCAAGAGTTCTCGTTGGAGGGCTGGTTCGGTTCGACAGCCAAGCGGGTTTACGTACTCGATGCTCCGGACCAAGCCGGATCCTTGGTGGCCGAGGCAATGCACGTGGCGGTGTCCGGGCGGCCCGGCCCGGTCATCATCGGCCTGCCTGAGGAGGTGCTGCGCGAGCAGGTATCCGCTCGCGTGGCACCTGCCCGCCCTGTGGCCTCTACCGAGGTCTCCGACGCGGACCTGGCTGCCGTCGAAGCCCTGATCGACGCGGCCGAGCGGCCGCTGGTGATCGCCGGCGGGGAGCGCTGGAGCCCGGACTCTGCTGTCGCGCTGGCCAAATGGGCCGAAGCGAAGGCTCTGCCGGTCGCCACTGATTTCCGCGCCTACGACGTGATCGACAACGACAGCACCAGCTACGTGGGCATGCTGGGCTACGGCCGCAGCAAGCAGCTGAGCGATTACGCCGGACGGGCGGACCTGATCGTCTACCTGGGAGCCGTGCGCTCGGACGTCCTCAGCGACGGCTACACGCTGGGGCTGGAGGCGCGCACCGTCGTGATCAGCGCCGACCCAGAAGCCACCGCGCACTTCGGCCGCACCGATCTGCAGTTGCTGGTCTCCCCGTCCCGCTTCGTCGAACGGGCCGCCGTCCAAGCGCAGTTCCGGGAAGATGCCCAGGGCTGGCTGGCCGAGGGCCGGCGGAACTGGGACACCTACTCCACGCCACTGTGCGACGGCGGGAGCGGTGTGGACCTGAGCGCGGTGATGGAGCAGCTCCGTTCGCTGCTGCCGGCCGACGCAGTGGTCACCTATGGCGCCGGCAATCACGCCATCTGGCCGCAACGCTTCCTGCCCTCGCGCTCCTACCCTTCCGTCGTGGGGCCGAAGAATGGCGCGATGGGCGTGGGCATCCCTGCTGCTGTCGCGGCGAGTCTGGTCTTTCCGGAGCGGCAGGTGCTGTCCGTCGCCGGTGATGGCTGCTTCCTGATGAATGGGCAGGAACTGGCCACCGCCGTCGCGCAGAAGGCCAACGTGGTGGTGCTGGTGGTGGACAACTCCTGCTACGGGACCATCCGGCAGCATCAGGAGCGGGAGTACCCGGGCCGCCCCAGCGCCACCGAACTGGTCAATCCCGACTTCGCGGCGCTGGCCCGGGCCTACGGAGCCTACGGACGGCAGCTGACCGACGCCGCCGACTTCGCCGAGGCCTACGCGGAGGCCGCAGCGTTCGACGGCCCTGCCCTGATCCACCTTGTGGTCGACCCTGAGACACGAGGACCTGCTATTGAAAAGGAGAGCCTGACGGCATGATCACGCTCGGAAATGTCATCAATGGGCAGGTAATCACCTGCGATGAGGTCTTGACCTTCCACGACCCGGCCACCGGCAAACCGGTGGGCACCTCGCCGAACAGCTCCGCCGAGGTGGTCGACGACGCCGTGCGGGCCGCGGCCACCGCTTTCAAGACTTGGAAGGGCAGCACGCCGGCCGAACGCCAGCGCGTGCTGCTGAAGCTGGCCGACCTGATCGAGTCGAATGCGGATCTTTTCACCGATGCGGAACTGACCTGCACGGGCAAGCCCCGCGACGCCACCCGCACCATTGAAGTGCTGCGCTCCGCCGACCAGCTGCGGTTCTTCGCCGGGGCAGCCCGCACGCTCACCGGGATGGGGCAGGTGGAGTACCTGTACGGCTTCTCCACCCACACGCGGCGCGAGCCGATCGGCGTCATCGCCCAGATCACGCCGTGGAACTATCCGCTGATGATGGCCGTATGGAAGATCGGCGCGGCGCTGTCCACCGGAAACACCCTGGTAATCAAGCCGGCCGAAACCACTCCCTACAGCACGGTGCTGCTTGCACAAATGGCCCAGGAGTATCTGCCGCCCGGAGTGCTGAACGTGGTCTGCGGGGACCGGGAGACCGGCCGAGCGCTGGTGGCGCATCCGCTTCCTGAACTTGTGGCCATCACCGGCAGCACCCGCGCCGGCCGCCAGGTCATGGCCAGCGCCGCCGACGGTCTCAAGGACGTGCACCTGGAACTGGGTGGAAAGGCGCCTGCGCTGGTGTTCGACGACGTCGACATCGCCGCGACCGCGAAGAGTATTGCCCTTCACGGGTTCTTCAACGCCGGCCAGGACTGCACCGCGATCACCCGCGTGCTGGTGCACCAGGACGCGTATGAGGAGATGTGCGAGCAGCTGGCCAAGGCAGCGGCGGCGACCACATTTGGCGGACCTGCGGATGGGGTGTCCGACATCGGGCCGCTCAACAGTTCCGCCCAACTGGAGCGGGTCAAGGGCTACCTCGACCGGTTGCCGGAACACGCCCGTGTGCTCACCGGCGGCACGGTGCACGGGCCGGGAAATTTCCTGGCCCCCACGGTCGTTGCCGGGGTCCGGCAGGACGACGAGATCGTGCAGGAGGAGCTCTTCGGGCCCGTGATCACCATTCAGCCGGTGGCCGATGAGGACGAGGCGATCGCGCTCGCCAACGACAGCAACTACGGGCTGGCGGCCAGCGTCTGGACGCGCGACCTAGGCCGCGCCAACCGGGTGATCAACGCGCTGGACTACGGCGAGACGTGGATCAACTGCCACCAGGTCTGCCCGGCCGAGGCGCCACACGGCGGCTTCAAGCACTCCGGCAACGCCAAGGACCTGTCGGTGTACGCGATGGAGAGCTACACCCGGGTGAAATCAGTGACCACAGCGCTGGCCTGACCAGAACAGTAGATCGAAGCGGCTGTCCCGGTTCTCATGCGGAATCGAGACAGCCGCTTCTACGTGATGGCCTACGCGCGGCCACGCAACGGGGCCCGGCCACGCAACGGGGCCCGGCCCTGCAACGGCGCCCGGCCATGGAACGGCGCCCGGCCTGCATGAGCAGAGCCGGGCGCCGTTCGGGTTTGCCGTTGCTTGGATTACCGAGAGGTGTAGCCCGCATCCGCGTGGATCGTGGTGCCGGTGACGTAGGACGAGGCGTCCGAGGCGAGCCAGAGGCTGGCTTCGGCGATCTCGCGGGCGTTGCCGAAGCGGTTGAGCAGGCTCAGCTGCGGGGCGTAGGCCTCCGGATCAATGCCCATTTCCTCCAGCGCGCCGCGGAGCATCGGCGTGTCAATGGCGCCGGGGGCGACGGAGTTAACTCGGATGTTCTCCGGGCCGTTCTCCAGGGCGGCGGCCTTGGTCAGGCCCACCACGCCGTGCTTTGCGGCGATGTAGGCAGGGTTGCCGGGCTGCGGCCGGAATCCGCTGACCGAGGAGATGTTGATCAGCGAGCCGCCGCCGCCTTGGGCGCGAAGCTGCTGGATTTCGTACTTGAGGCTGAGGGCAACGCCCTTGAGGTCGACGGACATGATGCGGTCCCAGTACTCCTCGTCGAACTCGTGGATCGGGGCCTGGTCCGGAGTGAGCGCTGCGTTGTTCACGGCGACGTCGAGCCGGCCGTACTTCTCGACCGTGGCGGCGACCATGGCCTTCACGTCTTCGCCCTTGGAAACGTCGACCTTGACAAAGAAGGCGTCTCCGCCGGCAGCCACGATGTCGTCAACCACCGACTGGCCCTTGTCCTGGTTGAAGTCGGCAACAACTACCTTCGCGCCGGCCTCGGCGAACAGGCGGGCGGTAGCTTCGCCCATGCCCTGCGCTGCGCCAGTCACGATGGCGACTTTGTCCTGAAGAACCGGGAATGTCATTGCGTCTCCTTAGTTTGAAGCCGTGGGACGGCGGTTTCGCCTCCCACTGATCACAGCGCCGAGCGGCAGATCGATATTCCATGCATATGCATGATGTATGCCACTTGTTGGGACGAGCGGAGGGGCCACGGGAGGCGGCTCCCGGGACGCCCCATGGAATGACTAGGATGTGGGGCATGCTGAAAGGTTCATCCACCGCGGTCGATACCGCCCGTGCCGACGCTCTTCATGCTCTGGAGATTCTCGATACCCCTCGAGAGGAGCGTTTTGACCGGATTGTCCGCGCTGCACGGGCGGTTTTTGATGTGCCAATGGTGGCCATGAACTTCATCGACCTGGACCGGCAGTGGACCAAGGCGGAGGCCGGGTTGCCGGGTCTGGAGAACACGCCGCTTGAGGAAGCGATCTGCTGGCATACCGTCCGGAAAGACGACGTCCTCGTCGTGCCCGACGCGTCGCTCGATGAACGGTTCAGCGATTATCCGTTCGTCACGTCGAATCCGAATATTCGCTTCTACGCCGGACAGCCGCTGAGGGCCTCGGGCGGAGAGCCGGTCGGTTCGCTATGCATCCTGGACACGAAGCCACGCCTCCTCAGCGACAGGGAAACCCAGGTGCTGGCCGAAATGGGACGCTGGGTCGAGCAAGAACTGGAACTGCAGCGGGAGCTGGACCACGCGGCCGAAGTGCAGCGCGTCCTCCTGCCGCGAACTGTCCCGGACCTGCCCGGATACCAGCTGGCAGGGCAGTGTGTGCCGTCGCGGTCGCTGAGCGGGGACTTCTATTACTGGCACCCGCTGCCCAACGGGCAACTCCAACTCCACGTGGTGGATGTGATGGGCAAAGGGATCCCCGCCGCGCTCATTGCGGCGTCGCTGCGGGCGACTCTGGCGGGCGCTGCCCGGTTCAGCGACCAGGGCCAAGCATTCCACCGCGCGGCCATCGCTTCGGAACAGCTGCTTTTCGACGCCGGCTCTTTCGGCACCGTCTTCTCGGCCCGCCTTGAACCATCCACCGGACGCCTTGAGTACGTGGACGCCGGCCACGGACTGGCCTTCGTCTTCAGTGCCGCCGGCTACCGCCGGCTGCACCGATCCGGGCCTCCCATGGGCGTGCTGCCGGACCAGCAGTGTGAGGTCCACAGCACGGTCCTGGAACCGGGGGAGACGCTGGTCGTGGTGTCGGACGGCTTCCTCGATTTCTTTCCGACCCTGGAGGAAACCCTCGAGCAGGTCCTTGCCGCCGGAATCGGCATCTTGCCGCCCGAACAGTTGGTGGACCGCGCCATTGCCGACGCCGGGACGAAGGGGCATGACGACGACGTCACCGTCGTCGCACTCAAGCGAGAGTAGGACGGCTAGGGTCACTTGCGAAAGGTCCGGCGTCCGGAAATAGGTCCCGTCCTACTGCGTGACTACCCGCATGGCTGCCATCGCCTGTCCGGGTAGTTGTCGTCTTAGGCTCTGGAATCCGGCCACTGCTGCTCGACGTATTCGTCGTCCGGTGAATCGCCCATGTCATCGTCCGCATGGTCGAGGTACCAATCATCGATTGATTCAGTCATCGCATCTCCTAGGCCGGGTTCACAGCTATTACGCACATTTGGGTAACGCTTATTGAACCAAAATCACCAGAAGACCGCACGTATTCGGCTAGGTAGGCGGTCGGGGTCGCCCTGTTTTGAATGGTTCGCCTGGACACTGCGTGATCTGCTAGATGGCCACTGTTTTGTGGCCCAGCGAGATCGGCACTGCAGACCGTCTATGGGACCGTGAGTTCCGATCGAGCAATTGGATTACGATGACCATTCGCCATATCAGCAGGTTCACTTCGGAATGACGAATACTATTGGTTCTTGTGTATATCGAAATGCAGAAGCCGGGGGTTCAGGGGGCCGCCTCTGTAGGGGCGCCAGGTACGTGGCGGGAGCCGGACCGGGACGTCTTGTTTCCGTTTTCTGAGGCGTTGAAGCTCTGGACGATGGAGACCATCCCCATTCTTGAGGAAGTTGCTTCAACCTACGGCGGATACATTTTCTATAAAGACCTGGCTCAACAACTTTTCGAGAGGACAGGCGTTCACACGCGGACTCAGCTTGGGAACTGGATTGGAAAGCCTTTGGGGGCCGTGTTGGGCCACTGCCTGAAGCATGACCTTCCGGCCCTGTCGTCTTTGGTCGTGCGTGCCGAAAGTGGGATGGTCGGCCACGGTTTCAACGAGTTTCTCCGTATGTCGGGCAAGGACTCGATAGAAGACCCGCTCACGTTGGAGCGCGTCGCGGCAGAGGAACGACTGAAGTGTTACCGACATTTTGGCAGTGTTCCTTTTGATGCAGAGCCCATGCTCACCCGGGAATACGCGGAGAAACTCAGCCGCAGCGAGCCGCGGCCGATGAAGTCGCAGCCAGCGTGTTCCAGCTGCGCCATGCTGCTGCCTGTTTCCGGGCAGTGTGACTACTGTGCCTAGGAGCTAAAGCTGCGGTCCAAGAATGGTGAGGATCCACATCGTCGGCCTTTCGTCTCGACGTCCGCTAGATACTCCCGGAAACAACCCACGAGATGATGATGCCGGGTAGCGTGGGAGTGTCACAGTCCCGGGCCGTCCGGGCCGGGAGAGGAGAAGCATCGTGTCCATCGTCGTCATCAACGCGCTGAAGGTTCCGGAAGGTTCGGGTGCGGAGTTGGAGTCCCGCTTCGCGGCACGGAAGCATGCGGTGGATTCCGCTCCCGGTTTCGAGGGCTTTCAGTTGCTGCGTCCCGTCGCCGGCGAGGACCGCTACTTCGTGTACACGCAGTGGGCCACGCGCGAGGACTTCGAGAACTGGCGCGACAATCGGGCGCCGCGGGACCACAACAGCACGCAGCAACCGGTCGCCAGCGGCGCGGAGTTGCTTGAGTTCGAGGTTGTGGAACTCGCAGACTAAGCGGAGGGCCGCCGTCCACGAATCAGCCCGGTGAGGCCGCCGAGGATGAGGAAACCGGCGGCCAAAGCGGCCAGGACAACCGGCGACATGGCCCCGCGAGCCAGTCCGAAGCCGGCGGACCCCAGTGCTTGTCCGGTGGCCAGCGCAATAAACAGCATGGAGGTGCCGGCACCGGCAGTGCCCGGCCACACGGTGCGTGCCCACAGGATGAGCACGCCGGAAAGGCTCATGTAGCCGGCGCCGAAGACGGCCATGCTGGCATACGCGATCAAACCGCTGCCGGTCAGCACAGACGCCGCGACGCCAGCGCTGGCGAGGGCTAGTGCGGCGGCGAAGAAGCACCAGCCGCCCCGGGTGCCCAGACGTCGGACCAGCGTTCCGGTGAAGATTCCGAGGAATCCGCCGATGCCCAGGGTAATCCACAGCCAGCCGGCCCGCTCGGGAGCGACGGAACCGGCCTCGGTGAGCAGCAGCGGGCCGAACGTCCAGATCAAGGCTGAGCCCGCACCGGCAATGACAGCTGCCACGCCAGGGACTGCCAAGAGACGCCACCGACGGCTCCCGGCCAGGGGTGACGACGCCGCTTCCATGTCCCTGCCGGCCCAGGATGTCGACGGCGGTTTCTTGCTCCTGTTGCCCGGGAGCCTCGACGTCGGCCCCGCAGTTGCTCGGGCGGCGGCCCCTAATTCCGCCCGCGGCCCGGCGGAATGCCAGACGGCTACCGCCGTCGTCGCGCACATCGTCGCCATGAACACCCAGGCCGGACCGACCGACGATGCTGCGGAGGCCACCAGTCCGGCGACGATCACGCCGACAGCCGTTCCGGAATTCACCAGCGATTGCGCCGTGGCGGAGGCACGACGCGGGACGGCCGCGTCGATCACCGGGACCAACGCCGGAGAGGCGAAGCCGCCGCCCATTCCGCCGATGAAGACGGCCACGACGAATATCGCCGGAGACCCCGCAACGGCAACCCCGAGGCACCCAAGAGCAGCGGTGGCACCGGCGAGCAGCAGGCCGGCGCGAGGAGCGCGGTCAACGAACCGCGCGGCAGCCAGCGCAGCCACGGAATAAGAGGTGAACTGCGCTGCGGCTGCCCAGCCGAGAACCTCCGCGAGTTCCGGCCGTTGCACTGCCAGGAGCGGAGCGAAGAGGCCGACTCCAAAGCGGGCCATGCCGTAGGTTGCGGCGATCAAGAGCATCCCGGCGAACGCCACGCCGAGGCCGGACGTCCGGGCTTCGCGCCCGATGGTTTCCCTGCTCATCCCCACCTCCCACTGCATAACGACCGTTACACCATAACGAGCGTTATACTAGCCCCATGGCAGTCCCTTTGAATACCCGCGACCGCATCCTGAATGCGGCCGAGGAGTTGTTCTTCCAGCAAGGAATCAGCGTGACCGGCGTGGACCGGGTGGCGGCAACGGCCGGAGTGGCGATCGTGACGCTCTACAAGCACTTCGGCTCCAAGGACAACCTGCTGCGCGAAGTGCTCGCCCGGCGGCTGGACAACTGGACCCAGCACTGGGACGAAGCGATCGCCAACGCCGACACCTCAGAGGAGCGGCTACTGGCGGTTTTCGACGCCGTCGAAACGTTCCGCGCCGCGGCCAATCCCACCCAGTGGTGCAGCTTCCTGGCCACTGCGTCGGAGCGCCCCGCGCCAGCAGCCGGCCAAGAAGATCCGGTGTTCGAGCTGATCCGTCAGGACACGCAGATGATCACGGAGCGGCTGGCAAGACTGGCGAAGGAGGCTGGCTGCCCGGACCCGGCTACCGTGGCCGCGGTCCTGCTGCTGCTGTACAACGGAGTGCTCGGCAGCCTGCTCCGCGGCGAACCCAGCAACCCGGTGGCCCACGCGCGCACTGCAGCACGCTCGATTATCGGGACCTCTCCGGCCCCGGCGCTGACGGGATGATTCTGCGCAAGGACGTCGAGGCTGCGCTCGCCGGCCCCGGTGACCGACCGGCCCCTGGGCGGCACCGACCGCGCGGTGGTCGACCGGTCTCTGCTCGGCGCTGGCGCGCCTCCTTCGACCACCGTCGGCACCGCTATCGCACGGTTTTAGCCAGGCGCCGGAAATCCAGCGGCCAAGCGCCCCGAAGGCCTCAAGGCTCCTCCCGATCAGGTTTTCTTCGGTATAGGGTCGGGCGGTATGGCGCTGCGACTGGTTCAGGTGAATTTCAAGGCGGAGGACGGCTCGGCCCTCGGCAGGTTTTGGGCGGAGGCGCTCGGCTGGGGTGTTTCCAGCGAGGGGCCAGGGGTGACCAATGTTGAGCCCGTGGGGTTCGACTGGCCGGACCCATCCGCCGTCTGCGTGGACGTGGTCAAAGTCCCGGACCCTGGGACGGTGAATTACCGGGCGCATCTCGATCTCGCCACCACGTCCGAGGCCCATCAGGTGGAGCTGGTCTCTCGCTTGCAGGAGCTCGGTGCGACGCCCGCGGACATCGGCCAAGGTGACGTGCCGTGGTCGGTGATGGCCGACCCGGAGGGCAACCTGTTCTGCGTGCTGGAGCCCCGGCCGATGTACCGGGACACCGGGCCGATCGCCGCGGTGGTAGTCAACTGCAACGATCCGCGGGCGATGGCCCGGTTCTGGGGCCAGGCGATGGACTGGACCCTGCACGAGGTGACCGACGACCATGCGCGGCTGCGCTCGGCCGAGGGCGTGGGACCGTACCTGGAATTCCTTCGCACACCGGATGCCGCGGCGTGCGGCCGAATCCACCTGGACCTGAAGCCGTATCCCGGTGACGACCAGGCGGCCGAGGTGGCCCGGCTGCACGCGCTGGGCGCTACCGAGGCCGACCTCGGCCAGGGCGAGGTGCCGTGGGTGTGCCTCGCCGATTCCGAAGGCAACGAGTTCTGCGTCCTCAGCTCCGGCTGACGCAGAACTCCTGCGCCAACCGGCCGCCGGCTGCTCGCATGGCGTCAGCATCCGAGGCAACGACGATGCTGGCGAAGTTCTCTGCGTAGCCGCCCAGATCGGGGCTGACCGAGCCCACGACGGCGTGCACCGGCTTGCCGGGGTTGCGGGCCAGGATGGCGGAGATGATCTTGCCCTGCCCGGTCTGCGAATCCAACTGCCCTTCGCCCACCACGATCAAGTCCGCCTCAGCCGCGAGCCGGTCAAAGCCGACCGCGTCGAGGATGTACTCCGCGCCAGGCACCAGCTCGGCGTCGTACTGCGCCCACATGCCGCCGCTGAAACCGCCGGCGGCCCCGGACCGCGGCACACCGCGGGGGTCCCGGGGGAGGGCAGCGGCCTGGCGGTGCAGCCGTTCGGTCAGGTCCAACACCTGCTCTGGGCCGGCACCCTTCTGCGGCCCGAACACCGCCGCGGCGTCCTCAAAGGCTGTGGTGACATCGGTGAGCACCCGAACCCGGGCGCCCCGCAGCCCGCCGTGTTCCTCGATTGCGGCGATCGCGCCGCTGCCGCCGTCCGTCGTCGCGCTGCCGCCGGCCGCCACCAGGATGGTCGATGCCCCGCGCCGCACCGCGTCGACCATGAGCAGCCCGGTCCCATAGGTGTCCGCAGCCAGCGGGTCGCGCTCGCCGGAAGTTGGCAAGGTGATCCCGCTGGCCGCGGCCAGTCCGATCACGGCCGTCCCGTCCGCGCTCAGCGCATAGGACGCGCGGAGCGGATCCCGCCATGGCCCCACACTGTCCGCCTCCACGAGAGCTGCCGCCGTCGCGTCCCGCAGGATTTCGTAGGTGCCTTCACCGCCGTCGGCCACGGGAAGTTCGACGGCGGTGCCGCCGGCTTCCCGGACACCGGCGGCAATGTGGGCGGCCACCTCGGCGGCGGTGTAGGTGCCCTTGAAGCTGTCGGGCGCGATAAGGATTTTCATGCCGTGGCTCAGAATCCGACGTTCTCGCGGCCCTTGAGGTCCAGCATCTCGCGGGCCTCGTCAGGGGTGGCGACCTCGAAGTTGAGTGCTTCGACGATGGTGCGGATGCGGCTGACCTGCTCGGCGTTGGACGCGGCGAGCTGGCCGGGGCCGATCCAGAGCGAGTCCTCCAGCCCGACGCGGACGTGCGAGCCCATCGCCGCGCCGATCGTGGCCAGCGGCATCTGGTTCTTGCCGGCGCCGAGGATGGACCATTCGTAGGCATCGCCCAGCAGCCGGTCCGCCGTGCGGCGCATGTGCATCAGGTCCTCCGGGTGGGCGCCGATGCCGCCCAGCAGCCCGAAGACGGACTGGACAAACAGCGGTCCGCGGGCCAAGCCGCGGCCGTGGAAGTGGGCCAGATTGTTCAGGTGCGAGATGTCGTAGCACTCGAACTCGAACCGGGTGCCGTTGCCGTTGCCGATGTTCAGGATGGTCTCAATGTCCTGGAAGGTGTTCTTGAAAACCAGGTCCCGGGACTTCTCCAGCCCTTCGCGCTCCCACTCGTGCTCGAACTCCTGGAAGCGGTCCAGCATGGGGTAGAGGCCAAAGTTCATCGAGCCCATGTTCAGTGACGCCAGTTCCGGCTTGAACGCCGCGACCGGACGCATGCGTTCCTCAACGGTCATGTGCGGCGAACCGCCGGTGGTGATGTTGATGACCGCGTCGGTATTGGCTTTCAGCTTGGCCAGGATGGGCTCGAAGTGTGCCGGGTCCTGGGACGGGCGGCCGTCCTTCGGGTCGCGGGCGTGCATGTGCACGATCGCGGCGCCGGCGTTGGCGGCGCCAATGGCTGCGTCGGCGATCTCATCCTGGGTGACCGGCAGGTGCGGGGACATGCTGGGGGTGTGGATGGCGCCGGTAACAGCGGAGGTGATGATGACTTTGCGCTTGCTGGCCATGATGTTGTTCCTTTGGTGGTGCGGGGTGGATCAGTAGAGCTTTTCGGTGTTGCCGTCCACGGCCATCGCCTGGCCGTTGACGTTGCGGGCCAAGTCGCTGGCCAGGAAGGCCGCCATGTTGGCGATGTCCTCGGCCTCCACCAGCCGCTCCAGCGAGGACTGCTTGTGGTACAGGTCGGAGACTTCCTCCAGCGGGCGGCCCAGCATGGTGGCCTTGGCCTCGATCACGGCGTCGATGCGCGGACCGTTGACCGCGCCGGGGCAGATGGCGTTGGCGCGGATGCCTTCGGGGCCCAGCTCGATGGCGAGCGTCTTGGTCAGGCCCACGACCGCCCACTTGGACGCCGAGTAGGGGCTGCGGCCAGCCATGCCCAACCGGCCGGCGGCGGAGGAGAGGTTGACGATGGCCGCGTCCTTCGCCTCGCGCAGCAGCGGCAGCGCGTGCTTGATGCAGTAGAACTGGCCGTGGACGTTGACGTCGAACGTGGTCCGCCAGGCGTCCGAGTCCAGCGTCTCGATGGGGCCGGTGGGCCCGGCGATGCCCGCATTGTTGACCAGCACGTCCAGTCCGCCCAGTTGGGTGCGGACTTCTTCCATCAGCAGGCGGACCTGGGTCTCGTCGGACACATCGCTGAGTGCCACGGCGAAGCCGTCCTGCTTGGCGGCGTCCACCGCGTCAGGGTTGATGTCGGTGACCATGACCTCCGCGCCGAGGTCGCGGAAGCGGGTGGCGATGGCACGGCCGATGCCGGCGGCGCCGGCGGTGACCAGGACCTTGCGTCCGGTGAAATCCATGGGGTGGTGCTCCTTGGGTAGTGCAGGTGGGGAAGTGTCAGAGGGGACAGTACGACGGCGGTGCGGCACCGCCGTCGTACGCGTCACCTGGGGTCAGTGGCTGCTGATGGTGGCCTTGGACGGGTCCTCGGCGCCGCGCTTGAGCAAGCGGGTCAGCAGCGCGCCGATGAAGCACATGCCGACGATGAACCAGAGGCCGGAGAGGGCGTTGCCGGTGGCTTCCTCCATGAAGCCCATGACGTACGGGCCGAGGAATCCGCCGAACAGGCCCACCGTGTTGACGAACGCGATGCCGCCGGCCAGCGCCGCACCGGAGAGCCTCGTGGCGGGGTATGTGAACAGAATCGGCTGCAAGGCGAAGAAGTTGAACGCGGCCAGGCAGAAGCCAATCAAGCCCATGACGGGTCCGCTGATGGCTCCGAGGGTGAAGCCGGCGACGATGCCCACCATGGTGCAGGTGGCGATCAGCCGCGACCGGGAGGCGTTGGTGGCCAGGCGCGGCAGCAGCAGGGCGCCGGCGGCGGAGAAGATCCACGGGATGGAGGTGAGCAGGCCAATCTGGATGCTGTTCAGTTCGCCGTAGCTGCCGATGATGGACGGCAGGAAGAAGCTCAGGGCGTAGACCGCGATCTGGTGCGTGAAGTAGATGGCGACGACCAGCAGGATCTGCTTGTCCTTCAGCACGTGGCGCAGCTTCGAGTTTCCGGCCGCCCGGGCGCCGGCTTCTTCCTCGGCGGCGATGCGGGCCTCGAGGTCTTCGGCTTCGGCACGGGTCAGGAACTTGGCGTCGGTCGGCTTGTCCGGCAGGAACTTCCAGACCACGAATGCCAGGACGCAGGCGGGCAGGCCCTCGATAATGAACATCCACTGCCAGCCGTGCAGTCCGCCGATCCCGTCCATGGTCAGCAGCAGGCCGCCGAGCGGAGCGCCGACGATGTTGGCAATGGAGACGCCCAGCAGAAACATGCCGTTGGCCTTGGCGCGGTCGTTGGCCACGAACCACTGGGTCAGGAAGTAGATCACACCCGGGAAGAGTCCGGCCTCGGCCACGCCCAGCAGCATGCGGAGCAGGTAGAAGGACCATTCGCCCTGGACGAAGGCCATTGCTGCGGAGATCAGGCCCCAGGTAATCATGATCCGCATGATCCAGAAGCGGGCCCCGACCTTGTGCATGATCAGGTTGGAGGGGACCTCGGACAAGGCGTAGGTCAGGAAGAACAGGCCGGCACCGATGCCGTAGGCCGTCGCAGAGATGCCGAGGTCGATCTCCAGACGGTCCTTGGCCATACCAATGTTGGTGCGGTCCAGGAACGCCATCACATAGGAGGCGATCAGCAACGGCATGATGCGCCGGAAAATGATCTTGTTGATGACGGCTGGCGGCCTCTTCGCCGTAGCCTGCGACGTAATGGACATAGCAGAGTCTTTCCTGTTGAAGGGCATGGGGGATTACTTGAAGTGCGTGGTGGGATCACCGGACGACGCCGGTGCGGTGCTTGGGTGACTAGGGTTCGGGTTTCGGCGGACCGTCCGGCTTGCAGCCGCAGGTGCGCCCGATGTGGAGATGGTGCTTGCAGAACGTGTGGGTGAAGACGTTGCCGGGCTTGGTGATCTGGGCCAGCAGCAGTTCGAACGACTTCTCCGCCATCTCCTGCACCGGCTGCACGATGGTGGTCAGGCCAATCAGGGCCGACCGGCTGTGCGGGAGGCCGTCGCTGCCGGCCACCGCCAGGTCTTCGGGAATGCGCAGGCCGAGTTCGAGCGCATGTTCCATCACGCCGATAGCGATCTCGTCCGACCCGCAGACGATGGCGCGGGGCGGATTCGGTGATGCCAGCAGCTTTTCGGCAGCGACCCGGCCGCCGTCGCGATTGAGGCGGGTGCTGATCTTGCGCTCGCCGGTGATCACCACGCCCTGCGCCGCCGCGGTACCGACGAACGCCTGTTCGCGTGCCAGCGAAGCGGTGGAGAACCGTGGACCAATGACGGTGGCAATCTCCTGGTAGCCGTGGTCCAGCATGTGCTGCATCAGCTGGGAGGCCGCCCTGAAATCGTCGATGCCGACGAAGTCGCCGGGCAAGTGGTCCGACCTACGGGATAGATAAATGTAGGGGATCCGGCGCTGCCGGAAAGTGCGCAGCGCGCGAGAGTCCTCGCGCAACGTCGCGGCGATGATGACGCCGTCCACGTTGCGGGCGGCCAGCGTGGCAGCCACCTGGGCCAAGGTGTCCGGATCGTCGCGGGTGGTGGCGACGAACACTTCAAAACCCTCGCGGGCCGTTGCGGAGATGATGCCTTCCGCCCAGCCCGTGTACATGTGGTTGACGATGTTGGGCAGAATCAAACCGACGACCCTGTTCAGGTGCGGGTCATCGCCCTGCTTCTTGGCGTGCCCGGCGGGACGGAAACCCAGTTCATTGGCGACTTTGATGATGTGCCGCCGGGTTTCTTGGGACACTCCGCCCTTGCCGTTCATGACATAGCTGACGGTGGCCGCGGAGACGCCGCAGACGCGGGCCACCTCTGCCGCCGACACCCGATGAGGACGTACCGCGGTTTCAACAGTTGAATTCACGATGCCTCCTCTCCCTGTCGCCTTCGTCACGTGATGACCATTACAGAGTAGCGAGAAGGGTTAAGCAACGTTAAGACGTTTCACTGGCGCGAAGACATTGCTACGCCGCGTCGGCCTCGTCCTTTCGTCACAGTGTGCGACCGGCGTGATGAGGCTAGGAACTTAACGTCTCTTACAGGATTCGGACCATCGGGGCCGCTTGAGGGCAGGTTCTGGCGCGGCGGTCCTGCCTCGGGCCCCTCTACGTTGCCGGCCGGACGTTAAAAACGACGGCGTCGGCTGCTTCAGCTCAGCAGTCGACGCCGTCGATGGTGCGGTTGTTACCGCCAGTGCGGCGGTCAGGCGGGGGACTCGACGAGGGCAGGCGTCTCGACGAGGGCGGGGGCGGGGTTGGCCAGGCGGCGCAGCTTGGGGATGGGGATGCGGTAGTTGAGCGCGACGGCGGTGCCGGAGCCGTCGGCGTGCGTCCAACGCATGAGCGCGGGGCCGCCGTCGGGACCGCCTTCGAGGTACTCCGGGGTGCCCTCCAGCGGGAGGAATCCGCTGGCCTTGAAGCTAAGGCCGAACTGTTCGGTCCAGAAGTACGGGCGGAACTCCAGCTCCGGGGCGTCGTCGCCGTTCAGCAGGGCCAGGGCGGCGGTCTTGCTCTGCTCGATGGCGCTGGTCCAGAGTGGAATCCGGCCGACGCCGCGGGCAGTGGGGAAGGCAGCTACATCGCCGGCGGCGACGATGTCCGTGCGCACCCGGCCGCGGCTGTCGACTTCCAGCCTGCCATTGGTCAGGAGTCCGCTGTCCGCCAGCCAGCCGGTGTTCGGGATATCGCCGATGGCGCTGACCACCAGATCAGCTTCAAGCCTGGAGCCGTCGGCCAGTTCCACCAGCGGGTGGCCGTCTGCTTCGCGCAGGCCAACGGCCTGGGACGGGGCAAGCTTGAGGCCGTGGTCCCGACCGGCGGCGAGGAAGACCTCGGAAAGATACCGTCCTAGCTGCTGGGCCATCGGCTGGCGGTGTGAAGCGAGCGTGACGTCGCAGCCCGCGGCCAGGCAGCCGGAGGCAATCTCCATGCCAAGGGCGCCGCCGCCGACCACCACCACCGAGGGCTTGTCCGCAATCCGGCGCCGCAGTTCTAGTGCGTCCTCCAGGGTGCGCAGGGTCAGCTCGTGTCGGCGCGCGGCCGGGTCTGCGCTGGCCAGACGGCGTGCCCGTGAACCGGTGGCGACGACCAGTCCGTCATACGGAAGGATGCTGCCGTCGTCGAGCACTACCGACTTGAGTTCCGGGTCCAGCTGCAGCGCCCGGATGCCCAGGAGTTCGCGGGCCTCGTGCGTCGAAGCGGGAAGCTGGTGGGAGGTCATCTCCTCTGCGTCCAGCAGCGCGGCCTTGGAGAGCGCCGGCCGGCTGTAAGGCGCGTGGTGCTCGTCGCCGACGATGGTCAACTCGCCGTCGAATCCCGCGGCGCGCAGCGAATCACTGGCCGTCAGCCCGGCAATGCCGTTGCCGACGACGACGATACGTTCCAACCGCACAGTCAGCCCAGGCGGAGTGCGGCGACCGGGCATACTCGGGCGGCCTGCTTGGCTGCTTCGAGCTGGTCCTCGTTGACGTGCACCACGTCCAGTACCAGTTCGCCGTCGTCGTCCAGATGCATCAGCTGCGGTGCGACTTCTTCGCAGAGGCCGTGCCCTTCGCAGCGCGGCCGGTCCAGGATGATTTCCATGTTGTTCTCCACTCGAATCTGCGTGTGGCTTGCTTCACACGCCGGGCTTATTGCAAGCTTGGCAGCGCCACTGGTGTTCGGCAAATGAATAGTTTTCATCCGTGGTGTGCAGCTGATGAATAGATGGTTAGACTGGGCGGACGGTGCTGGACATGCCCGCGCTCGCTCCAACGGAGGTTTCGATGTCGTCACTCGATCCGCTGGCCGATGTCCGGCCGGAGACCGCAATGGACGCCGATTTGGCGCGGCTGGCCTCCATCGACCTGAACCTGCTGGTGCCGCTGCTGGCCCTGCTGGAGGAGCGGTCGGTGACCAAGGCCGCCGGCAAGGTGGGGCTGTCCCAGCCGGCGATGAGCCACGGGCTGAACCGGACCCGCCGGCTGCTGAATGACGAGCTGCTGGTGCGGCAGGGCAGGGGGATGGTGCTCACGCCGCGTGCCGCGGAATTGATTGCTCCGTTGCGGCAGGCGCTGCACCAGACGGCGCGCATTATCAGCGCCTCGTCTTTCGATCCCGCCGTGGACACCCGGCAGATCACCGTGGCGATGACCAACAGCACCGCCTTCGTGATCGGTAGTGAGCTCAGCCGGCTCTTGGCGGAGCGCGCGCCGAACACCGTGCTGCAGTTGCGCACCACCAGCGTGGCGACCAGTGCGCCATTCGTGGAGGACGCCGCCGACGTGGTGCTGTTGCCGGAGGCGTTCCCCTCGCCTCATCCCCGCGAGCGGCTGTACGACGATCGGTGGGTGGTGGTGGCGTCGTGGAACGAGCCCCGGGACGCCGACGCCCTGCAGCTGCTGGAGCAGGTGCCGCACGTGTTTCCCGACTCGCCGTCGGAGCGGCTGCGCCCGTACGAAATCCTGGACGAGAAGAGCATTCCGTACCGGGTGCGCCAGCGGGTCTCCGACCACCTGTTCGTGCCGCACCTGATCGCGCAGTCCGGCAGCGGCGTGGCGATCCACCGCTACCAGGTGGGGCTGGAATTCGAAGGCCGGTTCGACCTACGGGTGGAGGAGTTCCCGTTCCCGGTGGAGCCGCTGGGCATCGACATGGTCTGGAACCCGTGGCTGGCCGACGGCGCCTTCAAATCCTGGCTACGGGAAATCCTGCTCGAGGCGGCCGAGCCGCTGCAGGCCCGGTACAAGCTGCCCAGCTAGCCCATCCTTCCCCATTGTGGGAGGCATCTTGGCTGCACTCATCGATGTAAGCAGCCCGTATGTGGCCTGCCTGCCAGCGCCGATCTCGGCGCCCTTTGCTGGGAGCTAGAGGTATTTCGCGTGCGGGTGCCGAGCCGGGCAAACCGGATTTTCTGGGGGCGCAGTGGCTTCGCCTCGCCGATAGGTGCTGGCCCGATACGGCATGCACCTGGCGTTAGGTTCGCTCGGCGTAGGTCGCCATGGAGACGAAGTGCGAATCTCGGTCATGTAAAGCAAGAAATGTTTGGATTACAGTCTTGATTTAGACATAAGGTGTCGATACTGTACCTCTCATGAACCCCACCAGTGATTTGCATCACAAGACTGTACTTGACCCGACAACCTTCCGTGCTGCCATGGCCGACCTTCCTGCAGCCGTATCGATCGTTACGACTACGGCCGAAAATGGGACACCCCATGGGGCGACCGTCTCAGCCGTCAGTTCGTTGTCGATGACGCCGCCTCTTGCCCTTGTCTGCCTGGATGCGTCATCGGAGACGCTCGGCGCTATGGCAGTCGGCCGTGGCTTTCTCGTCCATATCACCGCCGATGGACAGCAGGATGTCGCTTTCGCGTTCGCTAAGAAAGGGCCAGCGAAGTTTGAACAGATCGACTGGAGGCTGAGTGATTCCGGACAACCACGGCTCTCCGGATCGGCAATGGTCATGGACTGCATTGTCGAGGATCTGCTTCCCGGTGGGGATCACACTATCGTCGTCGGACGCATCGTCGACATTGATCATGACGACAGCCTTACACCGATCGTCTATCACCGACGCCAGATGCTCGCCTCGCCAGCTGCCTAATCGATTTTGGTATCGTCTCCGCCGCTCTTAGCACCGGCGGTTCGACAACTTATGACTGACCCAGAACCCACACAAAGGAGCATCTGCCCCATGGCTACTGCACTCGAATCACTCATGGACCAGCGCGCCCACGCCTTCGCCACTGCGGAACACGGAGCGTTCATCGACGGTGCGGAAATTGCACCGAGCGAAAAAACATTCAGCACCGTCGACCCGGCCACGGGTGAAGTCATTACGACAGTCGCAGAATCTGAGGACAGGGTTGTCGACCAAGCGGTCCAATCCGCTGCCAAGGCCTTCGAAGGCGAGTGGGGCAGTATGCTGCCGGCTGATAGGGAAACGGCACTGCACCGCTTTGCAAACCTGGTTGAAGAAAATGCGGCCGAATTGGCGCAGTACGACGCACTTGAAGGCGGCAAACCGATTGCGCAGGTCGAGGGCGTTGATCTTCCCTTGGCCGTCGAGCAATTCAGGTACTACGCCGGATGGCCGACCAAGATTCAGGGTGCTACCGTCCCAGTTTCAACCCCCAACGCGCATGTCTACACCCGCAGGATGCCTCTGGGCGTCGTGGCGGCTATCACCCCTTGGAACTTCCCGCTGTGCCAAGCTGCCATCAAGCTAGCTCCCGCCCTTGCAGCCGGCAACAGCGTGGTGCTCAAACCGTCCGAACTGACGTCGCTGTCTTCCCTGCGACTGGCGCAGTTGGCGGTCGAAGCCGGCCTGCCGGCAGGAACTGTCAACGTTGTAACTGGTTCTGGCGCCGGGACGGGACAGGCGCTAATCTCCCATCCGCTGGTCAATAAGATCTCCTTCACCGGATCCGAAGCAACCGGCCGACATTTGGGGGCCGAGGCTGGTCGCTCCCTGAAGCACATTTCGCTGGAGCTCGGCGGAAAGAACCCAAACATCATCTTCGCGGACGCAGATGTGGCCAAGGCGGCAGCGTATGCCGCGACCACCGCCTACTTCTACTCGGGGCAGGTTTGCTTCAGCGGGTCGCGTCTCATGGTCGAGCGCAGCGTTGTAGACGAAGTAGTTGAAGCCGTGAAAGAACACGCGAGCGCGCTGGTACTTGGCCATGGGCTTGAGCGAGCGTCGACCATGGGGCCTCTGGCCTCAGCGCATCACCGGGAAAAGGTAGAGCGTTACCTGAATACTGTTGAGGGCACCGGGGGTACTGTCGCCTTTGGCGGCTCACGTCTGGATAGGGCCGGGTTCTTCCTGCAACCCACTGCAGTGATTGGTTCTGCCGATTCGGATCCCGTGGTTGCCGATGAAATTTTCGGTCCAGTGCTCGCAATCCAGCCGTTCGATTCACTCGAAGAACTGATCCCCCGGGCGAATTCCGGCAAGTACGGCCTGTCTGCCGGAGTCTGGACGAATGACGTCCGCAAGGCCCATAACGTGGCACAACAACTAAGGGCTGGAACCGTCTGGGTCAATACCTACGCGGACTACAACGCAGCCGCTCCCTTTGGCGGGACGAAGAGTTCCGGCTTGGGTAAGGACTGTGGACCTGACGGATTGGACAAGTTCTTGGAGTCTCAGACGGTCTGGATGTCGTTGGCGTGACCGTCATTTCCCAGATCGTGGCGGGGCTGCAGCGCCTTGTAGTGAAGGTCCATGTACAGCCAGGTTTCAATTTCTCGGATTCCCGGCAGAGCCCGCACTTCGTCGTCAAGTACGCGGAGAAGGTCCTCTCCCGTGGACGTGACAACTTCGGCCAGGACATCGAAGCGGCCCGCCGTGATCGCCACGTAAGAAACAGCCTGGAGCCCAGTGAGCGACTCGGCGACGTCCGCTGCCTTCGCACCCTGTCCCAAAGTGAGCCCCACCCAGCAGGAGAACTGAAGTCCAAGCCTCAGCGGGTTGACGATGCACATCACCCGTACGGCGCCGGAATCGACCAATCTGGCGTACCGCTGCCGGATCATGGTCTCGGAGACTTCCTGCTCGGCCGCCAGTTCCCGGAAAGACGCACGGCCGTTTCGGGCAAGGCGGGCAATGATTTCCCTGTCAGTAGAGTCCAGTGCGCGGGGGCGCACCCCGGGCGTCGTGTCCTTCTTGACTCCGGAGAATCTTGCCTGCTGGTAGTGAAGCCGCAGGAACGGAAGGATTTCCACAGCCCGCACACCTGCAGTCGTGCGAATCTTTCCAGCGACGTCGTGAAGCTCCTTGCCATCCCGGCAAATGACCTCAACTTGAAGGGCGAAGGGGCCGCTTGTCACGGTGACGTAGTCGATCTCAGGGAGAGAAACCAGATACTCCGCCAAATCAGACGGAGCCCGGCTTCCGTCGACGGTGATGAGTATGAGCGCCAAGGAATGGAATCCGAGGAGGCCGGGGTCGGTAACAGCCGATATCTGTATGTAGTTTTCGGCCAGGAGATGGCTGACCCGGCGCCGCACCGTTTTCTCGGTGACTCCCACCCTCCGCGACAGTTCGGTGAAAGGGATCCGGCCGTCCACCTGCAACTGTTCGATGAGGTTCAGGTCAAGCTGGGTCAGCTCGCCGGCGGCGTCCGAACGCAAAACACCGGGAAGCTCCAGCGGCACCAGGGCCCCTCGCTCAGAGGACATAGCAGCTGCAGCATCAATGTAGTCGGCGCGTGGTCCCATGCACACCACTTTATAAGACCAGCCGGACCCCCGGTCCAGCGGAACATGCGCCACGGCAAGTCATTTATTTAACTAGTCATTTATAGGAGGAATTATGAAGGTAGGACTCTTACAAGAGGGTGATCTCGCGGGCACGACTGCCTATCACCGATATCACCAGCTTATAGACGAGGTGGCACTGGCCGATAGTCTGGGTTTCTCGACATGGGGAACCTCCGAGCAGCATTTCAGTCCGCCTAACTTTTCGGTGGCGGCGCCGGAGGTGCTATATTCCGCCATTGCCATGAGAACGCAAAACATCAAACTGCGCACCATGGCTTCTGTAATGCTTAAGTGGAACCATCCCGTTATGGTCGCTGAAAGGCTGGCTACACTCGATATCGTTTCCCACGGGCGCGCTGAGATCTGCACTGCGAGATCCAACAACTTGACTACCCTTGGCGCCTTCGGTGTAGATCCTAAAGATACCCGCGCGCAGTGGGAAGATTCGATGGATGTGCTCATGAAGGCGATGACGGAGACCAAACTCGCACACGATGGGCCGGTCTGGAAAATACCCACAGTTGAGGTCGTGCCGAAACCGGTCACGTCCCCGCATCCGCCGGTTTCCGTCGCCGCATCCAGTGTGCAATCGCACGGCAATGCCGGCCAGAGGGGGATAGGGGTCATTACCTTCGATAACTACTTTGGCTTCGATTATCTGCAGGAATGCCTGACAGCTTACAGGACATCATTTGATGCCGCGGACCATTCCGCGGTTTTGGCGCCAAACGATTACTGTGGCCTCTACGTCGCGACAGCATATTGCGCAGAAACCAGGGAAGAAGCCAGAATGATAGCCCGAGACGTGGCCATGCGCTATTTCCGTTTCATCTTGGATCTCTACATTCCGTTGTCCAAAAACCCGGCGTACGAGTATTTGGACACCTTGGAGGAACTTGTCAAGAATCAGGATGATCTCGACTGGCTCTGCAATTTCACGCCCTCCGTGATGATTGGGACGCCCGCCGACTTTATCGAACGTATAGAAAGGCTTGAGCACATGGGGATCGATGAGGTTCTCCTCCGCATCGACGGGGTCGGGCACGAAAACATCCGCAAGTCTCTCGATTTAATCGGCCGCGAGGTCATCCCGCAGGTAGACCGTTCCTTCGAGGAGGCAGTTCGATGACAACGACGCCAGCAAACCAGCAGACGCCGCCCGACACTGCGGACGTGCTTGAGGCTCAGTTGGCCCAGCTTGTCCAAGCCATCTCTGAGCCCGAAAACCAAGGCGAGGCGATGACGGCACGTGACTATGTCGCACTCCTCTTGGTCACCCTTGCCATACCCGCCATCATGATCCTCATTGGGAGCCTGCTATGAGTCTGAAGAATGATTCTGTGACCAGCGCCAAAATCAGCGCGACGGCAGTGGAAAACGGCTGGCCACAGCTCAAATCCCAACGGGCCTGGGGCCCTTTCGCGGTTTTCTCAACCTCCGTGTCCACCGCTATTGCGACGTGGTGCTTCATCATTGGCGGGTTCGCTGCATACTACCTGCCGGCAGGCCAGGGAACTCTTGCAGTGCTGGCTGGTTCCTTGATCGGAATCCTGTTCATCGTTTTGGCCTGCATGCCGGCCAGCGCGAAATACGGCATTGATGCGGTCTCCGGATCTGCTCCCCAGTTGGGCAGCCGTGGGAAATCTTTAGCCGTAGTGCTGATTTACCTGGCCACCCTGGGTTGGAACGTCTACTTGTTCGTCCTCCTGGGGCGTGCAGTCGTGTCGATTGGCGGTGCTTTTGGTGCGCAGTTGCCGACGTGGACCGTAGGCTTGGCCGGCATCGCAGCGGTAGCCGTGGTCCTCGTGCTGCTGCGCAAGGGTGCGGCGGCCGTCAGGAACTTCAGCCAAGTAATCGCAATCGCAGTTCTGATACTGGCCTTTGTGATCTTGGCACTCCTGATTAACAGCGCAGGGATGAGCAGTTTGTTGGCTGCGCCCGCTGTCGCACCGTGGGAAGAGCCGAGCGTCAACTGGGCCAGCGCCATGGAAGTTCTTATCGCGTCGAATCTGTCGTGGTGGGCCTACACCGGCGCCATGGTCCGGAACTCACCCAGTGCACGCAAATCGCTGTGGCCGGTTGTCCTAGGGCTCGGGTTGGCCGTGGGAGTAGGCTCCTTGACCGGACTTTATGGCGGACTGCTTGTGCCGGATTCTGCAGGGGACCCGACCCAGTTCCTCGTGGACGTCGGTGGTCCGGTGTTCGGGGTTATTGCTCTGGCGTTCATCATCCTTGCCAATATCGGTACCGCTGTTGTGGGAGTATACGCCGCGACGCTCGCCGTCCGGCAGTTGGCGCCTGTCCGGAAAACTTCGTGGACTACGTCGATCTGGATAGCCACTCTGCCAGCCTTCATCTTGGCGGGATTCTTCGCCCAAGCCGTCTTTGATAACTTCAGCATTTTCCTTGCTTTCCTAGGGATTGCCTTTGCTCCAATGTGCGGCATGCAGATAGTGGACTACTTCTTCCTTCGACGCCAGCAGTACGACGTCGGAGCACTGTTCAGTGCCAAATCATCTGCGACGTATTACTACTGGGGTGGGATCAACCCGGTGGGGATGGTTGCCTTCGTCGCAGGGGTCGCTACCTATCTGTACTTGCTTGATCCGGTCACTTATGTTTCGCGGGCGCCGTTCCAATTCACCACTGCCTCCATTCCAACCATCCTTGTCGCCGGTGTGATCTATTGGCTGGGCACAAAGTTCATCTTGATCCCGCAGAACAAGGGCGGCTATACGCAGAAGACCACTGCTCCAGGGCGTACGTTCTAATTTCCCTTTGATGAAAGGTGCTCGACCCATGCATGACATCTTTGTGCTCTACAATAAGCCGCAGGACCAGGAAGCGTTTGACCGTTATTACGCGTCGACACACGTAGGGCTCGTCGGTGAGCTCCCCCTCCTGAAGGAATTCACTTGGGGCAAGGTCGTAGGTGACGAGCATGACTGTTATCTAGTGGCACGCCTGACCTATGCCTCGAAGCCGGATGCTGATGCGTCTTTGGCATCGGAAGCCGGACGGGCCTCGGTGGCTGATCTGGCGAACTTCGCCCACGCCGGAGCCACGGTCATGAACGTTCCGCGGATCGGCGAGAGCTAGCCATGACTCGCAATAGCGCCGCAGACACGGTTATCCGCGCTGATCGCGTCATCACTTTAGGTGCCGTGGAACTCGAAGGGCCCGCGGCCGTGTGTATCCGCGACGGGTTGATTCAGGCTGTTGTCCCAGCCTCCGACGTCCGATCTTGGGTGGGGGACGGCACTACCGTTGTGGATCTGGGCGGACGGACGCTGATGCCAGGATTCGTTGATCCTCACGCTCATGCCGAAGTGGCTGCCAAAGCCAGCTATCAGATGGTGGATGTCCGGGCGCCGCAGTGCCCGGACATCGCCGCGGTGCTTAGAACCCTACGGGACCATCTTGCACATGCCCGCGAGGGATGGTTGGTTGGCCAGGGGAACCTATTTTTTGACCAGAAGTTAGCGGACCAGCGGTTTCCTACGCGGGAAGAGCTCGACAGCGTCAGCACGGAGATCGCGATAGCCATCCGCGCCGGCGGTCATCTAAGCATCCTGAATAGCCGCGCTTTGGAGTTGAGCGGCATTGACGATGACTATGAGGCCGTCGAGTATTCCATCACCGGGAAGCCCGCCGTCCAACGGGACGAACGAGGCCAACCCACAGGTGTCGTGACCGAAATGGACAAGCTCCTGCCCTTCCCCGGCCTAACGGCGGAGGAATCGCGCGCGGCGCTGGAGTCAGGCATCCGCGAGCTCTTCACCGCTAATGGCGTAACGACAATTGGGGAGATCTCCGAATCCCGAGACGGGCTGAAAGCCTATGATGACGCACTGGCGGAGGGGCGGATGGCAGCCCGCATCCACGTGTACCTGTGGACGCCGGGGACGGTCAGCCTTGAGGAGGCCTGCGCCCATTCGACGTGGACCGATTTTCGGTCCGCAGAGTCCTTGATCAAGATTCAGGGGGTCAAAGCTTTCTCCGACGGCGGATACTCGGCTGCACGGGCGGCTCTCAGCAAGCCCTACGCCATCGACGGGCACAACTGCGGCGAGCTGGCGTTGACGAAAGAACAGATTATCCGGCTGGCTCGCAGAACCCAGGAAGCCGGACTGCAGTTGGCTGTTCACGCCAATGGGGACCGAGCCCAGCTGGAAGTCTGTGAGGCATTGGCCGGCGTGTCGGATGAGTACCCGGAAGGGCCTCGGATCAGGATCGAGCACGCTGGCAACTTCGTCCCGGACTACAAGGGGCTCAGCGAGGCATGGAAGGCAGCTGCCATTGTGCCGGTGCCGCAACCGGTGTTCATCTACAACTTTGGTGAGTTCGTCCCCACCTACGTGGGAGCCTACGCGCGCGATTTGCAGTTCCCGTTCCGCCGCATGATCGACGATGGCTGGACGATCTCCGGCAGCTCGGATGTGTGGGTCGGGTCGGAAGTCAGCCAGACTAACCCCTTCTTGAGCATTGCCAGTGCTGTAGCTCGCCGAACTTTCCATGGTGAAGTGCTGACCCCGGACCAGGGCGTCTCAATCTATGAAGCCCTTCGCATGCATACGGTGGGAGGGGCTTACGCCCTAGGCGAGGAACATACGCGCGGAAGGCTGGAACCAGGTATGTTGGCCGATCTGATCGTCTTGGACCGCGATCCGCTGGCCGTGCCCCCCGAAGAGCTACTGGACATCAAAGTTGAAGAAGTTTTCCTCGGGGGAAAACACGTCTATAGCACCACCTCGACCCCAGGGATCGGGAATTTCTCCGCGCTGGCAGCGGCAGAGTCCTGACAATTCCGCGCGCAGGAACAGTCGACGGCGGCGCTCGCCATGGCGAGCACCGCCGTCGTTGTCCCTGTGGGGTTAGCGCGTGGTGAAGGGCAGCACCAGCCGGGACTGGTGCTCGGCGTCGCGGTAGATCTTGTGCGTGACCGGCCGGCCCACCGGCAGGTGGAAAGCATCCGGCGGGAGCAGGGCGTTGTGCTCGTCGGCCAGCGGCTCGCCGTTGGACAGTTCCACCACCAGCTTGTGGCCGGGCTTGAACGTGTTGGCGAACGGATAGAGACGGACCACGTACTCTTCGATCTTGCCCGGCTCCACCGGCACCGAGCGGGTGTGCGGGTGGTACGGGTTGCCCTCGGTGGTGCGCTGCTCGTCGAGTTCGCGGTGCGAGGCCTTGAGGTAGCCGGTGGTGATCAGCTGGCGCTTGCCGTTGGGCGCGGCATCCCAGAGGCGCAGGATGAAGTTGGTGTCCGGCTGGTCGATCTCAGCGAAGATGTGCGCCGCACCGGTGCCGATCATCTCGGTGGCCTCTTCGAAGGTTTCGGTGCTCCAGTTGATGATCTGGACCTTGTCCGTCACGGTCAGCGGTGCCTGGTAGAAACCGTCCGGCGCGGCGTACTCGGCGCCCATCAGCTCCGGCTCGGCGGAGAGCTTGTGGCGCGGACGCAGGTACAGGGGCTTGTACTCGATCTCCTTCGGCGGCCACGCCTCGGCGGTGACCACTTCGCGGGAGCCCTCGACGAAGACGCTGACGGCGGGCTCGTCCATCACGCCGTTGTCGATGCCCTTGATCCAGTAGTCGTACCAGCGGAACATCTTGTCGTGTTCTTCGATGAAGGGGCGCGACTGCATGGGCGGGTAGGGGCCAATGTCCAGCTTCTTGGGGCCCTTGAGCGCGTTGTACAGCTCGATGGTGCCGTCAAGGGTCCAGCCGCGGCCCTGGTCCAGCTGCAGCCAGACCGGGATGTCGATGTTCGGGGCCAGCGTGATCGGGTTGCGTTCCTCGTACCACTCGCCGTCGAGTTCGTTCATCACGATGTCGAACCAGGCCTCGTGGTTCTTCGGGTAGTTCAGCACGTGCACCAGGTTGGGCCAGGCGGCGACATCCGGGTCCTGCAGGCGCTGGGCGACGAGCTTCTTCAGCTCCTCGGGGGAGTACTTCTCGATCATCCGGGACTTGACGCCGTCGGTGAACGCCCAGCCGGAGTCGCCGCCGCGGCCTTCGCGGGCGGCGCGCGGCATGAACCACATGACGCCGCCGTGGTAGGTGGTTTCGTAGAAGTCGTAGTGGCCGCCGGAGACGAAGATGGCCTTCAGGTGCGGCGGACGCTCGGCCGCGGCCAGCACCTGCATGGAGCCGAAGTAGGAGATGCCCACCATGCCGACGTTGCCGTCGCACCAAGGCTGCTCGGCGACCCACTCGATGAAGTCGTAGGCATCCTGGCCCAGCGAGACGCCGCCGGCGTTGTAGTTGCCGATGTGTTCGCCGCCGGAGGCACCGGAACCACGCAGGTCGCCAATGACGTGGACGTAGTCTTCCTTGACGATCCGGGCAATGTCGCCGGCCTCGATGCAGCCGTCCCACATCGGGCTGGGGCGGCGCTGCGGCGGAGTGGTCAGCGCCAGCGCCTGCAGCTCCTTGCCGTAGGGGCTCAGGGCCACCAGCGCCGGGCGTGGCTTCTCATCCATGCCCTGGTAGGCGTCCGCGGCGAGCTCCACGCCGTCGCGCATCGGTACCCGGAGGTCCTTGCGGATGGCGATCTTTTCCCCACCGGCATTCCACGTCGTGAATTCAGTCATGTGTGCAAACTCCTTGTCAGCGGCCGAGTGCCCCGAGCCGTTGCAGGCGGGCATTCGCTCCAGACATATTATTATAATAAAGTGGATGTGGGCAAGGCCACAGCGGCTGGGCCCACAATGGTTGGGGGCTATCCAGCCGGTTTTGAAGTTGAGGAGAGCAGCATGACGCACGATGTGAAAGTCCATCCGCTGGTGTCGCCGTGGGGCCGGTTTGGCCTCTACAGCTTCTTCATCGATGCCCCGGAGCCGGCCATTGTGGACACCGGCATCACCACTTCGCCGGTGGAGGGCATGATCCCCGAACTGGAGAAGCTGGGCCGCCGGATCGAGGACGTGCGTTGGATCCTGCTGACCCACGGCCACATCGACCACCTTGGCGGGGCGCACGCGCTGTGGGAGCTCACCGGACGCAAGGCGCAGGTGGTGATCCACCAGGGCGACGCGCCGCTGCTGCGCTCCCGCCGCGCGCACGTGGACAACTACGTGCAGGTGCGCCTGCAGTACCTGGACAACCCGAACGCGATCGAGGAGCAGACGCAGGCGGCCAACAAGGTGATCTCCGGCGAGATGGAGCCCACGCTGCTGGTGCAGGGCGGCGAGAAGCTGGACCTTGGCGGCGGCGTGACCGTTTCCGTGCACCACATTCCCGGCCACACCGCCGGCTCCGTGGCGTACGTGATCGACGGGCAGAACGACGTCTTCGTCGGCGACGCGGTGCAGGCGCACGGTGCCGCCAACGGCTTCCCCGGCTATGAGGATCCGGCCGCCTACCGCAAGAGCCTGGAATACCTGCGTGACGAGGTCCGGCCCAACCGGCTGTTCCTGGGCCACCCGTACCGCGACGCGAACGGGGTTCCCTACGAGATCGGTCTCGACGCCGAGCGTGCCCGGGAGGCCCTGCAGTTCAGCATCGACCTGGAGTCCCGGATCGCCGACGCTGCCCGGCAGTGCCTGCAGGACGGGCTGCAGGCCACGGACTCCGCGTACTCCCCGTTCGAGCCGGTTGCCGAAGCGATCGGCTACACCGGGAACCCGGCGCTGGAGCCCTCCCCGTTCTTCACCACCCTGCACGGCTACCGCCAGGAGTTCGAAGCACGGCAGTGACCCTCCGGCACCGTTGATCGACCAAGGGCCGCTAGGCCCGCGTGGAGATTCGAGGCGTTCCCATAGCCCCTACCTTCCCCTCTTCCTCAAGCACTGTACGGATATGGCCCCTTTTCGCGCCGGAGAGGGGCCATATCCGTACAGTCGTTTGGGCAGGGGCGGCAGCTCGAAGAACGACGGCGGTGCGCACCTTCTGGGGTGCGCGCCGCTTTGCTGGGAGGGGCTTTGGCGCGAGGCGCTGGGAGGCGGGCTTCGCCGTCGTGCTCTTGATGATGGCATCCGGGACGTGAAGAGAAGCCGGCGGCGACCTTATGCGGACCGCGAAGCAGGAAAGCAGAAAGCGGCGGCACGGTCCGAAGACGCGTGCCGCCGCTTTCGTCAGTCCAGGGCCAGAAGCGGGCTAGCCCTTGTTCAGGAACTCCGCCGTCTCCTGGAAGGCCCGGTAGAACTCCGGTATCCAGAAGAAGTTTTGGACGAAGCCGTGGTTCGCCCCGGCATAGCGGCTCACCGTGGTGTCCACGCCGGCGTCCTTCAGGCGCTGGCCGTAGAGTTCGCCCTCGTCGCGCAGCGGGTCGTACTCGGCGGTGATGACCAGGGCCTTCGGCAGTCCGGAGAGGTCTTCGCGCTTGATCGGCGAGACCAGCGGATCGGCCGGATCCGCGCCGCTCTCGATGTAGAACGAGTTCCACGGCTTCAGGGCCGGGGTCTCCAGGCCGTAGCCGGTGGCGTTCTCGCGCAGCGAGGCGTAGCGGTCCTCGTCGAAGTCCAGGTCCACGGACGGGTAGTACAGGACCTGGTGCGTGATCCGGTCGAAGCCGTCGTCATGCGCCGTCGCCGTCACTGCGGCCACGAAGTTGGCGCCGGAGCTGTCGCCCGCCAGCGCCAGCCGGTTCCCGTCCCAGGCCAGGCTTTCGCCCTGCTCGGCGGCCCAGCGGACCACGGCGTAGCACTCCTGCAGGCTGGTGGGGAAGGGCGCCTCGGGTGCCAGCTGGAAGCCGACAGAGATGACCTTGTAACCGCTCTCCTTGGCCAGCGCGCGCGCCACGTGGTCGTGCGTCTCCAAGCTGCCGGAGAAGAAAGCGCCGCCGTGGAAGTAGACCAGCAGGCCGTAGGAATCGGCCTCGGCCGGGGTGTAGATCCGCACCGGGACCTCGCCCGCCGCCGTGACCGCCACCGAGTCCTCCACGGCGTGCAGCGGCAGCCGATCCTCGAGCGGAGCGACGAACTGCAGGTCGCCCGCGCGCTTGCCCGCAGGGTCCGGCCGGACGCTGTGGTCGAACGGCGGCAGAGTGGCGAGCAGCTTGCCGATCTCGGGGTGGATGGTCACTCGACACCAGCTCCCTTCTTGAAGGACGTGGTCTCCGGGAAGGAATCACCGATGTCGAACGGCTTGCGGGAGATGTCCTGCAGCACGTCGGTGATCGGCTTGCGCTTGGCCTGGTAGGTGCGCAGCGCGTCCTGCAGGTCGGCGCCGTCCTTGATGGCGTCGGCCAGCCAGGCGGCGTCCTGCATGGCGGAGTTGGCGCCCTGGCCCTGGTGGTGCAGCATGGCGTGCGCGGCGTCGCCCACCAGCGCCACGCTGTTGGTGTGCCAGTTCGGCTGCTTCTCGATGTCGTAGACGCCGCGGTTCGTCATCGCGGCGATGTCCAGCTCCTGGCCGATCTTCTGCAGCCGCTCGTCGAAGCCCTCCAGCAGCTGGCCGATGTACTCGTGCGTGACCTCCGGCGCCCAGGCGGTGTCCTCGCTCGGGGCGGTGATGTCGAAGGACACCTGGTTGCGGTGGCGCAGCGGCAGGAAGTACACGGTGGTGCCGTTCAGGCCAACGTAGACGCGGAAGTTGTCATTCTCCACCAGGCCGTAGGCGTCGTCGGCGGAGATCACGGCGCGCATGGCGATGGTGTGGGAGAACACCGGCTGGACTTCGCCGAAGACCTGGTTGCGGACGCTGGAGCGGATGCCGTCGGCGCCCAGCACCAGGTCGGCGGTGACCTCGACGCCGTTCTCGAACTTCACGGTGGCGGAGTCGCCGTTGTCGGTGACGGTGATCATCTTGTGGCCGATGTGCACACGCTCGGCCGGCAGCAGCCGCAGCAGGGTCTCGATGACGTCGCCGCGGTGGACCATGCGGCAGTGGTTGGTCTGGGCATATTCGTTGATGCCCGGCCACGGGTCGCGGGCGATCAGCTCGCCGTTGGATTGGTAGACCTCGATGGCCTCGGACGGGGCGGAAACCTTGGCGAACTCCTCGAACACGCCCCACTTGCGCAGCACCTCGACTGTCGGCGGGCGCAGGCCGATGCCGGCACCCACTTCGCCCAGCTCGGGGGCCTGCTCGTAAACGTGCACATCGGCACCGAGCTGCAGCAGGGCCAGGGCGGCGGAAGCGCCGGCGTAGCCGCCACCGACGATGGCAATCTTCAGGTTCTGGATTTCGGAAGTCTTCATGATTCTGTGTTCCTTCACTGGACGCCGCGTGGGCGACCTCGGGGGATGGATGGTGAGCCCCGCCGTCGTCGTCTGTGGCGCGGCGGGTGTGGAAGGTTAGGTGCTTAGGCCTTGATGGACAGGAAGTCCGCCGGGTTGTCTTCCAGCAGGAGCTTGATGGTGGCGTCGTCGATGCCGGCGGCGCGCATGTCGGGCAGCATGTCCTCGAAGATGTAGTTGATGGTGTGGCCCTTCACGCCCGGCCAGCCCAGCGGGCTGCAGTTGGCGTCGGCCGAGACCAGCAGTTTGTCCGCGTAGCCCTTGTTCACCAGGTTGACGAAGTGCTCCATCCGCTCGGCACGCTTGCGGCCCCAGAACGGCGGATCCGGCAGTTCCAGGTCGTAGCCGAAGGTGTCGAAGCCGATGCGTCCGCCCTGCTCGTAAATCCAGTCGTGCGGGGTGATCGGGGCGTTCAGACCGTCGTCGGCGTGGCCGAAGAGCACCCGGTCCAGCGGCAGGCCTTCTTCGTTGAAGATGTTCACGGCCGGTTCGGGGTCGATGGCCAGGTGGGTCAGGATCGGCACGCCGGTGACCACGGCGGCCCGCGCCGCGGCACGGTAGATGCGCTTGTCCAGTTCGGTCATCTTGCCGCCGCGGCTGACGCCAACCTTGATCACGCCGGCCTTGGCGCCGGTGTCGCCGATGCCCACGGTGATCTCGTGGATGAACACCTTCGCCAGGTAGTCCACCGATGCCCGGGAGAAGTGCGGCAGGGCGGTGTCGCCGCCGACAAAACCGGTGCAGGCCACAATGTGGACGCCGGTCTTGCGGGACAGCGACCGGTAGTAGTCGATGTCGCGGCCGTTGCAGATGCCGGTGGCGTCCACAAACGTGCCGCCGCCGTACTCGCGGAACTTCCGCAGCTTCGGCACGGTTTCCTCGTACGCCTGCTCCGGCGACTTCCACCACTTGGTGTCCAGTTCCGAGCCGGGCATGCCGTAGCCGATGTGTTCGTGGACCGCCACGATTTCCAGTTCTTCAGCCGGGATGGTTCCCAGCACGGTGTTTACTTTGGTCAAGACCCTCACCTCGTGATTAGAAAAGCTTTTGTTGATGGACGACGGCGGTGCTCGCCTGGGGCGGTCAGCGCACCGTCAGCAGGCGGCGGGGGTTGTCCACCAGGATGGTCTGCGCGTCGTCGTCGCTCAGGCCCTGGCCCTTGAGGAAAGGCACAAAGGTTGCCAGCACGTGGCTGTACGGCAGGTTGTACTCCGGCAGTCCCTTGGCAACGCCGATGGAGTTGCCGGAAAGGATGATCTTGTCCGCGTGCCCGGCCTGGACGAGTTCCAGCACCAGGTCGGCGCGCTCGCGGTCGGTCAGGTAGGCCTCGTTGTCGTCCAGTCCCACGTGGTCGATGCCGACGAAGGCTCCGCGGCCCGCGACCTCGAGGGCGAACTTGGCGGCGTCCTTGCGGTCCACATCCCCGACGAGCACGCGGTCGGCGCCGATCTGCTCGTCGAGGACAACGTCCAGGTCGTGCAGGACGTCGGCGCCGAAGCGGATGGAGACCGGCACGCCGGTGTTCTTGGCGGCGCGGGCGGAGCCGCGGAACAGCGACGCTTCGGTGGGGGTCATGCCGGAGCGGTCGGCCGTGGTGGTCACGATGCCGGCAGCGGCGCGTCGTTCAACCCGGGGGACCACCATGCCTTCGGTGACCTCCTTGCCGAAGAGGTCCTCGAACTTTTCGGCCGGCCACGGCGTCGGCGGGTTGGTCTGCGGGGTCAGGAAATAGCCCCCGAGTTCTTCCTCCGGGCCCAGGCCGGTGGAGGCAATAATGTGCACCCCGGTGGAGCGGGAGAGTGCCTCGTAGAGCTTGAGGTCGCGGCCGTGGAACATGCCGGTGCTGTCCACGATGGTCTTGCCGCCCTTGTCGCGGAAGTCGGCGAGTTTCGCGGCCAGGGCCTCGAAGATCTCGGCCCGGTCCATGGAAATGTCCGGGGCATACTGCGCGCCTGGCAGGACGGAGAGCAGCGATTCGTGGACCGCGACCACGCCCAGCTCGTGAGCAGGAACGGGTCCAAGGACCGTGTTGACGGTTTCGGGGGTGGAAGTCGTTGTATCCGTCATCGGCACAACCTTTCGTTGTACGTCACGCCGGGGCGTAGCGCGCTGGGAAGGATCATGCACCGCGACCTCTGGATGGATTCCTCGCCGAACTCGGTGCAGGCGTCGGTAAGCGAAGGAAACGAGCACCGCCGGATGGATGCCGGCGGCCGGTGGATGTGACCCCGATTACCTGTAAACTAGGTTTACACGATGTCGGGTGAAAGTCAACGCCATTACCGACCGGTTGTTCTGGGGCAGTCAGGAGGTGCTGCCGCAGGCAGCTTGCCGGGACTGAAGAGTCGCCCTGGAGAGGCCAGGGCGGCGCTTGTGAACGCTAGGTCGCGTGGGACCCGTCACCGGACTGTTCGCCGCGCTATCCTCGAGTCCGGCTGTAATAGGATCGGCGTGCAGCATCGCTCAAGCTGCGACCGTCGCCCCACCTGACGTCGGCTGAAAGGGAGACCGCCATGACTGCGAGTTCGATCATCGAGTACATCGACCAGTACGACGGTGAGGTGCGAAACCGGCTGCTGTCCGTGTACGAAATGATCCGGACGGCTGTGCCCGATGAGGCGGAAGAATCGATCAGTTGGCGAATGCCGACCTTCAAACTCGGCACCGAGCCGTTGTTTTTCTTCACCGGAACCAAGCGCCACATCGGGTTCTATCCGACTCCAGACGCGATCGCGCATTTCTCCGCAGAGCTGGCCGACTATGGAACCACTGAGCACCTGGTCCAGTTGCGCCATGACGTCCCGCTCCCGACCGAGCTCATGCGCGAGATCATCGCGTGGCGGCTCCAGCAGTTGCCTACGGGCGAGGTGTGAGTCGATAGCAGACCGCACCGCACCGGTCCGCCGCCTGACACACCCGCGCAGGCCGTCGGGGCGCTACTGGGTAAACCGGTACTTGAAGTTTTCGGCGTGGTGCAGGGCCGTGCGCCAGCCGATGGGACGGCCGCCCGCGGTGCGGAAAACCGTGTCGATGACCAATAGCGGGCTTCCCACCCCGACGCCCAAGGTGGCGGCGTTATCGGCGGTCGCCGCCGTCGCCCACGCCTCGTGTTCCGACCGGCCCAGCGTGATGCCGTAGCCTTGCTCCAGCAGTTCGAAGGCCGAGCCGCTCTCTTCCAGTTCCTGCACCGTGGGGTTGAAGTCGCGCGGCGCGCGAATGTACACGGTCGCCTCGGCCAGCGGTGCGCCCTCGACCGAAATCAAACGGGTGAAATGCAGGAGCCTCTCGTGTTCGTCGGTGCCCAGCAGTTGGCCGACCTCGGCGGGCGGTTCCACCCATTCAGGGGCGGAGACTTTCGACGACGGATGCATCCCGCTTTCCACCAGGAACTGGTAAAAACGTCCGGACTGGACATCAGCCGGCCGGTGCACCCGGAGACCCCTGGCCGGGAAGGTCCCTTTGCCTTGTTTCCGGTAGACGTACCCGTCACTGGTTAGCTCCATGAGAGCTTGCCTGATGGGCGCGCGGCTGACCTCGAACCGGCTGAGCAGTTGCGCCTCCGTCATCGGCTTCTGCGGATCCGCCACCCCGTCCGCGATCTCCCGGCGCAGGATCTCCTTGATCTGCCGGTACAGCGGGACCCCGGACGAGAAGTCGAGTTCGCCAGAAGCCATCGGTAGTCGGTCCTCCAGTTCAGGTGATGATCACATCAACCCTATGTGCTGGACCAGCCGAACGGCGGGAACTGTGCGGGCAATGGTGAGCGGGCGGTATAGGGTACGGTTCCTATTTGGTCAACGAGCGGTTGGCCTCGGGCAGCTCCAGCTTCTTTTCGCCCCTGAGTGCGCCGTCCATGGTTTCCTTCCAGACCGGTGCGGCCACTTCGGAGCCGGTCAGGTCTTCGTAAGTCTTGCCGTAGGCCGTGAGTTTAGTGAGCGGGTGCTGTGCCCCACCCCGGGGGTCACCGAGCCAAACGGCAGCCGTAAGCTGCGGCGTGCCGCCGACAATCCAGTTCGCCGCGAAGTCGTTGGTGGTCCCGGTTTTGGCCCCGGCCTCCCGGTTGCCAGCAAGTTCGATCCGCGGTCCCAGGGTTCCCCTCGGGTTGAAGGGTTCCTGGAGCACATTCGCCACGGTGTCCGCGACGGCGGGCTTGATGGCGCGATGGCAGTCGGGGTCCGGAACGGGCAGCTTCTTTTTGGTGTCGGTGGCGACTGCTTTGATCACCATCACCGGTTTGCAGACCGTGCCGTTGCTCATGAAGGCGGCATAGGCGCTGGCCATTTGCAGCGGCGTCACTTCATAGGCACCGAGCGCAAGAGAGCCCTCCCTGCCGCTCAGCTTGTCCGGGTCGATCGACGTGATGCCAAGCTTGTTGGCCATCTTGGCCGCGTTGATGACACCGACACGTTCGATGAGTTTAATGAAATAGATGTTCACCGAGGCGCGGACGGCTTGGCGGGCGTTGATGACTCCGTAGTCGACGTTGTCGTAGTTGATGTAGCCGCCCTTCGGGTTGTCCAGTTTCTTCGAGCGGTAGGGGCCGTCGGCACGGAACTTGGTGGAGGTACGAATGCCCTGCGTGAGCGCGGTGGCGAGCACGATCGGTTTCATGGCCGACCCGACCTGGAACGCGTTGCGAACGTAGACCACCTGGGTCTTGCCTTTGCCTTTGCCCCATTCGCGGTTCTGCGCAATGGCGACTACATGGCCGGTTCCCGGCTGCACGACGGCGGTGCCCAAAGCCCCGCGATTGTCATTGCCCAGCGCCTTCTCCACGGCTTTTTGTGCTGCGTTGGCAGCCTTCCGGTCCAACGCGGTGGTCAGGGTCAGCCCGCCCAAGTTGAAGCGCTGCTCGCGGATTTTTGCGGTTTTCCCGAAGGCCGGGTTGGAGAGTATTTCTTCCCGGACTGCCTCACAGTAGAACGGATACTTGGACCCGCCGCAGCCGGAGGGCTCGGAACCGCGCTTCACCCCTAGTGGTGCCTTGCGGGCGGCCTGCGCCTGGTCAGCCGACAACACGCCCCTGCTTTCCAGGACCTCCAGTACGGTGTTGCGCCGCTCGGTGGCGGCCTCGGGGTGGGTGAAGGGGTCGAAGGCGGTCGGCGCCTTGAGCAGCCCCACCAGCAGGGCCGACTGTTCATAGTTGAGTTCCGACGCCGATGTGCTGAAGTAGTAGCGGGCCGCGGCCTCCACCCCATAGGCGCGGTTCCCGAAATAGACTGCGTTCATGTAGCGCAGCAGGATCTCATCTTTGGGCAGCTGTTTTTCCAGCGCGACGGCGTACTTCATTTCGCGGATCTTGGCGTTGTAGGTATCGCCGACCGCCACCTTGTCTTCCTCCGCGTTCCGCGCATGGTTGACCAGGATGTTCTGGACCAGTTGCTGGGTGAGGGTGGAAGCGCCTTGGACATCAGCGCTGGTGATGTTGTGGAAAAGGGCCCGGGTGATGCCCAAGGGGTCCACCCCGCCGTGTTCGTAGAAGCGGGCGTCCTCGGTGCTGACCAGGGTCTTCTTGAAGGCCTCCGACACCTGGTCCAGCTCAACATCAACCCGGTTCTCGCTGTAGAAGCGGGCGAATTCCTTGCCGTCCTTGTCCAGCAGGACGGTGCGCTGCGCCAACGGACGGTCCACCGGCAGGTCGGTCGGCAGGGTTTGCCACATGTCGAGGACGGAATTTCCGACGGCGGACACTCCCACCGCCGCGGGCGCGACGAGTGCCCCCGCGGCGAAGGCCGCCACCGCCACGCTCACCAGCCACAGGTCCAGGCGGCGGCGCCGGCGCTTCTTCTTCGGGCGCCGGGCAGTCTCCATCAGGTCGTCGAACTCGACCTCTTCAGGCCTGTTGCGTCGAAAGGGCCACATGATCCGTTGTGCGAAAACCGGCCGACGGATCCGGGTGAAATCCTCCGGCGGAGCGTCGGGCAAGCAGACCCCGACGCCGGCGGTTCCCGCACCCCTCCTTCCCGACAGACGGAGCAGTATAGAAAAGGGTAGAAGCTCCAACGGCGCTGCGGTAGAGGTTTCGGGCACCTGATTTCCCCGGGTTGCTGCTCCGCCTCAACCCGCGCCCAGCCGCGCTTTTTGCGCTACCGTGAGGGCATGCCGGAGATGCCTGAAGTGCAGGGACTGGTCGATTTCCTGCGGTCGAAGCTGCTGCCGCCGGAGGGGCCAGCAGCCCGGATCGCGGACGTTGAGGTGCTGTCCTTCTCGGTCCTCAAAACCGCGGATGTGCCGCTCGAAGCATTGGGCACCCAACCGGTGTCGGATCTGGTGCGCCGGGGCAAGTTCATCATCATCACGGCCGGCGATGCGCACCTGGTGATGCACCTGGCCAAGGCCGGCTGGCTCCGCTGGTCCGATGCGCTGAAGAAGCCGGGACGGCTGCGGCCGGGCAAGGGAGCCATGGCGCTGCGGGTGCGGTTCGCGGCCGACGGCGAGGAGGCGCCCGGCTTCGACTTGACCGAGGCCGGGACCAAGAAATCGCTGGCGGTCTACGTGGTCAAGGATCCGCTCGATGTGCCGGGCATTGCCCGGCTGGGACCTGACGCGCTCGACGTCGATGCCCCGGCTTTCGCGCAGATGCTCGCCTCGCACAGCGGACAGATCAAGGGGCTGCTGCGCGACCAGTCGGCCATCGCCGGCATCGGCAACGCGTACAGCGACGAAATCCTGCATGCCGCCAAGCTCTCCCCGTTCGCCAACGCCGCGAAGCTCCACCCCGAGGACGTGGACCGGCTGTATTGGGCGATGCACCAGGTGCTTGAATCGGCGATCGAGCAAGCCTCCGGCCGGCCGGCGAAGGAACTGAAAGACTCCAAGCGCAAGGCCATGCACGTGCACGGCCGTACCGGCGAGCCCTGCCCCGTCTGCGGGGACACCGTCCGCGAAGTATCCTTCGCCGACTCATCGCTCCAGTACTGCCCCACCTGCCAGACCGGCGGCAAGCTGCTCGCCGACCGCCGGACGTCCAAGTTCCTGAAGTAGGCTACTTGGCTCCTGGCCTTCGGGTCGTGAGGTTCTTGACCGCTTGAAGGCGGACGGCGCTCCTCCCCACGGAAGGGGAGGGGCGCTGTCGTTCCCGGGCGGCTTAGGCGCCGTCGTCGTAGTACTGGCTGTTCTTGCCGTACTCCGGGTCCTGTTCGGAGCGGACCATGCGGTGGTCCTCGGGGTGGTCCAGGCAGGGGCTGTTGAAGGAGAGCACCACGGTGCCGGGGCCGCCGAGGGTGTGGTGGGCGGCGGTGGCACCGAGGTCGCCGCTGCGGAAGTAGAGTTTGCGCACATCGCCGGTTTGGGCGGTCGTTTCGTTTTTCTGTTCCCAGCCGTGTGCGGTCAGGTAGCCGGCGGCGGCGTCGAGGGCCGCATTGGCCTGCTCGGTGTCCGCAACGTCGCCGGTGGCGCGGGCAATCCAGGCGGTTTGGGTCTGCGGCTGATCGTTCTCGGGGCGCAGGCAGGTCTCTTCGCGGAGGACGTTCACCTTCAAGTCGGCGGCGGAGGAGGCCTCCGCCATGGCTTGGGCCAGCAACTGCTCCAGCTGGCGGCCGTAGTCCTGTGAGGTTGCTTGGCTCTCTGGCGGTTGGTTCTCCTGCGGCATCGCGCAGCCTCCTAGGATAATGGCGGACAGGGCAGCCGCGGTGGTGAGGGACGCGGCGAAGCCGGGCCGCCGCCGTCGTGCTCTGCCGCGCAGGCGGGACGGCCGGTGCGGTGGGAAGGACTCCCGCATGGTCATTTCTCCAGACTTTCAACCGTCACGGTCTCAAGATTGCCATAGGCGTACTCCTCGGGATTCTGCTCCAGCGGGCTGACGATGCGCGGACCATAGCGGGAGTAGGTCTGGTGGATCTGGTCCTCGACGTAGGGGCTGACCTCGGTGCCTTCGATGATGCCCTGGATATTGGTTGCCGAGGTGGAATCCCGCCGGAAGTAGTCGGTGTGCCCGCCCATCAGCGAGCCGGGGTCTTCGGGCGCGAGGAAGCCGGTTTCCAGCCGGACCGGATCCATGGCGGTGGGGCTGCCGCCGCGCCAGAAGGACGGGCCGTGGTAGCCGCCGCCGAGGAGTTGTGCGGCGGAGATCGGGTCGTCGCGGGTCTGCAGCCAGTAGCGGTTCGCGTCCGGGTTGGCCGTGTCCGCCGGACTGCCCACGTTGTGTCCGGTGCCGGCGGGCGCCACGTAGACGATGTTGGTGGAATCCAGACCTTCGCGCTCGCCGGTGCCCAGCAGCGAGCCGCCGGCGCTGTAGCCGATGTACGTGGTCCGGGCGTCGGTCCGGGCTTCCAGATCCAGCGCGTGGTCGAACGCCGCGAGCAGCGGGCCGCCGTCCTCGTTGAACGATGTGGTGATGTTGTCGCTGATCTCATCCGGCAGGTCGGTGCCTTGCCAGTAGAAGGAGACCGTGTCCGCCGAGGGCTCGCCGTTCACCGCATCCAACCGGTGTGTGTAGGCTTCCAGCTGGCCCAGGTCCGCGCCGGTCCCCGGAACCAGGGTGGCGATGGTCCGGGTGCCCGGCCCCAGCGCGCCGTCCATGGTGACGATCCGTCCGTCGCCTTCCAGACCGAGCATCACCACCTGCATCTGATGTTCGACGGCGAAGTCCAGTCCCGTGCGCAGCGTCGCCAGCCGGTTGTGCTCGGCCTGCCAATCCTCGAGGTCGGCCGTGTAGCGGTTGTAAGCCTGCTGGTAGACCGCCCGCGGATGCCCGTGCATATTCCGTGCGTCAGCGAGGTAGTCGTTGAGGTCCGGCTTGGTGCCGAGCCGCTCCTGCTGGGTCGCCACCGTTTCGCGGTAGCCAGCGGCCGTGAGGGTATTGGCGCGGATCCGGTTGGCAAACGGAACCCCGTTCAGCGCACCGAACACCGCGGGGTAGAGCAGCAGCAGGCGTTCCTGGTCATCCGGCGCCAGCCCCTTCCAGGCGTCCCGGATGGCGCTGATTCCGGCTTCGGTGAGCGCGGCGTCATTGGCCATGGCCTGGGCCATCACCGTCTCGGCGGAGCCGGGCAGCCGCCAGGCCGGCAGTGTGTTGGCGGCCAGCAAGGCAGCGCCTTCGGGGTTGGCCGCCGCCCAGTCGCGCAGTTCCTGATCGGTGAGCCCGGTCAGCGAGGCCAGGTACGATTCCGGAGTCAGCGGGCCGAAACGCTCGTTCAGGCTGCTGGTAAAACTGGCCCACGGCGGTGCCGCCGGGAGCGACGCGGAGGCGGCCAGCAGCGGGGTGGCCGGCAGCGAATCGAGGGTGCCGCCGCTGATGCCCTTGAGCGCGGCCGAGGTCTCGGAGCTCAGCGCCTGCCAGTCAGCCCGCAGCGCGGCTATTCGGCCATTGAACGCTTCCGCTCGGCGGAGGGCGCGCTCCGCCTGGTTGTCGCCTTGTGCGCCGTCGCCGTCCAGCGCGGTGGCCAGGTGGGCGGCGAGTGCGGGCCGTGCGGCAGCCAGCTCCTCCGCCTCCGCCTGCAGCGGTCGGCCCGCGGAAACGAACGCTGCCAGGGCGTCGCGGGCCGAGGCCAAGGCTGCGGTCCATTCCTGCATCGGACCGTCCAGTTCGGCCAGCGCGGCGTGGACCTCCAGATCGGTGTCCGGCTGCCGGTAGGCGTCCTTCAGCCCCGACCACGCAGCGCCCGCATCCACCAGGTAGCTGCCCGCGGAGGCAGCGCGCCGCGACATCTCCTCCACAGCGTCCGACAACTGGTCCCACGGCACATCGAGCTCAGGGACAGTGCCCAGCCTGGTGGTCACGGCTGCGGCACCGGGCCGAAGCCGCGCGCTGCAAGCACCGGGGCGTCACCGGCATTCAGCGATTCGGCGAAGTCGACGGCGGCAGCGGACATCTGCCCGTCGGCGTCGACGAACAGCTCGGCCGTCTCCGCCACCACCCGGGACTTGCCGTAGACCAGGCCGGCGATCCGCTGGCCAACTTCGCTCCGCGGCGACCAGAACCCGGCGAACGCTTCCGCCACGTCGGCGGCGCTGCCAAACAACGACGCCGCCTGCTCGCCGGCCGCTGCGGCGTCACCTGCCGCCTTGTCCAGCGACTGACCGTCGGCGGCCACATCCACCAGGACCATGTGGAGCTGCCTGGGATTGATCCGCCAGCTTCCCATGCCCGCCCACCCTCCTTGGTTAACCGTTCCTCGGCCACTGTTCCATGAAGCCGCCATGAACTGAATGGGGAGCACTCCCCATGGAGGGAGCAGGGCTGCTCCAGCTACTTGCCTGGCGGAGCTATTGCGGCCAGGACGCGATCCAGCACCTCGCTGCGGGACCCGAACGCGTCGACTACGTGCCAGCCCGAGGACCTAGCCATCCGCAGGTACGCCTCGCGTGCCGCCCGCAGATAGGCCGTCGACTCGGAATCCTCACCTCGCGCGCTGATCCGCGCCTGCGCTGTCTCGGCTGGCAGATCCAGCAACACCACCGCATCCGCCCGTGGCAATATCTGGACCAGCCAGGGCAGGAAGCGTCCCCGGGGCAGGCCGCGCACGGCGCGCAGCACCTGTTGGCACTGCAAGTGCCGGTCCATCACTGTGGTGCCGGGGAACACGGCCGCCCGCAGCTGGGCGGTCAGCACGTTGATCAGGCGCACCGTTGACTCGAACCGGTCAGCCCAGCGCGGCGCAACGCCGATGCCACAGCGTTCAGCGACCCGGGACAGCCAACGCCGTCCGGCCGGATTGCGCACCAACTGGGCAGCCCTGCCCGCGGCCTGCTCGGCCGTGACCAGCGCCGCCGCCGTCGTCGTTTTCCCTGCCCCGTCGATGCCGAGGACGACGACGGTCCTGCGCGCGTGCAGACGTGGGCGGTGTCTGGTTTCGGTTGGCAAGGGTCCCTGCTCTCGTCTGGTCTCCCCGTGACAACGAACGCCTGGCCAGGATCAATTCCCCGTCCGCCTGTGATGTAAGTCCGACCGTGACGTAGCGAAACGTAACGCCGGGACGCGGTAGAACCGCACGCATTATTGACTGGAAGACCAGCGCCCAGCCACCGAAAAGGACCAACTCCATGACCGATGCCGCCCCGCAGCCCTTCCGCTTGGGTTTCCTGGCCTTTGTTGAGCACTCCGGAATTGGTGGCGGCCGGTCCCGGGGCCTAGATGAGGGGCTGGAGCTCTTCGAACTGGCAGAGGACCTTGGCTACGACGTCGGCTACGTCCGGCATCGCCATCTGGAGCACTACCTCTCGGCGCCGCTGCCGTTCTTGGCCGCGGCCGCCCAGCGGACCAGCAGGATCCGGGTGGGCACGTCGGTCACTCCGATCCGTTTCGAGGACCCCGTCCGGCTGGCCGAGGAAGCCGGCACCGTGGACCTGTTGACCGGCGGCAGGCTGGAACTGGGGCTGAGTTCCGGCTACTCCAACAATGAGGGAACGTTCGCGCAGGCCTACGGCTCGATCGACGGCAGCCTGCGGGCCGTGGTGGACGAGCGTGTCCAGCGGTTCCTGCACGCGGTGGAAGGCCGGACGGTTGCCGTCGCCGACGAGCAGGTAACGTTCGCCAAGGCCGGCGCCGAGCTGCCGGTCCAACCGGTCAGTCCGGGCTTGCGCGGCCGGATCGCCTACGGTGCCGGGTCGCTGGCCAGCGCCGAACGTACCGGACGGCAGGGATTGGGCCTGCAGCTCTCCACGCTCAACACCGAGGTCACCGAGCTGAGCTTTGAGGAGGCCCAGTTGGCGTCTATCGAGGCCTACCGGGCAGAGCATGCCAAGGCCGCCGGCTGGCGCTCGCACGCATCGGTGAGCCGGCAGATTGCGCCCTACACCAATGCACAGGAACAAGCGGAACTGCAGTGGCTGCTGGACCGCGACGCGCAGCGCCAAGGCGGCAACCCGGACCTGCCGTTCCAGTTCGGCCGGGTGGTCGCCGGTTCCGGCGAGCAGGTCGCGGCAGCGCTGGCCGGCGATGTAGCCCTCGCGGCAGCGGACGAGTTGGTCATCGCGTTGCCCTTCGACTACCCGGCCAGTGTGGTGCGCCGAATCCTGACCGTCGCGGCCCGGGAGGTCGCGCCGGCGCTCGGCTGGCAGCCCGCGGACCGGGAAGTACTGAGCCAAGACGTCTAGGACCATCACGACGGCGAACAAACCGCCTCAGCTTTTCCACCGCCCGAAGGGCAAGTGAACGGGCCACCCCGTCGACACCACTGGAGGAAATCTTTACCGGATCTTTCGGGCCGCCCTGAGCCGCGTGGGGCATACTGTCGGTCTCTGCTTCACGTGGTTTGGGGGAACTGCATGGAACGTCCGGGAGAGCTGGGGGATATTCCGCGACCGACGACGGTCTCGACCGAGTACTCACCCTTCATGGAATTCGATCCGACCAAGCTGTCGTGGTTGGCCGCGCCGAGTCCAACAGTGGAGCGGATCGGCCGCAGCTACGGCGCACTACGCTTTCTGGTGATCATCGGCGCGATGCTGCTGAGCCTTGTCCTGACACTGGTTCTGCTGGCCGCGATGCCGGGTGCGGCGTTCGGCCGCGCACCCGAGTTTTTGCCGGTCGCCGTCGTTCTGGTGCTGATTCTGTGGTTAGGCATCGGTGCCGTCGCCCGTTTTTGGCGCCAGGCGGTGTCCAAGAAAACTGCCCGGCAACTGGTCTTCGGCGCACCTGGCGACGCCTTGGTCAGTGGTTGGACCCGCTTTCGGCGAGAGGACATCGCCAAAGGTGTGGAGGGCGAGCGGTGGACGGCGCAGGCGCTGGAAACGTTGCTGGCCATTCCCGGGACGCGCATCCTCCACGGGTTGCGGTTCCCGGGCAGTCATGTGGCGGACGTTGATCACGCAGTAATCAATGGGCACCGGGTGGTGTATATCGACTCCAAGTTCTGGAAGCCCGGGCAATATCAATGGGTCGATAGCGAGACACTGGCTTCCGTCCATCCGCGCGGGCTGAGGCGGAGGACCATTCACATGGATGTTCTCCAGACCCACCCGCTGACCGCCAAGGTCGGGGCTGAAATGAGCTGCCATGTCATAGTCCATGCGAACGCCCCGGGGGATGTCACGTTCACACCGGGGAGCCAGATTTCCCCGACTGGAATTCCCATTACCGGGGTGCAGGAAGGGATCGACATGATCGGCCATTGGTTGCTGCAGGGTAAGAAGGCAGGAACGGTGGACCGATACGCTCTGGCCAGGCTGCTATCGCTGCGAAAGCGTGCCCGCACTGACGCCGGGACACGGCGGGGCAGCAGCCCCTTATTAACGGTCCAGCGTAGGCCAGCCGCCAACTTCCGAGCGCGCAGGTCCTCCCGCGGCTTCCGGCCGTACTGAGGCGCAGACTTCGGTATCAGCCGTCTCCCCGGACTGCGGGCGTGAGCAGCTGCTCCAGTAGGCTGAATCTCAGACGTGAGTGACCGGGAGGGTGAGATGTCCGAGGCGACGGTGGCCGAGGTGATGGCCGAGCTGGCCACGCTGGAGGATCCGAAGATGCGCGAGGCGAACGAGAAGCGCGGCGACGATCACGGCGTGAACCTGTCGAAGCTGCGTGCGGTCGCGAAGCGGCTGAAGACCCAGCAGGATCTGGCCCGCGAACTGTGGGCAACGGACAACACCGCGGCCCGGCTGCTGGCCCTGCTGATCTGCCGGCCGAAGGCCTTCGAACGCGATGAACTCGATGCCATGCTGCGCGAATCACGTGCTCCCAAGGTGCACGACTGGCTGGTGAACTATGTGGTCAAGAAAAGCCCGCACGCCGAAGAGCTGCGCGTGGCCTGGACCGCTGATCCGGATCCGGTGGTCGCCAGCGCCGGCTGGGCCTTGACCACCGAACGGGTGGCAAAGAAACCCGAGGGGCTGGACCTGCCGGGACTGCTGGACACCGTCGAGGCGGAGATGAAGGACGCGCCGGACCGCCTGCAGTGGGCCATGAACCACACCTTGGCCCAGATCGGAATCGAGCACGCCGAGCACCGCGCCCGCGCGCTCGACATCGGCGAGCGCCTCGGGGTGCTTAAGGACTATCCCACGCCGCCGAACTGCACCTCCCCGTTCGCGCCCATCTGGATCAACGAAATGGTGAGCCGCAAGGGCGGCTGAGGGAGCACCTGGCCGGACCGCGGCGCCGACCAGCAGCCCTCAGCGAGCCGGCAGCCGGGACCATTGCCGGGGCCGGCTGATGGTGCCAGTGTGGGTGCATGGCAGTGGAGATTCGGGCAGCTGACGTCTTCGAGGACGTCAAGGCCATGGTGGGGCCGCGGCGTGCCGACGCGACGGTGTGTTGGTGCCTGAGCTATCGTCTCCCGGCGAAGGACAACGTGGCGCTGCGCGGACCTGAGCGAGGCGAGATGGTGCGGCGCCTGTGCCGGGAGGATCCGCCGCCAGGCGTGCTCGCCTATGACGGCGGCGAGGTGGTGGGCTGGGCGGCAGTGCACCCGCGGGTCGACACCAGCTTTGCGACCAGCCGGAAAATCCCGCAGGTGGACGACCTCGACGTGTGGTCGGTGTGGTGTATCCGTGTGCGGCCCGGGAACCGCGGCAAGGGCATCTCGCACCACCTGCTGGCCGGGGCGGTGGAGTTCGCACGCGGATACGGCGCCCCCGCTATTGAGGGGTATCCCGTGGACAACCGCGGCGGAAAGGTGGACCTGACCATGGCCTATGTGGGTACACGGAGACTTTTCGAGCAGGCCGGCTTCAGCAAAGCGGCGAACACCGGCTCGGTATTGAACGGGTTTCCCCGCGTCCTCATGCGGCTGGACCTGCGCTGACAGCACCGGATCGGCCAGAGGCGTAGTGGTTATTGCTACGTCAACCGGAGATCGGTGATGCAGGTGGCACCGTCGTCGCTGGTGGAAAAGTCCGCGCTGCCGCTGTGGCCGGCGTAGCTGACTTCAATGGTCCCTTGGACGTTGTCCGGAATCCAATAGCCGGCAAATCCGTTGCTGAAGGTTTCGGTCTGTTCCTTGACCAAGGTTTCCCCGGTGACGCCGTCGGTGATCTTGACGCTGATGCTCTTATTGCCCAGTTCACCCAGGCAAGTGGTCAGGCTGTGGAAGAAGCAATCATGGGTTTGGCTCAGGTACGGCGCGATTGAAATGTAGGAACGGTCCTCGGGCAGGGCCATCGCTAGTTCTTGGGCGCCGTCGCTGAGCAGCAGCTCGTCCTGTCGGACCGAGGCCATCAGATCGGCGGGGCGCTCGGCCACGTCCAGCCGGTCAAGGTGGTCGATGATGCCAGCCGCGTCCAAGCCGTCGAGCTGGTGTTCGGCAAGCAACCCGGAATCGGTGGCCGTGCCCTCCGATGCGGACTCCGTGCCTGCCGGGGCACAGGCGGTGAGCAAGAGGGACAGGGACACGGCGGCAAGGGCGGGACGTTTCATGATGTCTTCAGCCGATCGCATTTGATGGGGTTACGCAAAAGGAGGACGACGACGGTGCTTGCGCGCCGCCGTCGTCCCCCTGGTGTGCTGGTTAGTGCTGCGGCTGGCGGGCCGGCAGCAGCGGGGCGAAGAACTCGCCCAGTTCGGCCGTCGCGGTCAGCGGCAGGACGTTTGCCACGTACTGGTCCGGGCGAACCACCACGATGGCGCCGTCACGGGAGAGGCCTCGGACGTCGAAGATGTCCTCGTCCTTGGCGGTGCCGAAGACCTTTTCCAGGTTGGTCAGCTGGAACGGGCCGACCTGAGGCTTGAACACGGCGGGCACAGCGTTGATGTCAACGTCCTCGTGGTTCTGCTGGTAGATGACCTTCACATCAAACCAGGCGTCCAGGTCAGCGCCCTCCGGGGTGGCGGCCAGCGGCGAATCCTGTGCGGTGGCCAGCCATTCGCCCAGGTTCGCAACAGCCGCGGACTCTCCGGCCTTGGCCTGGTCGGCGAAGACGTAGATGCGCCAGCGGCCGTCCGCCTCGGCGAGGTGGCCCAGGTGCAGTTGGTTGGTGTCGCACACGCGCGCGACCTTCGCGGACTTGAAGCGCTTGCCCACCGGGAAACCGGCGGCCAGCTCCTGGTGCTTGGCCTCTGCCGTGAGCATCGAGGAGGTGTACTCGGTCATGAAGCCGGCCGGGAATTCGGCGGTGCGCACGTAGAAGTCCTCTAGCTCCGAGGGATCGTTGAACTCCTCAGGCTTCTTCGCCATCATCGTCGACCATTCCTTGTCGAAGTCGATGAGGTTCTTGGCCACCACCTGGCGCTCGGCGGAGTAGGTGGAGAGCAGGCTCTCCGGGCTGCGGCCTTCCAGCACGTGCCCCAGCTTCCAGGCGATGTTGAAGCCGTCCTGCATGGAGACGTTCATGCCCTGGCCGGCCTTGGCGGAGTGTGTGTGGCAGGCGTCGCCAGTGATGAAGACGCGGGGCGTGCGGGTGCCTACGTCCTCGGGCAGCAGGTCATCGAACCGGTCGGTGAGCCGGTGGCCCACCTCGTACACGCTGTGCCAGGCGACGTTGCGCACGTCCAGGGTGTACGGGGTCATGATTTCGTTCGCCTTAGCGATGATCTGTTCGATGGAGGTCTGGCGGACCTTGCCGTTGTCGTCGTCGGGGACCACGCCAAGGTCCACGTACATGCGGAACAGGTAGCCGCCTTCGCGCGGGATCAGCAGGATGGAGCCGCCGTCGTGCGACTGGATGGCGCACTTGGTGCGGATGTCCGGGAAGTCGGTGTTGGCCAGAACGTCCATGACGCCCCAGGCGTGGTTGGCGCTGTCGCCGGCCAGGGTGCTGCCGATTGAGGCGCGGACCTTGCTGCGGGCGCCGTCGCAGCCCACGACGTACTTGGCGTGGACAATACGTTCGGTGCCTTCATCCGGTCCGGCGCTGCGGACCAGCGTCACCTTCACGGGGTAGTCGCCCTCATCGGTTACTTCGAGGGTGCTGAAATCCCAGCCGTAGTCAGGCGTCAGGCGAGTGGGGGAGTTGGCGGCAACCTCGGCGAAGTAGTCGAGCACGCGGGCCTGGTTGACGATCAGGTGCGGGAACTCGCTGATGCCCATCTCGTCGTCGACGGCACGGCCACCTCGGACAATGTTCCGGGGGTTCTCCGTGTCCGGGCGCCAGAAGTTCATCTCGGTGAGCCAGAACGCCTCGGCCGTGATCTGCTCGGCGAAGCCGAAGGCCTGGAAGGTTTCCACGCTGCGGGCCTGGATGCCGTCGGCCTGGCCGATGATCAGACGACCGTCGCGGCGCTCCACCAAGCGGGTGGTGATGTTCGGGAACTGGGCCAGCTGGGCGGCGGCGAGCATGCCCGCCGGTCCGGAGCCGACAATGAGGACGTCGACCTCGTCGGGAAGTTCCTCGGGGCGGTCGATGCCGACGCCTGCGGCGGGCTTGACCCGGGGATCGCCTGATACGTAGCCGTGATGGTGGAACTGCACGGGATGTCCTCACTTCGTTGTGCCGTTGGCGGCTGGCCTGTTCTATATTTGAACACCGGGTTCTATAACTGAATAGCCGGTCGGTTTAGCTACTGTACGACAAACATGACGCAGCTAACAAGTAATCCAAGTAACAGTGTGAGAGGTGCAACGGGGCGGCTAGGAAGGTGTTTGGCTGGCCGCATACGGTCGGGCGGATGAACGTCGATTACGGCCAAACCGGGGACTCGCTGCGTCGACGGTCAGGCCCGCCCGTTCAGTCTGCGCCACATTGATGTTCTGAGGAGAAGGCCTCCTGATGCTCCGGGTGCGGCGCATATGGCGGTGCGGGGCGGCTGCGATCTGGAGGGCCAGTCCTGCTTGGGCTGCTGCGACCAATGTGGCGCATCCTGTACGGCGCACCGAGACCTCAAGAAGCGCCTACCCAAACCGGTGCCAGAACACCGCCACCGCCCCGAGGACTCAAGAAGCCCTGGCCCAGCCCAATGTCAGGACACCGCTACTCTCCTGGCCGCCCGGCCGTGCACCAGGTAATACAGCGGGATGCAGGCGACCATCAGCCCGCCCAGCCAGGCGTACATGCCGTCGAAGCCGGTCAGCGGCACCAGCAGGCCCAGCAGCACCGGGCCCAGGCCGGTGCCGATGTCCAGCATCAGGTAGTAGGTGGCCAGCGCGGTGCCGAACCGGCGCTCCGGAACCAGTCCAACGGTGATGGCCTGCGTGCCCGGAAGCAGGGTGCCGAAGCCCAGCCCGCTCAGCACCGCGGAGGCGACCACCACCCAGACCGCCGGTACCAGTGCCAGAAGCGCCAGTCCCGCGGCGAACAACGCCATGGCGGGGTAGATCACCGCGTTGTCGCCCCGGCGGTCCTGGATCCTGCCGGCGGTCAGCCGCGACACCAGCACGGCGGCGGCGAACACGCCAAAGAACAGTGCGGCGGCATCCGCGGCACCGGCTTCGTCCGCGTACGAGGCCAAGAAGGAGAGCACTCCGGAGTAGGTCAGGCCGGCAACCAACAGCACCGTGGTGATCGGTAGGACCCTCGGCTCGAAAACCTTCGACAGCAGGGCGGCGGGCCTCCGTTCCGGTTTCTGCGGCCCGCCGCCAGCGTCGCGTTGATTCACGACGGCGGCGGGTGCCGACGGTGCCTCGGGCAACCGCAGGAGGAGGGTCACCAGCATCGCGGCCACGGAACAGACCGCACAGAAGAGGAAGACGCCGTCGTAATTGCCGTCCGTCACCAGCAGCACCGCCATCAGCGGCCCGATCGCGGTGGCCAGCGTGGTCGAGACTGCGAAATAGCCGGTGCCTTCGCTGCGCCGGCTCGGCGGAATCAGCGCCTGGGCCCCGGCTGTGACCGCCGTGTTGGCTAGGCCGAACGCCACACCGTGGGCCAGTCGCAGCGCCAGCAGCATCGTGATGGAACCCGCCGGGATATATAACAGCGACACCGCCACGAAAGCGGCCAGGCTGATCAGCAAGACCCGCCGCCGGCCAACATTGTCGATCAGCGGCCCAGCGAAGAACCGCGAGATCAGCGCCCCGACGATGAATGCGCTGGAGGCGAAACCGGCCCCGGCGTCGGAGGCCAGAAACCGCTGCGCCGCATAGAGCGCCAGGGACGTCATCAGCAGGTAGAACACGATGTAGATGAACAGGTTGGTGCCGATGGCCAGCACAAAGTTCCTGCTCCACAGCTTCTCCTGCACGCGCTCGGCCTCCTTGGCTGCTCGGTCCCGGACATCGTTGCCATGGCCGGACGCCACCGATGAACCTAGCTTCCGATTATGCCGTTGGCGGGCAGCGAGCGGTGGGGCATGACGCGCTGAGACGGCACCGCCGTCGTCCTCAGGGACGTGGGTACCGCCGCTCGGAGGCCTGCACTGCGGACAGGCCGGCTACCGTAAAAGCCAGCGTCAGGGCAAGGACCAGGAGCAGTGGAGCGGTCCAGCCGCCGGTCAAGGTGTGCAGCCACCCGGCCACTGGCGGGGCGCAGGTCGCGGCCAGATATCCGCCGGTCTGGATGCGGGCGGAGGCGGTTGCTGCCTCCTGGTCCGTGCGGGCCACGCGGGGGATGACGGAGAAGATCGCGGTAAATCCACCGCCCTGGGCGATGCCGCCCGTGACGGACCACAGGAGGTAGGCGTCGGGTGCAAGCAGGAGCCCGATGGGCAGCGAAATCCACAGCACGGCAATCCCCGCCGTCGGCACCCAGAGCCGAGTGCGCGCCGCCAGAAGCGGCACTCCGAGCGCGCCGACAATGGCGGCGACCTGGAACAGGGATGCACTGGCGCCGGACGCCGTAGCGGACAGTCCCCGGACGTCGGCCAGCAGCAGCGGCAGCCAGGTGGTGGTGGCGTAGTAAGCGGCCGACTGCCCGCAGAACGCCACGGTCAGCACCACAACGATCCACCGGTTGCTCCGTCCGCGGAGGGACGTCGATGCAGTGGCCCCAGGGGCGTCCGGCCCGTCGGCGCCCCGGCCGCCGGCAGCCGCTGGGCGGCCGGATGGCCCTTCCGGCCCCGCGCCGCTGTGGTCTGACGCCAGCGCTGCGCGGCGGCGACGCGCGGTCGGCAGCCAGTAGGCCAAGCCGATGGCCACCACCACGGCCCAGGCCGCCAACGCCCACCGCCACCCCACCAGCGCAGCCAGTGGGGCGGTGGTTAGCACTGCTGCCATGGACCCGACGTTCATGATGGCCGAGTACGCGCCGGTGACTGCGGACACCCGGTTCCACGGCACATCGCGGCGGATCAGCACCGGCACCACAATGTTGCCCAGCGTGATGGAGACGGAGATGATCGCCGTGCCGGCAAAAACCACCGAAGCCGGGCCCAGGGAACGGATCACCGTCCCGGCCAGCACGCCGCCCAGGCACAGCAGCACGGTGGCTTCGGGGCCCCACCGGCTGATGGTGCGGGTAGCCAATGGGGTGGCCAGCGCGAAGATCAGCACCGGAAGTCCGGTGAGCAGGCCCGCTCCGGCAGCGGTCAAACCGATGTCCGCCTGGATCTCGCCAAGGACCGCGGTCGGCGCGATGATCGGGGCCCGCAGGCTGATGGCGAGCATGGCAATCCCCAGAACCACCCACGGCAACAACGGCCGGGAAGCAAACACGCGGTCCGTAGCTGGCTCCTTCACTTGGTTTCGCGGTGGTCCGGAGTCCGGCAGCCACCTCAGCCACCCTACCGAATCAGCCGGTCGGGCTCCGGCAGGCGCTCGGGGCGGCGGCTAGCCCAGGTAGTTCTGCTTCAGGTCCGCGCTCACCGCATGGGCCGCGGGCGCCAGGACCTCGAGGACCGGGGCGGCTCGGAAACCGTCAGTCGGGACGACGACGGCGATGGACGCCACGGCGTGTCCGTAGGGGCCCTTGATCGGGACGGCGACGGCGGTGGCGTCCGGGTGGATGTAGCCGCGGGTCACCGCGTGGCCTTCGCGGCGGACCTTGGCCAGAACCGGCCGCAGGTCGGCGCTGCTGGGATGCGGCTCGACCGAGAACCGCGGGCGCGGCAGGCCCAGGACCTCTTCCTGCCGTTCGGGCGGTGCGTCGGCAACCAGGACCAGGCCGCTGGATGTGGCGTACCACGGGATGCGGCCGCCGACCTTGGTGAAGTTGACCACCGACTCCGGTGCTGACAGGCGCTCGAGGTATAGGATCTCGCCGCCCTGCAGGATGCCGAGCTGGGCGTGCTGCTTCAGCCGGTCGCGGACTCGCTCGAGATGCGGCAGCGCGATTTCACGCAGGCCCACAACACCCGGGGCGCGCACCGCCAGCTCCCACAGCCGGACACCAAGGATGACTTCCCGGCCGCGCCGCTCCAGCAGCCCGAGAGCGACCAGCTCGGTGACGATGCCATGCGCAGTGGCCATCGGCAGGCCGGTGCGGGCAGCGATCTGGGTCAGCGTCAGCTCATTGCTGGAGGGGTCGAATGCCTCCAGTACATCGACTGCGCGCGAGATGGCAGACCGGCCGCCGGAAGACCTGGCCACGTCACCGACCGCTACTTATTCGCATGATACGAATTCTACGCACGCGCTGTTGTGATCTGCACCATGCTTTCGGCAGGACCCGGCGATGGCCGGGCCTGACTGACCGAAAGGCGGATCATGACGATCGCACCGACTGCCACCGCGCAGACCTTGCCGGAGGCCGCTTGGCTGGAGCCGACCGAGCTGGCCCGCGACCCGTATCGGAGCTATGCCCGGCTGCGCGAGGAGACGCCGGTGGCCTGGTCTCCCGCGGTGAAGAAGGTCCTCATTTCCAGCTACGACGGCTGCAGCTTCGGCGAGCGGCATCCGGAGATCTTCTCCTCCAACGTTTCCGGCGGCACCATGGTCCGGGCCATGGGCGGGCAGCCGATGATCCGCAAGGACGACCCGGAGCATGCGGCGGAGCGGGCACCGATGAACCGCACGCTGCGGCCCAAGCAAATCATGGAGATCTGGGCCGCGAAGTTCGAGGCGAACGCCTGCCACTACCTGAACCGCATGCTGGACGCAGGCAACGGCAAAGCCGACCTGAATCTCGACTTTGCCAAACCGCTGGCCGCCAAGAACCTGTGCGACATGCTGGGCATGACCAGCGTGGAGCCGCTGGATCTGGCCCGCTGGTCCCGCGACTTCATAGCTGGCACCGGCAACGTGCTGGATCAGCAGGAGATCTGGGACCGCTGCGAGGTCTCGCGGATGGAATGCGATGCCGCCTTGGACGAGACGATTGCCCGACTGCGCCGCACCCCGGACGCGTCCATTACCTCGATGCTGCTGGAATCCGGCATGGATGAGGACAAGGTCCGCAACAACGTGAAGCTGGCCATCTCCGGCGGGGTGAACGAACCGCAGCACATGATCACGAACCTGGTCTGGCTGCTGGACCGCGCGCCAGGGCAGAAGGCCGAACTGCTGGCCGACCCCGGATTGTGGAAGCAGGCCTTCACCGAGGGCACCCGATATTTCTCCCCGATCGGCATGATCACCCGGGAAACGGTGTCCGACGTCGTTGTTTCAGGAGTTGCCATCCCCGCCGGGACGCAGGTGGGGATGATCCTCGCCTCCGCGAACCGGGACCGGAACCAATTCACCCACCCGGACGAGTTCGATATCCACCGCAGTGGCGGGCCGAACCTGGCTTTCGGCAGCGGCGTGCACCAGTGCGCCGGTAAGTGGGCCGCGCAGAAAGCGGTCGGCGAGATCGCCGTGCCGATGCTGTACCGGGAACTGCCGGAGCTGCGCCAGGACCCGGACCGGAGCGAGACCTGGGACGGCTGGGTCTTCCGCGGCCTGACCAGCCTTCCGGTCGCCTGGTAATCCAACCACCCGCACCACCCTCACCCATCCATCAGAAGGACGATGATGTCTACGAGTACACAGTCACCCTTGGCCCCCGGCTCCGCCACAGTACGCGAACGGCGGCGCGTCATATTCTCCAGCTATCTGGGCACCACCATCGAGTTCTACGACTTCCTGCTCTACGCCACAGCATCCGCCGTGGTCTTCGGGCCGGTGTTCTTCGCGAACCTGGATCCGTGGGCCGGCGTGGTCGCCTCCTACGGAACCTTCGCCGCAGGCTATGTTGCGCGGCCGCTGGGCGGCATCATTTTCGGCCACTTCGGTGACCGACTGGGCCGGAAGAAACTGCTGGTCATTTCGATGATGCTGATGGGGCTCGCCTCGACGGCGATTGGCCTGGTCCCCACGCCGGAGCTGATCGGGCCGTGGGCCGCAGTGATGCTGGTGTTCCTGCGGGTGCTGCAGGGCATCGCCGTGGGCGGGGAATGGGGCGGCGCGGCGCTGATGGCGCTGGAGCATGCGGACCCCAAGGCGCGCGGGTTCGCCGCATCATTCACCAACGCCGGGGCACCGACCGGTTCGGTGCTGGGTCTGTTGATGATGAGCATGTTCTCGGCACTGCCACAGGATCAGTTCCTGAGCTGGGGCTGGCGTGTGCCGTTCCTGCTGTCCTTCGTCCTCCTGTTGCTCGGTCTGTACGTGCGCTCGCGGGTGTCGGAGAGCCCGGTCTTCCAGCAGGCGCTGGAGCGTGAGGCTGCCGAACGCGCCGCAGCGCCCACGGCCCGCCGCACCATTCCGCTGCTACAGGTGCTGCGCCGGCCGGGCCTGCTGGTGACGGTGATCCTCGCGGCCACATCCGCTTTTGCCCTGCAGACGCTGCTGTCCACCTTCTCCATCACCTACACCGTCTCGCTGGGCGTGCCGCGCTCCGACGTGATGCTCGCGTTCGCCGGCGCCGGGGTGATCAGCATCGGCACCACGCTGCTGATGGGCCGGATTTCCGACCGGGTGGGCCGCAAGCCGCTGATGATCGCCGGCAACATCCTGTTCATTGCGGTCACGCCCGCGGTCTTCGCGCTGCTCTCCACCGGACACATGGGCTCGATCTTCCTGGCTTTCACGCTGGGCATCGTCACGCAGACGGTGCTATACGGGCCGATGGCGGCGTTCATCGCCGAGCGGTTCGGCACATCGTCCCGCTACACCGGTGCCTCCGTCGGCTACCAGATCGCCACGCTGCTCGGTGCCGGCTTCACCCCGCTGGTGCTGGCCAACCTCTACGGCGGCAGCGGCGCCTCGCTGACCCCGGTGATCGTCTACCTGTCCATCATCGCCGCGGTCAGCCTGGTCACCGTGATCTTCATGCCCGAGTCCAAAGACCGCAGCCTGGGCGACGAACCCGGACAGGAATCCGCGCTCGGAACAGGGCCGGCAACTGCCGCCCAGCCCGCGCAGTAGACCGCAGAAGGAAGGACAACTTATGGCCAAGATCAGCTTCCACCAGCCCGGCGGCGGAGTGGACATAGTCGACGCCGACCCCGGCACCTCACTGATGCGCGCCGCAGTCAGCAACGGCGTGGCCGGCATCGTGGGCGAGTGCGGCGGCCAGGCGATGTGCGCCACCTGCCATGTCTACGTCCGCGAGGAGTATTTGGACGGGCTGCCCCAGATCGGCGAGGACGAGGACGAGATGCTCGACTGCACAGCCTCTCCGCGGGACGATGTCCGCAGCCGGCTGGGCTGCCAGTTAAGGGCGGGCGACGACTTCGCGGAAATCGAGGTGGACCTCCCGGCGGAGCAAAGCTGAGTCTTCACCGAGGCGCCCGTGGTGCCGCGACTGTCCGTGCCGGTGATAACCGGCACGGACAGTTGGCGTTTCGGACGAAAAGGCGAACACCGCCGTCGTTGTCGGGGTTGTAGGCCTTGTGGGGCCGGATTGGCGGTGATCCGGGAACGTGCGCGATGGTAAAGTCAGGGCAAGTATGCTTTCCGTCCACAGTGCTGCGCGGAACGCCGTCGAAGCGCCTAGGTGTATCGGCCAACCAAGACTTCAGTGCCGGCTACTCCGGCGTAGGGCGTCGTAGCCCGCAAATAAATAGCACCACAGAGATCGGGATTCATGAACACCAAGCCGCTGCAAACTCCTCCGAAACTTGCCAAGGGCGCCATGCGCATTGTGCCACTGGGCGGGCTCGGTGAGATCGGCCGGAACATGACGGTCTTCGAGTACGGCGGCAAGCTGCTGATTGTGGACTGCGGCGTGCTGTTCCCGGAGGAGCAGCATCCCGGCGTGGACCTGATCCTGCCGGACTTCTCCTACATCCGCGAGCGGCTGAACGATGTGGTCGGCATTGTCCTCACCCACGGCCACGAGGACCACATTGGCGGTGTGCCGTACCTGTTGAAGGAACGCGGCGACATTCCGGTGATCTCCGCGAAGCTGACGCTGGCGTTCGTGAAAACCAAGCTGCAGGAGCACCGGATCAGCGCCAAGATGGTGCAGGTTAAGGAAGGCGACCGGAAGAAGTTCGGCCCGTTCGACCTGGAATTCCTGGCCGTGAACCACTCGATTCCGGACGGCTTGGCCGTGGCCATCCGCAGTGGCGCCGGCCTGGTGCTGGCCACCGGTGACTTCAAGATGGACCAGTTCCCGCTGGACCGCCGGATCACCGACCTGGCCGGGTTCGCGCGGCTGGGCGACGAGGGCGTGGACCTGTTCCTGCCGGATTCCACCAACGCCGAAGTGCCCGGTTTCCTCGCTGCGGAGGCCGATCTGGTGCCGGCAATCGATACGGTCATGCGCACCGCCCCGCGCCGCGTGATCGTCTCCAGTTTCGCCAGCCACGTGCACCGCATCCAGCAGGTGATCGACGTGGCACACAAGTACGGCCGCAAGGTCGCTTTCGTGGGCCGGTCCATGGTGCGCAACATGACGACGGCGCGCGAGCTCGGCTACCTGAACATCCCGCGCAACGTGCTGGTGGACTTCAAGGAACTGGAGAAGCTGCCGCCCACCAAGGCCGTGCTGATCTGCACCGGCTCGCAGGGCGAACCGATGGCGGCACTGGCCCGGATGGCCGGCGGTGACCACATGATCGACCTGACCGACGGCGACACCGTGCTGCTGGCCTCTTCGCTGGTGCCCGGCAACGAATCGTCCATCTACCGGCTGATCAATGACCTGACCAAGCGCGGCGCTAACGTGGTGCACAAGGGCAACGCCAAGGTGCACGTGTCCGGCCATGCCTCGGCCGGCGAGCTGGTCTACTGCTACAACCTGGTCCGCCCGAAGAACGTGCTGCCGGTCCACGGCGAGCACCGGCACCTGAAGGCCAACGCCGAACTGGCCATCCGCACCGGTGTGGACCCGAAGCGCGCGCTGATCGTCGAGGACGGCACCACCATCGACCTGAAGGACGGCGTTGCCCGGGTCTCCGGCCAGATCGCTGCCGACTATGTCTACGTGGAAAACATGGTCCCGGGTGCTGCCACCGAAGCCTCCCTGCAGGACCGTCTGCGGCTGGCGGAAGACGGCGCGGTCACCGTGTTGCTGATCGTCAACCCGGATACCGGCCGGCTGGAAGAAGAGGCCGAGTTCTTCCCGGTGGGCTTCGCCCCGGCGGTGGAGCAGCTGGAGAAGGCCACCGGCATCGTGGAGAAGACCCTGATGGGCCTGCGCGGAGACAAGACCGGGCCGGAGGCCGAAAAGGCAATCGCCCAGGCCCTGATCCGCTGGTCCGACCGCGCCCTCCGCCGCAAGCCGGTGGTCACGGTCATCATCGTGGAGGCGTAGCCCCTCTTAGCGCACACACAGCAGCGCCCCTGCCCGGACTGACTGGGTAGGGGCGCAGCTGTGTTCGAGCTACGGGACCGGGATGGTTCCGGCGTAGTCGGTGCTGTAACCGGTGACCGGCTGGTGCGGGATGTCTTCCCAGCGGTCGGCGTCCTCCTGCTGGACTTCGCCGGTGGCCAGGCCCAGCAGCAGCTCCTTCATGGCGAGCAGGTTCTGCTTGATGCTCTTGCCGCGGGCCTTCTGGCCCAGGCTGCCGTCCGAGGTGTTGCCCGAGGTTTCGAAGAAGACCACCGGATTGGAGTGACCCTCCGGGTTCATCCCCTGGTAGTTCAGGCCCAGCATCATGGCCGAGACCACGCCGCCCTTGATGTCGATCTCCTGGCCGTTGCCCACCTGGTAGCGGTCCATGTTGATGGAGCCGTACTTGGACAGTTCGTCATACACGTACACGTGCATCTGGCGGGTCAGCTCGTCGTAGGCGCCGTCCTTGATCCCAGGCAGGGTCGGCCCGCCCGGAGCCAGCGAGATGCCCAGCGACAGCGTGACGTCGTCGCCGGTGCCCCATTCCTTCTTCAGGCCCTGGTGGTGGATATCGATGCCGTAGGCCGGCTTCACATCGGTCCAGTATTCGTAGAACGCCAGCGATTCGTTCGCCACGAATCCGTTGGGCGTCCAGTCCCGGTTCAAGTCGATCCGCTGCTCCCGCCCGTTGGAACCGAACTCCGGAAGATTGTTGGCCTGGTCCCAGAGGACGGTGTGCCGGATGTTCGCTTCCGCGCCGTCTGGGTTGTACATCGGGATGAAGTGGAAGGTGAACTTGTCGCGCAGCAGCTGGTACTCGGACGAGCCGTTGGTCCCCAGGTCCTTCAGCAGCGTCAGAATTGAATCGGTGCCGTAGGGTTCGTTGCCGTGGATGCGCCCCTGGATCCACACGTGTTCGGCGCCGTTGCCGACCGTGGCCACCCAGAGATCGCGGCCCTGTTCCGATTTGTTCACCTGCGTGCCCGCTTCTTCCAGCGTGAAGGCGTCCACGCCAAAGCGGCTGGTCTTCTCCAGTTTGCGCAGTTCCTTCACCACATCGTCGTAGGTCAGGATGCTGGAAATATTGGTGTTGCCCTCGGTAGAGGGGAAGTTGGCATCGGCCAGCACCGGCGTCGCGGCGCTGAAGGGAATGACGACGGCGAGGGCCGCCGCCGCTGCCAGGCTGCGGTAGCGCTTGGGTTTGGCCACAGGCTGGTTGGTGCTGCTCTTGGGCTGGTGCTTCACTGCATGTCCTCCAAAGGTTGAGCGATTCATCCCTGCACGCAGCCGGTTGGGTCGGCGGCGAACAATGGGACCGGCAGCTCGCGCGAGCTGCCGGTATCGGAGAGGCTAACGGCACATCTGGGAATAGCCCAGAGCCGGCGGCCGGAACCCGGCCCAGAATGCCGTAATTTCCCTCAGCCGCGCCGGATCAAGGGCCCGTTGTTGATTGCTGGACCCGGGTGGCGAGGATGCCCGAGACCGGTCCCAGCACGATGAGCGCGGCCCAAGTGATCTTGCCCGCCGTGCCGCCGGCTACCAAAGCGATGGGTATTGACACCGCGAAAACCAAGGGTGGAACGAGGAAATCGAGCACGAAGGCTGTGTGGTGCCGAGGCGTCATCGGGTCGATTTCGAGACCGTGCCGACGGGCAATCTCAAACATCAGCAGTTGAGCCAAGGACGCCAAAATGATGTTCGCGGCGTACAGCACTGTGGTCAGCTCAAGCAAGGTTGTCTCCGGGTCGCTCACGCCCTGGGTGGTGAACGGAATCAGGATGACGAACGCGGCCGCCAGTAGGTTGGCCGTCGTCGTCGCCGAATCGAGTGCGGAGAGCCGTTTGATCAATCGGAGGTTTATGCGCCAGAACACGGCGATCACGGCGAAGCTCAGGGCGAAGCCGGCGAGTTGGTGCACGACGCCCGATTCGAGCAGCGCCCGCGGGTCTTGCCAGGCCTCCGGGGAGGGAGCGTCGATGTTGGTGACCAGCAGCGTGATGGCGAATCCGTAAATGACATCGTAGAAGCTGAGCCCACGGTCGAACTCGCTGGATTCGCGTGCCAGCACGGCGGCGTTGCGCACCGGATCCACTGCTTTCGAGCGGGAAGCGTCAGGGCCACTCGCGCGGGCAGCTGGCCGGCGATCAGGTCGCTGTTCCACGTGATTAGCGTGGCGCAACGGACGTGGCAGTGCAACGGTTTGAGGCAGCCGGTGGAGTGACGGCTGCTTGCAGAGCTTCCGGCAGGTTCCGTGGAGCGGTAACCTCAACCTGTGAATCCTGAGGAGTTGGCCAACTTGGCCCATCTGCGCCGGGCCCGGGACCTGATTGACCGCGATTATGCCCAGCCGCTGGACGTGCCGACCATGGCGGCCAAGGCGCTGATGTCACCGGCCCATTTCTCCCGCCGGTTCAAGGCAGCGTATGGCGAATCGCCATACAACTACCTGATGACCCGGCGGATCGAGCGGGCCATGGCGCTGCTGCGCGCGGGCTGGACCGTGACGGATGCGTGCATGGAAGTGGGCAGCACCTCGCTGGGTTCCTTCAGCACGCGGTTCACCCAACTCACCGGCGAGAGTCCCAGTTCCTACCGCAACCGCGGGCACGAGGCGGCGGAAGCGATGCCGCCCTGCATCGCCAAGATGCTGACCCGGCCCATCGACCCGCGATCGAGCAGGATCAGAGAAGCGGCAGCGCCGGCCCCTGCGTAGGTTGGGCGCATGAATATTTCACTTCAGTACTGCAACATCACCGTCAATGACCCCGCCGAATCCATCCCGTTCTACCGGGACGGCCTCGGTCTGGAAGTCCGCAACGACGTGGCCAACGGGGGCTTCCACTGGATTACCCTGGGCAGCCCCGACCAGCCGGAACTGGAGCTGGTGCTGTCCGCTCCGCACGCCGGCCGCTCACAGGCCGACGGCGACCAGCTCCAGGAACTGCTGGTCAAGGGCGTGCTTCCCATGCTCGTCTTCCGCACCGACGACCTGGACGCCCTCTTCGAGCGGCTGGTCTCCTTCGGAGCTGAAGTCCTGCAGGAACCAATGGACCAGCCGTGGGGTCCGCGCGACTGCGCGGTGCGGGACCCCTCGGGCAACATGATCCGGATCAACGAAGCCAAGTAAGCCCACCACAACGACGCCGGGCGCTCACCTTCGCCAGGTGAGCGGCCGGCGTCGTTCATTTCGTTCCGATGTGGCTGAGCGCCATCAGTGGCCGTCAGGCCCTCTGGCTGACACCAGCGACGACGGCGCCGCGCCGACCATCACCTCGACGGCGCGGGCCAGGTGGGTGTGCCGGTCGGCGACGCCGTTCCAGCGCACCAGTGCCTGCGCGTTCAGCCCGTCAATCATGCCGAGGATCTGCCACGCCACCGATTCCGCATCCGGTGTGCTGAATTCACCGGCCGCAATGCCTGCTGTCACCAGGTCCTTGATCACGGACTGCCAGGCATCCATCTGGTCCCGCACACTCACAGCCAGTGTTTCGTTGCGGCGCCCCAGCGACCAGGCTTCCACCCACACCGCCGTCACATCGAGGCGACGGTCGTCGAGGAGGGTGTCCAGCAGCAGGCTGAGGCCCTGCCGGGGCGTCGGCAATTCGGCCAGCAGGGCGGCGACCTCTTCGGTTTCCGCGGCAACGATGCTGGAGAAGGTTTCGGCCACCAGGGCGTCAACGGTGGGGTAGTAATGCGCGACCAGGCCCGAGGCGACGCCGGCACGCCGGGCCACGTTGCGCAGCGTGATGGCTGCAAGGCCCTGCTCCAAGGCAATGGTCCGGGCCGCTTGGGCCAGTTCCGCGGCACGTTCGGCCGGAGCTTTGCGCGGGGCCCGTCGGGGTGAGGTGGTTGACATCATCAATCAGTCTAAAGTACTTTGCAGCTTATTGATCAATTGATCAATAAGCCTTTCCGGGAGTCAGCGGTGCGCACGTTCCGTACGCCGGCAGAGCATCAGGAGGTTCCATGGCGTGGCGCATGCCCGCGGAAACAGCACCGCACGAGCGGATCTGGATGGCTTTTCCCCGGGCGGGGCTGACGCTGGGCGAGGACGCTGCGTCAGCCGAGGAAGCTTACGGCGCGTGGACCGCCGTGGCGCAGGCGATTGCGGAGTTTGAGCCGGTCACCATGGTGGTGGATCCGACGGAACGGAAACGTGCCAGCCGCATGTTGGGCAGCGGAATCGACCAGCTCGAAGCGCCCTTGGATGAGTTCTGGATGCGCGACATTGGACCGACCTTCGTGGTCGACGACGCACGTCCCGGGGTGCTCGGCGCGGTGGACTGGACCTTCAACGGCTGGGGCGCGCCGGCGTGGGCGGAGTGGGAGAAAAGCCGCGGCATCGGCCGCTTCGTCGCCGAGCAGGCCGGCGCGGAGCTGGTCAGTTCCCTGTTGGTCAACGAAGGTGGCGCGATCCACGTTGACGGCGCAGGCACGGTGCTGGTGACGGAGACCGTCCAGCTGGACCCCGGCCGGAATCCTTACACGGACAAGGAAAGGGTCGAGGCGGAACTGGCCCGCACCCTGGGCACCACGCACACCGTGTGGGTGCCGCGCGGACTGACACGCGACTACGAGGATCTCGGCACCCGCGGGCATATCGACATGGTGGCCACGATTCCTTCGCCGGGACGCCTCCTGCTGCACCTGCAGAACAACCCCGCCCACCCGGACTTTGAGGTGAGCCGGCAGCTGCGGGACTTCTTCGGGACCCAGCTGGATGCTGCCGGGAAACCGTTCGAGATCATCGAGCTGCCAGCTCCGGACACGCTCAAGGACAACGACGGATTCGTCGACTGGAGCTACGTCAACCACCTGGTGGTCAACGGGGGAGTGATCGCGTGTGGCTACGGCGAGGAACGGGCGGACGCGCTGGCCGCCGAAATCCTGGCCGAGGCGTACCCCGGCCGGCGCGTGGTCACGGTGGACGCGCGGCCCATCCTGGCCCGCGGAGGAGGAATCCACTGCATCACGCAGCAGCAGCCCGCGCTCGCCGCCACGGAGGCCTGATGGGCCCGTTCGATGTGGTGGAAGCGTCGATTGCGCAACTGCGCGAGGCGCTGCAGACCGGACAGGCCACCAGCGAGCAACTCACCCAGGCGTACCTGGACCGCATCGCCGCCTACGACCACAGCGGCATCCGGCTGAACGCCGTCGTCGTGATGAATGAAGACGCGCTGGCGGAAGCCCGCGCTTCGGACCAACGGCGCTCGCGCGGTGAGGCACTCGGCCCGTTGGACGGCATCCCGTACACGGCCAAAGACAGTTATCTGGCCCACGGCCTCACCGCCGCCGCAGGTTCGCCCGCCTTCGAGCACCTGGTGGCGCAGCGCGATGCCTTCGCCATCGAACGGCTGCGTGCGGCAGGAGCAGTGCTCATCGGCCTGACGAATATGCCGCCGATGGCCAACGGGGGCATGCAGCGCGGTCTCTACGGACGTGCCGAAAGCCCCTACAACGCAGACTTCCTCACTGCCGCCTTTGGCTCCGGTTCCTCCAACGGATCCGGGACCGCGACGGCGGCCAGTTTCGCGGCCTTCGGGCTCGCCGAGGAAACCTGGTCCAGCGGGCGGGCGCCGGCATCGAACAACGCGCTCTGCGCCTATACCCCCTCGCGCGGCGTCATCTCCGTGCGGGGCAACTGGCCGCTGGTTCCCACCATGGACGTGGTGGTGCCGCACACCCGCTGCATGGCCGACCTGCTCGAAGTGCTGGACGTCATCGTGGCCGACGACCAGGAAACCCGCGGCGACTTCTGGCGCGCGCAGCCGTGGGTGCCGATTCCGGCCGCGTCGTCCGTCCGGCCGGAGTCCTATCCCGCGCTGGGGGCCCGGGGGCTGCAGGAAGCGTGGGACACGTTGCGCGGCAAGCGCTTCGGCGTGCCGCGGATGTACATCAACGCCGACCCCGAGGCCGGCACCGGCGACCACCCCGGCATCGGCGGTCCCACCGGACAGCGGATCGAGACCCGATCCTCCATCATTGAGCTGTGGGAGGCGGCGCGGCGGGACCTCGAAGCGGCCGGAGCCGAGGTGGTGCCGGTGGATTTTCCCGTGGTGTCCAACTACGAGGGTGACCGGCCCGGCGCCACCACGATCGGCACCCGCGGCCTGGTCAGCGCGGAGTACCTGCGGCGCGAGATCCTGGACCTATCGGCCTGGGCGTGGGAGGACTTCCTCGCTGCCAACGGGGACCCCGCGCTCAACTCACTGGCGGAGGTGGACGGGGCGCGCATCTTCCCGCATCCCGAGGGCGCGCTGCCGGACCGCTATGACGGGTTCGACGACGACATCGCCGTGTATCCGGCGCACGTGCGCAACCACGGTGTGGCGTCATTCCTCGAGATCCCGGAACTCGCGGAGGGCCTGCGCGGACTCGAGGAAACCCGCCGGGTGGACCTTGAGGAGTGGATGGACCGGCACCGGCTGGACGCCGTCGTCTTCCCTGCGGTGGCAGACATCGGCGCTGCGGACATGGACACCAATGCGGCAGCTGCAGACCTCGGCTGGTGCAACGGCGTCTGGGTCGCCAACGGGAATCTGGTCCCGCGGCACCTCGGCATCCCCACCGTCACCGTGCCGATGGGGACGACGACGGACATCGGCATGCCGGTTGGACTCACCTTCGCCGGGCGCGCCTATGGCGACAACACCTTGCTGGCGTTGGCTGCCGCCTTTGAAGCCACCGGCTCCCGGCGCACCGAGCCGCCGCGGACCCCGCGGCTGGCCTGATCGGCGGGACCGGCTCACCCGGCCGAGCAGCGGGCCAAGGTCACGGCAGTTGATCCGGGCGGGCAGCCTCGGCCCGGCGCAGCACGTCGACGGCGGCGGCGACCCGGCGCGGGGGAGTGTGGCCGGCCGGCAGCAGGGCCACGATGGCGTTGCGGGCATGCTTATCCGCCACCGGCCGGTGCACCACCTGGAGTCCGTCAAAAGTGGTGCCGTCGACCGGAGGGCTGTTGGCGAATGAGTAGCCGAGGCCGCGGGCCACCATGCTGCGGATGGTCTCCATGTTGGCGCTGGTCCAGCGCACATTGAGCTCCACGCCGGACAGCCGCGCCACCGTGGTCAGACGCTCGATGGTGGGCGGGACGTCCAGCAGGATGGCAGGTTCGGCGGCGATGTCTTTCAGCCGCACCGCGGACTCCTTCGCAAGCAGGTGGCCCTGAGGCAGGACCACCTGGAGTTGGATGTCCTTGAGGACCTCCCGGTCCAGATCGTCCTCGGCCTGAAGTGCATAAACCAGCGCGACGTCGAGCCGGCCTTCCCGCACCCCGTCCTGCACGGCTCCGGCAGAGCTTTCGGTGAAGCGCAGGTCCACCTCCGGGTGGTGCTTCGTGAAGTACTCGGCCAGCGGTGGCACCAGCCGTGGCGAGAGCGTCTGGCTACAGCCGACGCGGAGCGGGCCGCGAATCTGTCCCAGGTTGTCGGAGATGGACGCTGCCGCCTCGGTCACCCGTTCGAGCACCGCCCTGGCGTGGGTGGCGAACTCGATTCCGGCCGGCGTCAAGGCAATCTGGCGTGACCGGCTGCGCACCAGCAGGTCGGCTCCCAGGGCCTTCTCGAGTTGTGCGATGGCCATGGATGCGGCAGCTTGTGAGGCGTGGCAGGCGGCCGCGGCGGCGGTAACGGAGCCGTGGTCCACCACGGCGACAAAGTACTCCATTTGCCGCAGCGTGAGCTCAGACATAAGTCCTCTTGATGGTTCGCATCGGAACAATTGATTTTCCATATTATGTGGCCTGCAGCACACTTGTAGCAACCAGCCCCGACCCCAACCCTTCGAGGAGTTCCACGTGCAACCAACCAGCAACACCAGCACGGCGGTGAAGGCTCCGGCGACGCTGCCGGAAGCAAACGAGTCGCTGAACACGCGGGAGATGCGCCGCATCCTCTCGTCCAGCTTCATCGGCAGCGCCATCGAGTACTACGACTTCATCCTGTATGCCACGGCGGCGTCGCTGGTCTTCGGGCACGTGTTCTTCGCTAACCTCGGCGATGGGTTCGCCCTCTTCGCCTCCTTTGCCACCCTGGCCGCCGGCTATGTGGCCCGTCCGCTCGGCGGTGTGGTCTTCGGGCACTTCGGCGACCGGATCGGCCGCAAGAAAATGCTGGTGCTGTCCATGCTGATCATGGGCGTTGCGACCATGATCATCGGCATGCTGCCGCCGACGGCGCAGATCGGGATGGCGGCTCCGATCGCCCTGGTCATCCTGCGCCTGGTCCAGGGCGTCGCGGTCGGCGGTGAATGGGGCGGCGCCGCACTGATGGCGCTGGAGCACGCGCCGAAGACCAAGCGCGGTTTCGCCACCTCCTTCGCGAATGCCGGTGGACCTGCCGGTGCCATTCTGGCCACGCTGGTGGTCTCCGCCGTCTCCGCCGCCACCGGCGACCAGTTCCTCGAGTGGGGCTGGCGCATCCCGTTCCTGCTGAGCGCGGTCCTGATCGTCGTCGGCATGGTGATCCGGCTGAAGGTGACGGAGTCGCCGATGTTCGCCAAGCTGGAGGACGCCAGCGAAAAGCGCAAGATGCCGCTCCTGGACGTGCTGCGGAACCACCCGAAGGCCGTGGTCCTGGCCCTCGTCGCCACCATGAGTTTCTACTGCTGCCAGGGACTGCTCACCGTCTGGGGCGTCTCGGTGGCGGTGGAGAACGGCGTGGACCGCTCCGGCGTGCTGAACTGGAAGGCCGCCGGCGCCGTTATGACGCTGATCGTGACCTTCTGGGCCGCCCGGATGAGCGACCGCGTGGGCCGCAGGAAAATGCTGGTCATCGGCGGCATCATCGGCATCGTCCTGGCCTACCCGCTGATCGTGCTGCTGGACAACGGCACCCTGTGGGGCTTCGCCGTCGCCATCGTCGTCGGCAACGGACTTGTCCAAGGACTGCTGTATGGGCCGATCGGCGCCTTCATCGCGGAGCAGTTCCCCACCCACGTGCGTTACACCGGCGCTTCGCTCGCATACCAGGGCGCATCCGTGCTGGGAGCCGGCTTCACACCGATGATCGCCACCGGCCTGGTGATCGCCGCCGGCGGAGGCACCGCGCTGGTGGCAGTCTTCTGGGCGCTGGTCATCGCCGCGGGCACCGCAGCCGTCCTGATGACCCGCGAAAGCCACCGCGCCGAGATCGGCTGACACACCAACCGGCCCAGGCCGTTGCAGTATCCCAGCCGTCCACCCCGCTGCCCTGTGGCGGGGTGGACGGCGGCACCACCAAAGGAAAAACCATGAACGATCATCTCCACAACGGCCCGCACCCGGTGCGGGACTACGCCGGGTTCGAGGGAACCGTCGCCGAAAAAGCCAGTGAATCCGTCGCCGCGTGGAAGCCGGCAACGCGTGCCCCGGAAGGCGCGCCGAACGTCGTCGTGATGTTGATGGATGACATGGGGTACAGCGACATTGCCCCGTTCGGCGGGGAGATCGACACCCCGGCGCTGGCCGAAATTGCCGCGGACGGGTACCGGCTGGGCAATTACCAGACGCCGCCGATGTGCGCGCCGGCGCGGGCCGCGCTGATGACGGGAATGAACCCGCACCGGGCCGGTTTTGCCTACGTGCCGCACATGGATCCGGGTTTCCCGAACTCGGCCATGGAACTGCCGGCGGACGCGCCCACGCTGGCGGAGAACTTCCGGGCGGCCGGATACGCCACGTTCATGGTGGGTAAATGGCATCTGACGGTGGAGTCGAAGATGCACGATGCCGCGGAGAAGTCCTCGTGGCCGGTGCAGCGCGGCTTCGACCGCTACTACGGCTGCATGGACGGGTTCACCTCGCTGTTCCACCCGCACCGGTTGGTGCGGGACAACAGCCAGGTGGTGGTAGACGAATATCCGGAGGACTACTACCTGACCGACGACCTGACCGATCAGGCGATGGGGATGATTTCCGAGTTGCGCAGCAGCGACGCGGGCAAGCCCTTCTTCCTCTACTTCGCGCACACCGCGGTGCACGGGCCGGTCCAGGCCAAGGCGGCGGACATGGAGAAGTACCGCGGCCGCTACGAATCCGGTTGGGACCACATCCGGTCGGAGCGGTTCGCTCGGCAGGTTGAGCTGGGACTGTTCCCGGAAGGCACGGCCTGCGCCCCGCGCAATGCCGAGCCCGGATCCGACGTGGTGCCGTGGGGTTCGCTCAGTGCCGAACAGCAGGCGCTGTTCGCCCGCTACATGGAGGCCTACGCCGCCGCGGTGGACAACGTGGACCAGAACCTGCGCCGGCTGACGGACCACCTGAAGGCACTGGGCGAGTATGAGAACACCATCATCGTGTTCACCTCGGACAACGGCGGTACCTCGGAGGGCGGCGACACCGGGACGCGCAGCTACTTCAGCCGTTTCTCGGCACCGCGGTCCGGCCTGCCCAAGGACTGGCAACCGGACGTGCCGCGGGACCCCGAGCTGATCGGCGGCCCGCGGACCTACGTGCACTACCCGCGCGGCTGGGCCTACGCGTCCAACACCCCGTTCCGGATGTACAAGACGTTCCCGCATGCCGGCGGTGTCCGGGTGCCCATGCTGTTGTCCTGGCCTGCCGGCCTGCCCCGGACGGCGGATGACGACGGCGTCCGCCACCAGTTCGCGCATGCCGTGGATATCGGCCCCACCTTGCTGCAACTTGCCGGCGTGGAGCCGCTGGCCGAACGCCACGGGCTGCCGGTCCGGGAAACGGACGGTGTGCCGTTCGCCAACTGGCTGCGGAACCCGGCGGCAGCGTCGGCGCACACCACCCAGTACACCGAGCTCAACGGCCGCCGCGGCTACATCGCCGGGACGTGGAAGGCGATTGCCCCGGAGCCCAACGGTCCCGGCTGGAAACACGACGGCTGGGAACTGTACGACCTGGCCGCCGACCCCACCGAACTGGTCAACGTAGCCGCCGAACACCCGGACAAGGTGCGCGAGCTCGCCGCGAAATGGCAGGCAGATGCCTGGTGGAACCAGGTCTACCCGCTCAACGACGACGGCTCGTTCAACCGCAACCGGCCGCCCAGCGAACTGCTGCTGGAACAACCGGTGACGCTGTACCCCGGCGCACCCACGCTGGAGCGCTACCGCTCGGCCAAGCTGGTCCGGCTGCGCTCCTTCACCATCGACGCGCACCTGGAGCTAGCGGACGGCGACGGCGGCGTGCTGGTGGCGCACGGCGACCAGGGCGGCGGCTACGTGCTGTTCATCGAGGACGGCCAACTGGTCCTGACCTACAACGAGTACGGCGAGGTCAAGCGCATCGGCGCCCCGATCGAACCCGGGCTCCACGACGTCAGGGTGGAATTTGCCGCACTGCCGGACTTCAAGTGGGCCATCAGCCTGCACCTGGATGGGCGCCAGTCGGCCATCCTGCCGGAGGTCTTCCAGCTGACCGGGATGGCACCCTTCGCCGGAATCAGCGTGGGGCTGGACCGCGGCGGCCCGGTGGACTGGGAGCTCTCCCGGCGCCACGGCTGCTACCGCTACACCGGGCGACTGCGCCACGTCCGCTACACCCCCGGCCCCAAGGCGGACTACAACCCGGAACAGATCATCGAACTGGACCGCGCCATGGCCGCTGCCTTCGAATAACGACGGCGCTCAGGCAGCGATGGTGCGGAAGCCGATGTTGCTGGCCGCCGAGTCCGGGGTGTTCTTCGACCGGGCGGCGACCCGGTAGCGGTTGCAGTACGAATCGTGGCACAAGAACGATCCACCGCGCATGACCCGGCCCTGCCCGATGGTGGGCCCGGTCGGGTTGTCCTCCGGCGACTTGCGGTAGTACTTGGGCAGGAACCAGTCGGAGCACCATTCCCACACATTGCCGCTGGTCTCATAGAGGCCAAAGCCGTTCGGCGGGAAGGTGCGCACCGGGGCAGGGCCGAGGAAGCCGTCGTCGAGCGTGTTGTGCGTGGGGAAGGCGCCCTGCCAGATGTTGCAGCGGTGCGTCCCGTCCGGCTCCACCAACTCGTTGCCCCAGGGGTAGCGCGCCTGATCCAGGCCGCCGCGCGCGGCATACTCCCACTGCGCCTCGGTCGGCAGCGCCCGGCCGGCCCAGCGGCAGTAGGCCATCGCGTCGTTCCAGGACACCTGGACCACGGGGTGGTCCGGGACGTCCTGCCAGAAGGATTTCGGCCCGTGCGGATGCGCCCAATCGGCGCCCCGGACGGTGACCCACCACTGCAGGCCCTCGGCCCGGCCCAGAATGTCGGGCTCATCGGCGGCGACCAGGAGGTGGAACACTGCTGAGTAGCCGTAGACCTCGGACTCGGTGCGGTAGCCGGTGGCGGCGACGAAACGGTGGAATTCGGCATTGGTTACGGCGGTGGCGTCCATGGTGAAGGGAGACAACGCCACCGCGTGGACCGGGCCTTCGCCGTCCTCCGGGTAGCCCTCGTCGAACGCGTCGCCCATCAGGAACCGTCCGCCGGGCAGCGAGACCTGCTCGATGCCACGCTTCTGGGTGGCGGGAGCGGCCGCCGCGGCGGCACCGTTGTGCTGGGCAGCACTTCCGGTACCAGTTGCAGGGGTCGCCGAAGTGCCGGCTTCGCGCTCCGGCCCATGGCAGCAAGACATACGGCTCCTTCGCAGGCTGTCCTTTCAGGATAGTGCCGTGCCGGACCGGTCAAGCACCGGACGGCTACGATCGCAGCATGAGCTTCAGGCCGACGACGAAGGGCCACCTGACGCCGGGCACCGGGTCCGCTGTGACAAGGTTTGCGGCGCGAGCGGATGCAGCTGCCTTCGTGCGCCAGATCTGGATTCCGGAGTGGGATCTGCCCGTCGGGGAGCAGACGGAGCAATTCGTGCTGGGCTATCCGGCCAGCAACGTGGTGGTGGAGCCGGACGGCGTCGCGATCTACGGGCCGACCAGCCGGGCGTCCACCAGGGTGCTGGTTGGCAGTGGGTGGGCGGTTGGCGCGCTGCTGAAACCCGCCGGGGTGCGCTTGTTCGCGGAGCGGCCGGCCGAACTGCTGGACGTGGATGCCCCGATAGCGGCGGCTGGCCTGCACCGGTCGATCTGCGAAGTGATGGGAAGTTCGGGGGCGGCGGAGCATTCCGGAACCGCAGAATCCGGGCCGGCAGATTCCTGGCTCGCAGGTTCCGGGCCTGCAGCTTCCGAAGACGCCGCTTCTGCTGCTGCATACCGCGCCCGCGCTGCCGATCTGCTGCAGGACTACATCCAGTCGCTCGCAGCCGAGCGGTCCGACGGCGGGATGTCCGACGACGCCGCACTCGCCAACCAGATGGTGGACCTGATCGACGAGGGCGATATCCGGTCAGCGCCTCAGTTGGCCCGGGCACTGCACCTGTCCGAGCGCAGCGTGCAGCGGCTGGCGTCCCGCTACGTGGGGATGTCGGCCGTGCTGATGCTGCGCCGTCGTCGCTTGCAGGACGCCGCCGAGCGCGTCCGCGCCGAACCCGCAACGGACCTCGGCGAACTCGCTGCCGAGCTTGGTTTCTCCGATCAGGCGCATTTGACGCGGGAATTCCGCCAGGTGCTGGGGTTCACGCCGCGCCAGTACCCGGCTCCGCCGGCGGCCCAGCGCGAGAAGCAAGGTTAGGCTTCGCCGGACGCCATCGATTCCGCCCATTCGGCCACGCGGCGGCTGCTCTCTTCCGGTGACAGGTCCTCCACCCGCGTCATGATGGACCAGCGGACGCCGAAGGGATCGCGGATGCTGCCGTACCGGTCTCCGGATACGAAAGTGTTGACGTCCTCGCGCACGCTGGCGCCCGCAGCCACCGCACGCTCCACCGCGGCATCCACGTCCGGTACGTAGAGACCCAGCGAATAGCAGTCATCGTCCCCCTCGGGCGAGCCGACCAGATGGTAGGCCGGGTTGACCTCGCCGAGCTGCAGGCAGCCGTTGCCGAAATCCAGGGTGGCGTGGACGACGACGGGGCTGCCGTCGGGGCCCGGCATGTCGGTCCGGTCCAGCAGTTTGGCTCCGAGGACGCGGGTGTAGAAGTCGATGGCGCCCGCAGCGTCGGTGAGCGCGATGAACGGCGTCAAGGACGTCATGCCGTGCGGGACGCCGTGGTCGGTATGTTCGCCGTGGGCGGGCTGGGTGGTGTTGGTCATCATGCCTCCAAGCTAGGGGCGCGGGCGGTGTCCGGTCTTGAAGATTTCCGCCAAGGCGCGGGGCGGGACTTAGCCGGGCACCGCCGTCGTTATTGAAGGGCACGGGAGCCGGCGGGGACCGCAGGTGCCCGGCTGCTGTGCTGGCATCGGCTAGCGTCCGGGCAGATCCTGCGCGACCAGGAAGGTGGTGCCGGTGGGGTCGGTCAGGGTGGCCATGCGGCCGAAGGGCGTGTCCTCGGCGGGTTGCACCACGCTGCCGCCCAGGGCGGTGGCCTTCTCGACAGCGGCGTCCGTGTTTTCCACGGCAAAGTAGACGCGCCAGTGGGCGGGGACGCCTTCGGGCAGCCAGGCTGTGGCGTCCATGATGCCGGCCGTGGCGTTCTCGCCCGCGCCGAGCGTGGTGTAGCGGAATTCGTCGGTGTCGCTCATGACCTCGGTGTCCCAGCCGAGAACGTCCTCGTAGAACTTCACGGTGGCAGGGTAATCACGGGTGAAGAGCTCGTGCCAGGCTGGGGCACCGGGCTCGGCGGCCAGTTGGTAGCCGGTATGGCCGGCGAACTCCCAGAGGCCCACGGCGGCACCGCCGGCATCGCCGATCATGGCCATCTTGCCCTGCTCGGGGACCTCCATTGGCGGCATGTAGACCTGGCCGCCGTTGGCTGCGGCCGCACGGGTGGCGGCGTCAATGTCCTCCACCCGCAGGTAGGTGCTCCACACGTCCGGGTAGCCGGAGTCCTGGCTCTGCATGATGCCGGCCACGGCCTGGCCGTCTTTCAGCGCCGTGGTGTAGCCGCCGTACTTCTCCTGGTCGCCGACCTCGTACGTCCAACCGAAGAGTTCGGTGTAGAACTGCTTGGCCTTCTCCGGATCGGAGGTCATCAGATCGACCCAGCAGGGTGCGCCGGGACTGAACGTGGGCTTGGGCATGGCGTGCTCCTGTTCAACGGAAGGGTGGTGGAGACATGCGCGAGCATACTCGGGGCCCACTCAGGCGGCAACGGAAAAATCCGGTGGCTTGGTGCGCGCACTGAGGCTTCCGGGGCGGCAACCGGTAATTCCACCGGTAATGCGTGACTTCTGGGCTAGTCGCGCCTTCTTTTATCCATGCCTCAAGGTTCACGCTCTTGACGGGCGAGGAAGCGCTCCACCCTCCGGTCCGGTAGCAGCCACAGGGCCGCCACCACCGTGTAGGCCGCGATGCTGACCAGCGGCTGCAGCAACGCCACCGCGATGCCGAAAACGTAGATGGGCGGTGAAATTTTCGCCTTCCAGTCCCGGCCCAGCGCCTGGGCCAGCGCCCCGTCGCGACCTTGCTGGCGGATGAGGCAGGTTTCCAGGATGTAGTACGCGATGGCGGCCAACAGCAGATTCAATCCGTAGACCAGAACCGGGATGGAAACAAAGCTCATCTCATCCATCCATCGGGTGGTAAACGGGAACAGGGACAGCCAGAAAAGCAGGTGCAGGTTGGCCCAGAGGATGGTGCCGTTGATTTTCCCGGCCAGGTGGAGCATGTGGTGATGGTTGTTCCAGTAAATACCCACGTAGACGAAGCTCAGCAGGTAGCTGAAGAACGCGGGGGCTTGCTCAAACAAGGCCTGCCAGGTGGGTTCTTCGGGCACGTGGAGTTCCAGCACCATGATGGTGATGATGATGGCCAGCACTCCGTCGCTGAATGCTTCGAGCCTGTTCTTGTTCATGGCGGAACTTCCATGCACGAAATCATCGTCCTGCCATTCGCGGTTGGGAAGTGCCAGGTGACCGGAAGGCCAGCAGGGGCGATCGGCCAGCATGCCGGGGAGTGCAATTTGGAACCAAGATTGTTGACAATCTCGAGGTTCCGGTGATTGACTTCACACGGAACAGACCGAGTGCAAGGAGAATCCGTGAACAACACCGAACCGGCGCTGTTGGTGGTCAGCGCCCATGCCGGCGACTTCGTCTGGCGGGCAGGCGGAGCGATTGCTGCCGCGGCGCAGCGGGGCGAGCGCGCCGTCGTCGTGTGCCTGTCCTATGGGGAACGCGGCGAGTCCGCCAAGGCCTGGCGCGAAGGCAAGGGCCTGGAGGAGATCAAGGCGATCCGCCGCGAGGAGGCGGAAAATGCCGCCGCAGCGCTGGGCGCGGAGGTCCGGTTCCTGGACGCCGGCGACTACCCGCTGGTGCCTACCCGCGAACTGGTGGACCAGCTGGTCCAGATCTACCGCGAGGTCAAGCCCACCGTAGTACTGACCCATCCGCTGGTGGACCCCTACAACGGCGACCACCCGGCCGCCGCGCGGATGGCGTTGGACGCGCGCGTGCTGGCGCAGGCCATCGGCTACGACGCGCCGGGCGATCCGCTGGGCGCGCCGCCGGTGTTCTTCTTCGAACCCCACCAGCCCGAACAGTGCGACTTCAAGCCGAACGTGCTGCTGGACATCACCGAGGCCTTCGCCGCCAAACGCAAGGCGATGGAGTGCCTCGGAGCGCAGCAGCACATGTGGGACTACTACACGGACCTCGCCGTCCGCCGCGGTGTGCAGGTCAAGCGCAACGCCGGCCCCAACCTCGGCTTCACCACGGACACCAAGGGCGAGGCCTACATGCGCTACTACCCGCAAGTGACCGACACGCTGGCATGAAAAACGTCATCGTCACCAACCCGCCGCGGGCCGAGCTGGCCGACGTCGACGCGCTCGCCGGCTTCGGCGTGGCCACGGTGCATGAGGCGATGGGCCGCACCGGGCTGGCCGGCCCGCAGTTCCGGCCGATCCAGTCCGGTGCCCGCGTGGCCGGCACCGCCGTCACCGTGCTGTGCTGGCCGGGCGACAACCTGATGATCCACGCGGCCATCGAACAGTGCCGGCCCGGCGACATCCTGGTGGTCACCACCACCTCCGAGTGCACCGACGGGCTGTTCGGCGAACTGTTCGCCACCGCGCTGCAGTACTGCGGCGTGCGCGGCGTGGTCACCAGCACCGGCATCCGCGACGTCGCCGAACTGCAGGCGATGGGCTTCCCGGCCTGGTCCGCGGCCGTGCATGCGCAGGGCACGGTGAAGGCCAGCGCCGGCGCGGTCAACGTGCCCATCACGCTGGGCCGGATTACGGTGCGGCCCGGCGACGTGGTGCTGGCCGACGACGACGGCGTGGTCTGTGTGCCGCGGCTGGACGTCCCGGCCGCGATCGAGGCGTCGAAGGCACGGGAAGCCAAGGAAGCCAAGACCCGCTCGGTGTTCCAGGAGGGCACGCTGGGCCTGGACTACTACGGGCTGCGGCCGCTGCTGGAGAAACTCGGCGTGCAATATGTGGCGGCCGAGGACTATGACGGCTGACCCCGACGGCGCTGCCCGGCCCCTGGACACGGGCCCGGCCTCCGGCCCCGCGCACTACGACGACGGCGTGCGCTGCCTGCTGATGCGCGGCGGCACCTCCAAGGGCGCCTACTTCCTGGCCGAGGACCTGCCAGCCGATCCGGCCGAGCGGGACGACCTGCTGCTGCGGATCATGGGCAGCCCGGACACCCGGCAGATCGACGGTATCGGCGGGGCACACCCGCTGACCAGCAAGGTGGCGGTCGTCTCGCGCTCGGCCGACGGCACCACCGACGTGGACTACCTGTTCCTGCAGGTGGCCGTGGACGAGGCCGTCGTCTCGGACAGCCAGAACTGCGGCAACATCCTCGCCGGCATTGGGCCGTTCGCCGTCGAACGTGGCCTGGTTCCGGCGCAGGAAAGCACGACGTCGGTGCGCATCCGAATGGTGAATTCGGACAGCATTGCCACGGCTACCTTCGCGACGTCCGGCGGCCGTGTGGACTACCGCGGCCACGCTGCCATCGACGGCGTGCCCGGCACGGCAGCGCCCATCACGCTGGACTTCGCCGACACCGCCGGCTCCTTGACCGGAGCCCTGCTGCCCACCGGCAACACCAAGGATGTGGTGGACGGCGTGGAGGTCACCTGCGTGGACAACGGCATGCCGTCCGTCCTGATGCGGGCTGCCGATCTCGGAGTCAGCGGCTACGAAGAGCCCGCTGAACTGGAAGCCAACGCGGAGCTGGCGGCCCGGCTGGCCCGGATCCGGCTGGAAGTGGCGCAACTGATGGGCATGGGCGACGTCGCCGGCAAGACCGTGCCCAAACTGGTGCTGCTCGCCGCGCCGCGCAACGGCGGCGCGGTGACCACCCGCAGCTTCCTGCCGGTGCGCTGCCACTCCTCCATCGGCGTGCTCGGCGGTACCACCGTGGCGGCCGGCATCCAACTGCCGGACGCCGTCGGGCACGAATTCACGCAGCTGCCCGCGGACGACGAGCCGCTGCGGCTGGAACATCCCACCGGCTACCTCGACGTGGGCGCCGCCCTGGAACAGGGGCCATCCGGCCTCACCACCACATCCTCCACGGTGCTGCGGACAGCCCGGAAGCTGTTCGACGGCACCGTTTTCCCCCGCGAACAAACACCAGCCACCACCTAAAGGATGAGCATGACACCCCATCACCGCGATATCGCCCATCTCGGCAACATCGAGCTCTTCACGGACAAATTCGAGGAGAGTTACTGGTTCTTCAACGACCTGCTGGCCATGCGGGAAGTCGGCCGCGCCGGCGATTCGGTCTTCCTCCGCACCTGGGACGACTACGAGAACTGGAGCATCAAGCTGACCCCGCGGGCGGCCTCCGGCGTCGGACTGGTCGCGCACCGGGCCGCGTCACCCGAGGCGCTGGAACGGCTGGTCGCCTCGATCCAGGCAGCCGGACTGGGCGGAAGCTGGCAGGACGGCGAATTCGGCGTCGGCCCGTCGTTCCACTTCACGGACCCGGATGGGCACCCGATGTCCGTCTACTACGAAACCGAGTGGTACCAGGCCTCGGACGACAAGCCGGCGCTGAAGAACCAGGCCTCCCGCTTCCCGGGCCACGGCGTCAACGCCCGCCGGCTGGACCACATCAACTACCTGGCCGCCAATGTGGAGGAGAACGCCAAGTTCTCCGCAGAGGTGCTGGGACTGAAGGACAGCGAACTCATCCGGCTGGACAACGGCCGCACCGCGGCCCACTGGTTCCGGTTCGGCCAGAAGTCCTACGACCTGGTCTACTCCGCTGACAACCTGGGCGCCTCCGGGCGGCTGCACCACATCGCCTTCGCGCCGGATACCCGGGAAGACATCCTCAAGGCCGCGGACATCTTCCTGGAGAACGGCATCCACATCGAGTCCGGTCCGCACAAGCACACCATCAACCAGACGTTCTTCCTGTACGTGTACGAGCCGGGCGGCAACCGCATCGAGTTCGCCAACGCCGGCGCGCGGCTGCTGCTGGCACCGGATTGGCAGCCGGTGGTGTGGAGCGAGACGGAACGCAAGAAGGGCCAGGCCTGGGGCATGCAGACGATCTCCACCTTCCACACCCATGGCACGCCGCCGATCGACGTGCCGGACGAGCACTGAGACCGGGTGGGCTAGGTTATTGCCAACAACTTTGTCAGCACACAAACCAGCATGGAGCAGCCTCCCGTGAGCACCACCCCCACCGCCGTCCCGAAGTCCACCGACTCGGCCGCCGTCGTCGCCGGACTGAAGAAGGCAATCGACCGGGGCGAACTGGTGCCCAACCAGCGGCTGGTGGAAGCGGACATCTGCGCCGAGTTCAACGCCAGCCGGGCCACGGTCCGGGCCGCGCTGGCGGAACTGACGCTGGAGGGGTTGGTGGAGCGGATCCAGAACCGGGGCGCCCGGGTGCGGGCGGTCTCGGTGGAGGAAGCGGTGGAGATCACCGAAGTCCGCGCCGCGCTGGAGGCCATCTGCGCCGCGAAGGCAGCGGAGCACGTCACCGACGAGGATGTGCAGGAACTGCAGGCCCTCGGCCGGACCATGAGCCAGGCCGTGGAAACCGGTGACCTGCTGAAGTACTCGGACTGCAATAAGACCCTGCACCGCCGGGTCATTGAGCTGGGCGGGCACAACACTGCGGCGGCCCTGATCGCGCGGCTGCGCGGCCAGAGCGTCCGGTTCCAGTTCCGGCTGGCCATGCAGCCGGGGCGGCCGTCCGTCTCGCTGCCCGAGCACTTGGAGATTGTGGACGCCGTCTGCGCCAAGGACCCGGAACGGGCCGCAGCCGCCATGGAGAAGCACCTGAAGAGCGTTGCCACTGCCATCATGCGGGCAGCCGAGGAGCCCGGCGGCTGACGCACGCCGGTTCCCCAGCCACCCGCTATCGATCAGCATGCCCCGGCGACCGGGAGCATGGGACAAGATACGCCGGCCCCGGCTGGCGGGGATAGGGGAATCATGAGTGCACAGAACCTGCAGCAGGTCCTGGACCAGGCCGGCAACACCGTTGATATGCTGCGCAATTCGCAGATCGGCGCCTATATCTACCCAGTGGTGGCGCCTGAGTTCACCAACTGGCGCAGCGAGGTCCGCGCCTGGCGGGACACCGCAGTGCTCTACGACCAGACGCACCACATGGACAACTTGTTCATCAAAGGCTCGGACGCGCTGAAACTGATCTCCGACACCGCGATCAACTCGGTGGCTAGCTTCCCGGTGAACAAGGCCAAGCAATATGTGCCGACGACACCGTCCGGGCACGTGATCGGCGACGGCATCATGTTCCACGAAGCCGAGGACCAGTTTGTCTATGTGGGACGTTCCCCGGCGGCCAACTGGCTGCTCTTCCACGGGCAGACCGGCGGGTACGACGTGGAGTTGGAGGTGGACCGCCGGTCCCCGTCGCGGCCGATGGGCAAGCCGGTGCAGCGCAAGTACTGGCGCTTCCAAATCCAGGGCCCGAACGCCTGGCAGATCATCGAAAAGATCAATGGCGGCACCGTGGAGCAGCTGAAATTCTTCAGCATGGACCACCTGCAGGTGGCCGGGACGCAGGTGCGCACGCTGCGGCACGGCATGGCGGGGGCGCCGGGACTGGAACTGTGGGGGCCGTACGAATCGTACGACCGGATCCGGGAGGCCATTTTGGAGGCTGGCGAGGAGTTCGGCATGCTGGCCGTCGGCGCCCGGGCATATTCGTCCAACACGCTGGAATCCGGCTGGATCCCGTCGCCGCTGCCGGCCATCTACTCCGGCGAGGAGTTGCGGCCGTACCGCGAATGGCTCGGCGCGGACAGCTATGAGGCCGTGAACGCGGTGGCCGGCAGTTTCGTTTCCGACAAGATCGAGGACTACTACCTGAATCCGTGGGAGCTCGGCTATGGCTCCTTCGTCAAGTTCGACCATGACTTCATCGGCCGCGAGGCGCTGGAGAAAATCGACCCGGCTGTGCAGCGGAAGAAGGTCACGCTGGCCTGGAACGCCGAGGACATGACCAAGATCTTCGCCTCGCTGTTCGACACTGAAGGCACGCCCTACAAGTACTTCGATCTGCCCAACGCCAACTACGGGTCCTCGAACTACGACGCGATCGTCGACGCCGGCGGCACGAATGTGGGCCTGTCCCTGTTCACCGGCTACAGCGCCAACGAGAAGCGGGCCCTGTCCCTGGCCACGGTCAACCCGGACGTGGAAATCGGCACCGAGGTGAAGGTGGTGTGGGGAGAGCCCGACGGCGGCACGCGCAAGACCACGGTTGAGCCGCACCAGCAGCTGGAGGTCCGCGCCGTGGTCAGCCCGGCGCCCTACTCGGTGACGGCCCGCAACGAATACCGCGGCGGATGGCGGACGGCTCAGGCCGTCTAAGCCGGCTGCGGCAGCCGGGTGGCCGGGTAACGAAACGGCGTGTGGCCGGCCTTTGAGGCAAGGGCCGGCCACACGCCGTGGTGGTTGTTGTTAGTGGCCGGCTGCGGCGGCTGCTTCGTCCAGGTGCGCGATGGAGCGGGTGTCCTGGAACGCGCGGATGCCTTCGATGCCCTGTTCGCGGCCGAAACCGGAGTGTTTCATGCCGCCGAACGGGGCGCGCAGGTCCAGCCGGGTGGCGCCGTGGTCGTTGACCCAGACGTAGCCGCAGAGCAGCTGCGCGGCGACGGTGTTGGCTTTGTCCTTGTCCGCGGTCCACACCGATCCGCAGAGGCCTGCCCAGGTGTCGTTCGCGGCCGTGATCGCTTCTTCTTCGGTGTCGAAGGGGATGATCGGGATGACCGGGCCGAACTGTTCCTGGGTGACCACGCGCAGGGACGGGTCCGGGTCTACGACGAGGGCGGGTTTGAGGAAGTTGCCGCCTTGGAGTTCGGGGTCGCCGGGCAGTTCGCCGAACTCGCGGACGTCGGCGCCGGCGTTCTTGGCTTCGGCGATGAGTTCCTCGACGAAGGTCTTCTGCGCGGGCTGGTGCAGCGGGCCCATGGTGGTGGTTTCGTCCAGTCCGTAGCCGATGACGGCTTTTTCCAGCCGGGCGGAGAGTCCGGCGACCAGTTCGTCCATCCGGGAGCGGTGCACGTAGACGCGTTTGGCGTTCATGCAGATCTGCCCGGTGGTGTCGAAGATCGCCGCGTAGAGCCGGTCCAGGTGGGTGTCGTCCAGGATGGCGTCGTCGAGGAAGACGGCGGGGTCGTTGCCGCCGAGTTCGAGGGTGACGCGGGTCAGGGACTTGGAGGCCATTTCCATCATTTTCTTGCCGCCGCCGACGCTGCCGGTGAAGCAGACCTTGGCCACGTCGTCGTTCTGGATCAGCCCGCCCATTTCGCTGTCGTGGCCGGTGACGATGTTCAGCACGCCCGGCGGCAGTTTCTCCGCCACGCGCTGGACGACCCGGGTGATGGCCAGCGGGGTGGTGGGCGGCGGTTTCAGGATGGCGGTGTTGCCGGCCAGCAGGGCGTGCGGCAGCGAGGCGCCGAGGATGGCGATGGGCCAGTTAAACGGGACGATGATGGTCACCACGCCGAGTGGCTGGTAGGCCACGGTGGTGGTTACCGGGATGCCCGGTGCCGGTTCCAGGATCTTGCCCTGGTCCACCTGGTCGGCGAGGGCCAGGGCCAGTTGGAAGCGGATGTCGAAGACCAGGGCGTCGATCCAGGCTTCCATCCGGATTTTCCCGTTTTCCTGGGACAGGATGGCCGCGTCCTCGTCCCGCAGTTCGGCGAGGCCTTCGATGGCTGCGGCGAGCCGGGCGGCCCGTTCTTTCGCGCCGAGGGCAGCCCAGGCCGGGAAGGCGGTTTTCGCGGCGGCAACGGCGTCGGCCACATCCTGCTTGGACGCGGCAGCGGCGTATCCCACCACTGCGCCGGGCTTGCCGGGGTCCGCCACGGCGTAGGTCTCGCCGGTATCGCGGACTTCACCCCCAATGTAGAGCCCCGTAGTGACTTGGGTGGTTTGGCCCGGTGTGCTTGCCAAATCAGTCATCTCACAACACCTCTCTGTGTTTGTCATCCGGTCCCATACCGGAGGCAGGAGGGCATCAATCGCGTCGCTGCCCATACCGCGTCCAGGAGATCGGCACACGTTCGGATGGGCAGGATCCTGATTCCCCTCCCCACAGCTTTACCTATATCCGGAGGGAGTGCTAGAGGTTGACGAGGATCATTTTCCTGCGGCTGCATGGGACTCCGGTGCCTAATACTGGTCAGCGAGCGGCGAGATTGGGGTTGTGGCCGGGGACGTTTGCGAGTGCCTGCCACAAGTACTCCTCCCCGACGACGGGGATGCCATAGTCCCGGGCTTTCCGGGCCTTTCCGGAGAGGGAATCCGGATCGGCAGCGACCAGCAGCTTGACCTTCTTGGTGACCGCTCGGTGCGGGACGTAGCCGGCATCGCGCAGGTGACCCTCGATATTGTCCCGGGGCCTGGACATATCACCTGTAAGTACCACCATGTCACCGGGATGAAGTGGACTCCGGAAGCTTGAATCAGATTGCTTGTCCGTATTACCGTCCCCTGACGGAACACGAGCATCGCGCGGCTGCCGGGCAGCCTCCACTGCGTCGGGGCTCACTTGGAGGAGCGCAGCGATCTTCTCTAGGTCCTGCATCTCGTCGACGCTGAGGACGCCATCCGCCCATGCAGCCGTGACCACTTCATTGAAGTACTGGGCATGCAGTATGGCGGCCTGTGATCGGCTGATACCGAGTTCGTTTGCGGTCTGGACGAGCATTGCTTCCTCGTGGGCAGAGAGATAGTTATCCAGCAGCGCGCGGTCGAGCAGGGCAAGGTACTCTTCATGTTCAGCAGGGCCGGTGTATTCAGGCATCCGAACGACAATGCGTTCTAGGAAGTGCTGTCCTTCCCTGGCCCCGATTGACCTCGTCACCGGCGGGACGAGCTGCGTAGGCGGATCGTGGCGCCACCTAGTTGAAGTCGCCTCGTTGAGCAGAAAGTCCCAGTCGCTGAGCTGGGCGTCCAGCTCCATATAGCGAGACAACAGCACTGCGGTTGCTTCGGCATCGTCACCGGCGCAGTGAGCGTTCTCTAGCTCGATTCCGAAGGAATCGCAGCAGTCCTGCAAAGACCGGCCGGCGCCGGGAAGGTATTCGTGGGCCATCCGCATCGTGCATAAGCCGCGGGGGAAGTAAAAGTCCGGCAACGGCTGTCCGGCCCGGCGGAATTCGGCATCAAGGAACCGCGCGTCGAAAGATAGATTGTGCGCGGTCACGATGGTCCCAGACAGACGCCAGGAGATCTCGTCTGCAATATCGGCAAAAGTCGGCGCTTCCAAGATGTCCCGCGCCTGAATCTTATGCAAGGACTGTTTGCCCAGATCCCTACCCGGATTAATGAGCGTCTCCCACCTGTCGACGACGCTTCCACGTCGATCGAGTGTGACAATGGCGATTTCGGCTATGCGGTCTTGGCCGCCCGGAAACAAGCCTGTTGTCTCGGTGTCGATTACCGCAAAGTATCCCTGTTGCATTGTTCCCCCATAGATTCGCTCGTGCGTCAGCACGACCATATAACCCGGCAGGGACAGTATGGTGAAACGCGACATCAAGGCGCGCTAGGCGGCTCTGCCAATAGGTGCGGATCGAGGGGCGCGAAGCCGCCTTAGGAAGTGGGTGGATCGTGGCCGAAAGCGGAGACGGGTCGCGCCGCTGCATTTTCTAGCGCAGGTCAAGTGCAGCGAGACTTCCCATCTGAGTTTCGAACCCGAACGGCTTGAATGCGCTGCTTTCATGACGTCCGCCGACTGAGTCTAGGTGGAACACCCAGACTGGCTCGGTAGGATGGGCCGCAGGCAACAACTACCGCCGCCTTGGAAGGGTGATCCCTTGTTGAAAGCTATTAGCTACAACCTCCGGAAGCACAGTGCGAGCGCGGAACTCGAAGACCTGACCGATCGCTACGAAGTAGACGTCATGTGCCTGCAGGAAGCAGATACAGAGAAGCTCCCGGACAAGCTGGGCCACCTGCAGTTGGCCGATTCAACCAAAGGGAACAGGCTCGGACTGGCCATCTATTACGACCAGAAAAGATTCTCAGCTGTCGACACCAACACCTTCGAACTGAAGAAATCGCTGCACGACTATGTGCTAGCGCCGGCTCATGAGCGACTGCTCGGAGTCAAAATGGTGGACAACGAAACCAAACACGAAGTCGTCATCGGCGACTTCCACGCCGCGCCTCTGACGGCCACCAACTCCCTGCGCCGGCACCAGATCAAGGCCGGCCACGAGGCGCTGCTGGGCATGGGCGGCGACGGCCTGCAGATGACGTTGATGGTGGGCGACTTCAACTACCCGTTCTTCACCAAGAACCTGGTGGAGCACCTGAAAGAAACCGGCTACGCGCTGACCCTGAGCAACCGCAGGACCTACACCCGCTACAAGCTGTTCCGCGGGCACTTCGATTTCGCCACATCGTTGGGGCTGGATATCCAGAGCGTGGAGACACTGCCGCGCGGCCAGTCGGACCACCTGCCGATCCTGGTGACCGCGGAATACGTCGACGAGAACTACCACGCCCGCGCCAGCTAACGGTCCACACGTGGATGCCGGCACTCGACCTCGTCAGGTGGGTGCGCGCAGCTGGTATCCGCGCGGCCGGAGAGATGTCTAGCAGGGCAGCTTTGACGGCAGCTTCACCGGACTGGTGATGACGGAGCCTTTGTTGTCCTTGCCGCGATAGGCCCGGCATACCTTGAGGCCGCGATCGGCCAGTTTGGCTTTCATCTTGCTGATAGCATCGGGATTGAAGCCGTTCCACTGCATATGCATCAAGATGGTGCCGCCCTTGGTGGCTATCTTGGCCACGCTGGACACCACCTGCGCTTTGGTCTTGCCCGTGGTGTCATAGCTGCCTCTGGTCCACAGCCACGGCTTCATGCCGGCCTTACGGTAACCACAGCGGACCGAATCATCGATGCGGCCGTACGGCGGGCGGCCGTAATTGGTCACCACGCCAGGGGCGCGAAGTTCCCGGGCAACAGCGCTACAGCTGAGCGTCTTCATATCCTTGCGGTGGTTGATGCTGTGGTTAATGACGTACTGGCCATACGAACGGGCCAGCTTCGCTAGGTCCACGTCGTATTTCTTTCTGTACTTCTGCAAGCAGCCTCCGGTGGGTGCGATGACGAGTCCGATGTTTTTCTTTTTGGCGTGCTTCATGACCCTTTTGAAAGAGCTCAAAGTCTTCGGACAATCGTCATAGCTCAGCACCACGCGGCTGGTGTGGTTTGGTCCGCGCGCCTCGCTTTGCGTCCAGTTAATGGCCGCTTGGGCGCTGGGCACGAACCCCGCGGTGATGAGCCCCAAGACAGTCGCCAAGATGATCAGAATTCGGCTGGTACGCATGGCGCACCGTCCTTCCCCCAAACACCGTGCCGCCGGAACTGAGGTATCCAGTTCGTAGGGCGCACGCGGCTAGGCGCCATTTTGGAGCAAATGCGCGGGAAGCGGCAAGAGGGTAGACCTACCCTATTTTCCGAGCTGTTCCCGAAGGCTCCTTGACGCAGTTGGCGATGGCGGTACGTCCCCGGACGGCTGGGGCTGTCGGGCGGGCGGCGGCCGGTGCCGGCTCCGGCGTCCTCCTTCGCGGCAGGTTGGCTGCCACCAGCGTTCCCAGGATCAGCAGGGAGCCGGCGGTTTGGCCGGGGGGGAGTTGTTGGTGAAGGGCCAGCCAGCCCGTGACGGTGGCGACCACGGGGCTCAACAACCCCAGCAGCGACGCACTGAACGCGGGCAACAGTTGCAGTCCGCGGAACCACAGTGCGTAGGCCAGGGCCGTGCCCACCAGGGCAAGATATGCGTAGCCGGCCAGGTTCAGCACCGAAAGCTGCGTGGGCAGCGGGCCCTCCGCGAACAGCGCCAGCGGGACCAGCAGCAGCCCGCCGGCGGTCAGTTGCCAGGAGGTCACGGCCAGAGACGTGGCCGGCTGGCCCCACTTTTTGGTCAGCACCAGGCCGGCGGCCATCGAGGCCGTCCCTCCCAAGGCCGCCGCCACGCCCACGGCATCCAGCCTGGCCTGGGACTGCAGCACCAGCAGTGCCACTCCGGCCAGTCCCGCGGCCGCGGCAACGATCTTGGCGGACGTCAAACGCTCGCCGATCCAGCGCGAGGCCAGGACTGCCACGAGCAAAGGCTGGATGGCGCCGATGGTCGCTGCCACGCCGCCGGGGAGCCGGTGGGCGGCAATGAAGAGCAGGGCGAAGAACATGCCGATGTTCAGCGCGCCGAGGAGGCCCGCTTTCCACCACCATGC
>NZ_JBLKRT010000017.1:0-82972 GCF_047607445.1 Arthrobacter sulfonylureivorans
TATTGCTTTGCCGGGCTGACCTCGGCCAGCCTCAATTCGTCCCCGGTCGCCGAGTTCGGCTCGTAGGCCACGCCCTCGGCCTTCGCCAGGACGCCGGTCATCCGCGCGATGTAGGCAAATTGCACTACCTCGTCCCGTTCGTACGCGAAGGCGTCGGCAAAGGCCTGCTGCCGCTCCTCGCCGGTCTGGGCCGCGGCCTTGGACAGGACATCGTCGAACGCCTCGGTGCCGAACATGCTCATCTGGCCGCCGGTCGTCATGTAGGAGTCGACGCTGAAGGACGCGTCGCCGGCCTGGTTGCCGTGCTGGACCACCATCGCGATGGCACCCTCGTTCAGAATGAACGGACGCACTTGGTACTGCAGCCCCGTGGAGGTTTCAACGACCTTGGCTTCGGCATTGAGGCCAATCTGCTTCAGCTGTTCCTGCAGCACCTCGGTCAACTGGTCGATCTTGGGGAACTGTCCGCTCCGGGCAACGATGGTGATTTTCTGGTCCACCGGCACGCCGTCGGCCTTCGCTTCCGTGACCAGTTCCTTGGCCTTCTGCAGGTTGAATTCCCATGGTTCGAGACCGTCGTTATAGCCGACGACGCCCGGCGGGATGATCTGCGAGGCCGGTTCGCTCTTGCCCGCGTAGAGCGACTGTGTGATGCCGGTCTTGTCGATGGCGAAGTTGATGGCCTGCCGGACACGGACGTCATCCAAGGGCGCGATGTCGCCGCTGAATCGCAGCGCGACCGTCTCGTTGTTTGGATAGTCGACGCCCAGTTCTCCCGCGCCGTCGTCAGAGCTCAGCCCCATCGCGATATCGGCCTCGTTTCCGGTGACCATCGCGGCCCGGACGGTTCCCTCCGAGCGCCACTGGTACTCGGCACGCTGGTAGGCGGGCGCGGTGCCCCAGTAGTCCTCGTTGCGCTGGAGCGTGATCTTCAGCCCGGCATCCCAGCTGTCAATCGCGTACGGACCGGTGCCGATCGGCTCGCGCACCTTGGCTTCCGCGTCGGTCGGGGCACCGATCTCGATGAAGGAAAGCCGGAGCGGCAGCACCGGGTCCGGTTCGGGAGTGCTGACCTTGAGGGTCAGGTCGTCCACAGCCTCCACGTCCAGGTCCGCGTCGCCAAAGATCTGCCCTTCGACGTCGCAGCTGAGATCGCCGTTGACGGCGCGGTCGATCGCGAAGGCGGCCGCTTCGGCGTTGAAGGGCGTCCCGTCCTGGAAGCTGACGCCCTCGCGCAGCGAGAAGGTCCATTCGGTGTCTCCGGTCGCTTCCCAGCTGGTCGCGAGCAGGGGATGGAGTTCGCCGCTGGTCGGGTCCCGCTCGATGAGCGGTTCCGTGATGTTGGAGCGAACGACGACGCCGGTGGAGGCCAGCGAGGAGTCGCACGGTTCCAGCGTCGTCGGTTCCATCGGCAGGACCAGCCGGAGTGCCTGGTCGCCGGCTGCGGAGTCGGCCTCCGAGTTGGCGACGGAACATCCGGTCAGCGTCAGTGCTGCCGCGGCAGCGATGACTATCGGGGCACGGAACGGACCGCGCCTGGTGTTGTGTTCAGCAAAAGAAAACATCGTTGATTCCTTAGGTTGATGGGAAAGGTAGGTGCGCCGGGACGGCTTGTCCGCCCGGATATTCATCAGCCGCAACCGGCGCGTCGTCGCGGGAAAGGTGAACTAAGCTGACCAGCATGACCTCGTTGCCGGACGCTGTTTCCTTGTCCCCGCTGCCCGCCCTGGGACCGGCGCCGACCCGTTCCGGCCTGATTGTGGAGTCGCTGAAGAGCGCCATTTTTTCGGGCCAGTTGCGCCCCGGCGAAACCCTCGTGGAGCGCAGGATTGCCGACCAGTTGGGTGTCTCGAAGACACCGGTCCGGGAGGCGCTGATCGTGCTGGAACGGTCCGGTTTGGTGGCCACCGTCAACCGGCGCATCGAAGTCCGCCGGCTGAGCTTCACCGATGTCCGCCACATCTATGAGCAGCGGGTGCTGCTCGAGCCGTGGGCCATTGAGGACGCCGCCCGGATCGATCCAGGGTTTGCCGCCGCGCGGCAGGCCCTGGACGATGCCCGGCAACACGCTGCGGACGGGAATAAGGCGGGCCAGGCTCTGGCCAACCGCCGGTTCCACCGCGGCATGTACTCCAGTTGCGAGAACGACTTCGTGGTCAAGGCCCTGGACAGCCTGCAGGACCTCACCGCCCTCGCCGTCGTCGGAGTGCTCTGGGAACGGTGGCCGCGCGGTGCCGCCGAGGCGGCCGAACACGAGGCGATCTACCGGGCGGCGCACCGCGGCGATGCCAAGGCGGCGGCTGCCATGATGCGTGACCACATCTCGGCCTCCATCGACCTTGTCAGCCGCCACGAGCGCCGCTCGGATGCTCATTCCGCGGAACGCGACAGCTTGTCCCGGTAAGCCTGGCGCATCTGCTCGTCCGGCGGATAGGTCCCGCGCAACGGCGCTCCGCCCTCGATCTGCTCCAGGATGAACTCTTCATGACGTTCCTGCTCCAGCGCGTCCCGGGCAACTTCTTCCGCGAGATGCCGCGGAATGCACACGACGCCGTCCCTATCGCCGACCATGATGTCGCCCGGGTAGATCGGCACCTCGGCACAGCCGATCGGCACCTGGACGTCCACCACGTGGTGCTGCGCCAGATTGGTGGTAGGAGAGGCGCCGGCGGAGTAAGTCGGTAGATCCAGATCCTCGAAACCCGCCATGTCCCGGAAGGAACCGTCGGTGACGATGCCTTCCGCGCCCCGGACCCTAAGCCGCGTGGCCAGGATGTGGCCCAGCGACGCCGCCCGCTTGCGGCCGCGTGAATCGACAACCAGAACCTGGCCGGGCTGCACAGCCTCGACCCCGGTGCGCTGCGGATGGTCGTAGTCCTGGAAGATTTCAGGGACGTCGATGTCTTCGCGCGCGGGAATGCAGCGCATGGTGAAGGCTTCGCCCACCATCCGCTGACGCGACGGATTCGAGAACGCCAGGCCCTCAAGGTAAGTGTTGCGGTAGCCGCGGGACATCAGTTGCGTGGTGATGGTCGCCGTGCTGACCTGAAACAATGCGTCCCGCACTGCCGGACTCAGTGGGACGTGGACTTGCTGCTCCCCCGATGCTGGAGAAGCAGGGGCAAGGCCTAGGGACATGGACATTTCCTCTCAAGTGCGAAAGCAATCGATATCTTGGTATACCAAGATATCGAGGAGCCTAGCGCAGATCGGAGAGGAACGGAACGTTTTAGCGCGGGACCGCGTCCCGGGACAGGCGCCCGAGGCTTGAAACGACGGCGGCGCCCGGGCTGGCCATGACCAGGACCCGGGCGCCGCCGTCGATATTGTGGTGTTGGCTCAGCTCCAGGGGATGGCGCCGAGCAGGATGCCCACTGCCAGCATGACCAGCGAGACGATGGCCGCGCGCCAGAGCACCTTCTTGTGGTGGTCGCCCAGTTCCACGCTGGCCAGCGAGACCAGCAGCAGGATGGCCGGGACCAGCGGGCTCTGCATGTGCACCGGCTGGCCGGTGATTGAGGCGCGCGCCATTTCGGCAGGGGCAATGCCGAAGTGGGCGGCGGTCTCACTCAGCACCGGCAGCACGCCGAAGTAGAACGCGTCGTTGCTCATGAAGAAGGTCATCGGGATGCTGAGCAAGCCAGTGATGACGGCCATGAACGGCCCCATGGAATCCGGAATGATCTCCACCAGCCAGACGGCCATGGCATCCACCATGCCGGTGCCGTTCAGCACGCCGGTCAAGACGCCCGCTGCCATCACCATGGAGACGACGGCGACGATGCTCTTGCCGTGCGCCACCAGCTGGGCGGCCTGCTCCTTGACGTTCGGGAAGTTGACCACCAAGGCGATGGCTGCGCCCACCATGAAGACATAGGCCAGCGGGACGACGTCCAGCACCAGGATCACCATGACGGCTACGGTCAGGGCGAGGTTGAACCAGAACAGTTTCGGGCGCAGGGTGGAGCGGTTGGGGTCCAGGGCCGAATCGGTCAGCGATCCGCCCGCGGTGTCCTCCTCGGCTTCCAGGACAGCCACCGAACCGCCGGTCGGAGCCGTGCCGGCCGGGGAGGTGCCGGGAACCGGCTTTCCGGCACCGAAACCGCCGCGGCCGCCGCCGAAGACCGAGCCAGCGTTGCCGCGGGAGGTGCCGGCACCGCCGTCGTTGTTCTGCCCGGCTTCCGCCCACAGGTCGGGCTTGCCTTTGGCCGCGGCCTTCGGGTTGCCGCCGGCCAGGCGCTTGCGCTCGCTCAGGCCGAGCGTCCAGGCGAACACCATCACAATGATCATGCCGGCCAGCAGGGAGGGGATCATCGGCACGAAGACGTCGGTGGGTGAGACATCAAGCGCCGCAGCGGCACGTGCCGTCGGGCCGCCCCAGGGAACAATGTTCATGGTGCCGTTGGCCAGGCCGGCCACACAGGTCAGCACCACCGGGCTCATGCCCAGCCGCAGGTAGATCGGCAGCATGGCGGCCGTGGTGAGAATGAAGGTGGTGGACCCATCGCCGTCCAGCGAGACGACAGCGGCCAGCACCGCAGTGCCCAGCACTACCTTGGCCGGGTCATTGCCCAGCGTGCGCAGAATGAAGCGCACCAGCGGGTCGAACAGTCCGACGTCGATCATCAGGCCGAAGAAGATGATGGCGAACATCAGCAGGGCTGCCGTGGACGTCAACGACTTCATCGACTCGAGGACCATGTCGCCCAGACCGAGGCCTGCCCCGGCGAAAAGGCCGAAGATTGTCGGCACAATGATCAGGGCCAAAACGGGTGTCAGTTTCTTGGTCATGATCAGCGCCATGAAGACCGCGATCATTGCGAAGCCGAGAAAAACCAGCACAGCAACTCCTTTGTTTTAACGCAGCCGGTGTGACCGGCCCTACAGACTTTAGGGTGGTGCGGGTCACGGTTGGCGGTTTAGTCCGGTTCAGGTGCATACTGCTTATTGCGCACGTTTTGCTCATTTAGCTCGCCGCCGTCGAGGCCGCGCCGGGAGGCACCATGGAGAACCGGGGCGACCGCCGTCCGCGGATGGGGTTCTCCGCGCGCATGCTGCTCCTGCAGGTAGCCGTGGTGGCCCTGGTGCTGCTGCTCTCCGCCGTGATCCTGGGCTGGCTGACCTACCAGCGACTGGGCGAAGATGCGGAACGCCAGGCCCTGGCGGTGGCGCGCGCCGTTGCGGCCTCGGGCGACATCCGCACCGAAACCGCCGCCTTGGCGCAGGCCGGCCCCGAACAGCTTTCTGCCAAGGCGTTGGCGGCCGGCCCCCTGCAGGCCCAGGCCGAAGACGTCCGGCGGCGGACCCGGGCACTGTTCGTGGTGATTACCGACGATTCGGGCCTGCGGCTGGCGCATCCCAATCCGGCGGAGCTGGGCCGGATGGTCAGCACCGACCCCTCGGAAGCGCTGGCCGGCCGTGAGGTCACTGAACAGGAACAGGGCACCCTGGGCCATTCGGCGCGGGCCAAAGTCCCCGTGTTCGCCCCCGGTTCCGCAGCCGTGGTGGGCGAGGTCAGCGTGGGGTTCTCTAGCCAGGACGTACTGCAGTCCCTGGCCAGCAACATCCTGCCCATCGCCGCCACCACTGCCGGGGCACTGGCCCTTGGCCTGGCGGCCTCACTGCTGCTGGGCCGACGGCTCAAGCGGCTGACCCTTGGACTCGAGCCCGAGGAGATTGCCGCCCTTACCCAGGACCAGGAGGCGGTACTGCGGGGCGTGGACGAGGGCGTCATCGGCGTTTCCGCCGAGCGCAGGATCACCGTATTCAACCGCGAGGCCAAGCGGCTGCTGGGCTTCACCATTGATGCCGAGCTGGTGGGGCTGCCGCTGGAGCAGCTGCAACTGCCCGGACCGGGGAAAGCCCGCTATGAGGAAGCCCGCTCTGCGGAATCCGGCCTGCCGGAAGCGCTGCGCCACCTGCTTGATGCCGCCGACCCGCAGTCGCCCACGGTGGAACTGGTGGTCGGCCCGCGGGTGCTGATCCTCTCCGCCCGGGAGGTGCAGGCCAGCCGCACCCCCGGCCGACGCGGCTACCGCCCCGGCACCGGCACGGGCCCGGATGTTCCGCGTGCCCCCGAGCTGGGATGGGTGATCATGTTGCGTGACCGCACCGCGGTCCAGTCCCTGACCAGGCAACTGGACGCCGTCGGCGCACTGAGCACTGCGTTGCGCGCGCAACGGCACGAGTTCGCCAACCGGCTGCACACGATCTCCGGCTTGCTGGCCACGGGACACCCCGACCAGGCCCAGGACTACCTCACGTCGATCATGCAGACCGGCCCGCTGAACTACCCCGCGGAGCAGGCAGAACTGCTGCAGGATCCGTACTTGCAAGCCTTCATCGGCGCCAAGAGCATGGAGGCCGCCGAGCGCGGAGTGACGCTCCGGGTGGGTCCGGAAACCCTGGTCCGCGGCCGGGTCACCGACCCGCAGGACGTGACCACCGTGATCGGGAACCTGGTGGACAATGCCGTCCGGGCGGCAGTGCACGGCAGCGATCCGGACCGATGGGTGGAGGTGGAGGTTATGGACGAACTGACCGACGGCGGTGGAACGCTGCATCTGGTGGTCGCTGACTCCGGCGACGGACTGCCCGGGCTCGCCGACGTGGCACCGGGCGACGACGGCTCCGGCGTTGAGCGGATCTTCGCCGATGGCTTCTCGACGGCGGGCGGTTCCCGGAACCAAGAGGCGGGCGACTCGCGGATCGAAGACGCGGCGAACGGCTCCCGGAACGAAGAGGCGGGCGCGGCGGCACCGTCGGAGTCGCAGGCGTGGGCGGCGGACTCGCCGATGACCGAGGCCGATTCGGCAGAACTGCCGGACATCCATGGTCAAGGCTTCGGCTTGTCGCTGATCCGACGGCTCGCACGCCGCCGCGGCGGGGATGTCTGGGTGGCGGATCCCGGACGGCCAGGCGGCCCCGGAGCCGTCTTCTGCGCCCGGCTGCCCGACACTGTTGAATCCGCATCACCAGGAGCAAACCATGGCTGACTTATCGGTACTGATTGTGGACGACGACTTTCACGTCGGGCGCCTGCACGCCAACTACGTGGATTCCGTTCCGGGCTTCAGCGCGCTGGCGCCGGTCGGAACCGCCGAGCAGGCCTTGCGCACCGTGCACGGACACGAGCCTGACCTGATCCTGCTGGACGTGTACCTGCCGGACGCGCTGGGGCTGGACCTACTGCGCAAGGTCGACGTAGACACCATCATGCTGACCGCGGCGGCGGATGCCCCGTCGGTCCGCAAAGCCCTGCGCCGCGGTGCGCTCGGCTACCTGATCAAACCGTTCACGGCCGAGGAACTGGCCAGGAAGCTGCGCGCCTACGCCCGCTACCGGCGGCTGTTGGCCGAGCAGCCAGCGGTGGATCAGGACACGGTCGACCGGGCGCTGCATGCGCTGCATCCGGCCGAAGCTGCGGTGGCTGCCCGCACCCGGTCGGCCACCGAGGCCGCCGTGCTGGAAGCGCTGGCGTCAGGGCTGCAGCGTTCGGCCGCGGAGGTGGCCCAGTCGGTCGGTGTCTCGCGTGCCACCGCGCAACGCTACTTGTCCGCTTTGGCCGACGACGGCGCGGTGGAGATCCATCTGCGCTACGGCACCACCGGGCGGCCCGAGCACCGCTACGGACGGGCCGGCTGACCCCGCGGCGGACACTCAGCCGGTCCGGGGCAAATACCTTCCGCGCTACCTCGCTTGGCAGGAAGGCGGCGGCGCAGCGGCGGGCGATCACCAGAACATGCGGCAGCGATGATTGGATGGCAGGCATGACCATTGGCTTGGTACTGGACCTCTTCGGCACCTTCTTCTTTGCCATGTCCGGGTGCATACTGGCAGCCCGCCGGAAGTTCGACATTATCGGGTCGTTGTTCCTGGGCACGCTGGCTGGGCTGGGCGGCGGGATCATCCGTGACCTGATTCTGGGCACCGTTCCCAGCGCCTTCAACAATCCGCTGTATTTCGTCCCGCCGGTGCTGGCGGCGCTGCTGGTGTTCTTCCTGTTCCGCAGCGTGGAGCGCTTCCAGCGCCCGCTGTTGATCTTCGACGCCGGCGGGCTGGCACTGTTTTGCATCACCGGAACGGTCAAGGCGCTGAGCCTGGGCATGAACCCGGTTGCTTCCGCGTTGCTGGGCCTGACCACAGCCGTGGGCGGCGGCATGCTGCGCGACGTCGTCGCCAATCGGGTCCCGCAGTTGTTCAACCCGGACGACCTGTACGCCGTGCCGGCCATGCTGGGCTCGGCGCTGGTGGTGGTGTTGTGGTCCGCCGGGATTTACGGCACGGCGGCAGCGGTGGGCGTGGCCGCCGTGGTCTTCGGGCTGCGCGTGGTCTCGCTGCATTACGGCTGGCACATCCCGCACGCCGCTCCGGCACGGTACACCGGCCGGCACAACGACTGACGGGAATCGAGCTGCCTCTGACGGGAATCACCCTGCCCGGCGCCGCCGCAACCAGTCCTCAGGCCCGATTTTGCCGGTGGATCTCCTCAATGATGCGGATGGCGTCGAGGGCATCCGCCGGCTGCACTGGAACCGGTGCTCCATGCTTAATGGCCGCAGCCAGTTGTCGGTAGAACTCCGGGTAGGCGCCGCGCTCGGACGGTACTTTGTGGATGTTGCCCGGCGTGCCGAGAGTGCCCCAGCGCTCTTGCGGTTCCACGCCATAGCCGTCTGTTCCGGGCACGGCGCCGGCATTCAGAGCGGCCTCCTGCCCGTCCATGCCCCAGGAGATGAAGGCCGCGGCAGAGCCGAGCACGCGGAACCGCGGCACCGGCTGCGCGGAAACCAGGTTCATCCACAACCGTGAGCGCACGCCGGACTCGTGCAGCAGCGAGACAAACGCATCCTCGTCCGCACCCCATCCGGCCCCTGCCTCGACTCCGCCCGCGGCTCCGGCTCCGGCCCCTGCCGCCAACTCGGGCTCCGACTCGGCGGACACGGATCGTGCAGCGGGTCCCGCCGCTGGCTCGACCCCGGACCGGGCAGGCAGCGTATGGCGGGCGGTCTCGCCGTAGACCGTCGCGACCGGGCCGAAGAGCGTCAGCGCTTGGTCGATCAGGTGCACGCCCAAGTCAAACAAGATGCCGCCGCCCGACGCGGGGTCTGCCGTGGCTTTCCACGCCCGCAGCCCCTCCGGCTTCCACCGCTCAAAGCGTGATTCGAACGTGTGCACCCGGCCCAGTTCGCCGCTGCCGATCAGCCTCTTCAGCGTCAGGAAATCCGCATCCCAGCGGCGGTTCTGGTACACGGACAGCACGACGCCGGCCTGCCGGGCCTTGGCGATGAGGGCCTCGCCTTGGGCTGAGACCGGGACAAAGGGCTTGTCCACCACCACGTGCAGCCCGTGGCTGATCGCTGCCTCGGCGAGTGCGTAATGGCTGCCGGGCGGAGTGCCGACCACCACCAGGTCCAGTAGATCCGGCTCCGCGAACAGCTCCTCCGCCGTCGCCACGATCCGCGCCGCGGGGTGTGAGGCTGCTGCCTGCTCCGCCCGCTCCGGACTGGACGTCACGATGGAATCCAGCGAATAGTCCCCGGAAGCTTCCAGGAACGGGGCGTGGAAGACCCGGCCGGAGAGTCCGTAGCCGATCACGGCGGTACGCAACGGGTGGTGTTCGGCCATGGATCCTCCTCCTGTGTCCCGGTGCCGGCGCGAGGCAAGCCAGCTGGGTTCGAGCCTATCGGCCGGTGGTCGGCTGCTCGCGCAGTTTCAGCGTGAGCTTGTGTGCTTCCTCGAGCAGCAGCTTGCCCAGGAACTCCTGACGGTCCGGGCGGAAGCGCTGCTCGATGCCGGTCAGCGACAGTGCCCAAGCCGGCCGGCCCTGCCGGTCAAACACGGCGGCGCCCATCCCCCAGCTGCCTTCCAGGATCAGACCGGGATTGACCGTGTAGCCGCGTTCCCGGGTCGCCGCCAGATTGCTGCGAATCTTTTCCGGCGCATGAGCCGGGCCAAACCGCTGCAGCCGGGCACCGCCGTCGTCAAGCAGCCGGTCAATCTCCTCGGCCTCCAGGAAAGCCAGGATGGCCAACCCCGCCGAAGCAATGCCTAAGGGGAAGCGGACGCCTTCGTGCAGCACGAAAGAGCGCACCGGGAAGCTGCCCTCCACCCTCACCAGGCAGACGGTTTCGTCGCCGCGGCGGATGGAGAGGAACGCGCTCTCGCCGGTCTCGTCCGCCAGCCGCTGCAGACTGGGCCGGGCCAGGTCTTCAATGGCGAACCGGCTGGCGGCCACCGAGCCGAGCACGTAGAGCTCCGGCCCCAGATGCCAGCTGCCGGTTTCGGCGTGGTGGTCCAGCAGCCCTTCCGCGGCCAGCGAGTTCAGTAGCCGGTAGACCGTGGGCCGGGTCAGGCCTGACGCCTGCACAATGTCGCCGAGGGCGGCCCCGGTCTCCGGCGCGCGGCCCACGATCCGCAGCAGCCTGGCCACCCGGCTAACCACCTGGGCGCCCTGCACTTGTTTCTCCGGCATCAGAGTCCCTTCTCGACCGGCGGGCGCCCTCTGGCAGCCAATTCACCGGAGCGAATCCACAATGTGGACAGTCTATCCGGCCTTGTCCATAGTGTGAATACAAGGTTTACAACGTCGTTGACGTGACGTGCGGAACACCTTTAGGCTGCCGGATAGACGTTGTCCACAAGATGGACAGAAGCGCAGGAACCAGTGGACTCACCGCAGGGGAAAGCACTCAACGAGGAGGAAGCAGATGTCCAAACTGACCACAGGACCCGCCGCCGCGCTGGCAGGCGTGCTGCACGACGGCATGACCATTGCGGTGGGAGGGTTCGGGCTCTCCGGCATTCCCGCCGACCTGATTGACGCGGTGCGTGATTCCGGCGTCAAGGACCTGACCGTGGTGTCCAACAACATGGGCATCGACGGCAAGGGCCTGGGCGTGCTGATCGAGGCCGGGCAGGTCCGCAAGGTGCTGGCCTCCTACGTGGGCGAAAACAAGCTGTTCGCCCAGCAGTTCCTGGCCGGAACGCTGGAGGTCGAGTTCAACCCGCAGGGCACCCTCGCCGAACGGCTCCGCGCCGGCGGGGCCGGCATCCCGGCCTTCTACACCAAGACCGGCGTCGGCACAGTGATCGCCGAGGGCAAGCCGCACCAGGAATTCGACGGCGAACTGTACGTGCTGGAGCGGGGCATCGTGGCCGACCTGTCGCTGGTCCACGCGCACACCGCGGACACCGACGGCAACCTGGTCTACCGCCACACCGCCCGCAACTTCAACCCGGTGGTGGCCACCGCGGGCCGCATCACCATTGCCGAGGCCGAGGTGATCGTGGAACCGGGCCAGCTGGACCCTAACCACATCGTGACCCCGAGCGTCTACGTGCAGCGACTGGTGCAGGCGTCCGACCGCGTCAAGGACATCGAGCAGCGCACCGTCCGCCCCCGCCCCGCCGTCGTCGGCGCCTGAGACCAACCCCTGAAGGAGAGAACCATGGCCTGGACACGAGATGAAATGGCGGCCATTGCCGCCAGCGAACTGAACGACGGCGACTACGTCAACCTTGGCATCGGCATTCCGACGCTGGTGGCCAACAACCTGCCCGACGGCGTGCGGGTGGTGCTGCAGAGCGAGAACGGACTGCTGGGCATGGGCCCGTTCCCGTACGACGGCGACGAGGACGCGGACCTGATCAATGCTGGCAAGCAGACCGTCACGGTGCTTCCCGGCGGCTCCATCTTCGACTCGGCCACCAGCTTCGGCATGATCCGCGGCGGCCACGTGAAGATCGCCGTGCTGGGCGCCATGCAGGTCTCCGGCGCCGGCGACCTGGCCAACTGGACCATCCCCGGCAAGATGGTCAAGGGCATGGGCGGCGCCATGGATCTGGTGGCCGGGACCCCGCGCGTGGTGGTGCTGACCGAGCACGTGGCCAAGGACGGCACCCCCAAGATCGTCAACGAATGCTCGCTGCCGCTCACCGGCGTGCGGGTTGTGGACCGGATCATCACGGACCTGGCGGTCTTTGATATTGAGAACGACGGCGATGCCCCCTCGCTGCGCCTGGTCCGCCTTGCACCGGGGGTCACCGTGGCAGAGCTGCGTGAGAAGACCGAGCCGGACTTCGCCGTCGCGCCGGAACTGGAAGAGGCCCCGGAGACCGATCTGGAAGCCGCACTGGAAGGAACGCACCGATGAGCCTGAAGGAGCAATTCGGGAAAGACATCCTGCTCACCGGCTGGGGACACTCCCCGTTCGGCAAGCTGGCGGACGAGACGCTGGAATCGCTGATTGTCGGCGTGGCCCGGGAAGCCATTGCCAACGCGGGGCTGGAGCCGGGGCAGATCGACGAGGTCTACCTGGGCCAGTTCAACTCCGGCATGGTGCCGCTGGGTTTTGCGTCCTCGCTGGCGCTGCAGGTCTCGGATGAGCTGGCGAACGTGCCGGCCACCCGGGTGGAGAACGCCTGCGCGTCCGGCTCGGCCGCGGTGCAGCAGGGCGCAAAGTCGCTGCTGGCCGGCACCGCGCGCAACGTGCTGGTGGTCGGCGCGGAGAAGATGACCCACGCGGGCGCCGACGTGGTGGGTGCTGCCTTGCTAGGCGCCGATTACGAGGCGGCCGGCAAGCCGAGTTCCACCGGCTTCGCCGGACTGTTCGCCGAGACCGCCAAGCACTACCAGAAGCGCTTCGGCGATGTGGGTGACGTGCTCGGCTCAATCGCGGCAAAGAACCACCGCAACGGCGTGGCCAATCCGTACGCCCAACTGCGCAAGGACCTGGGCGAGGAGTTCTGCCAGACCCTTTCGGACAAGAACCCGGTGGTGGCCGAACCGCTGCGCCGGACCGACTGCTCGCCGGTCTCGGACGGCGCCGCCGCGGTGGTGCTCAGTACCGAGGCACCGCGTTCCGGAGCCGCGGCTGCTGCCGTGCGGCTGGCCGGATTCGGCCATGCCAACGACTTCATGCCGGCCGAGAAGCGCGACCCCACGGCCTTCGCGGGCAGCCGGGCCGCCTGGCAGCGGGCGCTGGGCATGGCCGGCGTGGGACTGGAGGATCTGGACCTCGCCGAGGTGCATGACTGCTTCACGATCGCCGAACTGATCATGTACGAGGTCATGGGGCTGACGGCCGCCGGCGAGGGCCGCCGTGCCATCGAGGAGGGCACGGTGTACCGCGGCGGCAAGCTGCCGGTGAACCTGTCCGGCGGCCTGAAGGCCAAGGGGCACCCGGTCGGCGCAACCGGCGTCTCGCAGCACGTGGTCAGCGCCATGCAGCTCTCCGGTACCGCCGGGGACATGCAGCTGCCGGGTGCGCGGCGCGCTGCCGTGCACAACATGGGCGGCTTGGCGATCGCCAACTACGTCAGCGTGCTCGAAGCGGTCTAGCCACCTGCCGTTCACTCTTCAATCGACTGTACGGATCTGGCCCTTCCGGGATCTTTGGGAGGGCCAGATCCGTACAGTCGATGGGTTTTCAGCCCGCCGTCGAAATTTGCGAGCGGCGGAGTGCGGGGTTGGGCCGCGGCCATGCCGCAAGCTCCGGGCTGGTCATACCGGTGGCCGTGGGCTGGTCATTATCGGCAGCTACGGGCTGGCCATTCGACGCAGATCCGGGCTGCTCCTTCCGGGCATCCGCGCCCGATGCACCCGCGTCATTGGCTCCTCCGAATGACGCCGGTGTCCAGCAGGTCCTGCAGGCCTCGACGGAACAACTCCTTACCGCCATGGGCCGGATGGCGGATCTTCGGCACATCCAGACCGCTCGCGGTCACGCTCCGATGCCCGATGTTCCCCACCGCGACCACCGAGTCGATCTTGAACAGCCGGGCCAGATCCTGCCAGAAGAGCGTGCCGGCCGCGATCTCCGGCGCCGACGGCGTGCGGTTGGACTGCGGCCGCCCGGGCTGGTGCGGATGGAACGGATAGGCGCTCCACAGCAGCGGCAGGAAATCCAGTTCTGCCAACACGTTCCACATCACCGTGGCGGTGGGTTCGGCCGGGACGGTCAACACCTCCGGCGGCAGCAGGTACCCGTTGTCCGAACCGAACATGCTAAAAGGGTCGTGTCCGGAGATCAGCGCCTTGTTCGTGAAGGGGACGCCGGTAACGGTCATGCCGCGATAGCCCGGGGCCTCCCCTACCAGCAGGACGGTTGGCCGGCGTTCCAGCATTTGCTCAAAGTAGCGGGTGACGTTGTGCCGGCGTGCTGCGTTCTCCGGCAGCTCGGTAGAGAAGAAGTTGCGGCTGGCGGGCCCGGTCCGGAACGTGCCCAACCGCTCCACAAACTCCCGGATCCCTTGGCGCGCCGTCACCTTCCCAACGTATCCGATCCGGTTCGCAGAACAAGGGAGGCCTAGCTGACCCGCCTCCTCGCTAAATCGTTAGCAATCCAGTGGCGGAAAGATGCAGCGGGATGGCCCTGTCATGGGGTGATGGGGCACCTATTCTCCACTCGATCGGAATCTCCGGCTCCAGGCACTCAACCTCGGAGTCAAAAACGCGCCGGGCCCCACCTCGGAGTCCAACAAACGCCGAGCCCCAACCTCAGAGTCCAACAAACGCCGGGCCCCAACCTCGGAGTCCAACAAACGCCGGTGCCCGCCGCGGGAACGAATCCCCGCGGCGGGCACCGGCGTCGTGCTGTGAAGTTGTCAGGATGCGGCGGGCGCGGAGCCTGCCGCCAACCCGCTAGGCGCGGGCGGAGTCCTTGGGCAGCCGGGCGGCCAGCTTCCAAGCGGCGGGCATGGCGGCGGCCGCGATCAGGGACTTCACGATGCCGCCGATGATGAACGGGTACAGGCCCCACTCGAGCGTCTGCTGCAGATCGGCGCCCAGCGAGATGGCCAGCCAGGCCATGCCGAAGACAAAGGTAATCACGGTGCCGGCGAAGAAGGAAACCGTGGCGCCCAAGAACTTCTTGTCCCAGTTGCGCTTGGCCAGCCAGCCGGTCAGGCCTGCGGCCGCCACGAAGCCCACCAGGTAGCCGCCGGTCGGGCCGACGGCAGCGGCCAGGCCGGAGGAGGCCTCGGAGAACACCGGCATGCCGGCGACACCGGCCACCCAGTAGAGCGCCATCGCCAGCATCCCGCGCACCGGGCCGAGGGTGCTGCCAACCAGCAGCACGGCCAGGGTCTGGCCGGTGATCGGGACCGGCCAGAGCGGCACGGCCAGCTGCGCCATCACAGCGGTCAGGCCGGCGCCGCCGATCACCAAAGCGGTGTTGGTCAGGGCGGTGCTGGGGACGAGGGCATCGGCCAGAACACCCTGGCGCGCGACGACGGCTGTACTCATGTTTGCTCCTTCTCGAGGGGTTTATCCCTGCGAAACTCCGGATCCGAATCTCGCACCACTGTACCGGGCGTCCCCAACGGCGTCGCGGTTTGTGGCGATGATTACGCCATTTCCAGCAGTATCGAGGCAACCGGCCCACGCCGGCCGTGCAGGCTAAGGCGCCAGGCCCGCGGTCACGCACGGGTCCATGCCGGCCGAGGCGCCAGCTCCGCGCAAGCTCAGGCAGCTCAGCGTGCCCTCGGCCCGAACCGGCTCAGGCGGCCAGGCCGCTGGCCTGCGCCGTCAGTTCCAGGGCGCGCAGGCGCTGCGCAACCGAGGGCGCCTGGAACGCCACGATCATCTCGTCGGCGTCGGCGTGCTTGGCGAATCCCTCCAGGTACTCCGTCACGGCATCCGGCGTACCGACGGCCGAGTACTTGACCATCTGCTCCACGTGCTGGCCCTGCGGCGAGTCCAGGATCAGGTCGGCTTCCGCGTCGGTGAACTTCCGGTCCCGGCCGAACAGCAACGAGACCCGGCTGCGCCGGACAATCCGGAACTGCTCCTGCGCTTCCTCGTTGGTGTCCGCCGCGATCGCGTTCACCCCGGCGATCACGTACGGTTCGGCGAGCTGCTCAGAGGGCTGGAATTCGCGGCGGTAGACGGACACCGCGTCCTGCAAGGCGTTCGGTGCGAAGTGCGAGGCGAACGAGTAGGGCAGCCCCAGCGCAGCGGCCAGCTTGGCGCCGAACAGCGAGGAACCCAGGATGTACAGCGGCACGTTACTGCCCTTGCCCGGCGTCGCATCCACGCCCTTGATCCGGGTCTGACCGGTGAGATAGCCCTGCAGCTCCAGCACGTCCTGGGGGAACGAATCGGCGCTCATCGGATCGCGGCGCAACGCCCGCAGAGTGTTTTGGTCGCTGCCCGGTGCGCGGCCCAAGCCCAGGTCGATGCGGCCCGGATGCAGAGCTTCGAGGGTGCCGAACTGCTCGGCAATCGTGAGCGGAGCGTGGTTGGGCAGCATGATGCCGCCGGCGCCCAGCCTGATCGTGCTGGTGTGCGCGGCAACGTGGGCGATCAGCACGCTGGTGGCGGAAGAGGCGATCGACGCCATGTTGTGGTGCTCGGCGTACCAGACGCGCCTGTATCCGAGTTCCTCGGCCCGTTGCGCCAGCGCCACACTGCCGGCCAGGCTTTCGCCCACGGTTTCGTTGGTGCCGATGGTTGCCAGATCAAGGATGGACAGAGGTACGTTCACGCCGACGGCCTTTCGTTGCGGGATGGCCCAGGGTAGTTGCCGCGGGCACACGTCGGGCATAACGACGGCGGTGCCCGCCTTATTTCTTCCCCGTCCCCTCGGTGGGTTGTGGCTGGTGGCCGGGCGTTCTGCGCGGCGGGATCCCGGCGTAGAGTCTGGAGGCATGGAACATCGCCATCAAGGCCATGCGGAGGACCCCGACGAGTTCTGGGAGTCCTTCTACGCCGAGCGGGACCAGATCTGGAGCGGCCGGCCCAACGCCATGCTGGTCCGCGAGCTCTCCGGCCTGCGGCCGGGCAAAGCGCTGGAGCTGGGCTGTGGCGAGGGCGCTGACGCCATCTGGCTCGCGGAACAAGGCTGGCAGGTTACCGGCCTGGACATGTCGGCGCTGGCGCTTCAACGGGCGGCCGAGCACGCCGCACAAGCCGGCGTTGCGGAACGGATTCACTGGCGGCGGCAGGATCTGGCGGATTGGGAAGCCGCGGAACAGTACGACCTGGTCTGCGCCCAGTTCCTCCACTCACCGGTCGAGCTTCCGCGGAACGCGATCCTCGCGTCGGGCGCCCGTGCAGTCTCCCCCGGCGGCCGACTGCTGATCGTCGGCCACGAATCGTTTCCGCCGTGGTCCAGGCATCCAGAGCCGGAGGAAGCTCTGCCTACCGCGGCCGAACTCGCCGCAGAGCTTGGGCTGGATGGTCCGGCCTGGACCTTGGAGACGGTGGACTCGGTTGAGCGCGAAGTCACGGGACCGGACGGCGAAAGCGGCACGGTGACGGACAGCGTCCTGCGCGCCCGCCGGGTGGCTGCCTAGCCCGCCAGCTTTCCCGTCCGGCTGCCCGGACGTGTCCTACAGCGGGCCCACACGACACCGGGTGTGTGGCAGCTCTTATCGGGCAGCGTGCTCAATGCTGCAATCGGTGCCGGGAAAGACCACACTCTCGTGGCCGTCGTCGAAACGAACGAAGTAGGGCGGGGCACCGCCATCACCTCGAACCTCGATGACTTCTCCGTGCCGGTCCGCCGACTCCACCGTCTTTCCCCTGATGACGATGCGGTCTCCGGGTGCTGCGATCATGACCGCTCACCTCCCTCCTCCATAGCGTAGGGCAACGAGGTGACGGCGACCAGAGTCAGCGCACCCAGCGGTGCGGAGCAGGACGGCGGGTGCTGGGCAGCGCGTTGTTCTCCCGCCATTCATGCAGCCACTCGGGCAGCACCAAGTCAGCCGGCGGCTGCTGGCCGGTTGCCGCAAAGATCTCCTCATTCGCGACCGGTCCCTGCTTCGATACCAGCCGCGTGGCAATGTAAGCGCGGGCATAGATCTCACCGCGGGACACCATTCGCTGCTCGAAATAGATGGCGCGGTCGTCGAAGCCGATAATCCGGGTTTCAATGCTGTACTGCTGACCGAGGGTGAGCGACTTGCGGAAGGCAATGGTCTCCGCACTGACCACCGGGGACCAGCCCTTCCGGCGGAAAACGTCCCACACCCCGGCACGCACCATCAACTCGAAGCGCCCAAGGTCCATCAGCGAGAAGTACATCCCGTTGTTGACGTGCATGGCGATGTCGATGTCCGTGGGCAGCACGCGCAAGAGCAGCGAGGACGATTCCCAAATACCCAGTGCGGGCCGGCGGCGCGCTGTGACAAGCAGCAACAGGGTCCGGAAGATCAGGTGCATGCCGTCATGCTACCCGCTGGTAACTTGGCTTCCCAGCACCGGTAAGGTGCTGTTTGCAGCGGCGGACCCGCAGGCGACGGACCGGAAGGAACGTACCTGTCCGCACTTGACCGACCACCAGGCCCCTGCCGCCACCTCCCAGCCCCGCACATCGGGGCTAAACTTCTGCTGTGCAGAACATGAGCATCGTGAAGAAGCCCGGCTACGCCGTGGACTCCGTCGATCGCGCCTTGCAGCTGATCGTGCTCCTGCAGGAGCGGGACTGGCTGCGGATCACCGACGCGGCGACGGCGCTCAATGTGGCCCCCTCCACGGCGCACCGGCTCATGGCCATGCTGGTATACCGGGGTTTTGCCCTGCAGGATGACCAGCGGCGGTACTGCGCCGGCCCCGCGCTGCGCTCCGACTCCTCGGCAGATCCTGCCCGGGCTGCCGTCTCCATCGCCCGTCCGCACTTGGAGGCGCTTGCCCTCTCCGTACGCGAAACCGTCAACCTCGTGGAACGCGTCGGCGTCACCGCCCGCTACCTGTTCACTGCCGAGGGCCCGCAGTTGCTGCGGGTCGGAAACCGCACCGGCTCGGTGCTTCCGGCGCATCTTTCGTCCGGCGGCAAAGCCATCCTGGCCACGCTGCCGGCAGCGTCGGTCGCGCAGCTCTACACGGGCCGGCAGGCGCAAAAAACCGGCGCCAGCCTCGCAGCGGCGGAGCTGGAGAACCTGCAGCAGGAACTGGCGGAAGCGCGGGCGCGGGGATATGCCGTCAACCTCGGGCGTACGGAGGCGGATCTCGCAGCGGTTGGAGCACCCCTCGCCACCGCAGGCCGGGCTGCCGCGCTGGCCGTATCGATTAGTTCGCCCTTGTCACGCGGCGCCGAGATCCAGCGGAGGGAGGTCATCGCCGCCCTCCATGCCACTTGTCAGGCTGTGCTGCGCGATCTTCAAGCGGAAGGCGCGCTGCCTGCCGCGTAGCATTCTGCTGGACAGAAAACTCTTGGCCTATCCGTGGCGCCGGTCACTACGCTGTTATGCGACGACCGAGCCGGGCAACACGGCCTGACAGAACCACCAGGAGCATCATGCAGTTTTATCTCGACGGCTACCATCCAGGCGACCCCGAACTCCGGCCGGCTGCGGACGGCCGCTCGGACCGCCAGGGCGAATTGCCGGCGGAGGTGGACGTTCTAGTAGTCGGCACTGGACCAGCCGGCGTTGTGCTGGCCGCCCAGCTGGCCGAATTCCCGGGCATCACCACGCGTGTGGTGGAGCGGCGCGAAGGCCCGCTGGCACTGGGGCAGGCCGACGGGGTGGCCTGCCGAACGGTCGAAATGTTCAATGCCTTCGGCTTGGCCGAGCGCTTGGTCCGCGAAGGCTACTGGGTCAACGAAACCGTGTTCTGGCGGCCGGATGACCAAGACCGCTCACGGATCGTCCGCAGCGGACGGGTCCAGGATGTGGCCGACGGATTGTCCGAGTACCCGCACGTGATCGTCAACCAGGCCCGGATGCAGGACTATCTGCTGGAGCACATGCGCAAGTCCCCCAGCCGGCTGGAACCGGACTACGGCCTGGAAGTCACCGACGTCGAGGTCGACGGTTCAGGCGACTACCCGGTCCGGGTGACCATGCGCAGGAGCAAGGCCGACGCGCCGTCGGAAGAGGTAACCGTCCGTGCCAAGTATGTGGTGGGCTGCGACGGTGCCCGCAGCAGCGTCCGCCGGTCGATCGGCTTGGAACTGCGTGGCGACGCCCGCAACCATGCCTGGGGAGTCGCGGATGTTTTGGCCGTCACGGATTTCCCGGACGTCCGCTTCAAGGCCGCCATCCAGTCGGCGCAAGACGGCAACATCCTGCTGATCCCGCGCGAGGGCGGCTACCTGATCCGGTTGTACGTGGACTTGGGCGACCTCGACCCTGCCGACCGCGGCGCCCGACAGCGGTTCACTTCGGACATGATCATCGAAGCAGCACAGCGCATCCTGCACCCGTACACACTGGAGGTGAAGGACATCGCCTGGTGGTCGGTCTACGAAGTTGGCCAGCGCATCGCCGACCGGTTTGACGACGTCGAGCCGGACGAGCGCGGCCAGCGCACCCCGCGCGTCTTCATTGCCGGCGACGCCTGCCACACGCACAGCGCCAAGGCCGGCCAGGGCATGAACGTCTCCATGCAGGACGGCTTCAACCTGGGCTGGAAGCTCGCCGCCGTCCTGGAAGGCCGCAGCCCGGAGTCCCTGCTGGATACCTACTCGGCCGAGCGCCACGCCGTGGCCCAGGAACTGATCGACTTCGACATCCGCTGGTCCAAGACGGTCAGTTCCCGCCCGAAGGATCCGAACCGGCCCGGTGACGAAGGCCTGGAACCGGCCGAGCTGGAACGGCAATTCGTGGAGGCCGGCCGCTTCACCGCTGGCTTCGCCACGGACTACGCGCCGTCAATGATCACGGGCGAGGAAACCCACGAGCACTTGGCCAAAGGTTTCCCGATCGGCGAGCGGTTCCACTCGGCCCCGGTTGTCCGGTTGGCCGACGCCAAACCGGTGGGGTTGGGCCACACTGCCCAGGCAGACGGACGCTGGCGGCTCTACGCCTTCGCCGACTCCGCCCACCCGGGTGCGGCGGACTCCCGGTTGGCCGGCCTGTGCCGGTTCCTGGCTGAGTCCGAAGATTCGCCCGTCCGGCGCTATACGCCCGCCGGAGCCGACGCCGATGCGGTCTTCGACGTCCGCGCCATCTTCCAGCAGGGGCACCGGGTGCTGGACGCCAACGACGTGCCGTCCTTCCTGTTCCCGCGGAAGGCTCCCCTTGGCCTGAAGGACTACGAGAAGGTCTTCAGTCCCGACCAGAAGCCCGGGGAAGACATTTTCGATCTGCGCGGCATCGACCGCCAGCAGGGCGCCTTGGTGGTGGTTCGGCCGGACCAGTATGTCGCCCACGTACTGCCGCTCGACGGATACCAGGAACTCTCGGACTTCTTCGCCGGCATCCTGCAGGAGTAAGGGAAACCGACGACAAATGGCGGCGGACACGTACCCGCAGGTTCCATGTCCGCCGCCGTTAGTGTTGGCGCTGCCTAAGACTCACAATGCTCAGTCGGCAGAGTCGTCCCAGCCGTAATCCGGGTACTCGAAAAAGTCGTCACCGTCGAGCGTATCCACCTCGCCGGTGGCCATGGAATCAATGAGCGACTCCAGTCCGGTCTGGACCGTCTTCACCAGCATGCCCTTCATCTTCTGGCCGAAGGTATTCGACTGGCCCCGGACCTCAAAAAGGACCGTAGCCGACCCGTTCAAGGCGAACGCGGAGCGGCCTTGCCCGGCGTATTCACGTTCCTCCGGGTGAAGATAGCGGCCTACAGCTGCCAGCGGTGACTGGGAACCGTAGCTGTCCTTGATCCCGTCCGCCACCGCCAAGGCGTACCGCCTGGACTTATCTTGATCAAGCAGCGGCCAGTCCTCCTTGTAGGCAGCACCGTCGTTGACACCCAGCGGCGGGTAATCCAAGGCCACCGAAATGTGCTTGCCGTCCTGCTCGCCTCCGGTCTGAACGTTACAGGGGCCCATGTGGTGTAGATCGACGACGGCGTCTACTTCGCCGAATTCTGCCCGCAGGTCAACATAGACGTCCCTGATGGCCTGGGATTCCGGAGCGAGGAAGAAGCCCGCATCTACCTGGCGTCCCGGCATGTCTTCCGGCTTCGGCACATAGTCCAGGTCCGGGTTGAAGTCCCGGTTCAAGTCAAAGCCGGGTACGTCGGTGCCGCCGCTGCCCGTCCGGTAGTACCAAGCAGGGGCGGACCCTTCAAGCTGCGGATGCAGGCGTTCCACTTCATCCCATGACTGCACGTTGGTGCGGCGATTCAGTTCACCTCCATCCGGGTTCACCATGGGCATGGCAATCAGGGTGACTTCTTCCAGTGTCCGCTGGGTCTCAGCATCGTTGCTGGAGCCTAGCTTCTCGACGATCGCAAGGAGCGCTTCGGTTCCGGTCCGTTCATTGCCATGAATGGCGCTTTGGATGAGCAGCACGCGATTGCCGCTGCCGACGCGGGCGGCATAGAGGTCGCGGCCGAGGGAGGACTGGCCCACCACATCCACGTCCACGCGGCCGTTGCTTTTCTGTTCAATACGATCAAGTCGGGATCCGAGCTCCTCATAGCTGGTCCACCCGCTGAACTGCGGGGAGTCCGACGTCTTGCATATTCCGTGGCCAGGCACGTTGGCCTTTGCCGGTGCCGCTGTGGCCGGGACGGCGGTGACCATCGTGCATACCAACGCCGCTGCACCGATAGCGCCGAATAATCTGCTGGGATTGTTCACTGGTTCTCCTCTGGCGAGTGATTGAGACAAGTCAACCGTTTACCCAGCAGGGGCGGTGGTCAAGAGACATCAGTCGGTTTCGGCGCGAGAGCAGCAAAGTAGCGGGGCGGGGCCGACGAACATGCGCCAGCCCCGCCCCTCATTGCGTTAGCTACGGGTGGTGTCCGTGTTTCTTTCCGTCGCCTACGTCTTCGGGAAGGCCTCCGGCAGGATGGTTCGGTCCGCCCGAACCATTCGTGAACCGCGGCTCGTCCGCCTCCACCACCCGCATCTCCGACGTCGTGGTGGGCACCGCAAACGGCACGTTGCTGGGCACACTGACAGCGCCGCGCACCGGGCCCATTCGCCGTTGCCGCAACGGGTCCCGGCGCAGGTCCACGTACAGCGACACACACAGCCCGATGATGATCACCACGAAGGGCGTCGACGCCAAGATGGTGAACGTCTGCAGCGCGTCCAGTCCGCCGACGAACAACAGCACAGCGGCCACCGCTCCGGTGAGAATGCCCCAGATGATGACCAGTGGCTTCCACGGTTCCTTGCGGCCGCGGGAGGACAGCGTTCCGAGCACCACGGCGCCCGCGTCAGCACCACTGACGAAGAACACCGCGGTCAGCACCATCACCACGATCGCCGCGCCGATGAAGAACGGATAGTGCTGCAGCGTGGCAAAGAAGGCGGCCGCCTCGTCACCCGCCCCGGCGATGTCTTCGCCGCCGAGCTGCAGATACATGCCGGCTCCGCCGAAGATGGAGAACCAGATCACGCTGACTGCGGTGGGGACCAGCAGCACGCCGAGGACGAATTCCTTGATCGTCCGGCCGCGGGAAATCTTGGCGATGAATGTGCCCACGAAGGGCGTCCAGGAAATCCACCAGGCCCAGTAGAAGATGGTCCAGTTGGCCAGCCATTCGGTGCCGCCGAACACGGCCGAGTGGAAGCTCATCGGAACGAGGTTGGCCAGATAGTCACCGATCGAGGCGGGAATCAGGTCCAGGATGAAGACGGTGGGGCCGAGGACGAACACGAACAACAGCAGGACTGCAGCCAGCACCATATTGGTGTTGCTCAGCCATTTGATGCCGCGGGAAACGCCGCTCGCCGCCGAGATCACCACGCCTACGGTGAGCACGCAGATGATCAGGATTGGTGCCGCTGCCCCCGGATTTTCCTCGAATTCGCCGGTCCGCAGCAGCGCCAGGCCGGCGGCAATCTGCAGTGCGCCAAGGCCCAGCGAGGTCGCCGAACCGAACTTGGTACAGATGATGGCCAGGATATCGATCGGCTTGCCCCAGCCCTTTTTCTCGATCCGCTCCTTGCCGAACAGCGCCTGGAAGGGCGAGCTCATCAGGTTGCCGCGGCCCATACGGTAGGTGGAATACGCAAGCGCCAGACCGACCACCGAGTAGATAGCCCACGGGTGCAGGCCCCAGTGGAAGAGCGTGTAGGCCATCGCATTGTTGGCCGCCTCGGGCGATCCAGGGGCAGCATCAACGAACGGAGGCGGCGAGGCCAGGTGCGTGACCGGTTCGTAAACGCCAAAGAACATCAGCCCGATGCCCATGCCCGCGCTGAACATCATGGCGATCCAGGACAGCGTGGAAAACTCGGTCGATTCCCCCTCGCGCGAGAGCGGAATATTGCCATACCGGCCAAAGGCCAGCACCAGCGAAAACGCCACAAAGCCAGTTGCCCCGAGAATGAACAGCCAGCCGAAGGTACTAGTCACCCATCCGAGAAGTGCTCCGGCTACTTCGGTAACCTGCTCCGTAAAGAAAATGCCTAGCAGGCAAACGACGACGATTATGCCGCCCGAAACGAAGAGAACCGTCTTATCGACGGTTTGCCAGCCCCGCCGCCCGTCGTCCGATTCCTCGGAAACAGTCGGCAGAGGGCCAGTGAATTCGTTGCTCATCATGGTCCTCACTATTGTCACCGGTTGGCGTTCCGCGGCCCCGGGCTTCCTGTGGCTCTTCGATGTCAAACGTCCCGTAAGTATAGTTGCAGGCATGAATGAACGTGGCGAATCAGTAGCGGACAACCAGCCGGAAACCGATCATTATGGGGACTCCGGCCGCACCGTGTTCGGCAGCCACGGCGAAGTGTCGAAGAACGATCTGCGGGTCGTTGCGCACGCCGAAGTGGATGCTGCGAACGCCGCCGTGGCGGTGGCCATGGCCGGCGGTGGACTGGCCGCCGAGGCCAACGCGATGCTCGTCAGCGTGCAGAACGACCTCTTTGATCTGATGGCTGACCTGCTGGTGCCGTACCCCAGCGACCTGCCGGTGGACGCGCGCATCATCCCGGAGCATGCGGAGCGGTTGGAACGCGCCATCGATCACTTTCGGCAGGAAGCCGATGATCTTAGCGGCATGCTCTTGCCCGGAGGCACGCTCTCCGCTGCCCTGCTCTATCAGGCCCGCACTACGGTGCGCCGGGCCGAACGAATGGTCTGGGCCGCCCTGGACGAACACGGCGACGTGATCAACCGCGAAACCGGACGCTACCTCAACCGGCTGTCGGGTCTGCTGTTCGTGATGGGCCGGGCGGCCAATGCCGAGCACGGGGACGTGATGTGGGTTCCGGATGCGTCCGTGCTGGGTGTCCTCGAGGAGCGCACCGACACGGACTGACCGCACCGCTACGCATGGTGTAACCAGCATCACGGTCAGGTCGCTGGCCGGGTATCCTCTCCAGTGATGACGATCACCAGCGAGCCCGATCTCCGGCCCGGCGCCGAGCCGTCCGTGCGCACTTTGGCGCGCGGGCTGTCCGTGCTGAGCGTGTTCGACGACGGCGCTCCGTCCATGCGTGCCGCCGACGTCGCGGCGCGTGCCGGGCTGAACCGGGCGGCCACCGCCAGGGTGCTGCGGACGCTGGTCCATCTGGGCTATGTGCGTTGCCACGGGGAGAAGTTCGCACTGACCCATCAGGCGCTGGAGCTGGGCCACGGCTACCTGTCCGGCTCCCCCTTGGTGCTGGCCTCCCGCCAGAGCGTCGAATGGTTGACGAATGAATTCGACGAACCGTGCACGGTTGGCGTGCTGGTCGGCGGCGACGTCATCTGCATCGCGGCCACCCGGGTGCCCGGCATGATCCGCGCCGGGCTGACCGTCGGTGCCCGCATTCCGGCGCACGCATCGTCGATGGGAAAGGTGCTGATGGCCGGGCTGAGCGAGACCGATTTCGGCTCCGCCATGGACGCAAGCCAGTTCAGCCGGCTCACTGAGCAGACCATTGACAGCACCGAACGCTTCCGGCTGGAGATCGAGCAGGTGCGCAGGCAAGGCTATGCGGTCAATGACAGCGAACTGCAGTCCGGCCACCGCACCGTTTCGGTGCCGGTCAAGGACAAAGCCGGGGCGGTGGTCGCCGCCGTCGGCGTCAACATGCTGGCCAGCCCGGACACCCTGCACACGGCGACAGAGGCACATCTTCCGCTGCTCCGCCGTGCCGCCGAGCGCATCGCCGAAGGCTGCGCACCCGAATAGCCGAGCGGATCGCCGAAGGCTGAGCTCCGGCATTACGGACGACGGCGGCGCCAAAGGTGGGATGCGAATCCTCACCCGGGCACCGCCGTCGTCATTCCCGTGGTTCAGCGGTCAGGGCACCGGATCCGCTGCCGCCGCGAACTGGGACATGTAGAGCCGGTAGTACGGGCCTTCGGCAGCCAGCAGCGTGGCGTGGTTGCCCTGCTCCACGATCTTGCCGTCCTCCATCACCAGGATCACGTCCGCGTCCCGGATGGTGGAGAGCCGGTGCGCGATCACAAAACTCGTCCGGTCGGAACGCAGCGCGGCCATTGCGTGCTGCACCAGCAGCTCGGTGCGCGTGTCCACCGAGCTGGTGGCCTCGTCCAGGATCAGCAGCGACGGGTTGGCCAGGAACGCCCGCGCAATAGTGATCAGCTGCTTCTCACCGGCGGAGACGTTGTTGCCCTCTTCGTCGATCAGGGTGTCGTAGCCGTCCGGCAGCGCCCGGACAAAACGGTCCACGTAGGTGGCCTTGGCTGCCGCCATGACCTCTTCCTCGGTGGCATCCAGGTTGCCGTAGCGGATGTTGTCGAAGATGGAGCCGCCGAACAGCCAGGCGTCCTGCAGCACCATGCCCACCTTGGAACGCAGTTCGGCCCGGCTGAGCGCGGTGATGTCCACGCCGTCCAGCGTGATCCGGCCGGCGTCGAGTTCGTAGAACCGCATCACCAGGTTGACCAGCGTGGTCTTGCCCGCTCCCGTCGGCCCCACGATCGCCACCGTCTGACCGGGGTTCGCCGAGAAGGAGAGGTCTTCGATCAGCGGCTTGTCCGCGGTGTAGCTGAAGCTGACGTTGTGGAACTCCACGTGGCCGTCGGTCTTGGCCGGCAGCGTCTCGGTGGCGGTGTCCGGCTCCTGCTCATCGGCGTCGAGCAGTTCAAAAACCCGCTCCGCGGAGGCAACGCCGGACTGCAGCATGTTGGCCATGCCCGCCATTTGGCTCAGCGGCTGGTTGAATTCGCGCGAGTACTGGATGAACGCGGTGGCATCGCCCAGGGTCATGGACCCCGACGCCACCCGCAGGCCACCGACCACGGCAATGCCCACGTAGCTCAGGTAGGAGATGAACTGCATCACCGGCATGATCATGCCGGAGACGAACTGGGCGCCGAACGAGGCCTTGTAGAGCTCCTCGTTCTTCTCGTCGAACTGTTCCACCGACTGCTGTTCGCGGCCGAAGGCCCGGACCAGATCGTGGCCGCTGAACGATTCCTCGATGTGGCCGTTGAGCGCACCGGTGTGCTTCCACTGGGCGGTGAACAGCTTCTGGCTCCGGGTGCCGATCAGGCCGGCGCCGACGGCGGACAGCGGCAGCGCGATCAGCGCGATCAGGGCCAGCTGCCAGGAGACGATGAACATCATGATGGTGATGCCCAGCAGGCTCAGCGCGGACATGATCAGCTGCGCGAAGGCCTGCTGCAGTGCCTGCTGGATATTGTCGACGTCGTTGGTCACCCGGGAGAGCATGTCGCCGCGCTGCCGGGTGTCGAAGTAGTTCAGCGGCAGCCGGTTCAGCTTGGCTTCCACGTCCTGGCGCAGCCCGAAGACCACCCGCATCACAATCCGGTTCAGCAGCCAGCCTTGCAGCCACATGAACAGCGAGGAGACCACGTACATGCCCAGCACCAGCAGGATCAGGTTGCCCAGCAGTTGGAAGTCGATGCCCACGCCGGGCACCAGTTCCATGCCGGAGAGCAGAGCTGCGAACTGATCCTGGCCCTGCGCGCGGAGTCCGGCGATGACTTCTTCCTGGCTGGCGCCGGCCGGCAGGTTCATCCCGATCGCGCCGTTGAAGATGACGTCCATGGCGTTGCCCAGCACCTTGGGCGCAATCACGTTGAGCACCACGGCCACCACAACCATGGCCAACACCAGGACGATGCTGGCTTTCTCCGGCTTCAGCAGGCCGAACAGGCGCTTGGCGGACGGCCAGAAGTGCTGGGCCTTGCGGGTCGGTGTCCCGGTCATGAAATCCTGGTCGGCCTCGCCGGGCTGGAACTGCTCCTCCAGGACCTCTGCCTCGGCTTCCGCGGCAGCGGCAGGGGTGGGCGCTGCCACCGGGTCGGGTCCGGTGGCCAGCTCGGACTGGGCTTCTTTGTCCGGACTCATGCCACTTCCTCCACCGCGGTCTGGGAATCAACAATTTCCTGGTAGGTTTCGGAGCTTTCCAGCAGTTCCTCATGGGTGCCGCGGGCCACGATCTGCCCGTGCTCCAGCACCAGGATCTGGTCCGCCTCGATGATCGTGGCCACACGCTGGGCAACGATGATCACGGTGGCGTCCTTGGTGGTCCCCTTCAACGCAGCCCGCAGCCGGGCGTCGGTTGCCACGTCCAGCGCCGAGAACGAGTCGTCAAAGAGGTAGACCTTGGGCTTGGCCACCAGCGCCCGGGCAATGCAGAGCCGCTGGCGCTGTCCGCCTGAGACGTTGGTGCCGCCCTGGGAGATCGCCGACTCCAGTCCTTTGTCCTTGGCGCGGACGAAGCCGTCGCCCTGGGCCACGCGCAACGCCTCCCAGAGTTCCTCGTCGGTGGCGTCCGGATTGCCGAAGCGCAGGTTGTGCGCCACGGTGCCGGAGAACAGGTACGGCCGCTGCGGCACCAGGGCCACCCGGTCGGTGATGTCCGTGCGGGCCATCCGGGTGACCGGAACGCCGTCGATCAGCACGTCGCCGCTGCCGGCATCGAACAGCCGCGGCAGCATGCTGATCAACGTGGTCTTGCCGGCGCCGGTGCTGCCAATGATCGCCGTGGTTTGACCGGGCCGTGCGGTGAAGCTGACATCACGCAGCACCGGCACTTCAGCACCGGGATAGGCGAAGGTCACGTTGCGGAACTCGACGACTCCGGCGGGCTCGCGTGCCTTCTCCGGCTCGGCGGGTTCGTGCACGGAGGGCTCGACGTCGAGCACCTCGCCGATGCGTTCGGCGCAGACCGAGGCGCGCGGGATCATCATCGCCATGAACGTCCCCATCATCACCGCCATCAGGATCTGCAGCAGGTACTGCAGGAAAGCGGTCAAAGCGCCCACCTGCATCTCGCCGGCGTCCACGCGCAGGCCGCCGAACCACAGCACCGCCGCCGTGGCCAGATGCAGGATCATGCCGATCGAGGGGAACATCAGCACGAACAGGTTGCCGACCGAGACCGAGACATCGGTCAGTTCACGGTTGGCCTTCTCGAAGCGCTTGGCCTCGTAGGGCTCGCGGACGAAGGCCCGGACCACGCGGATGCCGGTGATCTGCTCGCGGAGCACACCGTTGATGCCATCGATCTTCTCCTGCATGGTACGGAAGAGCGGCATCAGCTTCCAGACCAGCAGGCCCACCACAACAAACAGCAGCGGCACCGAGACCCAGACCAGCCAGGACAGCTGCAGATCTTCGCGCAGGGCCATGATGATGCCGCCGACGCACATAATCGGGGCCATCACCATGAAGTTCAGGCCCATCAGCACCAGCATCTGCACCTGCTGCACATCGTTGGTGCCGCGCGTGATCAGGCTGGGCGCGCCAAACTGGCCCACCTCGCGGGCGGAAAACCCGGTGACCTTATGGAAGATTCCGCGGCGCAGGTCGCGGCCCACCGCCATCGCCGCCTTGGACCCGAAGTAGACGCCGGCGATCGCGGCGGCCACCTGGACAAAGCTGACGGTCAGCATGACGCCGCCGGTGCTCCAGATGTAGTCGGTGTCGCCGCGGGCAACGCCCTCGTCGATGATCTGGGCATTCAGGCTGGGTAGATACAGTGCCGCGATGGTCGCAATGAGCTGCAGGACCACCACAGCGGCAACGAAGGGGAGATAGGGACGGCCGTAATGGCGGATTAAACGGAGCAGCATCGGTGTGACGCAACTTTCGGGGCAAGGGTTGAGTGAGGCCAGATAGAGGCTACACCTTTTAACTGATTGGCGAAAGCCAATCGGAGGGGTGTTTTCTTGCCAGTATTGAAACGATTTAGCCCGGAATCACGCCGCGGAAGGCCTTGTGGCTGGCGTCATATGTACGTCCGCTGGAATACTGAGTCGGAACCAAACCACTACTTGGGGAGGACCCAATCTTGGACGACCAGATTTTCCAGATCATCGCCATGCTGATCTACATGGCAGGAATGCTGGCTATCGGTTGGTGGGCCTATCGGCGCACCAGTGACCTCGACGACTACATGCTGGCTGGCCGCGGCCTCAAGCCCGGCGTAGCGGCGTTGAGTGCCGGCGCCTCGGACATGTCCGGCTGGCTGCTGATGGGACTGCCGGGCGCACTCTACGTCGGCGGCCTGTTCGAAGCGTGGATTGCGATCGGCCTGACCATCGGCGCCTGGCTCAACTGGAAGCTTGTGGCCCCGCGGCTGCGTTCCTACACCGAAGTGTCCAACGATTCGATCACCGTCCCCAGTTTCCTGGAGAACCGACTGAAGGACCGCTCGCATCTGCTGCGGGTTGTCTCCGGCGTGATCATTTTGGTGTTCTTCACCTTCTACGTCTCCTCCGGCATGGTGGCCGGCGGTATCTTCTTCGAGTCATCGTTCGGCTCTTCCTACGAGGTCGGCATGCTGGTGGTTGCCGGCGTCACGGTGCTGTACACCATGTTCGGCGGCTTCCTCGGCGCGAGCTACACCGACGTAGCCCAAGGTCTGCTGATGTTCGCGGCCCTGCTGCTGGTGCCGATTGTCGGAGTCTTCGCCACCGGTGGCCTCGGTGCCACCATCGAGTCGATCCAGCAGGTGGACCCGAACCACCTGAGCCTGTTCACCGGCGGCGCCGTCGCCGGCATCTCGGCAGCAGCCTGGGGCCTGGGCTACTTCGGACAGCCGCACATCATCGTCCGCTTTATGGCACTGCGCACGCCCGGCGAGGCGAAGACCGCCCGCCGGATCGGCATCGGCTGGATGCTGATGACGGTACTTGGCGCCACCGCCACCGCGCTGGTGGGCGTGGCCTACTTCCAGCAGAACCCGGGCGCCACCCTCACGGACGCCAAGTCGGCGGAATCGGTCTTCCTGGACCTGTCCCAGATCCTGTTCCACCCGTTCGTCGCAGGTTTTGTGCTGGCGGCCGTGCTGGCGGCGATCATGAGCACCGTCTCCTCGCAGCTGATCGTCTGCTCCTCGGCACTGGTGGAGGATCTGTACAAGATCTTTGCGCGCAGGCAGGCGTCGGCGCAGACCCAGGTAATGCTCGGCCGGCTGGGCGTGCTGGTGGTCTCCCTGGTGGCCGGCATCCTGGCCTGGGCGCGCAATGACACCATCCTGGGCCTGGTGGCCTTCGCCTGGGCAGGCTTCGGCGCCTCCTTCGGGCCCACCATCATCCTGTCCCTGTTCTGGCGGAAGCTCACCGTCGCCGGAGCGCTCTCCGGCATGGTTGCCGGTGCGGTGACGGTGTTCGTCTGGGGCACGTCGGCGCTCTCGGACACCATGTACGAGATTGTCCCGGGCTTCATCCTCAACGTGGTTGTCGCCGTCGTCGTCAGCCTCCTGACGCACAAGCCCGTGCCGGAAATCGAGTCAGAGTTCGAGGAAGCCGTCCGCCGGGTGCATGCGCAGGAAACCCCGCTGGCTGCCGCAGAGCGCTGATCCGCTTCACCCACCGCACCCACACTGGTGCCCTTCCCGGCGTCGGCTACTTTCGACGTCGGGAAGGGCACCTGCCGCGCTTCGGGTGCTCTGTCGTCGACCCTTCGAGCGGGCCGCCGTCGGGACTTGGTGGCATCGGCAGTCGTCACGCGGCCGGGTGGCTGCCGTCGAAGCGGCACAGCCGGGCCGTAACTACGGTCGGGCGGGCGCGCCGCCGTTAGCGGCCTGCCTGGAAGGGCCGCGCTACCGGTGCTCGTACGTCAGGCAGTCGGCGTTGTCGGCGCCGGGTCCCACGTGGACCGCCGGAGCTTGGCACATGAGGTGGTCGTTGTGCGTGCATTCAGCGCGCTGGCAAGCACCAACCCCGGCCAAGACCTTGGGCAGGCCGCCGTGCGCTCCGGTGTCAATGAACGTGGCGCAGGCAGCGTGGTTTTCGCCGCCGGCAACGGTGATGGCACCGGCATTGCATTCAGAGTGATCGTTGAAAGAGCAGTTGGTAACGCTGCAGTCGGAAACGTGAGCTGTTGCGGTCATGGCGGTTCCTCCATGCTTCTGTCGCTCGAATGGGCACCCTGGCTGGGCTGGCCCTGAATCCACGTTAGGCCTGTGAGACGCAATCAAAAAGGCAGATTTTCGTTCCCTATTTCCCCGCCGGCGGATTTTCCCCGGACGAAAACCGTCGACATATCTACCTCCATAGATATAGAGTCGAGGTGTCTTGGGATTGTGCACTGCATCACAATCAAGCCGCCATCGAGGAGGACAAGTACCCATGAGCGCAAAGAACCTCCAGGAAGTCCTGGACCAATCCGGCAATACCGTCAACCTGCTGCGTAACTCGCAGCTCGGCGCCTACATCTACCCGGTCGTCGCGCCGGAATTCACCAACTGGCGCAGCGAACAGCGAGCTTGGCGTGAGTCCGCGGTGCTGTTCGACCAGTCGCACCACATGGACAACCTGTTCATCAAGGGCAAGGACGCCCTGAAGCTGATTTCGGATACCGCCATCAACTCGGTAGCCAACTTCCCGGTCAACAAGGCCAAGCAGTACGTTCCCACCACGCCGGCCGGACACGTGATCGGCGACGGCATCCTCTTCCACGAAGCCGAGGGCGAGTACGTTTACGTGGGCCGCTCCCCTGCCGCCAACTGGCTGATCTACCACGGTGAAACCGGCGGCTACGATGTGGACATCGAAGTGGACCGCCGGTCCCCGTCGCGCCCCATGGGCCAGCCGGTGAAGCGCAAGTACTGGCGCTTCCAGATCCAGGGCCCGAACGCCTGGAAAATCATCGAGAAGGTCAACGGCGGCCCGGTGGAGCAGCTGAAGTTCTTCAACATGGACCACATGCAGGTGGCCGGCCGCCAGGTCCACACCTTGCGCCACGGCATGGCCGGCGCGCCGGGCCTGGAGATCTGGGGCCCCTACGAGACCTACGATCAGGTCCGCGACACGATCCTGGAAGCGGGCCAAGAGTTCGACATGCTCGCCGTCGGCTCCCGCGCTTACCCGTCCAACACGCTGGAATCCGGCTGGATCCCGTCGCCGCTGCCGGCCATTTACACCGGCGAGGAACTGCGCTCCTACCGCGAATGGCTCGGCGCCGACAGCTACGAAGCCGTCAACGCGGTGGCGGGAAGCTTTGTCTCCGACAAGATCGAGGACTACTACCTGAACCCGTGGGAGCTGGGCTACGGCCACATGGTGAAATTTGACCACGATTTCATTGGCCGCGAAGCCCTCGAGAAGATCGACCCGGCAACGCAGCGCAAAAAGGTCACGCTCGAATGGAACGCCGACGACGTGGCCAAGATCTTCGCCTCGCTTTTCGATGCCGACGGCACGTCGTACAAGTACTTCGACCTGCCGCTGGCCAACTATGGCTCGTCGAACTATGACGCCGTGCTCGACGCCGCCGGCGAGACGATCGGCCTTTCCATGTTCACCGGCTACTCCGCGAACGAGAAGAAGGCGCTGTCCCTGGCCACCGTGGACGCGGATGTTCCGGAGGGCACCGAAGTCACCGTGGTGTGGGGCGAGCCCGACGGCGGGTCCCGCAAGACCACGGTGGAGCCGCACCAGCAGCTGAACGTGCGCGCCATCGTCAGCCCGGTACCGTACTCCTCGGCGGTCCGGCAGGACTACCCGGGCGGCTGGCGCTCCGGCAAAAAGGCCTGATGACCGGCTGCTCCTAAGGAGCACGACGGCGAACGGCGGGGAGGATCTCCGAAGGCATCCTCCCCGCCGCTTCAGTCAATCGACTGGTTGTTGGCCGCCGTCACTGTGAACGCTGGCCCACCGAGCCTGTTAGTCGCCATCCTCCGGCAGGACCGTCTCCTCGACGTACCGCTCGCCCGTCTCTGTTTCGCGGACGCTGTAGTGCTGTTCCATATGCTCAATGGCGGCGGCGTCCTCGGGGCCGGGCGCCTTGACCGGGTCATCGATGGCGGTGCGGTCGGCATCGCCGTAGACGTTGGCCAGACCCTGCTTGGCGTCCGGGGGTAATTCACCCGGCGCCAGCAGCTCTTCGTCCCGGGACGTTTCGCCCGCGGTCTCGTCCCGGTCCTTCCGGTCGTAGCGGTCCGGATTGTTGATTTGCTCGCTCATGGAACTCCTCCCGTCAGGCGCCCGTGCGCCGTATCTTCACCTAATCACACAGCAGTCGCGTGCAACAGGGCCGCCAGGCGTCCTTCGCCGTATCCCGGAGCCTCCGCAGGCGCCCGTTCGCTCCCACCTATCAAGAGCCGGGCAAACCAATCGCCCTAGTCAGAGCGGGGTAAGCGTTTTGAAACGTGGGAGGTTACTCCTATAGGTGGGAGCGAAGGCCCCCTGCCACCGGCCGGCGAAGACTCCGCACCGGCAGGCCCCGCTACCGTCCGCCGCGGAAGTCCGTGACCCACTCCGCGGTGGCCTTCATTCCGCCGAAAGTGTAGAAGTGCAGCTTCACCGTGCCGTGCACGGCCGGATCGTAGCGGCGGGCGAGTTCCTCCAGGAACTTGTCCGGTCCGGCGGTGCCCAGCAGGTTGGTCAGTGAGAACCCGTACTTGTGCACGATTCCAGCCGAAGAGGCCACGCCGAAACGCTTGGCATAGTTCAGCAGCCGCTTGACCCCAGCCGGGCCCGGGACGCCAATCCGCACCGGTGCATTGATTCCCCGGCGACGGACCTCGGCCAGCCACTCGAGCACCGGGTCGACGTCGAATCCGAACTGGGTGATGATGACCGACTCCAGGTTTTGCTGCTGCAATTCGGCATATTTGTTCTCCAGGGCCTGCCACAGCACGTCGTCGGAAATATCGGGGTGGCCCTCCGGGTAACCGCTGATCCCCACCCGGCGAATGCCGTACTTGGCGAGCAAGCCGGTGCGGATGACTTCCAACGAGTCCGGATAGGGCCCCATCGGCTCGGCCGGATCCCCGCCCACCACAAAAACATCCGCCGGCACTGCGTCCGCGGACAAGGCCTGCAGGAAATCCTCCAATTCCGCCTGCGACGCCAACCGGCGGGCGGAAACGTGCGGCACCGGCACGAACCCGAGCCGCTTCACTGCGGCTGCCGCGGAAACCCGCATCGGCAGGTCCTCGTTCCCCAGGAAGGTCACGTTGATCAGCGTGCCGGGAGGAATCGCGCCGGCCGCATCTTCCAGCGCGGGAACGTCCTTGCCCGTCATCTCCAGTGAGAAGTCATCGAGCAGCGCGCGGGCAGCGTCTGACGAAGCGTGTTTCGGGTCGGCCATGGTGTCAGTCCTTCCACATGTGGCGCCGATCACTCCCGACCGGCCTGCTGCGAGTCTAGCCGCAAAAGCACTACGGACATAGAGGGTTGCGAGTGATTTGCTTTTCTCAATCACTGGGCGGATACTATTGAGGCCTTCCCTTCTAACTCCAGGAAACCATCATGTCCACGCCCCGCGTGCTGAGGCCTTTCGCCCACCGCAACTACCGGATCCTCATTTCCGCCCTGGCCATCTCGGTATTCGGCACCGGCATGTGGGCCGTGGCCATGGTCTACCAGGTCATCGCCCTGGGCGGCGGCCCTATCCAACTCTCGCTCGTGGCCACTTGCTCAAGCGTCGGCCTGCTGGCGTTCGTGTTGCTGGGCGGCATCGCGGCCGACCGACTTCCGCGCCGTCGCCTGATCATCTGTGTGGAAGCGGCCAATCTGGTGGCCATCGGCGCCGTGACGCTGCTTGCCCTGACCGGACTGCTGCAGCTGTGGCACCTTGCCGCTGCCGCTTTCTTGCTGGGCGCGGGAGCCGCTTTCTTCTTCCCCGCATACTCGGCTATTCTGCCCAGAATCCTGCCGGCCGAGGATCTGCTGGCGGCCAACGGCATGGAGGGCACCATGCGCCCCCTGCTGCAGCAGGCGGCGGGCCCCGCCTTAGCAGGAATCGTCGTGGCTTCCTTCTCCCCAGCTGCAGCCATCGGCTGGATCTCGCTGTGCCATCTGGCCGCGCTGGTCATCCTGAACTTCCTGGGCCAAGAGCTGGTTCCGGATCAGGGAACGGTTGCGTCGGTCTCCGCCGAGGACGAGCCCCCGGCCAAGCGCAGTTCGGTTCTGGCCGATCTGCGCGAAGGCGTGACCTACACACTGAAGACTCCCTGGCTGCTCTGGACGCTGCTGTGGGCCGTGGTGAGCGTGCTCATTTTTATCGGGCCCATTGAAGTGCTGCTGCCGTTTGCCGTCGCCGACCAATTGGGCGGGGATTCGAAGACCTTCGGCTTCCTGCTCGGCATCTTCGGCGTCGGCGGGGCGCTGGGAGCCTTGTTCACTGCCTCCCTGCGGCTGCCCAGGCGCTACCTCACGGTGATGCTGCTGTTCTGGGGCGCCGGCGCCCTGCCCATCGCGGTCATCGGTTTTACCGACAGCTTCTGGGTGATGGCGGTGGCTCTGTTCGTGGTCGGTGCCACCGGCAGCGCGGGCCAGGTCATCTGGGGCACGCTGCTGCAGCGCCGGGTTCCGCCGCACCTGCTCGGCCGGATTTCCAGCCTTGATTTCTTTGTCTCGCTGGCACTGATGCCGGTGTCCATGGCGCTGGCCGGGCCGGTGGGCGAAGTGGTGCCGATCTGGCTGATCTTCCTATTCGTGGGCCTGGCCCTGCCGCTGCTGGCGGTGCTGGCGCTCACCTTCGGCGGCATGCTGAAGGACGAGATCGAGCACCCGCTGGAGCGCAAGCTGGAGCCTGCGGAGCCGGCCAGCACCTAGCAGCCGGCTCTGCCCGCCCCTCAATCGGACGACGGCGGCGCTCACCTGAGCGCCGCCGTCGCCATCAGCGGTAACAACCGGCTGCCCGCCCTGACCCATGACCCGATGAGCCGAACGCTACTCTTGACGCCAAGGGACGGGACCGTCTCGGAACTTCAGTGGAAACCGAACCGCTAGGCGCAGCCCGTGCGAGCGTGCCGCGCCACAACGTGCACAGGAGGATCGATGGTTGCCAGCGAGGACCTCACGAATGACCCGGAACTCAAGAGCGCTTTGCTCACCGCCCGCCGCGGTACCGCCTTCTTCGGCCGCAAACTCAAGGAACTCTCCGACGACGAGTTCGCCGCGCCGTCGCTGCTGCCCGGCTGGACCCGCGCCCACGTCATCGCCCACGTCGGCTACAACGCCCGAGCTATCGGCCGGTTGATCGTATGGGCCAACACTGGCGTGGAAACGCCGATGTACCCGTCGCGGCAGGCCCGGAACGAAGAAATCGACCATGGCGCCTCGCTCTCCCCGGTCGAATTGCGCGACCTCTACGAACAGTCAGCCAACCACCTCGACGTTGCATGGCGGAACACACCGCAAGATGCGTGGGGGCACGAGGTCAAAGCCGCTCAGGGCTACACCGCCCCGGCCACCGAAACCGTATGGTGGCGGACCCGCGAAGTCTGGATCCACGCCGTCGACCTCGACAACGGCGCCAGCTTCGCGGACATGCCCTCCGACGTGCTCGAACGCCTGCTCAAAGACATCACTGGCGCCTGGCACAAGCGCGGCGACGACAAAGACCTGCGACTGGAAGTCCTGGACTCAGGCGGCATCACGCAACTCGGCGACGCCGCGGCCGCCGATCCGGTTATTGTCACCGGCACCCTCTCGGACATCACCGCCTGGGCTGCCGGCCGATATACCCACGGCATTACCTCCAACAGGCCGGATACACCCCAAGCACCGCGCTGGATCTGAGCCCGGCGACAGCTCGGATCTCCGCGCAGGCGCAAGCGCCTTTGGTCGATCACCGAATCGGTTGTCGACCAAGCGAAGCGCGCGGAGACACGTCCGACTCGGATCTCCACGCAGGCGCGGGCGCCTTTGGTCGATCACCGGTGGCCAGGCGCTGGCGCCTTTGGTCGATCACCGGTGGCCAGGCGCGGGGGCCTTTGGGCGATCTCCCGAGCCCGGGCGGGTCAGGACACCTCGATGGTGACGACGGCGGGGCCTCGGCCGGGAACGGCGTCCGCTTTTGCCCCGGTGCCGGAGGTGACGGCGCGGGAGACGCAGCAGCACATTTTTTCCGCTGCCCGCTGCTGGCGCTCACTGTAGAAGACGTCCCGGTGGTCGATCGCGCCGTCCAGTTCCAGCACGCGGACTTCGCAGAGGCCGCATTCACCCTTGCGGCAGTCGAACATCATGTCCGCACCGGCCTCTTCGAGGGCCTCAAGCATGGAGCGGCCCTGGCCCACCGTGGCCTCGATGCCCAGCCGCGGGATCCGCACCACGAATTCCTCCGGGTCGTACCAGCCGCTGTTGCCGAAGGTCTCGTAGCGCAGGTTCGGCACCGGCAGCTCGCGTTCCGTCCAGGCGCGGCGGACTGCGTCCATCAGCCGAATCGGTCCGCACATGTAAAGTTCGGTATCCATGTCCGCGCCGGCCACTAGTTCGTCCACCTGCAGCGAGGTGGCTTCATCATCCACGTGGACCTGCAGCCGGTCTCCGTGCTCCTCCTGCAGCTGATCCAGATAGGCCATCGCCGCTCGACTGCGCCCGGCATACACCATTCGGTAATCCGCCTTCACGGCCTTGAGTACACGCGCCATGTTGACCATCGCGGTCACGCCGATGCCCCCGGCCAACAGGATGTACCGCTCGGCTCCGACCCGCAGCGGGAAATTCTGCAGCGGCTGGGTGATTTCCAGCCTGTCGCCGGCGGCCAGCGTGTGCATGAATTCCGATCCGCCCCGCGAAGCCGGCGCCTTCAGCACGCTCAGCGCCAGGCGGCGTCCGCCGTCGGAGGAGTCCACGATGGAGTAGGAGCGCTTGTCCTGCTGGCCGGCAATCCGGACTTTCAGGTCAACATGCGACCCCGGTTCTGCGTTCTTCGGCAGGGCCGGCTCCAGCACGATCCGCCGGATGCCGGCCGCCACGTCCTGCACCTCGACTACGGTGGCTTGCTGCCAGACTTCTACATTTGTTGCTGCCATGTTGTCGCCTGCGCCTTCCTCTAGACGCCGGCCTGGACGGCGGAAGCCATCCGACCCTCGGCCACCAGCATCCGCTCGATCAGCCGGCGCACCCACATGCCGCCGGAGTCGATGTTGAGGTTGTAAAACTCGTAGTCCGGATTGGCATCGATGGCTGCCTGCTGCGCCTTGAGCATTTCCTCGTCCTCGCCGAAGACGCCGTGCACGCCGTCGCGCAGCTGGGTGGTGATCAGCTGGCTGTCCAGTCGGTAGTTGCGCATGAAAGCCCAGAAATAGTGGCAGGACCTGTCGGTTTCCGGCGAGATCGTGTTCATTACGAATCCGTTCACGCCCTGACTGCGGTCCCCGTCCGGTGCGCCGGTGCCGGCCTTGGCCACCCCGACGTCGATGCAGATGGTGGACGGGGCTTGGAACGTGATGATCTGCCAGCGGTCCACCTTGCCCTCGAAGCCGGGGAATTTGTCCCGCATGTTCTTCAGCCAGAAAGGCGGGGCGTCGATGTTGTGCATCCAGCGGGTCACGGTGACGGTGCTGCCCTCATGGCTGACCACGAAGTCGGATTCGCTGAGCTCTTCCTGCCCAATCGAGGACGAGTGCACGAACTCTTCGTGGGTCAGGTCCATCAGGTTGTCCAGCACCAACTGGTAATTGCAGTCGGCGTGGATGGTCTCGCCGTCGCCCGCCCATTCGAGTGAGTCCATCTGGTGCATGTCCGGCACCAGGTCCGGGTCAGCCTGCGTCGGGTCGCCCAGCCACACCCAGACGTAGCGGTGGCGCTCAACTACCGGGAAGGACGGGACCGTGGCCGACGGGTTGATGGTTTCCTGCGCCGGCATCGAGACACACCGTCCGGCGGAGTTGTAGACAATGCCGTGGTACGGGCACTGGATTCCGTCTTTGCCCATGGTCTTGCCCATGGAGAGCGGAGCGAGGCGGTGCCAGCAGGCGTCGGCGAGGGCAACGGCTTTGCCGGCTTCGGTGCGGTACAGCGCCAGCGGCCGGTTGGCGATACGGCGGGCCATCGGCTTACGGGTGACCTCGTGGTCCCAGGCCGCCACGTACCACGCGTTGAGCGGGTGGCCCATGACCTTGTGGGTGGTGGAGCTGGCGGTCTGCACTGCAGCGGTCACAACGGTTCCTTCCGGTAGCGCGAGCCGACCTCGTCAGCGAGGCAGGCTCAGTTATATTTGGCCGATGGCGGCGCCGTCTCCGGATCCGCTAACTAACTATCAACATAGATAGTGGCGTGGATCTCAGACTATCGATGGATATAGTGATTGGCAACACAGCTCAAAAGAAAGTTGGATCAATGAGTCTTCGCTACGCCCTGCTGGCGCTGCTCAGCGTTGAGCCCATGACCGGCTACGACCTCTACAAGGAATTCGAAGCCTCCGTAGGGCACGTGTGGCATGCTCCGGACTCTCAGATCTACCCCGAGCTGCGGCGGATGGAGAAGGAAGGCCTGCTCGACGGCGAGGAGGTCACCTGGGGCCAGCGCGGCAAGAAACGCCGGTACCACATCACCGATGCCGGCGTGCAGGCATTCCGGGACTGGATGAACACCACGCTCGAGTACACCCGGGTGCGGGATCCAGCACACCTGAAGGCCGCCTACCTGGAGTGGGCCGCGCCCGAAGCCGCGCGCGAGCAGATGCGCGCGCACATTGAGCACCACACCGGGCTGCGCCAGCAATGGGAGCAGCGCATCCGCGAGATCGACCAGGACGCCAGCGAAATGCTGAACCGACGCCTGGCCGGCACGCCCGAAGCCGACCGCGACCGGGTCAAGGCCTTCAAGAGGTTCACGTACGAGGGCTTGGTGGCCCGGGCCGAGCAGGAGATTGCGTGGGCCCAGCGCGGACTGGACCTGATCGACGACCTCTACGCCAACCGGCGGAGCCCCCGGCAGGCGGCCGGCGGCAAAAAGTAGCCCGGCGCCCGGCCCCGCAAGAGCCGACGCCGGGCACCGCCGTCGTTAGCCGCGCCAGAGACAGGCTGCGGCCCCGCCTCCGCACGCCGCAGAACAGCGCACCGCTGAACAGCACCGGCCGCCGTCGCTGCCCTGAGCGGGAACGACGGCGGCGCTTGCCCGCGAGCAGGCTAGTTGGAGTATTCCTTGCGCAGGTCGGCCTTGCGGATCTTGCCGCTGGCGGTCCGCGGCAGGTCCTCCACGATCACCACCGACTTGGGGATCTTGTAGCGGGCCAGCCGCCCGTCCAGGTGCTGCTGGATGTCCTCGGCGGTCACCGCAAAGCCCTCGCGGACGGTCACCACCGCACGCGGCACTTCGCCCCACTTCTCGTCCGGAATGCCGATCACCGCCGCGCTGCTGACCGCCTCCAGCTCCAGGATGATCTGCTCCACCTCGGCCGGGTAGATGTTCTCGCCGCCGGAGATGATCATGTCCTTCAGCCGGTCGGAAATGAACAGGAAGCCTTCGTCGTCCACGTAGCCCATGTCGCCGGACTTGAACCAGACGCCGTCTGCATAGCTTTCGGCCGTGGCATCGGGGCGGTTCCAGTACTCGCGGATGACGTTCGGTCCGGAAATCTGGATCTCGCCCACTTCTCGCGCCGGCAGCACGTCGCCCATCGGGTCGGCTATCCGGACGTCGGTGAAGAAGTGCGGAAGCCCTGCGGAACCGGCCTTCGGGCGCGATTTCTCGGCCGCCAGCGTGGTGGCGCCAGGGGCGGTCTCCGTCATGCCGTAGCCGTTGGTGAACGACAATCCGCGTGCCTCGTAAGCCTCCAGCACCCGCATCGGCACCGCCGAGCCACCGCAGGTCAGCTTGTTCAGCGAACTGATGTCGGTCTTATCCCAGTCGGGGTGCTCGCACAGCAGCTGGTAGGTAGTGGGCACGCCGCTGATGGCGGTGGCTTTGTACTTCTCGATCAGCATCAAAGTCCGGCCCGGTTCGAACTTCGGCTCAAGCACCACGGTGGCACCCTTGAGCAGCGCGGGCAGCACACCCATGCCGAGCGATGCCACGTGGAACATTGGCGCGATCATCAGGGCGACGTCGCTGCTGGCCATGTCGAAATCCACCAGCACGTTGATGCTGTTCCAGGTCATGTTGCCGTGCGTGAGCAGCGCGCCCTTCGGCCGGCCGGTGGTGCCGGACGTATAGAGGATCATGGCCGGGTCATCGAGCGAGACGGCCACGTCGCGGCGCTCTTCGCTGCCGGAGGCAATCACCTCTTCCAACAGCTCGACGGCGGTGCCCCGCCCGGCTGCCTCGGGTGCTGCCTGCGCGGCAACCAGGCCGGCCGGTGCATCTTCCACGACGATCCGGTGGCTGAGTTCCAGCAGCGAACTGCCGCGGACGGCTAAAGGCTCCAGGCTGCGGGCGTGAATCAGAATGCGGCTGCCCGAGTCCTGCAGCGCGAACTGTATCTCCGGCGGGGCCAGCCGGGTGTTCAGCGGAACGAAAATCGCGCCCAGCGTGCCGCAGGCAAAGAAGGTCTCCAAAAAGGCCGGGTGGTTCTCCCCCAGGTAGGCAACCCTGTCGCCCCGGGCAATGCCGCGGTCCGCCAGCGCATTGGCCAGCCGGTCGACCCGCTCGGCAAATTCGCCGTAGCTCATCTCGCCCGCCGAGCTGATGATCGCGGTCTTGGCCGCGGACTTCATGCGGCGCTTATGGATCCAGGCACCGAGCCCCTGATTCTGCATCGTTCAAACCCTTTCGACGTACCCGGCGCCCGGGCTACCCAGCTAAGCCGCAGTGAAGCGCGTCACCATGGCCCACACCCCAAACCTAATGTCTTTTAGTTGAAAAAGTCAATAGTTGAGAATGCCGCTCCACTGCGTAGCGGACGGAGCCCCGGAGACACCGATGATGCCCCCTCCGGCAGGGAAGAGGCATCATCAGCGCTTGGTGCGGGACTTGCTGTCTACTGCTGCTGCGGCAGCAGCGCCTCCATGTCCGGAAGCTGGTCAATCAGACCGTTCTTCAGCGAGATATCGGCGATCTCCTTGATCGAGTCGGCATTGACTTCCTGCGGGAACTTCGGCAGCGTCAGCTTCTCGATCACGGCCGGGTCCAGCTTTGTGTAGGTCGGCAGGATTTCGCGAACGCGGTCAGGGTTCTCATCGGCGAAGGCCAGCGACTTCTTCATCGCCCGGACAAACGCTTCGGTGACTTCCGGCTTCTCCTGCACGTTCTTGTCGGAGGTGAAGTAGGTAGCTACGGTCAGATTCTCGACGGGATACGCATAGTTGGAGAAGACCGGCACGGCGCCGTCGCCTGCCACAATGGTCGCGAACGGCTCCACAGCGGCAATCGCATCCACCTGGTCGTTCGCCAGGGCGGCCGGCATGTCCGGGAACGGCATTTCCACGAAGTTCAGGTTGGACGAATCGCCACCGGACTGTTCAACAGCCTCGCGGACGGTGGAATCGCTGATGTTATTGAGCGTGTTGACGCCGATCCGCTTGCCCACCAGGTCCTTGATTTCCTTGATGCCACTGTCCGGCTTCACCATGACAGCCGCAAAGTCCTTATCCTGGTCACCGGTTGTGTTGACGCCGTTGGCCACCATCTTCATGTCCAGGCCCTTGGAGCGGGCGATGACCAACGAGGTGACGTTGCTGAATCCGAAGTCCATCTGGCCACTGGTGATCGCCGGAATGATCGCGGCACCACCCTGCGCCAGGGTCAACTCCAGGTCCAGCCCCTCTTCTTCGAAGAAGCCCTCCTCCTTGCCCAGGTAGATCGGCGCCACGTCCACGATCGGAATAACGCCCACATTGATCTTCGTCATGCCGCCGGATGCTTCGCCGCCGCCCGCGGGAGCTGTTTCCCCGCCGCCGCCCGACGGGCTTCCACCGCCGCACGCCGTCAATGCCAGCACCGCCGCCAGTGCCACTGCTGCCCTGATTTTCTTCACGGGTCCCTCTCCCATCAATCCTTCACTAGGCACGGATGTGCCCCAGATCACTCACAGTATCTACGTCCATAGTGTTCGCCGTCAACGAAGCATCCGGATTGTTATCAAAGCCGATCCCATGGCGCAGCGGTGGGGGATGCGGCTCCGCCCGAGCGGGACGTCGCGTCCGCTGCCGGCCCTACTGGGTGCTGGCAGGGAGCAGGGCGTCGAGATCCACTTCCTCGTCCACGGTGCCGTACTTCAGTACAGCATCAGCGAGCGTCTGTGCGGCGTCGCGGTCGAACTGCGGGTCGAAGCGCGGCAACACGATTTCCTGCAGCAGTGCCGGGTCTGTCTTGGTGTAGGTGCCGATGATCTCCCGGACCTCGTCTGGGTTCTCTTGCGCGTAGTTCATCGACTTGGTCATGGCCGCAGTGAACTTCTCCACCAGCTCCGGATCCTGCTGGATCTTGTCCGCCGAGGCGAAGTAGCCACCGATGTCCAGGTTCGGGTGGGTCCCGCGGTACGGCCAAGCCACTACCCGCGCCCCGCTCTTGATGGCGGAGGTCAGGAAGGGCTCCAAGATGAGGGCGGCGTCCACTTGGCCGTTCTCCACGGCGGCCAGTGCGTCAGGGAATGCGACTTCCACGAACTTCAGGGTCGAGCCGTCGCCGCCGGCCTTGTCCACGGCGGTCCGGATGGTGGTGTCACCGATGTTGGCCAGATTGTTGGAGGAGACCGTCTTGCCTTCCAGATCGGTGACCGACTTGATGTCCGAATCCTTCGCCACCACGACGCCGGCAAAGTCGACGTCGTCCTGGTCAGAGGCACGGGTTCCGTTAACCACATACTTCAGGTCCAGCCCCTGATCGCGGGCCACCATCAGCGAGACGGTGTTGCCGAAGGCGAAGTCGAAGCTGCCACTCACCACGCCCGGAACGGAGACCGCGCCGCCGGTGGTGTTCTCGATGGTCAGATCGAGCCCTTCCTCTTCGAAGAACCCTTTGGCCTTGCCCAGGTGGAGGGGCGCCACGTCGCCGATCGGAATCGCCCCCACCGTCACTGCAGTCATCCCCTCCGCCGGCGAAGCGCCGCCGCCGTCGGTTGCCGCCGGCCCGCCGGACGGCGACCCGCCGCCGCAGGCCGCCAGGGCTGCCGTGACGGCGGCGGCACAGACGATGGTGACAAGTCGCTTCATGGTGCACTCCCTCGTGTCGTTTCACGGTTTCTTGGGAGTCTAGGCAGCGACCGTTTGGCAGGCCACAGTCCGGGCCTGCAAGCCCCGCTCAACACTGTTAAAACTTCTATCGGCGGCCCGAAGCCGCCGCGCCCGCGGCGCCACACGCAGCAGGGGCGGCTCCCGGAATCCCGGAAACCGCCCCTGCTCAAAGCTGGACCGGACCTACTTTACGGTCATGGCCTGCACGTCCGGCTGGTTGTCTACGTACTTGTACTTGACCATCAGCTCACCCATGTCGCTGAGCACCTGGCTGCGCACCTCGCCGTCGAACACCTCCATCTTGAGGTTCTTGGCCACCTCTTCCGGCATGCCCATGAACTCCGGCAGGACAGCGCGCACGCTGTCGTTGTCCGCTTCGGCACCCTTCAGGGTTTCGGTCACGGCGGCCTTGAAGTCGGCAACGATCTCAGGGTTCTGCTCGGCGTAGCTGCCGCTGGTGAACGTCACCATGGTGGGCAGGCCCGGCAGAGTCTTCTGGTTCGGGTAGCCCAACAGCTTGTAGTCCTTGTTGGCCAACGCCTTGGACTGGAACGGCTCCGGAACCCAGATGGCGTCCACGTTGCCACGTTCCAGCTGCGCTTCCATGTCCGGGAACGGCATTTCGCTGAACTTCAGCTTCGACGGATCAGCACCATCCTCGGCAGCCGACTCCATAATGGTCAGGTCGCCCTGGGTTTTGAGCGTGTTCACGGCAGTGGTCTTGCCGGCCAGATCGGCGAAGCTCTCGATCCCCGAATCGGCCTTGACGATCACCGCGTTGTTGTCTTCGCCTTCAGCCCGGGAAGCGCTGTAGCCCGAGACGATTTTCATGTCCAGGCCCTTGTCCACCGCGGTCATCACTGACAGCGGGTTGCCTACCGCAAAGTTCATCGTGCCAGTGGAAACAGCCGGCAGCATTGCCGCGCCGCCCTGGCCGGTCTGCAGCTCGACGTCGAGCCCGTGTTTTTCAAAGATGCCTTCGTCGATGCCGTACTGCATGGCGCCGGACGGGGCGATCGGCAGCACGCCCACCGCGATCTTGGTCAGGCCGCTGTCCGCGGCGCCGGACTCCGCGGCCGGGGCTTCGCTGGATCCGGACGGAGAGCCCGACCCGCAACCGGTCAGTGCCATGGCGGCAATCGCGCCGCCGGCCAACAATTTGGCCAGATGCTTCTTCATGAATCGCTCCTTGGGTCCGTGGTGCCGTCCCCCGACCGTCGAGGGCTGACTGTGATCAGCACCACAGCTGAGTACAACGTAGAGTCAATAGTTGAATAAATCAATAGTTGTGGCCCGTTTGTGACGTTCGCTTTGGTCACGGCAGCGGTTCCGGCCTCAGCACCGAACCCGACCACGGCGCCGGGCCGTTCCGGCCCCGGCTCCAACCACCGAAACAGAGAGCGGCTGGAGCCGGGACCGGGCACAGCCGGGCTATCACACAGCCGGGCTGTCAGACGTAGAAGCGCGCCAGGAACTCAGCGATGACCGCGGGACGCTCCTCGCCCTCGATCTCGATGGTGTTGTTGGTCTTGATCTGCACGCCGCCCTTGACCTCCGTGACCTCGGAGATGGTGGAGTGCATGCGGACCTTGGCGCCGGCCTTGACCGGGTTGGTGAAGCGCACCCGGTCGAGTCCGTAGTTGACCTTGGTCTTGACACCTTCCACGTCGAACAGTTCGCTCCACAGCGGGATGACCAGGGACAAAGTCAGGAAGCCGTGCGCGATCGGTGCACCGAAGGGGCCTTCCTTGGCCTTCTCCACGTCGGTGTGGATCCACTGGTGGTCGTCGGTGGCATCCGCGAAGGTGTTGATCTGGTCCTGGGTGATCTCCCGGTAGTCGGTGTACCCGAGGTCTTTGCCGACCAGGTTGGGCAGATCTTCGAAGTTGACGACGGTGTTGCTCATGATTGCTCCTTGGGGAATGGGTTGTAGCTGTGGTTTAGCGGAAGGCGCCGGTTCCGGTAATGGCCCGGCCCACGATCAGGGCGTTGATTTCGTGCGTGCCCTCGTAGGAATAGACGGCCTCTGCATCGGCGTGGAAGCGCGCGACGTCGGTGTCCAGCGTGATGCCGTTGCCTCCGACCACTTCCCGCGCCAGGGCGACGGTCTCACGCATCCGGGCGCTGCAGAACATCTTGGCCAAGGCGGAATTCTCGTCCTTGTAGATGCCTTCCTCCTGCTGCTGGGTCAGCCGCACCGCCATGCCGAGCGACGCGGTGACGTTGCCGAGCATGGTGGCGAGCTTCTCCTGAATCAGCTGGAAGCCGGCCAGCGGCTTGCCGAACTGTTTCCGCTCCTTGACGTAGCGCAGCGCGGCCTCGTAGGCCCCGGCCTGCAGCCCGGTGGCGATCCAGGCAACGTCGGAGCGCATGTTTCGCAGCAGCGAGGCCACGTCCGCGAACGAGTTCACATTCTGCAGCCGGGCCGAGTCCGGGACCCGCACGCCGGTCAGCGTGATGTCAGCGTTTTGCATCATCCGCAGCGAGGTCTTGCGCAGGATTTTGGAAAGCTCGACGCCGGGGGCATCGGTCGGCACCAGGAAGCACTTGACCTGGCCGTCGGCCTGGTCGCGGGCGAAGATGGCGAGCACATCGGCGGTAACAGCTCCGCCGATCCAGCGCTTGGCGCCGTCGATAATCCATTCGTCGCCGTCGCGCCGGGCGCTGGTTTCCAGACCGCCGGCGATGTCCGATCCGTGTTCCGGTTCGGTCAGCGCGAAAACGCCCTTGAACTCGAAGCTGCGGATCTTCGGGTCCAGCTCGGCGGCCTGCTCTGCGCTGCCGCCCAGGTTGACCGCCGTGCGGAACAGCCCGGACTGTGCGTTGTAGAAGGTGGCAACAGATGCGTCCGTCCGGGCGAGTTCAAAGTTGCGGAATCCTTCGTACAGCCCGGACGGCTTGGCGCCGCCCTCGGTCAGCTCCGCTGGGGCCATCAGGTCCAGGTCGTAGAGCGGCTGCGCTATCTGGTACGGGAACTCGCCTTGCTCCCAGTAGTCGGCCAGCAGCGGGTGGACCTGTTCCTGCAGCACCGTGCGCAGCCGGCCGAGCACGCTGCGTTCGGCGTCGGTCAGCAGCGTGGCGTAGCCGTACTGGTCGGACGGGTAGAACTGCTCGGCCATGGTTCCGGCCCTTTCTGCGGCGACGGCGCTCATCGCTGCGCCCCGTCCAGCCCCAGCAGCCGCACGGCGTTGTCCTTCAGGATCTTCGGGCGCACCTCGTCCTTCAGCGGCAGGTCCGCGAAGGCACCCAGCCACTTCTCCGGGGTGATCAGCGGGTAGTCGGTGCCGAAGAGCACCTTGTCCTGCAGCACCGAGTTGGAGAGCTTCACCAGCGACTCCGGGAAGTACTTCGGCGACCAGCCGGACAGGTCGATGAACACGTTCGACTTGTGCGTGGCAATCGAGTTGGCCTCGTCCTGCCAGGGCACCGACGGGTGCGCCATGATGATCTGGAACTGGGGGAAGTCCGCGGCGATCTCGTCCAGCAGCAGCGGGTTGGAGTAGCCCAGCTTGATTCCGGATCCGCCGGGGGTGCCGGCACCCATGCCGTTCTGCCCGGTATGGAAGACGGCCGGCAGGCCAAGCGACTCCAGCGCCTCCCACAGCGGGTAGTACCGCTCGTCGGATGGGTTGAAGCCCTGCAGGCTGGGGTGGAATTTGAACCCGCGCACGCCGTAGTCCTCGACCAGCAGCTTCGCCCGGTCGATAGCCTCGGCGCCGGTGAGCGGATCGACCGAGCCGAACGGGATCAGCACGTCGTTGTTCCGGGCTGCCCCCTCGGCAATATCCTCGATGCTGTTCGGCTGGTGCTTCAACCGGGTCCGGGCGTCCACGGTGAACACCACGGCGGCCATCTTGAGCTCCCGGTAGGTGGCTGCAATCGCATCCAGCGAGGGGGTCCGCTCCTCGGCCTTGAAGTACTTGCTCGAGGCGTCCATCAGTTCCTGCGGCAGCGAGACGTGCCCGTGGCCGTCGATCTCGACATGCACATGCATATCGATCGCGGTCAGCGAGGCGACATCCAGGCCCAGTTCGTAGCGCACGGGTGCCATCGCTACTTCGCCGCCGGCTCAGGCTGCAGTTCGGCCGGCAGTTCGGGGAATTCCTCGCCCACGCTCTGCAGCCGGCCCCCCAGGAGGTCATCGAAGCGCTCCATCAGCGCCTCGTAGGTCCAGCCGCCGTCAACAAACTCGGTAACCACGGCTTCCGGATGGGACCACAGCTGCAGGCGGTCGCCGCCAACGCCGATCGCCTGGCCGGTCACCTTGGCCGCGGCGTCGGAGGCGAGGTAGGCAACCAGGCCGGCAACGTCGTCGGCCGTGCCAAAGCCCAGGTCCTTGCGGAAGAAGTCCGGCATCGCCTCGCCGCGTTCGTCGGCCTCCACCGCCTTCTGGAAGAACGGCACGGTCTTGGTCATCGCCGTGGCGGCCACCGGGATGATGGCGTTGGCGGTAACGCCGGCCCTCTTCATCTCCAGCGCCCACGTGCGGACCATGCCCACAATGCCGGCCTTCGCGGCGGCGTAGTTGGTCTGGCCGAAGTTGCCGCGCTGGCCGGTCGGCGAGCCGATGGTGATGATGCGGCCGGCCACGCCGTTCTCCTTGAAGTGGGCGTAGGCCTCGCGGACGCAGGTGAAGGTGCCGCGCAGGTGCACGTTGATCACCAGGTCGAAGTCCTCATCCGTCATCTTCAACAGCGACTTGTCCCGCAGCACGCCGGCATTGGTCACCAGGATGTCCAGCCCGCCGAAGGTCTCGACGGCGGTGCTCACCAACTGCTTGGCGGTCTCGGTGGAGCCCACCGGAGCGACGACGGCGGTGGCCTTGCCGCCGGCGGCCGTGATGCTGGCGACAGCCTCCTCAGCCACCTGAGCGTCAACATCATTGACGACGACGGCGGCGCCCTGGCGGGCAAGTTCCTGGGCATAGGCCAGGCCGAGGCCGCGGCCGCTTCCGGTGACGATGGCTACTTTTCCGGCCAGTGACATTTGATGCTCCTTGTTCCTGCACTTGAGGGGTGCATGGGTTTATGCTGGACTGAAACCAATGACAACCCATATGATTGAAAAAGTCAATCATATTTTCAGGCATCAAGACGTAGCGAGGGACCATGCCCGCACCAACCACGGCCGAGGCGGCCACCTCCAGCCAGCCCACGGCAGGAAACGGCGTCGAGCGGCTGTACAGCACGGATCTGGCCAGCGAGATCGAATTCCTTACTGCGCGGGCGCGGTCGCTGGGCTCGGGCCGGGCCAACAACATGCTCGCTGAACTGGATCTGAAGGTGCGGTCCTATTCGGTCCTCTCGCTGGCCTGCAGCGGACAGAACCCCTCGCAGCGCGAACTGGCAGACTTCCTGAGCCTGGACCCCAGCCAGATCGTGGCCCTGGTGGATCAACTGGAGAAGCGCGGGGCCGTGACACGGGAAGCCGATCCGCGCGACCGCCGGTCCAAGGTCATTGCTCCCACGGCTGCCGGTCGCCGGCTCTACAAGCGGGCCGAAGCGATCGTCCGCCAGGCCTCGGACCACTCGCTGGCCCAGCTGAACGACCAGGAGCGCGAAACACTGCGCGACCTGCTCCGCCGTATCGCCTTCTGACGCCTGGCGGGGGCAGGCGCTGATTAACAACAACCGCTCCCGGACGTCGGTTAAACAACGGAGCCGGCCACTTCCGCGAAGGAAGCGGCCGGCTCCGGCGCTTATCAGGCGCGGCTAGCTTGCGCTGCCGGCCTGGGTGGCGGCCGCGGGGCGGTGGCCCTGCTTGGCGCGCTGGATCTGCTCGTAGACGTGGTGGCGCAGCTCGGTGAACCGCGGCAGTGCGCGGGTGTTGAGCTGGTCGCGCTCGTCCGGCAGGTCGATTTCCAGGTCTTCCTGGATCACGGTCGGCGAGGAGGACAGGATGATCACGCGCTGGCCCAGGTACACCGATTCGTCGATGTCATGGGTGACGAACAGGACGGTCACGCCGAGCTTCTTCCAGACCGTGCGGATCAAATCCTCCAGGTCGGCGCGGGTCTGCGCGTCAACGGCCGCGAACGGCTCGTCCATCAACAGCACCTCGGGCTGGTAGGCCACGGCACGGGCAATCGCCACGCGCTGCTGCATACCGCCGGAGAGCTGCCACGGGTAGGACTGCGGCACATGGTCCAGGCCAACGGCCTCCAGGGCCTCGTCCACCAGCTTGTCCCGCTCGGCCTTGTTCATCCCGGCGTTCTTCAGCGGCAGTTCCACGTTCTCGCGGACCCGCATCCAGGGGAACAGCGAGCGGCCGTATTCCTGGAACACCACCGCCATCTTCTTCGGCGGGCCGGTCACCCGAGCGCCGTCCAGCAGCACTTCGCCCTCGGTCGGGGCCAACAGCCCGGAGATGCACTTGAGCAGGGTGGTCTTGCCGGAACCGGACGGACCCACCAGGCAGGCCAGCTCCCCCGCCTTCAGGTCGAAAGTCAGGTTGCGCACCGCCTCGATGTCGCCGCCGTCGGTGTGGTAGACCTTCTTGACGCCGCGGACCGAGAGCATCGCCTGGCCTTCGGGCAGGGTCCTGCCGGTGGAAACGGGAGTGGTTTCAGGCTGCATTTTCTACCTCTCGCAGGCCGTGGTACCAGCGCAGGATCCTGCGCTCGGTCCATTGGAAAATTAGTGACATGGCAACACCGATCAGGCCCAGCACCACGATGCCGGACCACATCTCCGGGATCGCGAAGGAACGCTGGAACTGCACGATGGTAAAGCCCAGCCCCTCGGACGAGGCGAACATTTCGGAAATGACCATCAGGATCAAACCGATCGACAGGCACTGGCGGACACCGGCCATGATCTGCGGTGCCGCGGACGGCAGCACCAGGTAACGCACCCGGGCCACGCCCCCGATCCCGTAAGTGTGGGCCGAATCCGAGAGCACCGAGTCAATGGCGCGGACACCCTCAATCGTGTTCAGCAGCACCGGCCAGATGCAGCCGGAAATGATGACCACAACCTTCATCGAGTCGGTGATGCCCATCAGCAGCATCAGCACCGGAATCAGCACCGGCGGCGGGATCGCCCGGAAGAACTCCAGCACCGGCTCTGTGAAGTCACGCAACCACTTGACCGAACCGATCAACAGGCCGGCAGCAATACCGAGCACGATCGCGGCGATCACACCGACGAGCAGCCGGCCGATGGAGGGCAGCACGTCGGAGAAAATCCGCTCGCCGAACCAGGTCTCGGCGAACGCTTCCGCCAGCGTGGCCGGGGTCGGAACGAAGAAGTTCGTCGTGCCCAGCGTGGAGGCCCACCAAATCAGGACCAGGATGACCGGCAGGGCCAACCCGTAGGCAAAGCCTTTCAGGATTTTCACACGATCACCTCGGAACGGATGGAGGAATGCCAGGACAACGTCTTGCGCTCAATGAAGCGCATCACCAGGTTGATCAGCACACCGATCAAACCGGTGGCCAGCACCAGCGCATACATCCCGGAAATTGCTCCGCCGGACTGCGCCAGCGAGATTTCCCTGCCCAGGCCCGGAGAACCGATCACCAGTTCGGCCGTGATCGCCAGAATCAGTGCCACCGCCGCCGCCAGCCGCACGCCGGTCATCAGGTACGGCAAAGCCGTCGGGAAGACCACGTAACGGACCCGGGCGAACCGGCCCAAACCGTAGGACTTCGCGGTCTGCATGGCCACGTTATCCACGTCAGCCACCCCATAGAGCACCTGGATAAAGACCTGCCAGAACGACGCATACACAATCAGCATCAGCGAAGACTCGATCTTCACGCCGAACAGCAGCACGGCCAGCGGAATCAGCGCCACCGACGGGATCGGGCGCAGGAACTCCACGGTGGAGTTAGTCACCTTCCGCAGGAAGTTGGACGACCCGATGATGAAGCCGAGCACCACTGCCAGCAGCACGGCCATCAAGAGGCCCAGGAACCATGCCAGCATGGTCTCGCCCACCGCCACCCAGAAAGCCGTCAAGCCGAAATCGTTGAACAGCATCGCGATGACCTCGGACGCTGGCGGCAGGAAGCGCGCTTCCACGATCCCTACCCGCGGCACCAGTTCCCACACCAGCAAGAACGCCAAAATACCGGCCAGCCCCAGCAACTGCTTGGTGGGGCGCTTCTTCGCCGGGCGCTTGCGCGAACGGCTGGCCGCGGCACCCTGGCTGTCTGTTGTCACCGACGGAGCGCTCATGACAGCAACTCATCCCGGTGCGGCGCCCTATTCAGCGCACATTTCATTTCCACTCCTTCTGCCCCGAGGAGAACGGGGATACAGACCACTTGTTCGCTGACCGAACACGCGTTCACTATTTCAAGTGTGGTCGATGCCACTTCGTGACGTCAAACACTCTAAGGCATCGTTACCCAGCCGAAACCACAAGACAGTGTTTGACGGGGTTTACCAGCAGTGGATTGAAATCTTCAACGGATTGTGTTTAGGGATTCAGCGCTTGCGGCCGAAAAGGAAGTAGGCCGCAGGGCCAACGAAATTTAGGAACGACGCCGCAAACCACGCCGGCTTCGGCCCGTTGACCATGGCGGCCGGCCGCTTCTTCAGGTCCCTCAGCGCGGCGGTCTGCAAGGCAATCTGCACCGCGGCGGTGAGGCCAACGCGCAGCTTCTGACCCGTGCTCAGATCCTTGAAGGACTTTTTCTTGGTGGCCCTCTTGAGTGCGTTCTTCATGGCGGTCTCCCGGTCTATGCAGGCAGCAGGTGCCACAAGTCTAGGCGCGCATCAGCGGGCGGAATAGGGGTTTAGTGGTCCCGTTCGTACCGCCACGGCAGCGAACCGGTGGAGAGCCTGTGCCGTGCCCCGGCGGAGGCTGCCGGTCCGGGCCCGGGATACGCATCGTCGCCCGCCCAGACGATGGTCTGGCCGGTGGCCGGATCATCGATCACGTGGCTTTCGAAGTCGAAGGGCTGCGCGCCGCGGGCCGCAACCAGGGCGTCAGACACCGTTGCGAAGCCGCTCAGTTCGTGCAGCGTGACCCAGGTGGGCGGAACCAGTTGCATGCGTCCGGTCTGGTGCCGGAGGAGCGCTTCGGCTGGCGACATCCACGCGTAGCCGGCCAACTCGCCGTCGTTCAGCTGGACCTCTCCGTCGGGCGCTGCGGCCAGGAAGAACCAGGTTTGGAAGCGGCGAACCAGGCTGTGCCGGGGCACCCAGTTGGACAGGTGCACCAGCTCCTGCCCGGCAATCCGCAGCCCGGTTTCTTCGAACGTCTCGCGCACCCCGGCATTCCTCGCCGCGGCCAGTTGCTTGGTTAGGCCATTGACGACGGCGGTGCCCGGCGAGGCGGCGGCGGCGGCTTCCGCCTCGGCTTCCAGATAGTCGTCCGGATCCACCTTGCCGCCGGGGAATACCCAGGCCCCGGCGAAGGTTCCCTTGCCAGGCCGTTCCAGCATCAGGACCTCGAGTCTGTCCGCGCTGTCGCGCAGCAAGACGACTGTTGCCGCCAGCTCCGCTTGGTTCGCCTGGCTGTCCACCGTGTTCTCCACGCCCTCTAGCTTAGGTCCGTGGTTGAAACGAGGGTGCCAGCCGACCGTTTCACCCCATGAGAGGACTTCCAGATGAAGATTGCCGTCTACGGCGCCACCGGCATGGTCGGCAGCCAGATCACCGCAGAGGCACTGCGCCGCGACCACCAGGTCACCGCGATTTCGCGCAGCGGCGCCGCGATGAATGGCGCATCCGCCCTGGCGGCGGAGCTCTCCGATGTGAAGACCTACAAGCAGGTTGCCGGCGAGCACGACGTCGTCGTCCTTTCCATCCCGCCGTCGCGCACCGGTGAATCCCACGCGCCGTTCGTGGATGCGCACGAGGCGATCTCCGAGACCCTCATCCCGGCGCGGCTGTTCGTAGTCGGTGGCGCCGGTGCCACCGAGGTGGACGGCGTGCAGCTGAAGGACCTGCCCGGCTTCCCGGAGGACTACAAGCCCGAGGCCACCACCATGGCCGAAGTTCTGGAACTGTACCGCTCCGCGTCCGGCCTGGAATGGACCATGCTGGCTCCCGCGCCGCAGATCGCGCCCGGCGAGCGTACCGGAACCTACAAGCTGGGCGCCGATTCCCCCGCCGGCGAGAGCGTCTCCACGCAGGACTTCGCCGTGGCCGTGCTCGATGAGCTGGAAAACCCGCAGCATGAGAACCGGCGCTTCACGGTAGCCAACTAGGATGTCCTCGGTGGCCGGGCCGCCGGTGCCGTTCGGTGCCGGCGGCCCGGCAGCCTGTCCTAGACTCGTCGGCATGTGGATCGGCTGGATTGAGTTCGACTTGCTCCTCGGCGATGTCCATTCGCTGAAGGAAAAACGCTCTGTGCTGCGGCCGATCATCGCCGAGGTGCGGAAGCGATTCGACGTTTCCGTGGCCGAGGTCGGCCAGCAGAACCTCTACCGCCGGGCCGAGGTGGGCATCGGTTTGGTCGGCGCCGACCGTGCCCACGTGGTGCAGGTGCTGGACACGGCCGAAAACTACATCGCCTACCGGCCGGGCGTTGACCTGCTGAGCACGCGACGGAAGATCCTCTCCAGCGAGGATTGAGCCTTCGCGGCGGGTTTCAGGGCAACGCCGGGCGCGTGATCAGAGCGCCGGGCTTGGTAGCGTGGATCACGCCAATGATCCACGCCACGTCCGGGAGGACACCGTTGACCACCCCTGCCCCCAACGCGCAGTTTGCCACGGTCGAGGACCTGGTCCGCCACCGCTACTCGTCCGACAAAGCGTCCCAGCACCTCGGCATTGAGGTGCTCGAGGCCGAAGAGGGGCGCGTGGTCATGGCTATGGCCGTCCAGGACTACATGCTGAACGGCCACCACATCCTGCATGGCGGATACCTCTTCACCTTGGGCGACACCTGCTTCGCGTTTGTCTGCGAATCGCTGGGCCGCCCGTCCGTCTCCCGGCAGGCCGAAATTACCTACATTGCACCCGGCGCGGCGGATTCACGCCTGATCGCCACCGGCATCGAGCGCACCCGCTTTGGCCGCAACAACATTGTGGATATTTCCATCCACGACCAGGACGGACAGCACCTGGCCGAACTGCGCGTGTACGGCGTGCTGGTCCCGAAAAAGTAGTTCCGCATCCCCTGCACGAAGGAGCATCCTGTGGTCACTGTGCCCACCATCGACCTCAACAACGGCGTCGCCATCCCGCAACTGGGCTTTGGCGTCTTCCAGGTGCCGCCGGCCGAGACCCAGCAGGCGGTCGAGGCTGCACTCGAAGCGGGCTACCGCCACATCGACACGGCTGCCGCGTACCGCAACGAGTCCGGCGTCGGCGCCGCGATCAAGGCCAGCGGGATTGCCCGTGAGGACCTGTTCATCACCACCAAACTGCGCAACGGCGAACAAGCGACCGCGCGCGAAGCCTTCGACGCCAGCCTGCGCGAACTGGGCCTGGACTTCGTGGACCTGTACCTGATCCACTGGCCGGTGCCGTCGCAAAACCTTTACGTGCAGGCCTGGCAGGTGCTTGAAGAGATCTACACCGAGGGCCTCAGCCGGGCCATCGGCGTCTCCAACTTCATGACCGACCATCTGGAAACCCTGCTGGCCGCCGGAGGCACGGTGCCGGCGGTCAACCAGATCGAGATCCACCCGACCTTCCAGCAGCGCGACGTGGCAGCGCTCAGCCGCAGGCACGGCATCGCCGTCGAGGCCTACAGCCCGCTGGGCCAGGGCGCCGATCTGGAGAGCCGGACGGTCACCGCCATCGCAGCAAAGTACCTGGCCGCTCCGGCCCAAGTAGTGCTCGCCTGGCATCTGGCCAACGGGAACATCGTGATCCCCAAGTCCGCCAACCCGGACCGGATAGCGCAGAACCTGGCCGCAGCACGGCTCACGCTCGATGCTGAAGACCTGGCCGCCATCACCGCGCTCGACGCCGGCGGCCGCATCGGGGCCGATCCGGCCACGGCTGCCTTCACCCAGCTCTAGAGCGGACCCGCCTCAACGAAAAGGACTGTACCGATAACGCCCACGGCCGCAGGGGAAGCCGGCGTTATCGGTACAGTCGATGGGCCGGGGAACCTGCTGAGCGCCACTAGCGCCGGCGGTACTGGGCCACCATCGGGCAGTCGAACGGGTCCCGCGCGGAGAGCCCCACCTTGTTCAGGTACCGGACCACCGTTCCGTAGGACTTGGGCAGCGAGGTTTCGGTGTACGGGATCTTGTGGGTGGCGCAGTATTCGCGCACGATCTCGGCGGCCTTGGCCAGATTCGGCCGCGGCATGCTGGGGAAGAGGTGGTGCTCCACCTGGTAGTTCAGCCCGCCCATGAAAGCGTTGATGGAGCCGCTGCCCAGCCGGGTGCGGCCGATGATGTTGCGGCTGGTCAAGACCTGGCGGCTGAGGAAGTCCACCTTGGAATCCTTGGGGATCAACGGCATGCCCTTGTGATTCGGGGCGAAGGACGCGCCCATGTACACGCCGAAGACGGCCAACTGGACACCAATGAAGGCGAAGGCCATCCCGGTGGGCAGGAAGATGAAGATCGCGGCGATGTAGAGCGACAGCCGGGTGAAGAGGATGGACAGTTCCCGCTTGCGGCCCTTGACCTGGCCGCGGGCAAACAGCGACCTGATCGACGTGGCGTGCAGGTTGATGCCCTCCAGCATCAGCAACGGGAAGAACAGGTAGCCCTGGCGGCGGGTGAACCAGGCCATCAGGCCCTTCCGCTCGGCCGCCTGCTCGGGCAGGAAAGAAATGGTGTCCTGTTCGATGTCCGGGTCTTTGCCGATCGTATTGGGGTTGCCATGATGGCGGCTGTGCTTGTTCATCCACCACTGGAAGCTGATTCCCACCACGGCATTGGCAAGGAACCTCCCGGCCCGGTCGTTGGCCGGTCCGGATTCGAAGACCTGCCGGTGGGCCGCCTCGTGGGCCAGGAACGCCAACTGCGTGAACAGGATCCCGAGTGCCGCTGCAATCAGCAACTGGAACCAGCTGTGGCCCAGCAACACAAAGCCGGTGACCGCACCGCCGAGCCCCAGGGCCAGCGCCACGAACAGGCTGATGTAAAAGCCGCGGCGCTTCCTGAGCAAGCCGGCGTCCCGGACAGTATTCAAAAGTTGGGAGTAGCCGGTGGCTGCCGACGAACCCCGCCTAGTGCGGGTAGAGGTTGCAGGTGAAGATACAGATAAGCTCATGCGGCCTTCGGTGGTTGGGTCCGACTTCCCAGCCGCTTTAGTGGGCAGATACCCCGTAGATGAAGATCACTCTACGTCGCCTTGCTGAACGGATTCTGAACGCGGCAGTCCGTGGTAGTGCCGTTCGGCATCCCTGCAGCAATCGTGTACTGTGAAACCTGTAGTTGTTGTGTTGCGCATTTGATTTTGAGCAACAGGCCCTTCACCGAAGGGGCTGTGCTTCTCTGAACAGCGAACGAAAAAACACCGCTGCAAACGATTCGTGAAGTCCGCGGGTCGTGAAATTACTCGGAGGAGTACAAAAATGGCAACTGGAACCGTCAAGTGGTTTAACTCTGAAAAGGGCTTCGGCTTCATCGCTCCGGACGACGGCTCGGCCGACGTTTTCGCTCACTACTCGGCTATCGAGAACAATGGCGGATACCGCGAACTGCGCGAAGACCAGAAGGTCGAATTCGAAACCGTGCAGGGCCCCAAGGGCCTGCAGGCTGCCAACATTCGCGGCCTCTAAGACGGCAGCGGCAACGCCGCACTAGTCTTCTGATGGAGCCGGTCCCCACTCGGGACCGGCTCCATTGTTTTTCCGGACTATTCCTCGTACTGGCAGGAACCGGCCCTTCGGGGGCAAACTTGAGGCATGAGCATGACGGCGACCGCGAGTTCCGGATCCTTCCTGGCTGACATGGTCCTGCAGATCCTCCTGTTCACCGGCATCACTATGCTGTGCTTCGGCACGGCAATTGCCGTAGGTACATGGCTGCTGATCCGGCGGGTCCGGCGATCCCGCCTGCTCCGGAACGGGCTGCGCACAGGGACCCTCACGGTGCGCAGCTACACCAAGGACGACGCCGGCCGCCGCCTTGCGAGGCAACGGCTCGGCCTGCAGCGCTCGGCCGATGCGACGGGACGTGCTCTGGCCGCCGCTTTTGCGGAGGGCCGCCCGGTCGGCGAACTGCCGTTGGTAGCGGACCGTCTCCAGGCCGCATCCCGAACCTTGGATGAACAACTGAAGCTGGCCGAAGGAGAGCCGGAGCCTAGCGTCAAGCGTTCCCTGGCCGCCAGCTTGGCCGGCCGGACGGACCAGTTGAACCGGCTTTCCGGCGAGCTGCGGCAGCACTTGATGGAGGCCGGCTATTCCGCCGACGCCGAACAGTTGGAACTCGCCGGCAGGCACTTGTCCCGCGAAATCGAGGCGCTGCAAGCATGGTCTTCGTCCTACCGCGGCACTCCTGGCGGCTACGGCGCCCCTGGCGGTCACGGCGCTCCTGTCCCACCACACGGATGGCTGGGCGCCCAGCCGCGCCGCCGGACCGCCCCGGCGCAACGCCGACCCAACCCCACTAGGAGCTAATGTGTCCATCAAACGCCGTATCGGACGCATTATCCGTGCCAACCGCACCGCCAAAGAGCCGCCGGTGGATCCGATGGCCACTATCGCTGCAAGCCAGCAACAACAGTACGACGCCGTGGACCAAGCCCGCCGCAGCGTTGCCGACATCGCCGCTGACTGCCGGCGGATCGAGTTGCTGCTTGACGAGGCCAAAGCCGAGCAGGCCTACTGCGACCGCTACGCCGAAGAGTGTGTAGCCAGGGGCGACGACGACGGCGCCCGCGAGGCCCTGCACCGCAGCATCACCGCGTCCAAGCGCGTGCAAGCGCTCTCCCGCCAGTACGAGCGCATGGCCGAACAATGGCGCCAACTGAACGGCGAACTGGGCCGGCTGTCGCTCCGGATCGACGAAAGCCGGATGCAGTTCCAGGCTCTGCAAGCCCGCCACAGCGTGGCCCAAGCCACGCTCGGCATGCAGCAAGCCGCGTCGGCAGCAGCCGGCAGTGCAACCGATATGCAGTCGGCTGCCCGCGAGGCCGAGCGCGAAACCCGTCGGATCGAGGCAGAGGCCGCGGCCCGGAATGAAATCGCTTGGTCGGACCCGGATTCACCCCAAGTACAGGCTGCGTTCGAATGGCTCGAGGCCAGCGCCGAAGTCGAGGGCCAGCTGGGAGAACTCAAGACCAAAGGCAACCAGCCGCCCCTCAGGTGAATCCCTAGCCATCGCTACAGCATCGTTGTCTGTGCTGGGTCGCCGGGCTGGCGGATCCCCAATCGCGCATGCCCACGGAGTCTGCCTACAGCAACCGTATGCTCGAGCGCATCGCGAGCTCTTGTCCTTCCAGTGCAGCCCGGTGCCCGAAAGCGCCCGCTCCCCTAGGATGGTCACGGCCCCGAGCCTAGGGCCGTGTGGCAACGAAAGGTGGATGATGGCCGAGATGCAGGAGACCTTGACGGAACGCCAGGCCCTCAGGGCCAGCGACCGGGAGACTGCCCCGGCGACTACCGACAAGCCGGTGGTCGCCGTGCTGTACAAGGACCACCTGCCGCCGGGCATGGAGGATGTGGAAGCTGCAGCCGAAGTCCGATACGCCACCGCGGACCAACTGGCCGAGGCGCTGGAGGGGGCGCAGGTGCTGTTGCTCTGGGACTTCTTCTCCTCCGCGCTGGAGGACGCCTGGCATGCCGCCGGCTCGCTGGAGTGGATCCATGTGGTGGCCGCTGGCGTGGACAAACTCCTGTTCGACGACTTGCGGGAATCAGGCGTGGTGGTCACCAACGCCCGCGGCATCTTCGACCGTCCGATGGCGGAGTTCGTGCTCGCCGGGATGCTGGCCTTCGCCAAGAACCTGCCTGGCCTGCTGTCTCTGCAGCGGGAGCAGACCTGGCAGCATAGGGAGACCGAACGGCTGGAATCCAGCCGAGCGCTCATCGTCGGCACCGGGTCGATCGGCCGCGAGATTGCCCGCGTGCTCAAAGCCATGGGCCTACACGTCGCCGGGTCCGGGCGCACGGCCCGCAGTGGCGATGAGGATCTCGGCGAGATATACGCATCATCCGAGCTGGCCGACGTCGTCGGTGGCTTTGACTGGGTGGTGATGGTGGCACCGCTGACCGAGCAGACGCGGCACCTCATCGATGCCTCCGTGCTTAAGGCCATGAAGCCCTCGGCCCGGTTGATCAACGTGGGCCGCGGTGCCAGCGTGGATACCCAGGCATTGGTGGAGGCGTTGCGGGCCGGAGCCATCGCCGGTGCTGCCTTGGACGTGTTCGAAATCGAACCGCTGCCGGCCGACCACCCGCTGTGGTCGATGGACAACGTGATCATCTCCCCTCATCTGAGCGGCGATGCCCGGGGCTGGCTGCCGCAGCTCGCCGGGCAGTTCGCGGACAACTTCGGCCGCTACGTCCGGCAGCAGCCGCTGGAGAACGTGATCGACAAGAAGCTGGGCTTCGCCGCACCGTCCTAAACCTGATCGGGACGGCTTCTGGTTCTGCCCGTCAGGGCCTCGGGACACCGACCGGATTTATCTGGCCTGGCGAGGCAGCCACCTTGCAGGCCCACTACTCCGGGAACTTCGAAACCGCGCGGGGCGCCGGCCCGGAAGCTTCCGGTACCGCGCTGCCCAGCCTGCCGAGCAGCTCCGCGGCGACAGCGACGGCGATGGCGGCGGGCGCTTTGCCGCCGATGCCGGGCAGGCCGATGGGGCAGCGGATGGAGTCGACGTCGTCATGCCCTTCCGCGCGGAGCCGCTGCCGGAACCGGGCCCATTTGGCCGTCGAGCCGATCAGGCCAACGTCCAGGCCGCCCCGGCGCAGTGCGGCGTCGCACAGCAGGAAGTCCTCGGCGTGGTCGTGGGTCATGATGTAGACGTGCGAGCCGGCCGGCAAGGCCTGCAGCACAGTCTCCGGTGCCGGAGTGTGGTGGGCCGTGACGGTGGCGCTGCCGGCGGTCACATCGGCCAGCCGGAGCGGATCGAGCTGCCCGGCCCGGCTGTCGGTCAGGTGCAGGCGCAGGCGCAGCCTGGAGAGGATCCGGGCCAGTTCGAACCCCACATGCCCGACGCCGAAAATCGCCACCACCGGATCATGGCGCAGCGGCTCCAGCAGGACCTGCACTTCGCCGCCGCAGCACTGGCGTCCGTGTTGGTTCGCCGCGTGCTCGTTGAGCGCAAACGTCAGGGTTTCGGGCGCTGCGGACGCATCGGCGATCATGCGGCGGGCCCGGTCGATCACTTCGGCCTCGAGGTTCCCGCCGCCGATGCTGTCCCATAGAGCGTCGGCCGCGATGACCATCTTGGCGCCCGCCTCACGGGGCGCGTGACCGCGCACGGAGACCACCGTGGCGAGCACACCGGGGCCTCCGTCGTCGCGCAGGTTCTGCACCGCGGCCAGCCAGTCCATCATCCGCCCGCTCCCGATGCGGCGGGCGTCGTCGCAGGAACCGTTCCCCTGCCGGCGGCGGCCCGCGCCTCCTGGACAGCCCAAAAGACCGCTTCCGGCGTCGCCGGGCTGGGCAACTCGAGCGGTCGGCTTGGCGGCCCGAAGGCAGCAGCCGCGGCACGCAAGGCCTCGCGCACGCTGAAGGCAAGCATCAGAGGCGGCTCCCCCACCGCCTTGGAACCGTACACCACACCGCTCTCGGTGGCCCGTTCATACAGGTGAACGTTGAACTCCTCGGGCATCTCCGAGAAGCTGGGGATCTTGTAGGTACTGGCTGCCTGCGTGGCCAGCCGGCCTCGGTCCGGACCAGCGCTCGTGTCCCAGCGCAGTTCCTCCAGTGTCAGCCAGCCGGCGCCTTGGACGAAGGCGCCTTCGATCTGGCCCTGGTCGATCAGCGGGGACAGGCTGTCGCCGACGTCGTGCACAATGTCGGTGCGCAGGAACCGGTAGGCCCCGGTGAAGCCGTCCACCTCAACCTCGGAGACTGCGGCACCGTAGGAGAAGTACTTGAAGGGCTCGCCCTGCATGTTGGCGGAGTCCCAATGGATGCCCTCGGTCCGGTAGAAGCCTGCGGCGAAGAGCGGCGTGCGCTGGAAGTAGGCTGTGTGAACCAGCTCGGCAAAGGACAGACTCTCGGGTGAGCCCAGGCTGGTCACCCGGCCGTCCACGAAGCGCACGTTGTACGGCTGGGTGTCCAGCTTCCGTGCCGCGACGTCGGCCAGTTGCTCGCGGATCTGCTCGCAGGCGTGCTTCACCGCCCCGCCGTTGAGGTCGGCGCCCGAACTCGCCGCCGTGGCCGAGGTGTTGGGCACTTTGTCCGTCCGCGTGGGTGCCAGCCGCACGAAGTCCAGCGGCACGCCCAGGGCGGTGGCGGCCACCTGGCGGATTTTGGTGTGCAGGCCCTGGCCCATCTCGGTTCCGCCGTGGTTGACCAGCACCGAACCGTCCTTGTAGACGTGCACCAGCGCGCCGGCCTGGTTGAAGGCCGTGAAGTTGAAGGAGATGCCGAACTTCACCGGCGTCATCGCCAGCCCGCGCTTGGTGTGCTCGTGGGTGGCGTTGAAGCGCGCCACGGCTGCCCGTCGACGCTCCACATCCGCCCGCAATGACAGCTGCGCCCAGATATCGTGCAGCCGTTCGGCGTGCCGGACCGGCTGCCCGTATGGTGTGCTCTGGCCCGGCGCGTAGAAGTTGCGGCGCCGCAGTTCGGCCGGCTCGATGCCCAGCGCCGGCGCGCACCGGCCCAGGATGTCCTCGATGACCAGCATGCCCTGCGGCCCGCCGAACCCGCGGAAGGCTGTCTGCGAGGTTTTGTTCGTCTTGGCAATCCGGCCGAGGACCTCGACGTCGGGAATGAGGTAGGCATTGTCGATGTGGCAGAGGGCGCGGGCCAGGACGGGCTCGGACAGATCCAGGCTCCACCCGCCGTCGGAGGTGATGATGGCGCGCAGCGCGAGCAGGAGCCCGTCGTCGTCGAACCCCACTTCCCAGCTGGCGTGCATCGGATGCCGCTTGCCGGTCATGGTCATGTCCTGGGTGCGGTTCAGCCGCAGCCGGACCGGCCGCCCGGTGAGCACGGCGCCGAGCGCGGCGACGGCGGCCAATCCGTGCGGCTGCATCTCCTTGCCGCCGAACCCGCCGCCCATCCGCAGGCACTGGACGGTGACCTCGCTGTTGGTCAGGCCCAGCACATGGGCGACGATTTCCTGCGTCTCCGAGGGGTGCTGGGTGGAGGACTGGATGAACACCTGTCCGGACTCGTCTACGTGCGCCAGCGACGTGTGGGTCTCCAGATAGAAGTGTTCTTGGCCACCGAACTCGAACGACCCGCTGAACCGGTGCGGCGCGCGCTTCAGCCCGGCCTCGGCGTCACCGCGGGCCACCACCGGCTGGTTTCCCTGATAGCTGGCCGCGTCGATGGCCTCGGTGAGAGTCAGCAGCGACGGCAGCTCCTGGTAATCGACCTCCACGGCTGCCGCGCCCAGTCGCGCGGCCTCGGCGGTTTCGGCCAGCACCCAGCACACGGCGTGGCCGTAGTACATCACCTCGCGGGGGAAGAGCGGTTCGTCGTCCTTGGCTCCGGCGTCGTTGACTCCGGGCACGTCGGCGGAGGTCAGCACCCGGACCACGCCGGGAATGGCCGACGCCGGTTCGGTCCGCAGCGCCGTCACGTAGGCGTGGGCGTGGGGTGCCTGCACCGGCCATGCATACAGGCATCCGCGCATGCGCCCGACCAGATCGTCCGTGTAGAGGGCGGTTCCGGTCACGTGCAGCGCCGCGCTTTCGTGCGATACGGCTTGGCCCACGGCGGGGTTGTCGGGCCGGTCGGCAAGGGAGGTCACCGGATCACCTCCAGTTCCGGCGCGTTTTCGGCATAGAACCTCAGCATCGCCTGCTCCAGCATTGCGGCGCGGTAGCGGGCGCTGGCCCGGTGGTCGTCCATTGGCGTGCCCTCCGTTGCCAGGACAGCGGCTGCCTCCGCCGCGCTCTCCCGGGTCAGTTCGCTGCCGGTCAGCGCATCCTCGGTGGCTGTGGCGCGCAGCGGCGTCGCGGCGACGCCGCCCAGCCCAATCCGCACATCGGTCACGACGGCGCCGTCGAACCTGGCCGCGAACGCGACGGCCACCGAGGAGATATCGTCGAACCTCCGCTTGGCCACCTTGTGGAAAGCCGTGCTCGGAGCCACCGGCAGCGGCACCCGGACGGCGCGGATGATCTCGTCCGGTTCGCGCACGGTCTGGCGGTAGCCGGTGAAGTAGTCGGCGAGCGCCACTGACCTCTCTCCTCGCGGTGAGGCCAGCAGCAGGTTGGCGTCGAGAGCCAGCAGGACCGGCGCGGCGTCGCCGATCGGAGACCCGGTGCCGAGGTTGCCGCCGAGCGTGGCGCTGTTCCGGATCAGCCGGGAAGCGAACTGCGGGAAGAGTTCGCTGAGGAGTGGCACCCGTCCGCCCAGCCCCTGCTCCACTTCGGTGAGCGTGAGGGCGGCCCCGATCTCCACGAGGTCGGCTCCCACGGACAGGCTGCGCAGTTCCTCCAGCCGGTCAATGGCCAGCACCAACCGCGGGCGGCTGTGGCGCAGGTTGCGTTCCACCCCGACGTCGGTGGCCCCGGCCACCAGGACGGCGTCGGGATCCTGTTCCAGCCGGTTCAACAGCTCCTGCAGCGTTCCCGGGCGGATGAATTCCGTCCCGCTGGAGACGAACCGGGTCCGTTTAGCGGCAGGAGCCGGTGCCTCACGTCGGACGGCCAGCGGATCCGCGTCCGCTGGTGCGCCGAGGGCGTAGGCGGCGTCGCGGATGGGCCGGTAGCCGGTGCAGCGGCACAGGTTTCCGCTCAGCGCGTGCAGGTCGAAACCGTTGGGGCTGCCGAGGTCCGGGCCCCGTTCCTCCGCGGCGGCGGGCTGCCGTTCGGGCCGGTAGTACTCGGCCGCCATGGCGCAGACAAAGCCGGGCGTGCAGTAGCCGCACTGGGAACCACCGCGGTCCGCCATTTCGCGCTGGACCGGGTGGAGCTCCTCGGCGCTGCAGGCCCCCGGAGCGCGTCCCAGTCCTTCGGACGTGACCACTTCCCCGCCGTCGAAGGCCAGCGCCGCCGGCAGGCAGGAGTTGACGGCCGTCCAGCGGGTGCGGTCCGGCCCGTCCTCGCGCGCCACCAGCACCGCGCAGGCGCCGCATTCCCCTTCGGCGCAGCCTTCCTTGGCCCCGGTCAGCCCCTGGCCACGCAGCCAGTCAAGCAGGCTGATCTGCGGTCCGGCTGCCAACACCCGCGGCACGCCGTTGACCTTCACCTCATGCGGCTCCATTGCCTCACGCTCCTCCGCCGTCGGAACACGGGCTGGATCTCAGCACTCCCCGGCCGGCTGGTCACCGTAACTGCCCATGATAAAACGTCACGACCTGCATGGGAATGGCTGCCAGGAAACACTCATTTCAGAGCACGACGGCGAGCGCCGGCTTCCGCCGTTTGGTGGGCTCGCGCTCCACCGAAAGTGGCCCGCCTGCTACCCTCGAAGCCAGTCAAACGCCCCCAAACCGCCGACGCGCAGAGGCAGGAAGATGGACCAGAACGCCCACAGGGTCGATCGGGGAAGCCTGTTGATCAGCGCGCCGCCGTCGACGATCTACAGCGCCCTGACCCACCCCGACAGCCTGGAAAAATGGTTGCCGCCGGACGGCATGATGGCCCGCGTGGAACACTTCACTCCCGGGGTGGGCGGCGGTTTCCGCATGGTCCTGACCTATCTGGACGCCTCCGGCCACGGAAAGACCTCCGACACCACGGACGTCACCGACGTCGAGTTCGTCGATCTGGTCCCCGACGAGAAACTCGTGCAGCAGGTCAAGTTCATGTCCGACGACGCCGGCTTCGCCGGAACGATGACCATGACGTGGGAGCTGCAGGCGCAACCGGACGGAACACTGGTGAGCGTTGCCGCCACAAATGTCCCGCCGGGCATTTCGTCCGCCGACCACGAAGCCGGGCTGGCCTCCTCGCTGGCGAATCTGGCCGCCTTTCTGAAGCGAGGAGGCAGCGCCGGCTAGTGCAGCAGGTCCGCTCTGCTCAGCTGGCGCTTTCGGCCAGATCGGCGGCCACACCTGCCGCATCCTCGTCGGCTGCCTCGTAGACCAACCGGCCCTCGAAGTACGTCTGAAGCACTGTGGTCTGGTGGATTGCGGCCGGGTTCTCGATGAGAACGTTGCGGTCCAGCACTATGAAATCCGCGGACAGCCCGGGGCGGAGAGTTCCGGTCACGTCGCCGAGCCCCATGGCGGCCGCGGGGTTGCGGGTGAAGGCTGCCACGGCTTGCTGGATCCCGATCGACTGGCCGCCGTTGAGTTCTCCCTGAACCGCTGAATCCGGGTTTCGCCGGGTCACCATGGTCGCCAGTCCGGTCCAGGGGTCGGGCGTGGGCGCCGCGCAGGGCCAGTCGGAGCCGCCGCTCACCAGCGCACCGGACTCGAAGAGGTCCCGCAGCGGCCACGACTTATCGAAAGTTTCCGCCGGGATCTGCTTGGCAATGCTTTCCTGGATCACCGAGGGGAACCAGAGGTAGGGCGACGCGTCGGGGACAACACCGAGATCGGCGAAGCGCTGCAGGTCGGCCTCATCGATGTATTCCACGTGGGCGATCTGGAAGATCGGTGCATCCCCGCGGCTTGCACGGACCCGCTCCACGGCGTCGAGGACCCGGCGGACCGCCGCATCGCCGGTGGCATGCAGCTTCGCGTGCAGCCCCCGGTCCACCAGATCCTCCAGCGATTCCACCAGTTCGTCGAGCCCCCACAGGGGCTCCCCGGTGAAGTCGCGGTCGTGGCTGTGGTGGCTGCAGATGTACGGATTCAGCATGGCGCTGGTCCGGGTCATCGGCACCCCGTCCAGCACATACTTGGAGAAGTCCGGCCGCACGTGGGCGCTTCGGTGGCGGGCACCGACGTCGTACAGCTCCGCGCCGGTGATGCCGGGCTCAATGAAGGTGCGGGACGGCATGGACGCGACCACATGGGCCGTGAGTTGCCGCTGCTCGTCAAGGCGGTGCAGGGTCTCCAGGGCGTAGTCCATGGTGGCTGCCTCTTGGACGGCGGTGATGCCGAAGGAGTTCAGGGTCTGCACAGCGGTCTTGATGGCGGTGGCATGGTGCGCGGCCGGATCTTCAACGGCTTCCGCCACCGCCGACTCGGCCAGATTTCCGGCCAGCTCGTACAGGACGCCGGTGAGTTGCCCGTCGGCATTCCGCACATAGGACCCGCCGTCGGGATCGGGCGAGTCGGCGGTTACCCCCATGATGTCCAGTGCCCGCGAGTTGACCCAGCGATTGTGCATCGAATCGTCGCGGAGCATCACCGGGTGGCCTTGGGCGGCGTCGTCCAGGGCTTTCAGATCGTCGGTGGTGAGGTCGTCGATCACCGTGGAGCCCACAATGCCTCCGACGACCCACTCGTCGGGCTGGAGCCGCTCCGTCCACGTCCGCACCTTATCCAGGATCTCGGGAACCGAATCGGTGGGCAGGATCGGCAGCTCGAACGCTTGCTGGCGGCCACCCAGTCCCAGATGGGCATGGACGTCCACCAGACCCGGCATGGCGAAGCGTCCGCCGAGATCGATCGTCGGCGTATCGCCCGTTGCCAGCCGGCGGACGTCATCCTCGGTTCCGACGGCCGCGATTTTCCCGGCGGAGACCGCGAACGCCTCGGCCCATTCCTGCTCGGGATCGCTGGTGTAGATCACGCCGTTGACGACGATGTAGTCGATCGGTGCCCCTGCGGTCATGATTTCTCCTTGGCTCTCAAGTGTGCCCGGGACTGCGCCGCGTGGACTGCCCCTGCACCGGACGATGGTGGAGCCTCCGACGTTACGCTCCGGCGACCGCTCCTTCTTGTGAACCGATGCATGAAGCTTGGAGCAGAGCGCACACCTGCCGGCACGTGTACGACGGCGCTCGTGGTCTCCGGGCTAGCCGAGGGCCTTGGCGATTGGCCGTCACCGTGAGCGGCAGCGGACGCGGCGAGACATCTTCGGTGCCTGTCCCTAGACTGATGCCGTATGCCCCGAGCGATCAGGAGTAGGACTTTGGCCGAAAACCCGACCTTTCAGAATGTCACCTTCGAGTCCGCAGGCGGCGAGGCCCACGGTTATCTGGCCCTGCCGGAGTCCGGGTCCGGCCCCGGCGTCATTGTCATCCAGGAGTGGTGGGGCCTGGTGGACCACATCCGCGACGTGGCCGACCGATTGGCAGCAGAAGGCTTCGTGGCGCTGGCCCCGGACCTGTTCGGCGGCCGCATTGCCCACGACGGCAAGGAAGCGGCGAAGATGATGTCCAAGCTGCCCGAGGCGGAAGGTGCGCGCCTGCTGGCCGGCGCCGTGGACTACCTGCTGGCCCACGAGGCCGTCACCAGTTCCACCGTGGGCGCCATCGGTTTCTGCATGGGCGGCGGCTTTGTGCTCGCGCTGGCCGCGCAGCAGGGCGAGAAGATCAGCGCCGCCGTGCCGTTCTATGGCGTGGGACAAGGCCTGCCCGACTCCTACGAAGGTGTCCGCGCCGCCATCCAGGGCCATTACGGCGAGCAGGACACGTCCTACCCGGTGGAGAAGGCCAAGGCGCAGGAGGAGCAGATCCGCCGTGAATCCGGCGCGGAAGTGAACTACTACTTCTACGACGCCCCGCATGCCTTCCACAATGACGAAAACCCGCAGGGCAACTACCGGCCGGAAGCGGCCAAACTGGCGTGGAGCCGCTCGGTCCAGTTCCTCAAGGACAAGGTCAAGTAGCCTCGCCAATCCCAAAGGTACGACGTCGGCGCTCACCTGAGCGCCGACGTCGTCCTTTCCCTCCTCGGAAATAATCCGAGGCTGGCACTGTGCCAGCGGCTCCGCATAGCGATGGCCGCACCGACGTCGTCTAACGAGGCATCATCCGGCGCCACAGCCCTTTCGCTTCCCGGCCAGTTGTGGTTTCATGTGCTCGTGCAGGACAGCACGCGCCGGGCGTAACTGCCCGGGCGACGCCAGAGGAGGCGACATGTCCGCCACCGAACCGAAGACCGCGGGCCGCCCAGGCGGCCACCGATGAGCGCGCCGAACGGGGGTGGCACGGGAGCAGAGCCGTTCAACGGCCGGCTGGCGTTGTTGCTGGCCATGGCAATGTTCGTGCTGGTGGTCGACACATCGATCATGAACGTCTCCATCTCCGCCGTGGTGAGGGACATTGGCACAACGGTCAGCGGCCTCCAGTCGACGATTGCGCTGGAAGCGCTCGTATCCGCCGCTTTCATCCTCATCGGCGGCAAGATTGGCGACCTGATCGGACGCAGGCGCGCCTACGTGATCGGTCTCGCTTGCTACGCCATCGGCGCCGTGTCGATGACGCTGGCCCAGAGCCTGCTCCCGATCATCATCTTTTGGGCCCTCATCGGCGGGCTGGGTGCCTCGCTCCTGCTTCCGTCCATGCAGTCCCTCATCCATGGCAATTTCGAGGGCGCGGCGCAGAAGCGGACCTATGCCCTGGTCGGAGCCTCGGCTGCGATCGCCGCAGCGGTCGGGCCCTTGCTCGGTGGCTTCATCACCACGTTCCTCTCATGGCGCGTCGCCTTCCTGCTGGAAGTCCTGATCATCGCGGTCGTACTGTCCGGCATCAGGCTGGTCCGCGACGTGCCGTACACGGGGCCGCGGGAGCTCGATGCCGTCGGATCAATTCTTTCCTTTCTCGGAATGGGCGGCATAGTGCTCGGCATCCTGGTCTGGCAGGAAGGCGGCGAAGCAGTGGGCGCCATCATTGCCGTCGGTGCCGTCGCGCTGGGCGGGCTGGTCTACTGGCTCAAGCGGCGCAAGCGCCACGACAAGCCGACGCTGCTGGACCCGAACCTGTTCCAATCGAAGGCTTTCCGCTTCGGTGCCACCGGCCAAATGCTCCAGCAGATCGCCTTGGGCGGCACCATGATCGTGCTGCCGATCTACCTCCAGATGGTGCTCGAATACAACGCCCTGCAGGCAGGGTTGTCGATCGCCCCGCTCTCGCTCACCATGTTCGCAATCGCCATGCTGGCCGGAAAGAAGGCGGCGACGCGACGCCCGGCCGGCCTCATCAGGTGGGGCTTCCTGATCCTGACAGTGGGCCTGTTGGTGCTCGTGCCGCTGGTACCGCGCGCGGTCTCCGGCTGGTGGCTCCTGCTCCCGCTGGTGATCTCGGGATGCGGTCTCGGACTGCTGGTTTCCCAGCTCAACGACTACACCCTGTCGCCGATCTCGGACGAGCGGGTCAGCGAGGCCGCCGGTGTGAACTCCGCCGCGGGATCGTTCGGCCTCTCCTTCGGGCTCGCATTTGCCGGGGCGATCATGCTGGCCTCGCTGTCGATCATCTTCACCAGCATGGCGACGTCCAGCACGGTACTTGCGCCCGACGAACAGCAGCAGGTCGCTCAGGTGCTGGAAGAGGATGCCCAGGTCCTGAGCAACACGCAACTCGAGGAACTCCTCGCCGGCCAGCCGCCGGACGTCCAGGACGAGATCATCCGCATCAACACGGACGCCCGGCCGATCGCACTGCAAATCGCGCTCTTCATCCCGATACTCGCCGGCCTCGCCGGCCTGGCCAACTCCTTCCGCATGATGAAGCTCCCCGACCCCAAGCCCTCCGGCGCCGGGGAAGGCACGCTCCTGGGCTGAGCCTCGGGCGCGGCGGTGCGACAGGCCGCCCAATGCACCGCGCTCGGTTGCTGCCCTCCCCGGTCACCTCGCGGTCCGGGAGCGAAACGTGCCGGATCCCTGGTCAGACAACGACGGCTGGCTGCAACCCGGGCCCGGACGTGGGTATGCTGCACAAGACCCTGGGTGTCGATGATCAGTTCCTCGAAACACTCAGGTTCCTCCTGAAACGGAAGAAGAGGCAGTGAAAGCTGAAACCAATCCGCCGATAGCCGGGCACAGCACGGATCAAAGTCAGGCGTGGCCCCGCAGCATAGCCGTGATCGGCGCTGCCGGACTCATTGGGTCGGGCGTGGTGTACCAACTGGCGCTGGCCGGCATCGGCACGACGATCCATCTGGTCGATGTGAAACAGAACGTCGCGCGCGCCCACGCCATCGACATTTCCGAGGCCCAGATCCTGGCCGGTGTCAGCGTGCCCCGGCTGAATGTTGTTGATCCAGCGGCTTCCGACTCCTGGGAAGAAGTTGACCTGGTCATCGTGGCCGCGTCGGCACCGGAGGTGCCCGGCGGGGACCGGCGCGACTTCCTCGCAGCCAATCTGCGGTTGCTCAGGCTGCTAGCCCCGACCATCGAGAAGCTCTCGGGCCATGACGGCGTCGTCCTGCTGCTGTCCAACCCGGTCGATGTCCTCGCCGAGTGCCTGCACCGGATCACGGACATCAGTCCGGACCGGATCCTGGGCTACAGCATCAACGACTCGGTCCGCTTCCAGGCCGCCATCGCCAAGGAACTGGGACTCGAACCGCATCGGGTCCGCGCACAGGTCCTGGGCGAGCATGGCAAGGGGCAGGTGCCGTGCTTCAGTTCCGTGACGGTCGACGGCGCGCCGGTCGCCCTGACCGCTTCCCAGCAGGAAAACATCCGCCAGGACATTGATGGCTGGTTCCACCGTTGGTCCGCCTTGGAACCGGGCCGGAGTTCAGGCTGGACCACGCCGCTCGGTGTGGTCCGCATGATCACGATGATGGCCCGCGGCGAAACCTTTCCCGCCGCCGTATGGACCGCGGGAGCCCGAGGGCTGGACGAGGCCTTCATCGCTTTGCCGGTAACCATGAGCGCCGGCAAGGCCAAGGTGGCCGACTGGCAGGGCTCCCCCGAGGAGCAGGCTGCGCTGGTCACAGCTGCAGCGTCGGTGCGGGAGGCAGCCGCGCTTAACTTGTCCCAAGAGCTTTCACACGAGTCGGGCCGGCCAGGCCAACCAACGCAGTGAACGCAAGCAACGAAATTACTAGGAAGGCAGACCAGTGGCGAGCATAAAGAAGACGGTACTGGAGACGACCCTGGACGTGTTCCGTGCGCACGGCATGACCACCATCTTCGGCAACCCCGGGTCCAACGAGCTCCCCTTCCTGGCCGGCCTGACCGAGGAATTCGACTTCGTCCTCGGCCTGCATGAGCAGGTAGTGGTGGGGATGGCCGAGGGCTACGCGCGCGCCACCGGCAACCCCGCGCTGGTGAATCTGCACGCGGCCTCCGGTTCGGGCAACGCCATGGGTGCGCTGACCAACGCCCACTACGGCCATATCCCGATGGTCATCCTGGCCGGGCAGCAGGTCCGCCGCACCGTGGGGCAGGAGACGATGCTGGCCAGCGCCGACGCCTCGATCCTGGCTGCGCCACTGGTCAAGTACTCGCACGAGCCGCTGGCCGCCGCGGACGTGCCCCGCACGCTCTCGCAGGCGGTATTCGAGACCTCCGCCCAGCCGCGCGGGCCGGTCTACGTCTCGGTTCCGCTTGATGACTGGGCGGAGCCCGCGCTCGACGACGACGCCCTGCTCACCGAGCGGTCGGTGGTCAGCGCCGGCGGCCTCACCGATGCCCTCGCGCGGGATCTCATCGCGGCCGTCGACGGTGCCCAGAAGCTCGCGCTCGTCGTCGGCCCCCAAGTGGATGCCGCCGCCGTCGAGGACGCCAGCGTGTTCGACGCCGTCGTGGCGCTGGCAGAGAAAACCAATGCCTCCGTCTTCATCGCTCCCTCGCCGTCACGCAGCCCGTTCCCCACTACCCACCCGAACTTCGAGGGCGTCATCGTCCCGGGCATCCAGTCGGTGCGTGACCGCCTCGCCGGCTACGACGTGGTCCTGGTCCTCGGTGCCGCCGTTTTCCGGTATCACCGCTGGGAACCGAGCAACTACCTCGAGGCCGGAACCCAGGTCATTCAACTCACGCAGGACCCCCGGGAAGCGACCCGCGCGCCGTTCGGCCGGTCCGTAATCGCCGATGTGGCAGGGGCGGCGCAGGCGCTGGCCCAGGGCGTCACGGACCGGGGCCAGCGGCGCGGCGAGCCAGGCAGCCGGGAACTGCCGGCAGCCAAGACCTCGCCGGACGGCATGACCGGCACTGAGATCCTTGAAGTGCTGAACGCCCACGTCAATGACACGGTCGCGTACGTCAACGAGACCACCACCCTGGACCTGGACTATCTCGAGCGCATCGCCATCGACCGCCCGGGCATGTACAACTTCCCGGCGTCCGGCGGCCTGGGTTTCGGCTTGCCGGTGGCGGTCGGCATGGCCCTTGGCGATCCGTCGAAGACCATCGTGGCTACCGTGGGTGACGGCTCCGCAAACTACGGCATCACCGCGCTCTACACGGCGGCCCAGCGGCAGACCCGCACGGTGTTCGTCATCGTCAACAACTCCGGCTACGGCGCCCTCGCCGGCTTCGCCCAGCGGATGGGCGTGCCGGACGTGCCCGGACTGAGGCTTGGCGGCATCGACTTCGTCTCGATCGCCGAGGGTTACGGAGTGCCCGCCGAGCGGACCAGCACCCGCGAGGAGTTCGAGGCGGCCTACCAGAAGGCACTGCAAGCCACCGGCCCGGTGCTCATTGACGCGCACGTGGTCGCCGGCTGATCGCCACGCAGGGTCCTCCCGCTTAAGCGGACGACGTCGGTGCCCGCCCGGGTGCCGACGTCGTCCTCTGCTTTCCCCACGGTTCTGCCGCCCGAGGGCCGCCGCCCGGTGTTGCTTACTGCCAGCGGCCGCTACTCTGTTGCCCATGGACCCCGAGACGGCGCCGCTCGACTGGATGCTCGATTCCGACCCCGCCCTCCGCTGGCAGGTCGAACGGGACCTCGCCCAGCTTCCGGCGGGGCAATGGTTGGAGACCAGGGCCCGCATGGCGACCGAAGGATTCGCCGCGGAGCTGCTGTCCCACCAGGACCCCGATGGGCAGTGGGCCGGCGGCGCCTACTTTCCCGCCGGCTTCGACTTCCAGGGGCCGGAAGCGGCCGAGGGAGCCGGCCAGCCGTGGACCGCCACCACCTGGACGCTCAATACGCTGCGGGACTGGGGCCTCGATCCGGCCGCTCTCGACGGCACCGCCGAACGGCTCGCCGCCAACAGCCGCTGGGAGTACGACGACCTGCCGTACTGGGACGGCGAAGTGGACTGCTGCATCAACGCGTTCACGCTCGCCAACGGCGCGTGGCTGGGAGCCGATGTCAGCGGAATTGCGACCTGGTTCCTGGAGCATCAATTGCCCGACGGCGGCTGGAACTGCGAGTGGGTCGAGGGCTCCACCCGCTCTTCCTTCCATTCCACGCTCAATTCGCTCAGGGGCCTGTTGTACTACGAGTCCGCCACCGGCGGATCCGACGAGCTCCGGACCGCCCGCCACACCGGCGAGGAGTACCTGCTGGAACGCCGGCTGCTCTACACCAAGTCCACCGGAGCGATCGTCGGTCCGTGGGCCACGCACTTCGGCTACCCGTTCCGGCACGTACACAGTGCGCTGAACGCGGTGGACTATTTCAGGTCTGCTTGCCTGTACGACGGTGCCACACCTGATCCGCGGCTGGCCGATGCCGTGGAGGTCATCCGCGATGCCCGGCAGCCGGACGGAACGTGGCTGCAGGAACGCCGCCACCCGGGACGCGTCTGGTTTGAGGTCGATGTGCCGCCCGGCGAACCATCCAAGTGGCTCACCTTCTACGGCACGCGCGTGCTGGCCTGGTGGGACGAACAGCAGTCCCACACGAGCGGCGGCTAGAACGCTAGGCCTGTTGTTGGTCGCCTACTGTTGTCCGGGAGCCCGGTATGACGGCGTTTTGCCCGCCGCGGCGTCGAGGTCCTCGGGGGTCATGAGCGGTGTCAGGCGCAAATCCACCGCCCCGCTGGAATTGATCAGCAGGGACAGGGCAGCGGCGCTGGGCGCATCAGGGATATCAAAGACTCCCAGGACGTCGGTCTCCCCGAAGGCATAGTAGATGCACTCCAGTGATCCACCCACCGACCCCAATGCCTGGACCACGGCCTCGCGTCGTTTGGATCCCCCTTCATGCATCAGGCCCTTGATTCCCTCGCCCACATACTTTCCTTGGAACAAGTACTTGGTCATGGCGATTTCCTGTTCTGTCTGTGTCCAAAACGCGGAGCTCCGGTCGCGCCGGACGCCCGATGGGCAGAGGTTCCGGAGACCTCCCAGACTGGGACTGTGGGCGCGAGTTTAGGCCCGACTCGTGGAGGTTGGCAACAGCCCAGGGGTGGCAGGGCCGACGCACCTCGCCGAGGATCGATTCACCGCACATTAGGGGGTCGATCTGCGGGTGGTTCGCCCACTTTTGGACGAATAAAGGTATCCGAGGCGGGCCATCCTGAGAATACTGGTCCCATGAGCCTCTTTCGGACTAAATCGATCGAACAGTCCATGGCGGACTCGGAGGAGCCGGGTAGGGAGCTTAAACGCACGCTGAGCACCTTCGACCTGATGATCCTCGGTGTGGCGGTCGCGGTCGGGGCCGGCATCTTCTCCGTCGGTGCGAAAGCCGCCGGCAGCTTTGCCGGCCCGGCGGTCACCCTGTCCTTTGTGCTGGCGGCCATCACCTGTGCGCTGGCCATCATGTGTTACGCGGAGTTCGCCTCCGCTATCCCGGTGGCGGGCAGCGCGTACACCTACACTTACGCGACGATGGGCGAACTGCTGGCGTGGATCATCGGCTGGGACCTGATCCTGGAGCTGTTCACGGCCGGGGCGGTCATCGCCAAGTACTGGGGGATTTATCTCAGCAACGTTTTCCTGCTATTCGACGTGGACGTCCCCTCCACCGTCAGCGTCTTCGGCCTGGAGTTGACGTGGGGGCCGCTGCTGATCGTTGCCATCTTCACCACCCTTCTGGTGCTCGGCACCGAACTGTCGGCCCGGGTCAACAACGTTTTTACCCTCATCAAGATCGCCATCGTCCTGTTCGTGATCGTTGTGGGCTTCATGTTCGTCCGGACAGAGAACTACACACCATTCGTGCCGGAGCCTGTACCCACCACGGGCACCGGGGGAAGCGTCTGGACCCAGTCGCTGTTCTCCTTCCTCAGCGGTGCGGAGCCTCAGCAGTACGGTGTGCTGGGCATCCTGGCTGGCGCGGCACTGGTGTTCTTCGCCTTCATCGGCTTCGACGTCGTGGCCACCAGCGCGGAGGAAGTCCGTAATCCGCAGAAAACGCTGCCGCGGGGCATCTTCGGCGGCCTGGCCATCGTCACCGTCCTGTACATCCTGGTTACTCTGGCCCTGACGGGCATGGTTTCCTACAAGGATCTGGCCGCGGCGGACGAGGCCTCCCTCGCCACAGCCTTCATTGACGTCGGAGCGGACTGGGCCGCGCAGGTCATATCGGTCGGCATCCTGATCGGGCTTACCACCGTCATCATGGTCTTGCTGATGGGCCTCGCCCGCGTGGCCTTCGCGATGAGCCGTGATGGCCTGCTGCCGCGCTGGCTGAGCCACACCACCGAGCACCAAAAGACCCCGGCACGCGTGCAGATCCTGTCCGGCGCACTGGTTGCCCTGGTTGCCGGCTTCACCAACGTGGACGTGCTGGAAGAGATGATCAACATCGGGACGCTCTCCGCCTTCATCCTGGTGAGCATCGGCGTCGTGGTGCTCCGGAAGAAGCGGCCGGACTTGCCGCGCGCCTACCGCGTGCCGGGCTCGCCGGTGGTACCGATCCTGGCCGCGGCGCTGTGTTTCTGGCTGATGCTGAACCTGACCACGCTCACCTGGGTGCGCTTTGCCATTTGGCTGGCCATCGGGCTGGCCATCTACTTCCTGTACGGCCGCCGACACTCCCGGCTGAACCACCCGGAGCTGATCCCGGCGGAACACGAACGGGAGGAACACCACCGGTTGGAGCACGAGCAGCGCGTGCGTGAACGAAGGGAACACCGGCACCCGCCGGAGCCGTAGCCGGTCAAGCGGTGACGATGCCTTCCAGTACCTCAGAGGCATAGTCCATGACCGCCTGCGCCCGCGCGCTCAGGGCAATCCCGTCGGGCCAGACGGCCACCACCGAGGTGCCGCCTGCCCGCGGCCGAAGCGGCCGGGAAACGATGGGCAGGCCTTCGGTAGTGACCGGGATCTGGTTGGGCCGGGACATCAGCAAGCTGTATCCCAGACCGCGGCCCACCAGGGCACGGACCAGGTCGATCTGCGGCACCTGTGCTGCCAGCGTCGGCGTCAGCCCGCGTTCCGCAAACATGAGCAGGGTGTAACCGGTGCTGGGGACCGACTCCAGCATGATGAGTGGTTCGGGGGCCAGGTCGGCGAGGTCGAGTTCCGGCTTGGTGGCCAGCGGATGTGACTCCGCCAGGATAGCCATCACTTCCGTTTGGTAGATCGCCTGGCGCTGCAGGCCCGCTGGCATGCCAATGTCGTAGACGATGGCCGCATCCAGTGCGCCGGTCTCCAGCCGGGGCAACAGGTCGCCGTGATCGCCTACCGTAATGCTGATGTCCACGCCCGGATGCAGTTTGCCGAAGCCTTCCAGGACCGACGGCAGCACGTTGCTGGCCAGCCCGGTGTAGCAGCCCAGGGCAACCGGCCCCCTCAGCACTCCGCCAACACCGGCCAGTTCGCTGACCAGCCCGTCGGTTTCCTTCAAGATGGTCCGTGCTCTGGCGGCCAGGTACTGTCCGGCCTGCGTCAGCCACATGCCCCGTGCCTTCCGGCGGACGCACAGCTGTTCTCCCACCGCTGTCTCCAGCTCATTCAGGGCATGGGAGAGCGCCGATTCGGAGATGTGCAGCGCCGAGGCCGCAGAGCTCAGCGTGGGATGGTCGGGCAGCGCGGCGAAGAGTTCCAGTTGACGCAAGGTGAACTTTGGCATCTAAACCTACAGATTCGAGGAAGTTGTACGAATATCCGCAGTTTACTAGGAGAAGCCCGCAGGCCACACTGGTCTTCACAGTTCGTTCGATTCCAGGAGGACACATGTCTGCCGCCCTCGAAGGCCAATGCCCCTACGGCTTCGGTGGAGACTCAGCGAGCGCCGGCGGCGTCATGGCACCGCCGGACGTCGTCGGCGCCGAAGCCACGACGGCGCGGTCCGCAGCCGCGACGGTTGCTGGATCAGCGCCTGCTGCCCACCCCGTGGCCCCCGTGGCCGACTGGGTGAATCCCGCAGAGCTAATGGTTGATCCCTACCCCACGTACGAGCGCCTGCGGAGCGAGTCCCCGGTCGCCTGGGTTCCGGCGCTCAACAAGTTCCTCGTGACCAGCTACGCCGGGTGCCACGCCGTGGAACTGGACCAGGAAATCTTCAGCGCCAACGTCAGCGGCGCCACCATGAACCGGGCGCTCGGAGCCCAGCCCATGTTGCGCAAGGACGACCCCCACCACGCCGCAGACAGGGCTGCCATCAACCCCGTGCTGCGACCCAAGAACATCAAGGAAGCCTGGGCGCCGGTCTTCGAACGCAACGCGCGGACGTACCTCGACGTCCTCGAAGAAAAGGGCCCGGACCAAGCGGACCTCAACCGCGATTACGCTGCCCCGGTCGCCTCGCAGAACCTGATCGACCTTCTGGGCCTGAAAGACGTCACGGTGGAGCAAATGCGCCGATGGTCGCACGACTTCATCGCCGGCGCCGGAAACGTGCTCGACGATCAGGCCATATGGGATCGTTGTGCGGCGTCGCGGGCCGAATTGGATGCGATACTCGACGAACTCATCCCGTTCTACCAGCAGCATCCCAACGCGTCGATGACCTCGGCGCTGGCCAACAGCGGACTGCCGTTCGACAACGTTGCCTCCAACGTGAAGCTCACCATCTCCGGCGGCATGAACGAGCCGCAGCACATGGTCACCAACATCGTGTGGGCGCTCAGTCGGCATGCCGAACTGCGCCATTCAGTGCTCAACGATGATTCGCTTTGGCCGGCGGTGTTCGACGAGACCGTCCGGTGGCTCTCCCCCATCGGCATGTATCCGCGGGAGACCACCCGTGCCACAACGCTCGGCGGGGTGTCCTTGCCCGCGGGTGCGGGCCTCGGCGTCGTCGTGGGATCCGCCAACCGGGACGTGAACCATTTCGGGCCTACGGCCGGCGAGTTCAACATCTTCCGGCCCAAGACCGCCCATCTTGCCTTCGGCAGCGGCGTGCATCTGTGCGCCGGGCACTGGGCGGCGAAAACCTCCATCGGCCAGATCGCCGTGCCCCTGGCTTACCAGCGTTTCCCGGGGCTGCGCACCGACAACCGCCGGCCCGAAACCTGGGATGGCTGGGTGTTCCGCGGCATCACCAGCCTTCCCGTTACCTGGAACTAGGAAAGAAGAACCATGGCAAAGATCAGCTTCCACCACTCCGACGGCAATGTTGACGTCCTGGATGTGGACCCCGGCACGTCACTGATGCGGGCCGCGGTCACCAACGGCGTGGACGGCATCGTCGGCGAATGCGGCGGCCAGGCCATGTGCGCCACCTGCCACGTTTACGTCCGGCCCGAGTACCTCGACGGGCTGCCGGACATCGGCGACGACGAGGAAGAGATGCTGGAGTGCACCGCCGGCCCGCGGGACGAGACCCGCAGCCGGCTCGGCTGCCAGCTCAAGGCTGGCGAGGACTTCGACGCCATCGAAGTCGACGTTCCGGACGACCAGGTCTAAGGGCAGGGCTGACGCGCCGTGCTGCCGGTGGCGACGCGGGCCGCGGCTATCATCAGAGAAATTCATCGTTCGGCAGAGTGGAGCAACCCATGGAACTCGGCGCTTTTTCGATCAGCCTCGCAGTGAAGGACATCGCGGCTTCCGCTGCGTTCTACAAGAAGCTCGGTTTTAGCGATCACGGCGGTGACATCTCGCAGAACTGGCTGATCCTGAAGAACGGCGAGACCGTCATCGGCCTCTTCCAGGGCATGTTCGAGAAGAACGCGTTGACCTTCAACCCGGGTTGGACCCAGAACGCGCAGGCACTGGACTCGTTCACGGACGTGCGTGAACTCCAGCGCGAACTGAAAGCGGAGGGCGTTGAATTCCTGTCGGAAGCCGAGGAGGGAACGACTGGCCCCGCGAGCTTCATGTTGCTGGACCCGGACGGCAACCCCATCATCGTGGATCAGCACGTCTAAACAGCGCGCCCACGACTGCGCCCCCGGACCCACGGTCCGGGGGCGCAGTTCATTCAGGTTTGTTAGAGCGTGCGGATGTTCTCGGCCTGCAGGCCCTTGGGGCCTTGCACCACGTCGAACTCCACTCGCTGGTTTTCCTCCAAGGAGCGGTAGCCGCCGGAAGAGATGGCCGAAAAGTGCGCGAACACGTCCGGTCCGTCGTCATCCTGGCTAATGAAGCCGAAACCCTTTTCGGCGTTGAACCACTTGACGGTGCCTGTTGCCATACTGATTATCCTTCTTGGCCGCACCGCCGGCTCCCGGTCGGGAACCTATCCCCGCAGGCGTCCACTTACAACCTAGGGGCGCCACCCATCATGGGCAAGACCCCATGGACCTCAGCGGAAGCAGCGCACCCTAGAGGGTCGTGTCCGCGCCCTAGTGCACCCGGATGGAGTATTCAGCCCTGAGTGGCGGGCCTGTAGATGTTGATCAGGATTCCGGAGGGCAGCGCCCGGGACTCGGCCAGGCTGAGCCGGCTGAGCGGGAATCCCTCTCCGAACAGCTTCTTGCCGGCGCCCAGCACCAGCGGATAGACAACCAGCCGGTACTCATCGATCAGGTTGTGCTCGGCCAGCGTCCGGATCAGCTGCGTACTTCCCCAGATGCGGATCTCGCCGCCCGGCTCCGATCGCAGCTGCTTCACTGCGGTGGGCACGTCGGGGCCGAGCAGCTGCGAGTTCTTCCAAGCAAGATCGCTCAGGGTGTCCGAGGCGACGTACTTGGGGATCCGGTTGTACCTGCGCGTCAGCTCACCCAGCAGCCCGTCGGCGTTCTCGTCCCACACGCCCCAGGAACCGGCGAAGATCTCGTACGTCTTCCGGCCCAGCAGCAGCGCCTCGGTCCTGCTCTCCCACTCGCTGACAATGTCCCCGTCGTCGTAGCCGGCCTGCCAACCGCCGTGCTCGAAGCCGCCTTCGCGGTCCTCGTCCGGCCCGCCGCCCGCCTGGACAACCCCGTCCAAGGTGATGAACGCCTGCACTACAACCGTACTCATGCCCGATTCTCCCGGTCTGCTCAGGGCCCGGGGCTTCCCCGGGCACAGCTTGGGACCGAGTCGACACGGGAATCAGCACCCTGTCAAGGGTGGCTGCCACCCGCGTGAAGCACGACGTCGGTGCCCAGGTGAGCACCGACGTCGTCCATTGCGTTGTGGTTGAGGCGGGAATCCCAACCGCTAGCTGTCTTCTGCAGCCGTCCGGGAGCCGAGCTGGTCGTCCAGGCGCAGCAGTCCGGGGCCGTCGTCGTTGACCAGCTTGACCCGGCCGATGATCTCGCCGACGGTGGCTTCTTCTTCCAGCTGCTCCTCGATGAACCAGTTCAGCAGCGGGATGGAGTCGATGTCGCCTTCCTGCTGTGCCAACCGATACAGGTCGCGAATGGATTCGGAGACCTTCTTCTCGTGCGCCAGCGAGGCTTCGAAGGCCTGCAGCACGCTGTCGGCGGACACCAGCGGAGCGGTGATCGCCTGGATCTTCGGGTGGGCGCCGCGGTCCGTCATGTGGTCGATGAACTTGTTGGCGTGGACCACCTCTTCCTCGGCCTGGGCCCGGAACCAGCCGGCAATGCCGGGCAGGTCGATGGCATCCATGTCAATGGCCAGTTGGCGGTAGACCACGGACGCCTGAAGTTCCAGCGTGACCTGGTCGTTGAACGCTTCTGCAAGTTTTCCTGTGAGTCCCATGCTTCCCAGATTATGTGCCGTTTTGTATCACCGCCAGCAAGGTAAGGCAAGCCAAGATTAGGGAAGCCTGCGCTATCCGGCGGCTCAGCTGCCGGCGGCGTGGGCAGGTACGGCGGGCTTCGCCAGCCCCTCAACAACGACGGCGTGGGGCAGCTTGGCAAGTTCCTGCGGCTTGAGCAGCAGCTTGCTGGTGCGGTTGCCGCCGCCCATCACCACGCGGTCGC
>NZ_JBLKRT010000018.1:0-82249 GCF_047607445.1 Arthrobacter sulfonylureivorans
GGGAATGCGATGACATCAACAGATACTCCCCTGCGCGTACTTGTGGCCCACCCCTCCGCGGACCTGTACGGTTCGGACCGGGTGCTGCTGGAAACCGTTCAGGCGCTCCTGGAGCATGGCCATCAGGTGGCTGTGGCCCTGCCCGGCCCCGGGCCTTTGGTGGAGGAGCTGACCAGCCGCGGTGCCCTGGTGGAGTTCAGCCCCACCCTGGTGCTGCGCCGCTCCCTGCTCTCGCCGACGGGGTTGCTGCGCCTGGCCGGCGAAGGCCTCTATGGGTTCTGGAGGGGCATGCGGGTGATGCGCCGCTACCGTCCGGACGTACTGTACGTGAACACCGTGGCTGTCCCGTTGTGGCCGCTGATGGGCTGGCTGTACCGCGTGCCCACCGTGGCCCACGTCCACGAAGCCGAGCGCCATACCCCGCGCCGGCTGCAGCTGGCGACAGCGCTGCCGCTGCTGTTGGCGGACCGGATCGTGGCCAATAGCCGCTTCACCGCGGACACCTTGGGACATGCGCTGCCGGCGCTGCGCGGCCAGGCCCGGGTTGTCTACAACGGCGTGCCGGGACCGGCGGGGCCGCTGCCCGCCCGCATGGGGCTCGACGGCGGCCTGCGGGTGGCCTACGTGGGCCGGCTGTCGCACCGCAAGGGAGCCGACGTGGCCGTGGAGGCGGTTGCGCGGCTTCGGCAGCGCGGTGTAGCCGCCACTTTGGCCATTGTCGGCACCGCGGTCCCCGGCTATGAGGACTACGAGCGCGCCCTGCGGGGCCGCGTCCGCGAGCTCGGTCTGGGCGACGAGGTCTTCTTCCACGGCTTCCAGCCCACCCCTTGGGAGGTTCTGGCCGACGCGGACGCCGCGGTAGTTCCGTCGCGGCTGGACGAGTCGTTCGGCAACACTGCCGTGGAGGCGGTGCTGGCCAGCCGGCCGCTGGTAGCCAGCTCGGTCCCCGGTCTCCGTGAGGCCGCTGGGCACTATGCCTGCGCCCAGTTCACGGCACCGGATGACGCCGCGGCGCTGGCCGATGCCCTGGAGCGGGTGGCAGTGGACTGGGAGCGTTTCCGCGCCGCTGCCGCCGACGACGCAGCTGACGCCCTCGAACGCCACGCCCCGCTCCGGTACCGGCACAGCATCGCCGAAGTCATCGCCGGGACGCCCGGCGCGGGCCGCAGGCGCTGAACACACGCATTACTACCTTGGCGGCTTGAGCTGCCAGAGTGCCATGCCGCCGGCACGCCCCGCTTCTCATCCAGCACGGGCCCGGCAGTGGCTCCGCCGGGCCTTGCCGGCCTTTATGGGGAAGCGGGCGACGTGGCTTTCTTCGCCGCTCTGGCCGCCCGGAGCCGCGCCCATGCTTCGACGGTCTTCTTGGCCATGCGCCTGGCCCTTAGATAGGCGGTCCTGCCCAGAACGTAGGCACGGCCTCGCAGCGTGGCGATGACCCGCACCTCGTACAGCGGACGGCGCCAGGCGCCAAAATCAGCTTTATAGGATTCGTCACCGACGGTGAGGTCGAAGAACAGCTGCCCGCGGCCGATCGCGTCCTTCGCGAGTTCCTCCACGATCAGCAGGCCAAGCGAGTAGTTGCGCAGCCGCTGCATGTCATAGCCCACCAGCAGGAACAGGTCGCGGTCCGGAGCGATCAGGTCGAAGGCAATCGCCACTGGCTCGCCGCCCACCTCAAGCACGGCCAACGTTCCCGGCGCCCCGGTCTTGACGCTGTCCCGGACCACCGCGCAGTAGAACTCAAAGCAGTCAGGGTCCTGCACCAGGTCGATCCCCCGGCGCTCCGCAAAGCGCGCGGCCCGGAACTCCTGCGTGCGTCGCATGAGGTCGTCGACGGCGCTGACGTCGGTGATCTCCAGCAGGCGCTTCTCGCCCTTGGGCCGCAGCCGTTTGTGCTTACGGTCGAGATGGCGGACGAAACCGGCGTCCAGGCCGCCTCGCCATTCCTCTACCGAAGAAGCCAGCGACATTAAATGGGTGTCGTAGAGATGCCTGGCACTCGTGGCGCCAGCCAGCAGTGCGGTCACGGCATCGGGCGAGTCGGCGACGCGTTCGATCCGCAGCAGGTCGAACCGGCCCAAGGCCTCGCGAATGCGGCGGGCCACCGAGGGGTCGGCACCAAGACCGGCGGTCCCGTCGAGTACCGGGGCAGCGTAGTCGGCCACGCCCAAGTCGGCGTATTCCACGAGGCGGATCGGACCCACGCGACGGCGGACAAACGGCAGGACGAGGGCCAGGTGGCCGTCGTCGCGCCGTACAGTCACCACCACCTTCGTCGCCTCCCGGGCGGGTGCGAGCAGGGTGTACAGACGGTCCAGCCACACGCCGTGCTGGAACGGCGTCGCAGCGGATTGCGCATAGAGGTCGTCGTACTCACTGCTGAGGAAGTCGAAGTCGTCCTCGCGCTGCACGGTGAAGCCGGACATAATCAGCCCTTTCGGTTCGGGCGGACGCGCCCGCCCCCAGGGGACATGCGTACCGCCGTCGATGCGCTCGAGCAGGCCGCCCCGTTGCGGCCAGCCGGTGCGCGCCAGTCTAGCGGACAGGTTGCGGCTTGCGGCCAACGGCAATAAAGTTGTGCAACTTCCGCCTCCACCAGAGCGGGGAGATCTGCGATGACGGACGGTTCCACCTCGCGACACCGCCGGCCGCCAGTGAAGTTCCTGGTCGCCGGTGCCGTAACGGCCCTTGGCCTGCTGTGCCTGTCTCCGCCGCCTCCTGGTCCGTCCGCCGCCGGCCAGGCTGCCACGTCGGGTTCCGCTGCAGGGCTTTCCGCTGCGGTGGCGGCTGTGCCCGGCACCGTGGTGGTTTCGCCCGAGGGGTCGGACGACGCGGCCGGCACACCGGCGGCGCCGCTGCGCACCGTCCGGGCCGCCGTGGCGAGGGCAGCCTCCGGCCAAACGATCGTGCTTCGTGCCGGAAGCTATCACGAGTTCGTGACCATTCCGCCAGCCAAGAAACTGATTCTGCGGTCCTACCCGGGGGAAGAGGTGTGGCTGGACGGCAGCCAGCCGGTGACCGGATTCGCCCGGCAGGGCAACGCCTATGTAGTCGACGGTTGGACGGCCGAGTTCGATGCCAGCCCCACCTACAAGCGCGGTGCCCCCGATGGGACGTCGCAGGGGTGGCAGTTTGTCAGCGATCAGCACCCGATGGCTGCGCACCCGGACCAGGTCTGGATCGACGGCGTTGCGCAGCGGCAGGTGGGCAGCCGGAACGAAGTCACGGCGGGCACCTTCTACGTGGACTATGCCGCAAACCGCCTGTACCTCGGTTCGGATCCGCAGGACCGCGCCGTCCGGGCCAGCACGCTGGGCAGGGCGCTCAGCATCCAAGGAGCCGGGTCCGAGCTGCACGGCGTGGGGATCCGGCGCTACGCGACCGCGGTTCCGCAGATGGGGGCGGTGACGGTGGAGGCCCCGAACGCCGTGCTGGAGGATGTGGCCGTCACCGACAATGCAACCACCGGCCTCTTTGTCGGAGCCGGCGGCGTGGCCCTACGCAATGTCAGCCTGGTCGGCAACGGGATGCTGGGGGCGGCGGCCACCTATGCCGACGGGCTGCAGGTGTCCGGCCTGGTGGCGGAGCGCAACAACACCGAACTATTCAACACCGCACCGGTTTCCGGCGGCGTCAAGGTCGGCCGCAGCCGCGGTGTTGATATCGGCGACTCGGTCTTCCGGGACAATAACGGACCGGGCCTGTGGCTGGACGAGTCGGTCTTTGATGCTGCTGTCCATGGGAACGACTTGCTGGACAACTCCGGTCACGGGCTGACGCTTGAACTTTCGGCGCAAGCAGATGTCGTCAACAACGTGATAGCCGGCAATGCCGGGCATGGGTTGAAAGTCAACAACACCAGCGATGTACGAATCTGGAACAACACCATCAGCGCCAGCGGGCGCGCGGTTAATATCGTCCAGGACGGCAGGCGTGCCAGCGACCCGGACACGCCCGGGCATGACCCGCGGCAGCCTTTCCCGGATCCGGCGATGTCCTGGATCAACGGCCCGGTTGAGGTCCGCAACAACATCATGTCCAACCCGGGCTCGCCTGCCGACTGCCTGCTGTGCGTGGAGGACTATTCCGGAACCTACAGTGCCGAGGAGCTCAAGGTCACGGCCTTGGGCAACGTCTATCATCGTGCGCTGCCGGCGCCACCAGGGTCAGCCGTGATCTGGGCCATGGATGCCGGCGAACCCGCACTGTTTGCGAGTCCGGACGACTTCAGGGCAGCCACCGGCCAGGAGCTCCAGCACCTGTACCTCGAGGGTGCTGCTCCCTTCGTCTCCGGCTACCTACCGGACGACACCGTCACCAGCAGGAATTCCACCTTCGCCCAACCGCTGCCCCGGGAGATCGCGCAGCTGGCTGGTCAGCCGGCCGGTACGCGCTCTCTCGGCGCCTTTGGCAGATAGTCCGCTCGCCTGGAGCCGAGCCGGACAGGGCTTGGTCGCCGTACCGCCCGTCTCCGGGGATTGGGGGTGCCCGCCGGAAGCGCGGTGGGCGCCGGAGTCGCGATGCGCGCCGGAAGCGCGGTGAGCGCCGGAAACGGAAGCTGGGGCGGGACCTTCACGGTCCCGCCCCAGCATTGTCGCCGCTACCTTATGGTGTCAGTTGCTCGCTTTCACCATCAGGTCATCGAACGAAGCGAACACCGGTGTGTTGGTCGCGGAGCCGGAGGCGTAGACCCCCAGCCCAACGGCTCCCGGCACCTGCAGTTCCGGCGTCGTATCCGTGGCGGACACTTGCCAGTCCGCGGGCTCCTCCGTTCCGACCGGCCACAGCTTGGCCCGAACCGTGGTCGGCGAGGTGCCCGTGACTTCCAGGCGTAGCTGCAGTTGCTGTCCGGCTTGATAGGTCAGTCCAGCAACCGTGGCCTGCCGCAATGTGGTCTCCGTGGAGCCCACCGCCCTCAGGGCTTGCAGTGTCACCGCCCCATTGGAGGCCACCCTGGCCGTGGCCATGTACTGCCCGGTGGTGCCAATCTGTCGCCCGACGACATCTACATAGATGCCGCCGCCGGTGGCCGGCTTATCCAATGAGAACCGTACGTTGGTGTCCGTGCCAGTCGCCGAGACTGCATTCAGCGAAGAGCCCGGCCCGTGCCCCGGTGCGTTCATCCGCATCCGTCCGACGCCGTCGGCGACGGTGAAGTGCGTGGACGATCCGCGCAGGGTCCATGCCCCTCCGGTGTCGGCACTCCCCCAGCCGGAGGCCAAGGTCCGTCCGAAGGCGTCCGCCGCGATGTTGGTCGCGGGCGGAGGCCCGGCATCGACGGAGACCTCCTGGCTGCTGCTCCGCGACTCGCCGTCGTCGTCAGTCACGGTGAGTTTCACCGTGTAGGCGCCGGCCGTCGCGTAGGTGTGCGACGCCGTCGCGCCACTGGCCGTCGCGCCGTCGCCGAACTCCCACGCGTAGCTGGCGATGGTGCCGTCCGGATCCGAAGACCCGGACCCGTCAACAGCGACGCCAAGCCCATTGGTCGTGGCGGTGAAGGAGGCCGTCGGAGCCGCGTTGGACGGCGTCCCGGTGGTGCCGGCTGTGAAGTGGTTCTGCACCTGCGCGGCGCTGAGCACGGCCGGGTAGATGGCCACTTCGTCGATGTCGCCGGCAAAGTAGGCGCTGGTCGGCCGCGGCGTCCACCGGCTCAGGCTGTCTCCGCCGATCCGCCAGTAGCCCAGAACCTCCTGGCCCTTGGTCACGTCCGCCCGCTGCGCCACCACCTGTCCGTCGACGAACAGTTGCATGCCGTTCGGGCCAAGCGTTGTCACCGCATGATGCCACTTGCCGTCGTTGTAGCTGCCGGTGGTGTTGACTGTCTGCCGCGCACCGTTCTGGATGACGCCGAAGTACAACTGGCCGGTGTTGGCCATGTACAGGTGACGGTCCATCAGGTCCGAGTTGATAGTGGTCGAGTTCGCATAGCCAATCAGCTTCCCGCCACGGGTGGTGGTGGTGCGGAACCACATTTCGGTGCTGAAGGTGTTCGCCGGCTTCACCCGGGAGGTTGTAGAGGCAAACCCTGTTGACGCTCCACTGAAGGTTCCGGCAGCGTCCGCATCGCCAGCCACCGCTCCGGCGGTGCCCAGGGTTACTCCGGCGTTCAGCCGCAGGTCGTCCTTGCCCGACTGGTCGATGCCCACGGCACCCGATGTTTCGCCAAACCTCCAGTAATTGGCGGGCTGGTCGGCCTTGATCGTGGCTGCGTAGGCGCTGGCCGCCGGATCCTCCGCCGCTGCGGTGACCGTGACCGTGTTGCCGCGGACCTCCACTCCGGTGGGATCAGTGGCGATGATCCGGTAAGAGTACTGCCGCCCGGGCACCAGCCCGGTGTCCAGGAAGGCCATGCCCGGCCGGTCCCAGAACGTCGTGGCAGCGCTGGTGGTGTAGACCGGACTGGCAAGGTTGCCGTCACGGATCACCTTGTAGCTCAGCTTCTTGTTGTCCATGTCCCAGTTGGCCTGCCAGCGGACGCGGACAGTGCCCTTCTTCGGGGAGCTGAGCGTGGGGACGAAATTGGCCCCGCTGACTTCCGGTCCGCGCAGGTTCGGTGCATTCTGGCGCACCGTATAGCGCACCAGTCCCTGCTGGGCCACGCCGTTTACCCTGGTGAACTCGCCGCCCATCACCACGTACTGGTCATTGCCGGTGACTGACCACGGTCCCTGGAACTGTCCGGTGAAAGTACCCGAGTTCATGTCCGGGAACCAGTTCTGCAGCTCGGGCCGCGGCAGTCCTTCGAAGTTGGTGTAGTCGTACAGCTCCCGCGTGATGGTGCCGCCCACAGCCTTGCTGAACGACATTCCGCGCTTCCATTCCCAATCGACTTCCTGCGGGAAGGCGCCAACGTTGGCACAGTGGTGCGGATGCCCGGCCAGATAGATCAGATCGGGCTGACCCGCGTAGACCGAATAGGTGTCACCGTGGCAGTCGTTGACCCATTCGGTTCCCAGATCCGACCATCTGATCGAGACCACGCCCTCCAGTGTGCTGATGCGGCCGAAGGTGTAGCCGCTGGCGTAGAAGTGGGTTCCGTCCGAGGTCAGGCTGGTGATTGAACCGTTGTCGCTGCCGTTGCGGATGTAGGCGCTGGCCGGCAGCGGGAATTGGGTACCGGTTGCCGTGTCCAGTACGCCGAGCCCGTAGCCGGGCCGGTCCGATCCGTTCAGGCTGGTGAACGCGCCGCCAACGGCGATCTTGGTGTTGTCGGCAGACAGGGCCAGCCCGTTGACCTGGCCGCCCGCCGCCTGCGGTGCCCAGTTCAGCAGCGCCGCGTCCGATGCCCGAACAGCCGCCAGCTTGCCGCGCGCCACGCTCCCCACAAAGTTGAAGTCGCCGCCGAAATAGACGGTGTTGTTCGTGGCCACGATGCCGTGGACGGACGAGGAGGCCTGCGGTTGGAAGCCCTGGATCAATGCACCCGTGGACGGGTTCAGTGCCACGATCCGCGAGACCGGGGTGGTTCCGTTGTACTGCGTGAAATCCCCGCCCACGTACAGCCGCGATCCATCCGGTGAGGCCGCGAGGGTGAGCACCTGGGCGTTGAAACGCGGGGCGAAGGAACCGATCAGCGCCCCAGTGGTGAGGTTGTAGGCCATGATGTTCGACCTGGCCACCTCGTTGGTTCCAGCCGCCGAACCGGCCGGCCGGGCGGAGGTGAACTTCCCGCCGACATACACCGTGTTGCCGATGATCACCTGTGACCAGACGACGCCGTTGATCTGGGCCGTCGGCAGCCGGTCGGCAGTGACGGTGGCCGGAGTCAGCGGATCCGCTGGGTTCTCCGGCATTGAGTCCGCGGTCGCGGACGGAACACCCACGATGGCTATGGAGGCTGCCAATGCGGCTGAGGATAGGAAGACGGCGCTCCTGCGCCAGCGTGTATGCATAGCTATCCTGCCTTTCTTGGAGCTGCGCCTTCGAACGCAACCACAGACTCGGACGCAGCGTAGTTCAGGTAAATCCGCACCTGACCTCGCTGGTCCTCGGGTACTAGGAAAACAAAGGTGCCGGAGGCCCTCTTGCCCGCCGCGACTTCCAGCGGGAAGAGCTTGGTGCCGGAACCGTCAAGCCGGATGGCGGGTAGCTTTTGCGCGCCTGCCTCCACGGTGATCTCGGCAGTGTCCAGCTTCAGTTCTTGGTCCGAGGTGTTTCGTACTTCCACCACAAAACGGATGGCCGGCCCGGCGATCTGCCCAATGCCGTCCGCCTTGGCTTCGATGGCCTCGATTTTGGAGATCGTGGCGACGCCGCCTGCGACCTCGGCGGTCTCCTCCAGTTCGACGGCCGGAGCAACGGGCTTCGGCGTCGCAGCGCGATCAGCGTCCTTGGCCACGGCCAGCGAGCCGGAGGGTGCGTTGTCGACCGGTCCGCCCCCGGGATCTTTGGCCGCTTCACCGGGCTTCGTCTTGGCCTGGCCGGTCTTCTCCTCTCCGGATTTTTCATCGGACTTCTCCGCATCGTCTTCGGAGGGTGTCGCGGTCTCGCCCGCCTGACCGGTCTTTCCGGAGGCTGCCTTCTGGCCCGCCGCGGCGGAAGCCACCGCGCCAGCCGAAGGGGGCGCCGTCGTCGTTCCCGCGCCGGTCCAGACGGACCAGGCCGCGGCGACGGCCACCGCCGCTCCCGCGACGCCTACCAGAGCGGCCGCTATCCAGCGCTGTTTGCGCCGTCCGCGCTCTGCGTTGCCGGATGTGGGAAGGCCGGCCTCGGTTTCGTCGCTGCGTTCAGGCATTCCGTCCACCTCCGTCGGCACGGGGACCCGCTGGATCCAGACGGCCCAGCTCCCGGAACCACTTCACGCCGGCCAAGATGAGGTAGGCCAGATTCGCTACGAAGAACAGCGTGTAGAGCCACATGAACAGCACGGGTGTGCCCACGAAGAGGAACACGAAACAGAAGATTCCGTAGTCCGTCGGCAGCAGGGCCAGCGATTTCAATCTGGACCCGCTGCGCGGTGTGGCCGCGGTGCCGGACTTCAGTAAATGCGTCTTCCGCAGCTGTTCGGTGAGGATCATCGTGAAGAAACCCACCCCGTCCACCAAGCAGTAGCCGATCGGGATCAGCAGCCAGGCCGGATCCTCCAGTCCGAACGTGCGGTAGGCACAGACCAAGACCGCAAGATGCACGCTGGAGTTCTTCAGGCTGTCCAGCACATGGTCCAGCCACTCGCCGCTGAGCGAGCCCCCTCCGCGCAGCCGCGCCACTTGCCCGTCCGCGGAGTCGAAGGCATAGCCAACGGCCAGCCCTGCCCACACCACCAGTCCGGCCCAGACCACGGGCCCCGCCGGACCGTCTGCCCCGCCGTCCGTCGGCGTGAAGGCCAGAAAGCCGATGGCGGACAGGGTGAACAGCGCGCTGATCGCGCTGACCATGTTCGGTGTCAGGCCGGCCCGGTAGGCTGCAGCGGCGAGCAACCTGCCGGCACGGCGGTTGACCAGCACCGAATATGCCGGGGCCCCTGGGGCCACCGATTTCTGAGCGTTGGCCAGGATCCGGACGGTCTCCAAGTAGCTCGGCCGGTCCCGCCCCAGCAACTGCCGGGTCATGCCACACCCGCCGGGGTCCGGTCCGCGGCGGAGGGACGACGGCGGCCACCGGACTGCCGCACCCTGCGTGCGCGGAGATCCCGGCAGAGCTGCTCATAACCGTCGGCGACCACGTCCCAGTCGTAGTGTGCGGCACGCTGCTGCCCCAGCAGGCCCCGGGTCTTGGCGGCCTCCGGACTCGCTTCGGCTTCTGCAGCCAGGGCGGCTGCCTCCGCAACCGTGGAAAAAAAGCTGCCGGTCTCGGCGAGCACCTCGCGGTTGAAGTTCACGTCGAACGCGTTGGTCGGGGCCGCCGCGCCGATAGCCCGCAGCAATGAGGGATTGGTGCCGCCCACGGAGTGCCCGTGCCAGTAGACCAGTGCGTTGGCATAGAGCTGGTCCAGCAACTCCTGGTCCCATACCCCGCCCAGGAACCTGACCCGCTCGTCAGCCCGGTCCATGACCCGGCGCGTGTACTCGTCGCCATAGGGGCTGCCGCCGACCACCACCAAGGGCAACCGTGCTTCACTGGCAACATAGCCTTCCACGATCAGGTGGACGTGGTTCTCCGGCTCAAAACGGGCTACCACCAGGTGGTAGCGGCCCGGTTCCAGCCCGAGTTCGGCTAGCCGCTCATGCCGTCCCGGGGCGATGAGGGGCGCGCCGTAGGTGATCAGCCGGGTGGGGGCACCGAATTGGTCGCTGTAGTAATCCTGGATGCCGGCGGCGTCTGCGATCAGGGCGTCCGAGCAACGCACCGCCATGGATTCAGCCAGCCGGTAGTACTTCCGCCCGACCGGCCCCCACTTGCCCCGCTTCCACTCCAACCCGTCCACGTGCGTGGCCACTGGAATTCGAGCGGCACGCAGCAGCGGCAGCCACGGGGCGTTCGCCGCGTTGAACACCACTGCGGCGTCCACGCGGTTCGCCGCCAGATGGATGGCTGACAGCCCGGAATGACTCAGCGTCTCCAGGCTGCGGCGGCGCAGCGCCGGAAGATACACGAGCCGCATGCCGGCGTACTCGCGCAGTGTGGCGTCGGCCCCGGTGGTGTTCCGACAGTAGACCACCACTTCATGGCCGCGGGCTGCCAGCCGCCCGCCCACTTCCTCCACACAGGTCTCGAAACCGCCGTAGCGCGCAGGTACTCCCCGCGTTCCCATCAGCGCAATGCGCAACGGCCGTCGGTCTTCGCGTGATTTTGACATATCCCCATCCCCAGCATGGTTGTGTCTGTGTTTGGTGCGGTTGCTTGGCCGCAACCCGGCGGTCGGTTACTCATTCACCACCGTGCCTGGCCTGCCCCGGGACGACGGAGTGCCGTCGAGGGCGGCCAGCGCCTGGCGCAGCGCTGTGCTCGAGGTGTGGACGGTGTACGGGAAATAGACCACCGAGACGCCAACCGTCGCGAAATCACGCTCCAGCCGGCGCCCCTTCTCGGTGTCCTTCCAGTCGTCGCCCTTGAAGAAGACGTCAAAACCGACCTCCGCCCACGTCTGCAGCCGGTCCGGTGAAACCTCGGCCACGGCCCGGTCAACGAAGCTGATGTGGCGGACGATTTCCAAACGTTCCTGCAGCGGCACCACCGGGTAGCGGCCCTTGGTCGCGTAGCAGATTTCGTCGGAAACCGTACCGGCAATCAGGTAGTCGCACCGTGAGCGTGCCTGGCGAAGAATATTCAGATGGCCAACATGGAACAGATCGAATGCGCCTGCCGCATAGCCAACTACCGTCATGGTCATTCCCCCAGATGGATCACACATGCATTGCTCAGCGAGGCGGCAACTACCGAATCTACGGATCGTTTGGCCGCTCCGCTGCCCCAAGCCACAGCCTAGGAAAAATCAGCTGAGGGCACATGAGTGGGTGGTACGTAAGTCAACCGGACCCATTACTCGCAGCAGGTCGCGCAATACTGATAGTGAGCCGGTATGTACTCGCAGCAGGCGGGCGCTGCCCTTCGCGTCGTGGAAGGTCGGCCGGGTCGGTATGGCCTGCCTCTGGTGGCCTACAGGCCGGGGCTCAAGGTCGGGGGCTCAAGGTCGGGGGCTCAGGGCTGGAGTTTCAAGGCCGGGGTCTCAGGGCCGGGAGGGTGATGTGGCGGGGTATTCCTTCGGACCCGGGAATGTGTGGCCAGCCGCAGCACGCGGCGGGCTGCCTGAGCTGGCTTTTTCCAGCAGCACGGACAAGGTGAAGAAAACCACGAAGTCTACGCTGGCATCAACCAGCCCGTTCTCGGTCACGCTGCGGAACAGGATGAACAGCAGCGCCCCATTGGTGAACGTGCCCAGGTGTGGCGTGCGCAGGCTGTCCCAGCAGGTGAGCACCACCCACACGGCCAGCAGAGCAGTTCCGACCAGCCCGGCCTGGGCCAGCGCGGAGATCCAGCTGGAATCGAAAACCTGCTCATCCCAGTACTGGCCGGCAACCGCAATCTGCTTCACCGAGAGCCCGCTGCCCAGCCATCTTTGCCAGGTATGGAAGGGGATCTCCAGCACCGCTTCCCAGCTGATGGTGCGGGAATTGAGTGTGACCAGCGACGAGCTGTCCCCCCCGGGTCACGATGTTGGCCAGGGTAGGTGTGTACGCGAGGATTGCGACGGCGGTGGGCACCGCGATGAGCACCATGGCGGCGACGGCGATCGGCGGCCTGCGGACCTGCAGCAGGACCACAAGCATCGCGGCAACCAAGGCGAAGAGTGCCGTTCTGGATCCGGTGGCCAGGACCAGGCCTGAAAGCACGGCGAAAACAGCCACGAGTCTGCCCGAGCCGCGCCCGTGGGCGATCTCGTGGAGCACGCCCAGGGCGGGAAGGCCGCACAACGAGGCAATGTCGTTGGGCGACAACGGCGGAATGCCTCCGCCGAGCCTTCCCCCGGAGAGCATCAGCCCGAGGCCGGTAATGGCGCTGAATGCTCCGACCACCGCCATGGCCGCCAGCAGTGTTTTCACCGCCAACCGGGCGGGAAACGAGAGCAGCAGCATGATGACGGTAGCGGCCAGCAGCACCACGCGCAGCGCCAGTACCGTGGAAGGCGCCGTGGTGCCCTGAGCGTAGGCGCCGATGGTTGATACCGCCACGATCAACAACAACAGGCCCAGCGAGCGTCCGCCCAGCGGTTGCCGCACCGGGGTACGGATGAGTACAACCACGGCTGCCAGCAAGGCGACGCACTGGATCATTGCCTTGATCACCACAACCGGATCGGCGCCTCCGCTGTAGATGCTGCCCTGACGCCAACGCACCAGGCTGACCACCACGAGCAGCCAGATCAAGAACGGGACGACGGCCCGCTTGACGCCGGTTTCAGGCATTCACGTCAGCGTCGCGGACCCGCGCATGCCGGCCGGCCACTGCCTCCGCCTGCTGGATGAGCGGCACCGCGGACGGCCGCCTGCGCAACGGCACCCCCGTCATGACCACTCCTTGCGGCGGACTCCCGGCCGCGGCCAGTTCCGCAAAAGTCCGGCGCAAATCGTCCCTCTTGGTCTTGCCGTAGCGGCAGATGACAAGCGTGTAGTCCGCGGAAGGAGCCAGCTGCTGCGCGTTCAAGGGGCTGGACGTAACGGCGCTTTCGGCCAGCGTCATGTCGAATCGCACCTTGAGTTCGTCCAGGACGGGCACGGCCTGGCGCGCCCGGTCGAGGCTGCGGCCCTTCATGTCCGCAGAACTGCCCGGCAAGATATAGGAGACGGATTCGGAATCGGTGGTCCTGATGACGGCGGTCAGGTTCGTCTTCCCGCTGAGGACTTCGGCCACCCCAGCGCCGTCGTGCTCCTGTCCAAAGGCCGGCGGCAGCGTGGAGTCCGCCTCCAAAACGCAGACGTCCTTACCCAGCTCCGCCACCATGAGCGCGAAGTTCCTGCGTTGGAAAGTAGCGCCGGCGCGCGCGGAAGCAGGTACCAGCAACAGCAGTGGCGGCAGCGCCGTTCGCCCCGCCAGCAGCAGGTTGGTGAGGAGTTCGCGGTGCGCCAACCAATGCTTGCTGTTGCTAGGCCACTCACCCGGTTTACCGTCTCGGCCGCGGTAGCGGGGAAGCTGCCCCACTACCGCCATGCCGACGGCTGACTGAACGTCCCGGCTGGTTCGAAGGCGGGAGTCCAGGCGGAACGCGGCGATGGCGAACAGCAGGCCGCCGGACAGTCCGATGAGCGCCCCCACGGCCACATTCAAAACGGTCCGCGGCGAAGCAGGACTGGACGGCGCCGAGGCCGGGACTGTCAGCTCCGGGACGACGGTAACCCTGCTGTCCCCGGATGTGGTTTCCAGCCGCTGGATGTGCTGGCCCAGGTGTTCTGCCACCGCATTGGCGATGTCCGCCGCCATCTGCGGTTCGGACGACTCGGCGATGACGTTGAGGAAGACCGTCTCCAACGGATTGTCCGCCGCAATGCTGTCCCTGAGCTCGCTCAGGCTGAGTTCAAGGTCGAGTTCGCGGATCACCGGTTCCAAGACTTCCGGGCTCTTGACCAGGCTCGGATAGGACTTGACCCTTTGCAGGCTGAACTGCGATCTTTCGTAGGCCGAACCCGAGCCTGTTTCAACCTTCACGAACAGGGTGGCATGCGCCTCGTAGACCCGGGGCATCGCATTGCTTGCTGCCAAGGCACCTGCGATGCCTGCCAGCGTCAAGACAAGGATAATGACCCAGCGGCTCACGAATGCCCGGCCGTAGTCGCGCAAATCCATTGCTCCCACCTTTCCAGTGCCCCAACCGGAGGTGTACACAACATAGCACCCGCGGCACACCGGCGGCGGGTGCGTTCCCGCACCGTTACCTTCCTCCTTAGTCCCGTCCGGCCGGTCGCGCCATCAACGACCGGTCGGCGAGTGCGTTCGCTGGTATCACTCGGCCTTGGTCTGGCCCACCCACAGGTTGTCCCACAGGGAGTGGACCGGTGCGTTGGTGGCCGAGCCTGACAGGTAGGCTCCGAGTCCGATCCGTCCCGGCATCTGCAGGGCGGACGTCGAGTCGGCCGCGGTCAACTGCCACTGCCCGGGTTCGGCGGAGCCATGGCCCCAAATCTTGAAGCGTATCTGGGTCGGCGACGTCCCGGTTGCCTGCACTCTGGCGTTCAGCAGTTCCCCTGGCTGGATCGTAAGGCCCGAAATGACCGTCTCGTTGGCGATGAACGTTTCCACGCCGTTCAGGACGCGGTACAGGCTCACCGCTACTTGACCGCTGGCCCGGAACCGGACGGCCGCCTCGTATCTGCCCACGTCCGGAACCTCGCGGACCACGATGTGGTTGTAGACACCGCCTCCGGTGGCGGCCTTGTCATTGCCAAGCTGGACGGCGATTTCCGTATCGCTGGCCTCTACACCCGGCAAGGTGACCCTCGGCCCGGCACCCGGGCTGCCCATCCGCAGCTTGCCTTGGCCGTCTGCCACGCTCAAGTTGGCGGCCGACCCCAGCCGCTGCCAGGCTCCGCCTTGGTCCGCTTGGCCCCAACCGCCGGTGGCGGTGCGTCCGAACGAATCCTGCGCGTAGGTGAGCGGCCCCTGGCTGCCCTCCACGGAAACGGTGCCGGTGACCGTTGCCTCGGCGCCGGCGTTGTCGGTAACGGTCAGCGACACCTCGTAGTCGCCTGAAGCGCCGTACTGGTGCTCGACCGTGGCCCCCGTTCCTTGGCTGCCGTCGCCGAAGTCCCAGGCGTAGGATTCCACCGTGCCGTCCGGATCGCCGGACCCGGTGGCGTCAAAAGCGACGTTTAGCCCCTCCGCCGTGGACTGGTAGACGGCAACCGGAGCAGCATTGGCGACGGTGATCTCTTCGGAGTAGCTGCTGGTCCCCCCGTTGCTGCCCGTCACCACCAGGGTGACCGTGTAGGTGCCGTCGGCAGCGAAGGCGTGGCTGACCGTGGCGCCGGCGGCGCTGTCGCCGTCACCGAAGTCCCACGCGTAGCCGGTCACCGTGCCGTTGGGCGAACCGGAGCCGGACGCGTCCAGCCGGATAGTCCTGCCGCTGACCTCCTTGCTGAAGACGGCGCCGGGCCCTTCGGGCACGTTCACGGTCACGCTTTGGCTCGCCGTGCTCCTGGCGCCCAAGTCGTCGGTGACGGTGAGCACTGCTTCATACGTGCCGGCCTGTGCATAGCGGTGGGAAGCTGTCTTGCCGCTACCGGTACTGCCGTCACCGAAATCCCAGGCGTACCCGGAGACCCCGCCATCAGGATCGTCCGATCCGCCCGCGTCGAAGGCAGCGTCCAGCCCGTCGGTGCTGAAGCTAAACACCGCGGACGGCTCGACATTAGCCACCAGCAGCTGCACCGTAGCAGCGGCCGATGCGCCGTCGTTGTCCGTAACGGTCAGGGTTACCTGGTATTCGCCGTCGGCAGCATAGCGGTGGAGTGGGTCGACGCCGGTCCCCGTGCTGCCGTCGCCAAAATCCCACGCGTAGCTGGCGATCGTGCCGTCGGAATCTGCCGAGCCCGCGGCGTCGAAAGAAACCCTTAGCCCGGTGGAGTCACTGGTCAGAGCAGCCGTCGGAGCCGCGTTCGGTCGGACGGTGGTCACTTCCACCTGCTTGCTCGCCGTGGCACCGCCGTCGTCCTTGACAGTCAGCGTGACCGTGAACGTTCCCACCTCGTTGTAGAGGTGCTGGATGCCGGCCCCTTCACCCGTTGTACCGTCGCCAAAGTCCCAACTGTAAGCCACAATCCGTCCGTCTGCGTCGGAGGATTCCCGGGCATCGAAGACCACGTTCTTGCCGTCCACGACGCTGGTGAAGTGGGCGACCGGGGCCTTGTTCAGGGTGCCGCCGAAGGCGTAGTGGGCCTGCACCTGTTCCAGGGTCAAGGAGGTCGAATAGACCGCGGCTTCATCTATGGTCCCCGCGAAATAGCCGCTGGAGGCCCCGTCCCAGACCCGATCCCCGCCGATGCGCCAGTATCCGGTGTAGGGTTCGGCGGCGGTCTGCGGATGTGAGCCGGTCAGCATCCCGTCCACGTACAGCTTCATGCCCGCCCCGGACTGGGTCGCCACCACGTGGTGCCACTTGTCGTCGTTGTACGGCAGCGCGGTGGTGATGGTGTTCATCGCTCCGGTATACGTGCCGAAGGTCAGTTTTCCGTCGTCGCGCATATAGACGTGGCGATCGTAGCTGTTGGAGAGCCCGGTGTTCGAATTGCCGAAGCCGATGATCTTGCCGCCCCGGACGGTGCTGGTCTTGAACCACGCTTCCGCGGAGTACACCCTGGGGTTGTTGACGGCGCTGCTGGCCGCGGCCATGCCGCTGGCGCCGTCAAAGGTGAACGCTTTGCCGCCTGGCCCGCTGATGACGCCGGGCACTCCCACCGTGACACCGCCCGCAACGTGGGCCGGGTTGCCGTACAGGCTGGTGTCCGCTGCGGTAGGACCGCTGGCGTCCTCGAGCCGCCAGTAGAGGGAAGGATCGTCGGCGTACACCGCGGCCCCGTACCCGTCGGTCGGCACCGGAGCGATGTCCGGCGTGCGCCCGCTGGCCCGGTAATGATTGGCCACGGTCAGCCGGTCAAGCACTGTCGGATAAATGGCCACATCGTCGAGGTTGCCGGTGAACCGGCTTGAGCTCGGCTGGTTCGGCCACCCGTTGAGATTGTCGCCGCCGATTCGCCAGTAGCCACCGTATTTCTGCCCGGAGGTCACATCTGAGCGATCGGCTACGCGCACGCCGTCAACATAAAGCACCATGCCTTGGGGCCCCAGGGTGGCAGTCAGCTGGTGCCATTGACCGTCGTTGTAGCTCTTCGACGAATTCACCGTGGCGGCATAGCCCAGCCAGGTTCCAAACCACAGCCTGCCGGAATTATCCATCCAGACGTGGCGGTCATAGCTGCTCGAGTCACCGGTGCGCGCATTGCCATAGCCCACGATCTTGCCGCCCCTGGTGGACGTGGTCTGGAACCAGGTCTCCAGCGAGAAGGTATCCGGTGCCGGAGCGAAGTTCCGGGTGGCGATCGACGCCGTGGCGGCCCCGCTGAAGCCTGCTGCGGTGTCGCCGGGCATCGCCCCTTCGACGGGGCGGGTGACCCCGTCGCCGGCATCGCCGTCGTTGAACGCGGCATGGTCGAAAGCGACCGTGCCAGAGGCTTCATTCAGTGGATAGTAGGTGGATGCCCCGTCCGCCTTGATGACGTCGCCGTAAGCGTTCGGCGCCGTGGCGGCTACCGTCACCGGGGCGGATCGCGGCCCGATGTACTCATTGCCGGCGGGATCCTTGACCCTGATTCGATACGTGTGCGTGGCACCCGGCGTCCGCCCCATATCGATGAAACCAATGGACTTTTTCTTCCACCAGATGGAGGGTTCGTTGAGGGTCGCGATTGCCGTGAGGCTGTTGTCCCGCAGGACTTCGTAGGTCAGCGTTGCGTCGTCGTAGTCCCAGGTGGTGGGCCAGGCGACGCGGACGGATCCGGCCGAGAGCGAAACGGTCGACGGCTTGAGGTCGGCGGTGTACTCGGGCCGTATCTTGTTCGGTGCGACGGTGCGGGAAGCAAAGACGGCCAGCCCCTGTTGTGCGACGCCGTTCACCGTGGTGAATTCTCCGCCGGCCACCAGATAGGTGTCGTTGTTGGCCAGCGCCCACCCGCCTTGGTATTGGCCGGTGAAAAAGCCGGTGTTGAGTGCGGGATACCAGTGCAGCAGCGTGGGAACAGGCTGTCCGGAGTATGTACTGTTGCTGCCCGGCGGGGCTTGGTCCGTTCCGGTAGCAAAGGTGGTCTCCGCGAGCGCCCGCTTCCAGACCTGCGGATCCTCTTCCGGGAACTCGCCCAGCGAAGAACAGTCATGCGCGTGCGAGACGCTGTACATGACCTGGTCCATCACCGCGATGTCAGAGGTGGAGCCGTAGCAGTTGTCCATCCAGATCAGGTCGCCGGTCTCGAAGTCGGCGGCGAACCGGCCGTCGAACCAGTGCCCGCCCATTCCGTTGGCCCCGGCGTAGACAACGCCGTCCTTTTCGATCATCTGGGTTACCCACGAGGTGTCGACGCCTCGGGTTTGCGGGATCGGAGTGCTGCTCCAAGGCAGCGACGCACCCGTAATTCCGTTGACGGCACCGATGCCGATTTTGCGCTCGCCATTGAGACTCTGGAACCGGCCTCCAATAACGACCCGGCTGTTGTCGGCCGAGGCGATGACGCCGTGCACGATGCTGTCCACGGCTGGCGCCCACGGCAGGAGCGCGCCGTTGGATCTGTTGAGGGCAGCGACATTCTGCCGGGGCTGGCCTCCCGCGCTGCCGAAGGAACCGCCGATGTAGACCGTACTCCCGGTGACGGAGATGGTCTCCACCTGGCCGCCGACGCTGGTACCGAAGCTTTGCAGGGCCCCTGTGCCGAGGTCGAATGCTGCGATCTTGCTGCGCGGCTGGCCGCCGACCGCGCTGAAGTCCCCGCCGACGAAAATCTGCGTCTTGTCCGGGCTGATTTCCACCTCTTTGCCTTGGGCATTCAGATTGGGATTCCACGGCAGGATTTTCCCGGTGCTGATCTCAAACGCCATGGCGTTATTCCGGAGGACCTCGCCTGCGCCCCCGGCGGCAACCCCGGACGGCCGGGCCCGGGTAAAGCTGCCGACGGCGTAGGCGGTGTTCCCGTTCACTGCGGTGCTCCAGACGACGCCGTTGATTTGAGGGGTGGGCAAGACGTCCGCGCTCACTGTCTGCGGCAGCACCGTGCCTTCCTGCGTTGAGTCCGCAGCGTGCGCCGGTACTGCGGCAAACAGGCTGGCCAGCATGGCGCCGGCGATGAGGAGCACCTGGCTGCGCCAGATACGTCCCCGGATGGCGAAGGTGCCGGGGTAAGCCTCAACGTGCCGTTTGGATTCAGACATGCGTACCCGACTGCCTTTCGTAAGGTGACGTGTTGCGGGCTGTCCGCATCTCGTCCCGTTTCAGCGGAACCAACAGAAGAAGTCGAATGGCGACACCACCGAGGGCTGACCCCAGCGCCGCGGCCCACGGCGCGAGCGCGAATTCCCCGGTCACGTGCAAGACCAGAACAACGCAGGCCAGCGACAGGACCGTGTCAGCCAACCGCAGCGCGAAAACACGCTTGGCGCTCCCCTTGATGGCTGCCAACGCCCCGTAGGGGGAAACGAGGGCCACCGAGGCGGCATAGGCCAGCCAGCCGGCGACTGCGAGGAAGTTGGGGGTCTGGCCGGTTGCCAGCGGACCAGCAACGGGCAGCGCCCACAGCGCGACGGCCGCGCCTGCGGCAGTGACGCCCAGCACCGCGAGGATCGCGCGGTCGGCTTGCGCCAGCAGGGCTGCAACCGTGGACGCCCTGTTCTTCGCGTAGGCCGCGAAGAGGTAGGAAGAAATCCCGCCGACAAAAAGCATGGCCGGAGCCGCGTAAATGCGCGCAATCTCCAGTTGGCCCGTGGCGGCGAGCGCGACCAGAATCAGGAGCGCCAGCCGCATGGCCGTCATGAGGCCCGGTCGAAGCATCTGCTGCGCCGCTCGCCACGATCCGTAGGCTGCCACGGCTTTCCAATCCGCGCCGTTGAGCCGCACCAGGTAGCGGTCCGGCCCCGGGACCAGCAGGGCGCCCACAACTATTCCTGCTGCCTGGCCGCAGGCGATCGCAGCCAGGTATCCGGTCAGCGACGGCTGCCCGTTCACATTCTGCAGCCACACCATGGACAGTGCGACGCAGGTGACCGACAGATCCATCACGACGATCCGGGCGAAGCCGAGATGTGCCATCAGCAGCCGACGGAGCACATCCTCCACAAGGTAGGCCGCAACGGCCAGGCCGAGCAGTAGCGCTTCCATTCCGGACACGAAGCCGATGGTGAAGCTAACGGCCGGCACAAGGACTCCGCAGGCACAGCTCAAAGTCAGCAACCACAGCTGCATCCCGGCCCGAAGTCTTCTGCCTGAGCGGTCCAGCACGGTGAGGGAATCTCCAACAAACCCGCTCGTCGTCGCCGCGCAGAGCACCAGCACACCGTAAAGGACGCCCAGTTTGCCCAGCTCTTCGATCCCCAGAGTCCTGGCCGCAAGGGCCATGATGAGGAAACTGCCCACTGCCTGGCTCCCTTGGGCAGCCAGCGCCCAAAAGGCGCCGGTCAGGGAAGCAGGTATCCGCCTGGCGATCACGGCAGATCACCCGTGAAGGAGACCGGAGCGTGGGTGCCGTTAAGGTCAAGGTACAGCACCGTTTTCGGAGCACCCGCAGGGACCAAGAAGGCGTACGTTCCTTCCGCTGAAGCGCCCGCCGCCACTGTGCCCACCAGGTCCGCTACCTGGACGCCGGTGTAAAGCGGCGCGGCCGGTACCTGATCGGAGCCGTACACCAGGGTGGGCACTACTGCCGATAGATCCAGTGTTTCCGCCGAACCGTTGCGGACGCTGACCGTGAAGCGCACGTACCGTGCCCCGGTCATCGCGCCGGCGCCCTGCTCGGTGACCACTCCCTCGCTGAAGTTGCCGGTCGAAACGGTGACCCCGTCGTCGTACTTCGCTTCGCCGGCGAAACTGGCGGCTGAGACCGCTATTCGTCTCTGTTTCCCGCTCTTCCCGCGGTCAACCATGGCGAATCCGGGCTTCTTGGCCTCGTATGCGGGGCCCCCGACGGGGCCCTTAGGCTGCCCTGCTTCCGGACTTGGCCTGGGGTCATCGATTGGCGCCGCCGAAGCGCCTGCGGTTCCGGGCGCCGGATGCTGCTCTGCCACGGCCGCTGCATTGGAACACGAGGTCAAGGCGGCGATCAGGGCTGCGGCGGCCATCAGCCGCCCACTTCTATTCATCAGTAGGCCCCCACGGGATTCAGCATGACTTTCGCTGTCCGCCACATGATGATCAGGTCGCCCAAGACCGACCAGTTCTCCACGTAATAGAGGTCGAGCCGGACGCTCTCCTCCCAGTCCAGGTCAGAGCGTCCGTTGATCTGCCACAGCCCGGTACAGCCCGGCTTGATGAAGAGGCGCCGGTGGGTATGGGTTTCGTATTTGCTGACTTCGTCGTGCAGAGGCGGTCGCGGCCCCACCAGGGACATGTCTCCCCGCAAGACGTTGTACAGCTGCGGCAGCTCGTCCAGCGAATACTTCCGGATCCAGCGGCCAACCCGTGTAACCCTGGGGTCGTCCCGAAGCTTGAAGAGGACTGAGTTGCCTTCGTTCAAATGCTTGAGTTGTGCGAGTTCGTCTTCTGCGCTGTCCACCATCGAGCGCAGCTTGTACATCCGGAAGGTCCGGCCGCCCTTGCCCACTCGCTCTTGGACGAAAAAGCCAGGGCCGCGGCTGTCCAGCTTCACGGCCGCCACCAGGATGGCGATGACCGGGGCAAGGATGGTCAGCGCGATGAGTGATCCAACGACGTCGAGACAGCGCTTGATGACGTGCCGGCCACCGGTGAATGACGGTAGTTCGACGTGCATCAACGGCAGGCCTTCAACCGGCCGGACGCGAATGCGCGGTCCGGCCACGTTGGTGAGGGCGGAGGCGACTACCAGTTCGGTGGAGGTCTTCTCCAGGTCCCAGCTGAGCCGCTGGATGTACCCGTTCCCGCGGTGCAATTGTCCGGCGACTATGACCGCGTCGGCGCCGCTGGCAGCTACGGCGTCTTGGATCGTATCCAGATTCCCCAGGACTGGCACGGCGTTCTTTCCGACCTGCAGGGCCGGGAACTTCAGCTTTCCTTCCAGCGCCACACCGACGACGTCGTAGGCGGCACCGGATTTTCGGGCGATCTGCGCCACCACGTAGCCCACGTCGTGGCGGTTCCCCATCACGATGACCTTGGACAGATAGTGGCCGAAGCGGCTCTGGTAGTTGAGCCAGCGCCGCCAGGCCCATCGCCCCGCCAGTAGCAAGATCAGCCCCGCGGGCCAGGTCAGGAAGAAGAATCCGCGCGGGCCGGGAGCGTCCAGGAACACGTAGCACACAGCCACCAGTCCGAACGTCGCTGCGCTGGCGTCCACGACGCGCTTGTACTCCCCCGCACCGACGCCGATCAGCCTGGGATCCCGGGTGCGCATCAGGCTGGTCATCCCGAACCACACCACGGCGATGAATCCCGCAACCGCGGCGGGGCCGAGGACGGCTCGTGACGATTGCTCGCCGGCCGAATCCAGCCAGATCGTCGAAGCCACCATCGTCGCGGCGATCAACAAACCGTCCGTGAGTCGGAGCATCAGCAGGTAGCGCCGGCGCCACGCAACTCCGGAATGAACCGCAGCCCTTGTCTGCGGTCGCGGAACGACGGTGCGAAAGCCAAATTCGCGGGTCAAGGTCATAGGACTGTGCACAGCAATTCTCCCTCAGCCTGAGCGTCGAGAACTGGAACCGGGGCGGCCTCCCGGTCTGGACGTAAAAGGAGCCGGCGGCGGCTGGGGGCAGGGCTTTGAAATCAAGCCCATGCGCCGCCGGCTCCGTATTGGGGGCCCTGGCTCGGCTCGGCTGCATTGAGGCAGCGGCAGGCAGGGCGATCTGCGTGCTCCCGGCGGGTATCCCCCCACCGGCCGGCAGAACACGCGAGATTAAGGAAGGGAGGGCGGCCGGGCCGCACTTTTCCCCCGAAAAGACCATCAATGATGTCGAACCCCCAGCTAAACCCCCACAAACAGCAAACTGTTTGAGAAGTTCTTCGTGCCCAGAAGCCTACGGATCCAGTCATGGGCTCTCACGAGTACTCACCACTGGGTTTTTTCTGAAGTCCTTGGGCCAGCCGGGGGCTCCCACTCAGTACCGGCGGACGGGTACTCGGAAGTACGATTCACCAGAATGCACGGCGGCCGGTCAGGGGCAACCCAAGCGCCGGGCAGTGCTCGTGGCGTACGGCTACTTGCCGATCAGTTTCGGAAGATCTTCCCGCCGGCTGATACCCAGCTTCGAAAACATCCGGTAGAGATGGCCTTCCACCGTGCGTGTGGACACGGAGAGCTCGTTGGCGATTTCCCTGTTCGAAGCACCGCGCCGCACCAGTGCAGCTATGGCCAACTCCCTGCGGGTCAGCTGCGGCAGTGCTCCAGCCGCCTGGGCCGGTATGGGCCTGGGAACCTCCGACAACTGCTCTCTGGCAGCAATGATGTCGCGGCGCACCTTGGCGAGCTGCGGATGTCGGGGCAGCTCCTGGGCGTATGCGAGGGCGTTGTCCAAACAGGCGGCAGCCATCAGCGTATAGCCGGCGTCGGTGGCCTCGGCTGCGGCGGAGGCCATGGCTTCAAGGTCTCCGTCGACATGGGCCTTCGCGATGCTGGCCAGAATCCTGCGGTCCGTCCCCTCCCCCTGATCAGGGGTATCCGCAAGGCGGAGCAGCAGGTCCACACACCCCAAATGAAGGCCCAGCTCCAGAGCTTGTGTTTCGACGGCGACCAGCCCGAGGGCGGCCAACTGGTCCGCCAGCTTCATCAGCTCCGCGGGATTTTCGTCCAAGGCTGCCCGCGCCGCCACAGCGTAACAGCGGCCGAGCATCAATGTGGGGGCATGTCCGGTGGCACGACCCGCCTCGAATTCGCCGCTGTAGCGTTCAGCCAGTTCTCTTTCGCCGCAGACAGCCGCGGCGTAGGCACCCAGTCCCAAGGCCAGTGGCAACAGCTGTTCCATGTCATGTTGGTGCAGTGCTTCGATGCTCATGCCGATCTGCGGCAATGCCAGGTCAAACCGGCCTTGCCGGCACAGCACCCTTGCCTGGGCCAGACCGACGGTGCCGCCGAAGTAAGTCGATGCCCGCGGTTCGGTGAACGGGTACAAGGCGAGGTCAGCTTCGGTCTGTTCCCATCTGCCCCCGAGGATCAGCAGTTCGAGGTGCCGGCGAACTACCAGCCCGGCGTGAACCGCCGTCGTATGGCCGCCGGTGCCCATCAGGTGCATGGCTTCAGCACTGGCCCGGAGCCCAGACTCAATTTTTCCGGAGTACGCCAGGGCCTCGCCCAACAGTGCCAGCGCCAGCATTCTGTTGACCGGTGTACTCGCGTCCTTCTGGGCCATGGCAGTCAATCCGGGCAGCGAACGTGAGTACAGGCCTTCACCGTTCAGCGCGTAGTACTCCAGCAATTGATTGCTGTCCCGGGCGATCTTCAGCTGCTCGGCGCCGGTTTCACCGTCAGGCAGCTGAGCTATGCGTTCAATCGCTGCGCGCCATTCTTCGGCGTATTTCCCCACACGTGATCCGGGTTTTTTGGCCGCCAAGACATATCTGGCCGACATCCACGCCGCGGCTTCAGCCGCTTCGAGACTCGTTGCCGCAGCTATGAGGCCACCGAGAAGTTCCTCCGCATCTTCGAGCTCATTTCGGAGCATCCGTGCGCGGGCAAGTTCAACTGTTGCCTCTACTGCCAGCTCTGGGTCCGTAATCTTCGCGGCAGTCCGAATGGCAAAGTCCGGATCGAAGAACTGGTTGGCCTCGGCTGCGGCACGCAGCAGGGCGCTGGAGGACACGGGGCTACCGCAGTCAAGCGCCCACTCGACCCAGCGGAGTGTATGTGCAGCGGGTTCATCCTCCGGATTGAAAACCTGGGTCAGCGCATTCCTCAGGTCCATCCGGCGTCCCATAGGCACGGTTTCGCGGATAACGGCGGCGACCAGGGGCTGCGTCAGCCGAGCGAGGCCCATCGGCGAGTCTTCATGCGTAATGAGTCCGTCATTTTCCAGGGCGTCCACAGCTGATGGGTTGCCCAGGTCCAGCAGCGCCGAAAGCGGCACCGGTTCGCCCAGTCCAATAGTTTCCAGCAGCATCCGCTCCGATATGGTACGGCTGGACAGTTGGGCCTGCACCAGGTCACCGATCAGCCGGCCTGGTTGGGGCGGTTCTCCCGACAGCACCCAGAACCCTTTGCGCTGCACCACGTGGCCGACGCTTCGGCTACGGTCAATGAGCAGTTTCATGAACAAGGGATTGCCCCCGGCCGCGGCGTGGAAATAACGGCTCGCGGATGGCAGGACATCGCCTCCTAGGTGGGAAGCACACAGGCTGTGTGCTTCTGCAGCCGTCAAGGGCGCAAGATCGATCCGACGCAACAGTCCATCTTTGCCCAACGCGAGCAGGTCATTCGGCAACTCTGTTATTGACCGGGTGAGCACCACCAGCCGCACTTCTTCGGCAGCTGTCAGCTGGGCCAGAAGCAATGCGGAGTCCGTGTCGAGATGCTGGGCATCGTCAACAACAACCACTGGCCGGACCCCAGCGCCTGTTTGAATCATCTCCAGAAACTCCCGAAAGCCGCGCAGGACGGCGAGCGCGGAGAGTGCGTCCGCAGAGGTCCCGAGGGATAGATGCGGCGCCATCGCACCGAACGGGACGGCGCTGAGAACCGGAGACCCTTGGATCCAGATGGCCAGTGTTCCATCCGCTGGGTCCTTGAGAACGTGGCGGACGAGCGCGGACTTTCCCATCCCGGCATCGGCCACGAGCACTGCACCATTCACCAGATCGGAGTCCAGGCTCGATTTGAGACCCTGGCGGAAAAGGGCGCGGCCGACGAAGGAATCGTCCCCCGCGCCGAAGGGGCTCACTTGCAGGACACCTCGAGCACATCTGAGAGCTCCGCCCTGCCACTGACATGCAGCTTCGCGTAAATCTGGTACAAGTGGCTCTCAATGGTCCGGACGGACACGACTAGTTCGTCCGCGATCTGTCGGTTCGTCAAGCCGCCGACGGCGCGCAAAGCGATATCCGTTTCCTTTGCGGTGAGCGGGGTGTGTGATTCACCCTGCACTCCGACCGGTCCCAACATTGCCCGATACTGCTGGGTGCGCGCCCTCGCCGCTGCGGTCCTTGGCCCATCGTTGGCGACCTGAGCCAACGAGACCGCAGCCAACGCTGCGTCCAGGGCAAACAAATCATGCCCGATCAGGTGGGCGCGCTCGGCGGCCAACAACAGCTGATCGGGGTCCCCGCCCGCCAACCCTTTGCCATAGTGCTCGCAGAGCCTGGCGAACGCACCCTGGACAATCGAGGCCTTAGTGGCTAGTTCTTCCGCGGCCGCGGATTCTCCAAGGCGCACCGCGCCGCTGATGGCAAACAGTTCGGCGGTGAGCGCCCCTCGTAAACGGTGCTGCTCGGCCTGTTCGAGCAGTTTGGCGGCGGCCACATCTTTGGACGTGAAGGAAGCAGTCGCCATCTCCAGGAAGTAGTCCCTGTCGCAGTCGAAGATCCAGGCAGCCCTGCTGTGGACGCTGCGGCATTCCTGCGCCATGCGAAGATACTGGCGGCCCTCTTCCACATCGCCGCAAAGGCAACTTGCATAAGCGGCCGCAGCCGAGGCGATCCCGACGAGACCGTCAGGATCAAACTGCCGCAGCTGGCTAATCAGCGGTCGGAGCGTCTTCAAGGCCTGGGCCGCACGGCCGCAATGGACCTGCATGACGCCCGCCGCCACGCTGGGAATTACGCTGGGAATGCGCCCCTGTGCGGCCTCAGGAGACTGCTCAACCTCGGAAACGGTGTCAGTCACCTGCCATTCCCGGGCAGTAAGTCGGACTACGGACAGGCCCCGGGCGGCTGATTCCAGTACCTCGGCGGGGTGCCCGTCCCGCTTGTGCCGCTCCAGAAGCGTCTGGGCGAGCTGCAACGCTTCCTCGTTCCTGCCCGCCACAGCCATGGCTTCGGCAAGGAGGCTCTCCGCACGGAGAGAATCTTCGCCACCGTTGCCCGGCAGGTCCTTCCGAGCCTGCTCCAACCCAGGAATGGATGAGGCATGCTGACCTTCACGCGCGAACAACTCGGCTTCGGCCAGCTCGATCCGAAGGCGCAGCTCCGCCTTGTCAGCGTCCTCTGGGACATTTCCTATCCGGTCCTTGGCCGCAGCGATCGTCCGGTGGGCGGATTCGTGGTCGCCGCCGTGATCGGCCAGTTCCGCCGTGACAAGGTCCAGCTCCAACTGTGCCCTGGGGTCCAACTGCATGTCCCCCAGCGATACAAGCAACTGCCGGGCTTTGTTTTCCTGTCCAGAACCGACCAGGGCAACCAGCTGGACCAGGGCTACTTCCGGATCGCCGTTTTCGTTTCCCAGCGAGTCAAGAATCCGCAAAGCGGTCTCGAAATCCCCTGCACGGTTCGCCAATCGGGCGCTTTCCAAGGCCAGTCCACGGTCTGCGTCTCTCCGGCAATCAAGCCGCCACAGGGTGTGCGCGAGCCGGCCGTTGGGGGTCAAGCCCGTGTCATCGGTGAGTCCTTCGAGCCGCTCCAGCAGTCTGTTGGCCCGGCCGGGAGGCACGTTGTCCCTGATGACCTCGCTCAAGAACCGACTGCCCACGGCCAGCACCGGCCCGTTGGCCAACCTGATACTGACCAGCCGCCGGGCCTCCAGTTGGTCCATTTCGTCCCGGCCTGCCACCGCGGTCGCAACCCACAGCGGCAGTTCCCCGACCAGCGCGCACATTTCCAAGAGGGAACGCTGGGCCGCGGTGAGAGGTCCGAGCCCCAGATCCACGACTTCGGCGATGCGTCCGCCGTGTTCGATCAGGTCATCGCGGCAAACCCACACGCCCTCGCGTTGCAGCAGATGGCCGGCGTCGCGTTGCTCCTCTGCCAGCGCCTGAAGAAGCATTGGATTGCCGCTGGACGCTCCCCAGAGTTGCATGGTGACCGTCTCTGAGATGGGGCCGCTGAGGGCTTCGGCGAGCATCTCCCGGCATTCCTCGGGCGACAGCCCTTCCAGGTCAAGCCGCTCCAGCCCGCCGTCGGTCCACATGCGCATCAGCTCAGGGGCGTGGGTCAGATCGCGGACTGCGGCCACCGGGGTCACGATGCCGGCTGCGGCCAACTGTGCGACGGCCATGGCGGAGTGGCTGTCCAGAAATTCCGCGTTGTCCAGGAACAAGATCACGGGCCGGCCTGCGGCCATAGTTCGGATCGCATCGGCGATGCCGCTGAGGATCCGCAAAGGATGACTCAGTTCCCCTTGGTGCCGGCTGAGGATGACGTTGAATGCCCCGTAGGACGTGCCTTCGAGTGAAGCAGAACCGCGCAGATGCACTACGTGCGTCTGGTCCCCTACACGTCGCAGGACGTGCTGGATCAGGGCCGTCTTCCCCACTCCAACTTCGCCGACAACCACAACACCTCGCCGGTCAGGACCAGACAGCAACGATCCAAGAGCCTCGACCTGAGCTGTGCGGCCGGAGAAAGGCCACAACAAAGTTGGCTGGGTCATACCGGTCCCCCCAAGAAACCGTTATTGCTGAATTCGGACCCCCAAGTCCGGATTCACTATCTAAAGTTGCAGCCGCAGGCCCCCCGCTCGATGAGCCTTCCTGCTGGCTGAAGCTCAGCGTACCTGCAAATCGCGATTCCCAACAGGGCCATTATTCAGGGCGACCTCGGTACATTGAGGAAACGAAGCCGGTCGGCGGGGCGCGTGCGAGCACAGATTCACGTCCCGGCGGTGGCCCGAAATGCGCCCGGAACTTGTCTTCGATGCCGACGCCGTTCTTCCGGCCGGCCACCGAAGTGGTGCCGCTGGCGGGGCGTGGGCATTGGAAAGGGGCCGACGATGGGATGGGGGTGGCCCAGTCTCGTAAGCCGCCCATCGTCGACCCCCGCGTGTGGAGCCAAATATGGCTAACTCGATTCTAGGCATCCGCGCCCGGACTGGCCAATCGACGGTTTTGTGACGCTAGAGACTCACTGCTGCTTCGCCGTGCCGTGGAATTTCTGCTGTGCCGCCAGCAGTCCCTCGCGCAGCAGAAGTTCGGCTGCGTCGGCGGCGTCGTCCACGAGGAACGGGAGATCTTTCTTTTCCGTCGTGGAAAAATCGCGCAGCACATGGTCCGCCGTGTCCATGCGCCCAGGCGGGCGGCCCACACCGATGCGGACCCTGTAATAGTCCTTGGTACCCAGCGCCTTGGACATGTCGCGCAGGCCGTTGTGCCCGCCTTCTCCCCCACCGATCTTGAGTTTAATCGTGTTGAACGGAATGTCGATCTCGTCATGCAGGGCAACCACATGGTCTGGTGCGATCGAGAAGAATTTGCACAGCGCCGCCGTCGGACCTCCTGAAAGGTTCATAAACGTGAGCGGCTTGGCAAGCACCACCCGTGGCCCTCCGATACCCAGACGGCCTTCCACTACCTGCGCGTGGGTCTTGTGAGACTTGAACGAACCGCCGATCCGGCGGGATAGCTCGTCGAGGGCCATCTGGCCAACGTTATGGCGATTGCCGCTGTATCCCGGACCGGGGTTGCCCAAACCAATCATCAGCCAGGTGTCGCTGCTCACGGGACAGGTGCTCCTTGGATGGTAGATGCAGGGGACCCAGGATCATCCTGGGGATAGACCGAAGCCCCCGGCGAATGCGTCAGGCAGTCGCCGGGGGCTTCGACGGGGAGTTGCTACTCGGCCGGGGTTTCGGCGGACGGAGCGGCTTCGGCTGCCTCGGCCTCAGGCTCAGGCTCTGCCACTGCCGGTGCGGAAACGGTGGCGATGACGGTATCTTCCGGAATCAGCAGGCTGACACCGGCGGGCAGCTCAATGTCGGTGGCGTGGACGTGCTCGCCGATCTCGCGTCCCTCCACGTTGATGGTGAGGGTCTCCGGCAGAGCGGTCGCATCGGCTTCAACCAGAACGGTGAACTCTTCCAGATCGAAGACGGCACCGGCGGCAACTTCGCCGGCAACGTGGATGTTGACGTCGACGTGCACCTTCTCGCCCTTGCGGACGGTCAGCAGGTCAACGTGCTCGATGATCTGGGCGATCGGATCGCGCTGGACGTCCTTGGCCAGGGCCAGGTGCTCCTCACCGTCAACATCCAGGGTCAGCAGGGCGTTGGCGGTGCGCAGGGCCAGCGTGGTGGCCTTCTGCGGCAGCAGAACGTGCAGCGGCTCTGCGCCGTGGCCGTAAATCACGGCGGGGATCTGTGCATTGCGGCGGGCGCGTCGTGCGGCACCCTTACCGAATTCGTTGCGGACTTCAGCGGCGAGCTTCTGCTCGGACATGGTGTTACTCCTTGTGCTGGATGGTTCAGGGCGGGTGTCTAGAAACCGTCCCGCCGCACCGAATACCAGCGCAGAGAAGCGAAGCTGCTAGCCACCGTCGATAACGGAGAGCCGGTTCCGGCTCTCCCTCGCCTAGGCAATGGCCCTACTTTACCAGTGCTGTGGCAGCTGCGGAAAACCACGGGGTCGGCGGAACTGAGCCAGCAGCCGATCAAGCGTTGGTGGTGGCCAAGGTTATGACTCCAAGGTTTTCCCATCCGCCCAGACTTAGCCTCCTGTCATTCGAACGGGCGGGACGGAGGATCATCATCATGGTCGGGGCATTGGTTCATGAATGGATCGCGCCGCTGGGCGGCTCCGAAAACGTCCTGGCAGGGCTGAGCCGGTTGTACCCGACAGCCCACCTGCATTGCCTGTGGAACGATGCCCCCGATCGATTCCTGCCGGAGACGGTGAACGAGAGCTGGCTGGCCCGCACCCCCTTGCGCCGGCACAAGCTGGCGGCGCTTCCGCTGATGCCCCTCGTCTGGCGCCACCGGCGTGCCCCCGCACGCTATTCCTGGATACTGACCAGCTCCCATCTGTTCGCCCACCACGTCCAGTTCCCCCACTGCACCCGGGATACCCCCAAGCTCTCCTATGTGCATTCCCCCGCCCGCTACCTGTGGACGCCCGAATTCGATCCCCGCGGAAGCCATCCGCTGGCTCGCGCAGCCGCGGCCGCGCTAAAACCACTGGATGCCTTCCGCGCCCAAGAGAGTTCCGCGGTGGCCGCCAACAGCAGCTTTGTCCGGGCACGGATCCGGCGGTACTGGGGACGGGACGCCGAGGTCATCCACCCTCCCGTCGGTGTTCACCGGATCGCTTCGGTTGGCGACTGGTCGTCGCTGTTGACGGAGCAGGAGTCCGCCGCCTTGGCGGCACTACCGGCAGACTTTGTCCTGGGCGCTTCCCGGCTGGTCCCCTACAAGCGGTTGGACAAGGTCATCGAAACCGGCCGTCTGCTGCAGCTGCCCGTCGTCATCGCCGGGATGGGTCCGCTGGCCCAGCAGCTCATGGCAGCAGGCCGATCCGCCGGCGTGCCCGTCCACTTGACCGGCAGGATTTCGGACGCTTTGCTATTCGCCCTCTACCAGCGTTGCCGGCTGTTCGTCTTTCCTGCGGTCGAAGACTTCGGGATCATGCCCGTGGAAGCGATGGCCGCCGGGGCTCCCGTGTTAGCCAATATTCTCGGCGGGGCGGCAGAAACCGTAGTCCATGGCGTCACCGGCGGCTTAGCCGATTTCGACGACGAGGACTCACTCCGCGCGGGGATCGCCGCCGCGCTCACGTCTGGCGCCAGTGCCGCCCGCCAGCGCGCGATGGACTTCGGCGAGGACATCTTCCAACAGCGGATGGGGGCTTGGGTCAGCCGCCACACCGGCGAGGCACCCCCGTTGCTGACGGCGGCAGCTGGCCCGGGAGCCCAACGGTGATCACCATCGACACCCGGTTCACGGGACACCATGGCATAGCCCGCTACGCCCGGGAGGTCACGGGCCGGCTCAGCGGGCTCGAATGGTCAGGATTAAGCAGCGGCCGCAATCCGTCATCTCCTGCCGGGCTGCTGGACGGGTTCCGGCTGGGCCGCAGCACCCGCCTGTTCTATACGCCCGGCTTCAACCCGCTTGCCAGCGCGGTCCCCCAGTTGCTGACCTTGCACGACTTGATCCATTTGCGTCCAGGCCTGCCCAACCGCTCCCAGCGTCTGGCTTACTACGAAGCATTGATCCGTCCAGTCATCAGGCGGCTCGGGCGGGTCCTCACGGTATCGGAAACCTCCGCCGAAGAAATCCGCCGATGGCTCCGTGACGACACGGTCGAAGTCATCAATGCGGGAAACGGCTGCTCGGGTGAGTTCACACCGGATGCTGCTGCTTCCACGCCCAAGCGACCCTACCTCCTCTACGTTGGGGCGCTTCGGCCGCACAAGAACGTTCCGACCATGCTGACGGCACTCGCCGGGTTGCCGGAGGCGAGGTTGATCGTGGTTTCCCCCGACCACACACGCTTCGGTACAGCGCTCGCCAGGCACGGACTCAGCCAACGGTCTGAAGTGCTCTCCGGGTTGGACGACCGCAGGCTGGCGTCCCTCTACCGGGGCGCGGCCGCCACCGTGCTGCCCTCCACGGCGGAGGGCTTTGGGCTGCCGGCAGTGGAATCGTTGAGCTGCGGCACGCCCGTGGTCTACTGGCAGGGCTGCAACAGCGTTCACGAAATCTGCGCCGGCTATGGCACCGCCGTTGCGTCGGCCACGGACGTCGGGCAGTGGCGCGAGGCACTCCGCAATGCGTTAGAGCAGCCTCAGCCGGTGAGTGGCTTCGACGCCGGACGCTTTTGTTGGAACAGGGTTGCTGACCGGGTAGGGGGTGTTCTGCGTGGGCTCTGACTTGCTCGCCGTCACCGCCGTCGTGCTCAATTGGAAAGATCCGGTGGGCACCAACCGGTGCGTCGAATCGCTGCTGGCGCCGGGAGGACCGGGCCAGGTGATCGTCGTGGACAACGAATCAAGCGGTTCGCTGCGCGAGTTTGCAGCGGCGCATGCCGGACGGGTGAAGCTGATCGAGTCCCGAAAAAACCTGGGGTTCGCCGCCGGCGTGAATTTGGGAGTCAGTGCCCGCAGCCCGGACACCAGATATCTGCTGCTGATAAACAACGACGCCGAGCTGGCGCCTGGGTGCCTGGACCTCCTGATCCGCCATGCCGTCCGCCGCCCTGAGGCCGGTATCGTCGCCCCGGTGATCCGCTTCCCGGACGGCAGGCTGCAATCTGCCGGGCACCGCTTCCGGCCAACCACCGGGTCCGTGCTGCCGCCGGCGGCCGGCAGCATCGCCGACTTCGCCACTTTCGCCTGCGTTCTGCTGCCCATCGATGTTCTCCACCGGGTGGGACTGCTCGATGAAGGCTTCTTCATGTACTGGGAAGACGTCGAATATTGCCTGCGCTGCCGCCGCTTCGGGCTGGAGACACACATTGTGCCCGACGCGACGGTGCTGCATCGGCTGTCCGCCTCGCATGGACGCGCGGGTGGATGGATTGATGCGTACTCGATGATGGGACTGGCGGTGCTGGCTCGGCGGCTTGGCGGCGCGGCCTACTGTGGGCTGGCTTGGCGCGCCATGCTCCGCCTGGGTGTGCGCGTCCTCCGCGGTGAATGGGCAGCGTCCCGCTGGGTGATGCGAGGCCTCAAGTTGGGGCTGGCTGCTGGCTCCGGCAGTGGGCATGCTGCCGTTGATGAGCTGCGTTCAGCGGTGGCGGCGCGGAGCTAGAACCAAGAAGGAGAGCATTCATGGGCGAGGTCGTGGTGTGGAAGAGCTGCTGGCTCCCCGGTTCGGAGACCTTCATTCGCCACCAGATGGATGCCCTGGTCAACTGGACCCCGAGGCCGCTGGGGCTACGGCGGCAGCCAAGCCCGTTGGCCCGCGAATCGGATATCTTGCTGGGGCGCCCGGGTCTGCGCGGCGGCTTGGAAGAACGTCTTCTGACCTTCTGTGGCTGGCATCCGCGGCTCGCAGCCTACCTGAAATCCCTGCAGCCGGACCTCATCCACATCCATTTCGCCTCAGAGGCGCGGGGCGTTGACCTGATAGCGCGGCGGCTGGGCATTCCGTATGTGGTGACCGTTCATGGCAACGACGTGACCGAAGCGCCGCGCCGGCCGGGATTCATGGGGTACCTGTACCGGCGCTCCGTTGCGCGGGTGCTTCGCGGCGCCGCCCACGTGGTTGCGGTTTCGGATTTCACCAAGGCGCAAGCCATCGCGCTGGGGGCAAGCGAACCGAATTGCAGCGTGGCGCATGTGGGTATTCCGGTGCCGGACCGGGTGGACCGCGCCGGCGGGTACGACGTTGTCTTCGTTGGCCGCCTGGTGCCGGTGAAAGGCGTGGACCATCTGCTGCGCGCGGTCGCTTCAGCAGAACGGAACGGCAACCGGAAAATCAGTGTAGGCATCGCCGGAGACGGACCAGAGCGTGACAAGTTGGTCCTTCTTGCCCAACAGCTTGGTGTTCAAGCGGACTTCCTGGGCATGCTGGACGGGCCTGGTATCCACACCCTGCTCGCCGGTGCGAAAGTCTTCTGTGGGCCCTCGGTGACAACGCCCACACACCAGACTGAGGGATTCGGATTGGTGTTTCTGGAAGCGGCCGCGCACCGTCTTCCGGTGGCTTCCTACCGAAGCGGAGGCATACCGGAGGCAGTCCAAGACGGAATTACGGGCTTGCTGGCACCGGAGGGTGACCTCATGCATCTCGCGGCCAACATCACCGTTCTACTTGAAGACGCAGATTTACGGGACCGAATGGGGCTGGCTGGCAGGGAGCGGGTGATGAGGGACTTCGACATCATGAGGACGACGGCGCGTCTTGAATCGATCTATGCGTCAGCGTCCCATTGAGCTGTCCCCGGTTTCGCGACGCAGCCTCCGCAGTGACTGCGCCGACCAATACCCACATCAGCAGAAAGCTCGCCTTACCGAACAAGGCCGAGTTCACAAACACAGCGGCGCAGAACTCGTAGATCCAGAAAGCCAACAGCCCTGCTGCTGCAAAGTGCCCGGTAGCCTTGATCAGCCGCACCAGCACCAAAGCCACTGCGGCCGCCAACACAGCAAACGCGGCGAAGAGCAGCAGGCCCCCCTCGGCCAGTACTTGCCAGGCGGCGCCATCAAGAATCACCACCGAGGTTCGGGCGTTGATCGAATCGGCCCTCTGCGTGTGGATGCCCTCCCCCACTAGTGGACTCTGCGCAAGAATCCGCCAGGCGACATCGATGAAATCGTTGTGGATCGCCGTCGAAGCCTGCACAGAGGGGTTTCGATTGAGGAAGAGGTCCCCAATGAGGAAGCTTGAGGCGACCCGGTCAAACGCCCCGGCGGCCCCCAGTGCCAGACCGGCGAGCGCCGCCGAGGCAGGCAGCACGCCGAAAAGCCCCCAGGCAGCTCCGCGATTCATCCGGCGTAGCCGAACGCCCCACCGGAGCAGCGCAGGAATGAGCAGCACGGCGCAAACGGCCACGGCACCTACGATGGCGATCCGGGAAAAAGTGGTCAGAACCGCCGCGAACAGCACGCACACGGCGGCAAGCCGTCGCCAGCTAAACCCGACAGCCAATTGGGCGGCCCACAGCGCAAGGAAAAGCACCAGCACGTTCGCGTAGACGATGGTGTTGCCGAGCAACCCGTTGGACCGGATAATATCCGTCCCCCAATAGCCAAAGAGGTCTGCGTCTGCCGGATGCAGCAGCCACACCGGCAGCACGCCGCGGAACACGAACTGGCAGATACCGAACAACGCGCTGGCGAGAGCCGACCACATCGCCACCCGGACCAGCATCCGTCGATCGCTGCTGCGGGGAACCGCAATGGCTACCGCGACCCCCGCCACGATGTAGAGCACTTGGCTTCGCAGGTCGAGCAGCTTCGCAGGGAATGCTTCCGGCCCGTGCGGCAGCAGAGCCAGGTAGGTGGCAAGCAGGAGCCCAAATAGAGGCAGCCACGCCGGGACGACGGCCCTGCCTCGGCAGCGAATGGTTTCTGCCACGGCTGCCAACGCCATCATCATGACCAGGGCATCAATGACCAGGCTGCCCGGCGCTATCCCGGCCGGCGCTGGCAGCAGGTTGATGATCCCGCTCGTGAAAACAGCGGCAATGAGTCCGGCCGCCAACAGTGGGGCAGCAGCCGGCGCCTGCCGAACTGCCGGCCGAGCGTCCCCCACGCGCATCCCCATCCGCTCAATGTAGGTGACTTTCTGGGCTTCCGACACCCGGTCGTCAGAAAATCCCAAGGCTGGCGGGTCGTGGCTGGACTAGACTGCGAGGCATCGCGTCGACTTGGGGGAGAGACGGAAATGAACGATGCATCATCCGGTGCGAAGCGCGGTCCGGTGGAGATTCGGGACTACGGGCGCCTGATCGCAACCTACTGGATCATCGTGGTGGCCTGTCTTGCGCTTGGCTTGGGCACCGCCCTGGCATGGACTCAAGTCCAACGTCCGCTGTATGCCACGCAGGCCAGCGGCTACATAGTAGTTGCACCCGGCCCGGACGTTGCCTCACTGCAGTCGGCGGAAAGCGTGGCACAGTCCAAAACTGCTGGCTATCTCTTCATCGCCGAGTCCCTTCCCGTCGCGGAGCGCGTTCGTTCGGAACTGGGTTTGTCCGCTCCGGCCGCGCAACTGCTGGAGCAAATCAGCGTCGACAATCCCACGGGAACGACGATCCTGCGCATCACGGCGGAAGCGGCCGAGGCTGATGACGCCGTCACCCTGGCTGACGCCTGGCTTGCGGCTCTGTCGAGGCAAATCCGTCAGATTGAAGGGCACTCCGGCGGTGCCGACGAACTGATCCGGCTGGACCCGCTTGGTACGGCGTCCCTGCCCCTTCGGCCCGTGTTCCCGAATCCCGTCTTGTCGCTAGGCCTCGGCGGACTGGGCGGCCTGGTCGTCGGCCTGGCCATTGCCGCCGTTCGCTCTGCGAGCGACCGCCGGGTTCGCAGCGCCGAGACAGTAGAAGCCATGTTCCAGTTGCCGGTGCTCGGCGTCCTGCCGCGGGAACGGAATCGCCGGCCGGTCCGAGGGAGAACCGGCGTCGAGCTGCCGTGGCCCCGTTCCGAGGCGATGCAGGATGCTCTTCGGTCACTGTGGACCGGCGTGCGCTTTACCGACGTCGGCAGGCCACTGCGCTCCATCGTCATTACCAGTCCGATGCCGCGGTCGGGTCGCTCTTTCCTTACCGCGCAGTTGGCCGTCACTATTGCGGCATCCGGTCAGCCGGTGATCGTGGTCGACGCCCAGTTACATGCACACTCCATCTCCGACATTTTCGGCGTCCAAGAGGGCCCAGGCTTCGGCGAATTGTTGGCCGGCACCTGCCGGCCTGAGGACGTCCTGCAAACCTGGGCGCGCCGCAGCAATTTGCAGGTGATTGCGGCAGGCAGCAGCATGGGCGAACCCGATGAGCTGCTCGGCACGCCCGCCGCCGGCGTCCTGCTCGCTCAGCTGGCCCAGCGGGCTATTGTGCTGGTGGACGCGCCGCCCCTTCGGTCCGCGCCGGAGGTGGCGGTTCTGACCAAGATGGCAGACGGGGCGCTGGTGGTGGTTCGGGAGGATACCCAGGACGACGAACTGGGTGACGCCGTGCGCTCCCTGGCGCGGGCTGGCGCGTCCATCTTGGGTGTGGTGATGAACCGCCTGCCCTCCCGTATTGCCCGCGAGCGCCACGATCACCGGGAACGTGCCGTTCATGCCGCGCACAACGGGGTTCCCTCGTCGCCGTTGGTTACCGGGATAGCGGCTTCCAATCCGGCCGAAATCCATAGCCCCGCCGTGGCGCTGGAGCGTTAATTCGGCTGCACCTTCGAAGTTCCCCGCAGGCAAGGGCGTGCGCATGCTTCGTCCGGTTTCTGCCCGGCTCCCCTGCGGAAGAGCCGTTGCGGTGCCTACGGTACTCTCGTGGGCCGATCCGCCCGGGCCCGAACCGAGAGCCGGGCGGCCGCAGTTCTCAGCCCCTGTCCCAGCGCCCAGAGATCTGAACGGCGCGGGCGCAGCAGCAGTCCCGGTGGTATGGCGAAGCAACGCCAGAGCCACAAGACGTTCAGGCCGCCGGCGAGGACGTTGCCAGCCAAGGCCGCGATGGCCGCCCCCATGGCACCCCATCGTCCGGCCAGCAGCATCAGCAGCAGCACGTTGGCCAGCAAGGCGGCCCCCAAAGACCAGCTGCGCAGCCCCGGCCGGCCCCGCGCGCCAAGGCCGGCGCCTGCCACGGAACCCGGATTGCCGAGCACCGTCCCCGCCAGCAGCACGCACAGGACCGGCACGGCCGGCATGAAGTCAGTCCCGAAAAACTGCGGCACAGCCCAGGCTGACAACGCGATCAGGCCGGCGGCAACCAGGACGGTGATTAAGGTGGAGATCCGTGCTGCCGCCCCCAGCCGATGCTCGTCCTGGTCAGCCGATTCTGCACTGAAAATGACGTCCTTCACCGCCGCATTGAACACCAAGGAGACCTCGGCTATGGTCGCGGCAACGGCGTAGATGCCCAGCTCCGCGACGCCCGCCAACGGGGCAAGCAGCAGTTGGTCTGCCCGCATCAACAGAATCCCGGTCAAAGCTCCTGGCCACAGGACCATTCCGTACCTGAACAGCCCGCTGTCGCTCTCCGGACCGTACGGACGGCAGCCCGGGAGTTGCCGGACCAGGGCAGGCAACCGGATATAGACGGCTGCACCAATGAAATAGCTCACCGCGATGGCGGCCACCGCAGACTCGGGGGTCAAAGCCCCCGACAGCGCCAACAGGGCGACGGCGGCCAGCCGCACCAGGGCGGCGAGGATGCGGTCCGCGCTGATCAGCCCCCACGCTTGACAGCCGGCGGCCGCGCCCCGCAAACCTCCTACCAACAGGGCTGGTGTCAGGGCCAGGACTGCCAACCGGATCAGGCCGACAACCCGATCGTCCCCTCCGGACAGCAGCGGGGCGGCCGCCATGAGCGCTGCCGTGCCGACGATGCCCGCCAGCAGAAGTAATGCCCCGGAACGGGCCAGGAGGCCTCCTACATAGTCCCGGCCCCGCGCCACAAAGTAGGTCAGTGCTTCGGGCAGTCCGAAAGCCGCGGCAATGGTGGCCACCAGCAAAACGGCGTTGGCCGCTGCCAGTTCTCCACGTCCCGTGACGCCCAGGGACTGGGCCAGCAGTGGGGCGATGACAAGGCCTGCCAGCGGTGGCACCAGATTGCCGAAGGTGGTGAGCGCCACGTATCGGCCCAGGTGCGCGGAGTTCATGGTGCCGTCCGGCCGGAACCAAAGAGCCACGGCGGCACCGCACCTGCGAGGCGGCCTTTGGCGATCCGATACAAATGCCGCAGTAGAGCGTAGGGGTGTGCAGCCAGCAAGGGCCAATGCTTGCAGACTATACGTTCCAAGGCGGCGTAGTACGCTGGGTCGTCTTCGCTGATGCTGTCCGGCTGCCGGTAGACATTGACCAGTACCTTCGGAACCAGCACCACCTGCTGCCTCCGCTGCCGCAGCATTCCGAGCCACAGGTCCCAGTCCTGAAGCCTGCGCAACACAGGATCGAACCCTGCGCTGGCAGCCAACAGCGCCTTGTCGACCAAAACCGTCTGGGTCGATATGTGGTTTTCACGCAGCAGCTGACGACGGTGCCCCCCGGGAGGAACCACTTCGTCGGGCACCAGCCGGCACGGCCGGCCCGGCTCGTGCACGGCCTGCCGGCAAAAAACCAGCGCCGGTCCCCCAGCAGCTTGCCGCGCCGTCAGTTGCGCCTGCAACTTGCCCGGCAACCACTCGTCGTCGCTGTCTTGGAAAGCAACCAGCGTTCCTTCGGCCAACTCGATGCCCCGGTTGCGTGCCGCGTTGGCCCCGGCATGCGGCTGCCGGATATACCGGATCCTGGAGTCCTCTTCGGCGATTTGGCCGACAACGCGGGCTGTCTCGTCCGTGGAGCCGTCATCGATTACCAGCACCTCCAGCACCGGCGGGGACTGCTCAAGGACGCTCCGCACCGACCGCTCTACAGTGGCAGCGCGGTTGAATACCGGGATGACAACGCTGACTCCTGGCACTGCCATCAATAGGCCCCGGCTCCGAGGAGCACAGCCCGAACCGTCCGGAGGATGATGGCCACGTCACCGGCGAGCGACCAGTTCTCCGCGTAATACAGGTCCAATCGGACGCTTTCATCCAGGTCCAGGTCACTGCGCCCGCTGACCTGCCACAGCCCGGTGATGCCGGGCTTGACCAGTAGCCGCCGACGCATGGCCGCATCGTAAAGCTCCACTTCTTCTGCCACTTGAGGACGGGGGCCTACCAACGACATATCGCCGCGGAGAACGTTGATGAGCTGCGGCAGTTCGTCAATGGAGTACTTGCGGATGAAGGCCCCGACCCGGGTTACCCGCGGATCCCGCTTCGTCTTATAGAACGCCCTCATTCCGCCACCGAGGACTTTGAGCAGTTGTTGCTCGGCATCGACGGTCATGGAGCGGAATTTGAGGATCCGGAACGCTTTGCCGCCCAGCCCGATCCGTTCTTGGACGAACAGGACCGGTCCGGGGCTGTCCAGCCTGACAGCGGCCGCCACCAACAACAGCAGCGGCAATGCGATCATCAGTCCAGCACCTGCCGCAACCACATCGAAGGCCCGCTTGAGGACGTACTTTGCACCGTCAAAATGCGGCAACTCAATCCGCATCAGGGGCAGCCCCTCGACCGGGCGCCAGTTGATCCTGGGTCCGGAGATGTCCCCCACGCTGCTGGCCACCACCAGGACTGTGCCCGTCTCCCCCAGCGCCCAGCCCAGCTCACGGAGTTCGGTCCGGCCCAACTCGGATCCGGTGATCACCACGGCATCGATGTCCAGGCGCCTGACTGCTTCATGCACGTCGTCGGGCGCTGCCACGACCGGAATGGTGGAAGAGCCCCCAAGCTCGACAGTCCCGGAGTTTGTCTCCCCCACCGCGGCGCCGACGATCCGGTAGCCACAACCAGGCGTCTTGAGCATCCGGCGGCCGACAAACTCCACATCGGCGGCGGGTCCGACCAGCAGTGCCCGCTCGCACAGCGCGCCGGTGGCCCGCTTGTTCGCAAGCCAGCGCCGCCAGCAGTGCCGGGTCAGCAACAGCGCGGCAACCCCGGTCGGAAGCGCCGTGACCAGCAGGCCTCGTGCCACGTCGATTTTCAGGAGCGTGGCGCAGATGGCGAATAGCCCGAAGGCCGCAAACGTCGCATTGATGACGCGCCGGTACTCATCGGTCCCTGAGCCCAGGATCGGAATCGCGCGGCTCTGGCCGACGGACATCGCTGCCAGCCAGATGGCGCACAGCGTCCCCGCGAGAAGCCAGGAGGACCCGGACATGATCTGAAGCCGTTCCAGGCTCCTTCCGGCCCACAGGCTCTGGGCGAAGACAACGGAACCGACGATAACGACCGTATCCGACACCAGCAGGCCAATCAGCAGGGAACGTCTCCAGCCGCGTTGGGATGAGCGGCGGACGTGTGGGAATGAGTGCGGCTCGGAGGAGCCGCGGAACCGCCCTTTGCCTGCGTATCCTAGCGGCATGCGACTTACCACAGTCATGCTGCGGCCCCCCTCCGGTGATGCTGACGTCCTAGGAATATCACCAGATTCTTGGGCAAACCTTGAACGTTGCAGCAGCCGGTCCGGCCCAACGGGACTGTAGCGAACACTCGGATGGAATGCGCTCCGCACGGGCTCACGGGAAGAGGGTCAGCTCCGGTTCACCAGGTGGATTGACCAGCGCCGGCCACAGAACTTAGGCGTGAAACGGGAACATGGCAAAGGGACCGACGATGGCACTGCTGGCCCGAATTTCTTCAGGCTTCCATCGTCGGCCCCTCGCAGAGAGCCGTGACGGCCGAGGCAAGCTCAGCCGGCAACGTCTTTTATCAGGCCTTACCGTCGAACAAGCTGGTCACCGAGCCGTCTTCGAAGACCTCGCGGACCGCACGGGCGATCAGCGGGGCGATCGACAGGACGGTCAGTTCCTTGAAGTTCTTCTCCGGCGGGATCGGCAAGGTGTTGGTCACCACCACTTCCCGGGCTCCGCTTTCGGAGAGCCTGCGGGCAGCCGGATCCGAGAACACTGCGTGCGTGGCCGCGATGATCACGTCCTTGGCGCCGGCGTTCTTCAGGACCTGGACAGCACCGGAAATGGTTCCACCGGTGTCGATCATGTCATCGATCAGCACGCAGGTGCGGCCTTCCACCAGGCCCACGACCTGCTTGGATACCGCCTGGTTGGGCACGCTGACGTCGCGGGATTTATGCACGAAGGCGAGCGGGGCACCGCCGAGGCGCTCGGCCCACTGCTCGGCGACGCGGACGCGGCCCGTGTCAGGGGAAACCACGGTGACGTTGTCCAGATCCACCCTGGTGCGGACATAGTCAGCAAGCAGCGGAATGGCCATCAGATGGTCGACCGGTCCGTTGAAGAACCCCTGGATCTGCGCGGTGTGCAGGTCTACGGAGATCAACCGGTCGGCGCCGGCAGTCTTGTACATATCCGCCACCAGGCGGGCCGAGATGGGCTCGCGGCCGCGGTGCTTCTTGTCCTGTCGGGCATACGGGTAGAACGGCGCCACGACGGTAATCCGCTTGGCCGAGGCGCGCTTGAGGGTGTCCACCATGATCAGGTGCTCCATCAGCCACTCGTTGATCGGGGCCGGGTGCGCCTGCAGGACGAAGGCGTCGGTGCCGCGGACGCTTTCCTCGAACCGCACGTAGATCTCGCCGTTTGCGAAGTCGTAGGCGGACGTCGGCAGCAGTTCGATGTCCAGTTCTTTGGCGATCTGCTGCGCCAGTTCAGGATGTGCGCGTCCAGAAGCCAGTACCAGCCTCTTTTCGCCCTGTGCCTTGATTCCGCTCATGAAGGATCACTTTCTACAGTTGGAGATTGATCGGAGGAGGTTCGGGAGGCAGCTTCCGCGGAGGAGCTGCCGGGGCGGTTCTTCTGGACCCACCCTTCCAGGTTCCGCTGTGGCGCAACGTTGACGGCGAGCGCACCGGCCGGGACATCCTTGCGGATCACGGCACCGGCACCCGAATAGGCGCCGTCGCCAACCTGAACGGGGGCGACGAAAACCGTGTTGGAGCCGGTGCGCACGTTGGAGCCGATGACGGTGCGGTGCTTCTTTTCGCCGTCGTAATTGGCAGTGATGTTGCCGCAGCCGATGTTGGCGTTCTCACCGATTTCAGCATCCCCGGCGTAGCCAAGATGGGACAGCTTGGCGCCCTTGCCGATGGTCACATTCTTGGTTTCGTAGAATGCGCCGATCTTGCCCTTCTCACCCAGCACGGTTCCGGGGCGCAGGTAGGTAAAGGGGCCAACCGTGGCGCCGGGTCCGATCTCTGAGTCGGAACCGTGCGTCCTGACCACGGATGCTCCCTCGCCAACCGTCACGTTCTTCAGCGTCGTGTCCGGTCCCACCACCGCGTCCGAGGCAACATGGGTCGTCCCGTGCAGTTGCGTCCCGGGCAGGAGCGTCACGTCGGTTCCGAACGTCACGGTCGAATCAATCCACGTGGTCGCGGGATCCACGATGCTGACGCCGGAGCGCATGGCAGCATCCAGAATCCGCCGATTGTGTTCCGCGCCAAGCGCCGCCAGCTGGACCCGGTCATTGGCGCCCTCCACCTGCCACCGGTCGGAGGTGACGACGGCGGCCACGCGCCCGCCGTCGGCCCGCGCCAGCGACAGCACGTCGGTGAGGTACTTCTCGCCCTGGGCGTTGTCGGTGGTGATTTTGGCCAACGCACCGCGAAGCACCGCGGCGTCGAAGGCATAGATGCCGGAATTGACCTCGCGGATGGCGCGCTGTTCCTCGGTCGCGTCCTTGTGCTCAACGATCCCTTGGACGCTGCCGTCGGCGGCCCGGATGATGCGGCCGTACCCGCCCGCGTCGTCGAGGACCGCGGTCAGCACGGTGACGGCGTTGCCGCTGGAGGCATGCTCGGCAACCAGGTCGTGGAGCAGTTCGCTGGTCAGGAGCGGCACATCCCCGTAGGTGACCACCACGGTTCCGTCCAGTCCCGCCGGGAGCGCCTCGAGCGCCACCTCCACGGCCCGACCGGTGCCGGGGATCTCGTCCTGATCAACAACCAGGACGTCGGGGTCATGTGCGGAAATGTGCTCAGCCACACGGTCCCGCTCGTGGCGTACGACGGCGGCCAGCACCTGGGGTGCCAGACCGCGGGCTGCAGCGAGCGCATGGCCCACCATGGAAATGCCGCCGATCTCATGCAGGATCTTCGGCTTCTTGGACTTCATCCGGGTGCCTGCCCCCGCGGCCAGAACAATGACCGCTGCCGGCGATAAAGCTGATGTGACGTTTTTTTCAGGGACGTCCTGGGGGCTCACTAAGTGGCACTCCTCGCTGCGCTGATTCCGGTGTAGCCGGAGCGTTGGGGTTAACGGCATCCTACCTGCCACACCGCATCTTCACCGGCCGGTGATCGTTCCGCCCATAGGATTCGAACCTATACTCCGCAGCTCCAAAGGCTGGGGTGCTGCCATTACACCAGGGCGGAATGTGCCGCAGCAGGATTGCCTGCTCGGCACAAGTGTCCATTTTGCCACGGTTTCTGACCCCAATGCGACTTGGCGTCCGACTGGTGTCGTTTCGGTGAATCCGCCGGCGGCTATGGACCTGTTGCGGGAGCGTTTCTCCTCTACCTGGCCCGGGGGCCCAGCGGCCACTTACCCCGCAGCCCACTTGCCCCACGGGCCCGCTGAACTATGACCGGGGCGCTATTCGGGGAGCACCGAGGACGTCATGCTGGCGAGGTCGGTGTCTGCTGCCTCGGGTGCGACGGGGAGCCGATCGCCGCTGCGCAGCAGATGGGCGATACGGTCGGCTGATACGGGTTTGCTGAAGTAGAACCCTTGGCCCCCGGTACAGCCCAGATCACGCAACTGCTCGGCCTGTTCCCGCGTCTCGATTCCTTCGAAAATCGCATCCAGGCCCGCCGCACGGATAAGCTGCAGCACCGCCGCGATGAAATCCTGCTGCGATCCGTCGGCCGAATGCGTGGCAATGATGGAGCGGTCGACTTTGACCAGGTCCACCGGCAACTCGCGCAGGTAGCTGATCGACGAGTAGCCGGTGCCGAAGTCATCTATTTCAATGCCGATGCCGAGCTTGCGCAGGGCGAGCAACGAGTAAGTCTCCACTTCGCCGCCGGTGACCAGACCGGTTTCGGTGATTTCCAGGACCAGCGATTCGGCGGCTATCCCGGAATCCCTCAAGACGCCACGGACGTAGTCCACCAAGTCGATCCGCTGCAGTTCGGCTACGGAGAGATTCACACGGATTTGAAACCCAGGCTCCAACTCCAGTGCCGCGGACCACTCAGCAAACTGATGCGCAGCCGCCGACAGAGTCCAACGGCCAAGGTCAATGATCAGGCCAGTCTGCTCGGCCATCGGAATGAAGTCGCTGGGCATGATGCGGCCCCGAACCGGGTGGTTCCACCTGACCAGCGCTTCCACCCCCAGCGGGCGCCCGGTGCACAGATCCACCACCGGCTGGTACTCCAGCTCGAATCCCCCGGTGGCTATGGCCCCGCGGAGCTCGGACGCCATCTGGTTGTGCAATTGGCGCGCCTGCAGCATGTGGGACTGGAAAACCTTGATGCGGTTCTGCGGATCCTTCTTCGCCTCATACATGGCCGTATCCGCATCCAGTAGCAGGCTCTGCGAGCTCTGCCCGGCATCTGCCACTCGTACGCCAATACTGGCCTGCGGCCACACCGTGAGTTCGTCCAGCCGGATGTCGTCGTTCAGGACGCCCAGGATCCGGTGGGCCACTTGGAGCGCAAGATCGGTGGTGGCGCGCGGCAGCAGGATAGCGAATTCATCTCCGCCCAACCGCGCCACTGTGTCTACATCGCGCACGATCGACCGGAGCCGGTTTCCAACCACTGTCAGCACGCGGTCGCCGGCGTCGTGTCCGAAACTGTCGTTGACCTGCTTGAAGGAATCCAGATCCAGCAGCAGCAGGGCGGGAGCTCGCTGGCCGGACCGTGCGTCCTCGAGGGCGGCGGCCATCTCGTTGGCCAAAGCGGTTCGGTTGGCCAGACCGGTCAGGGCATCGGTCAGTGCCATCCGGCTCATGTCCCGATGAGCCTGCCGCAACTCCGCGGTGCGGGTTTCAACGCGCCGTTCCAGCTCCGAGTAGCTCAGCTGCAATTCCTCAGCCAAGAGATTAACCCCGGTGATCACCGCGTCGATCTCGTCCCGTGCCGCCGACGGTTCGACTCGTGTGGTCAGATCCCCGCCGGCCAGGCTAACCATGCCATCGACCAGCCTCTGGAGCCGCGGGTCGGGGTTATGCGGCATTATCCCGTTCCAGCCACTCAAGGGCCTGCGGTTCGGAGTCGAAATATCGAACGGGGCATTCGGAAGGTTCAGCCCCCAGCACGAAGTTGGCAATCACCCGGTCCACGGGCGATTCACCGACCAGGGCAATCGCGGAAGCATTCGTCTGCCGGCCAAGCATCGAACGAGCCATGCGCGAAATCGAAGCCACGCCCTTCAACCGCATCAGTACTCGGCAGGGCCGGCCGCCGGAGAGCACCTGAAGCTGGGACGACGTGCTGACGGCAACTTCGTCCGTGAAAGCAGCGCCCCTCGGCAGGTCGACACTGATGATCCCGTCGCCCGAACGGCTGACGTCGGCAGCAGCGGCGCCGACCGCGCCGGTCACGCGGCCCATACGGCCGTGTTGTCGTTGGATACCGCTCCTGTAACCCTTGCGGACCAGCCATGACCTAACACGTGCATTCGCTCCCCAACGATTCGAAGGGAGCATGCGCTCCCGTCCAACAAATCCAGAACTTACTGCTTCATTACCTACTGCCACAACGACTGTCCGTCATTTGTTCATAGCGTAAACGAACGGCGTTCACGACACGCGCAATGACACGACGAATAATACATTTACGAAGCCTGCGGGAACCTTGCGATCTCCGCCGCCACCTGGGCAGCACGGTCCTTGGCGCCCGACTGGTCGAAATAGGCTCGACTCTCTTTCAAATGACGCAGGGCCGCCGAGCAATCACCTTTCACTCTGAGCGTCTTGCTGAGCAATAGGTTGGCTTCGCCTGCGGTTTGATGAGCCATTGACGGCGACTCCTCACAGATCGGCACCAGAAGTTGGGCAGCTTCATCAATTTCGCCTCGCTGAAAGTGCCAGTGCGCCCGGTTCATATTGTTCGACCGACGGATATCGTCCGTCACTCCGATGATTGATGCCGCCAGTTCCGCTCGATCCATGCAATCTTCAGTTTCCGCGTCCGCAATACCCGCTGCGAGGCGCATCGCCGCCGAGGCGCGGTTGAACCAGGCCCAAAGAGCAAGATCGTTCGATGGCGATAGACGTTCAGCCGCCAATTGATGGTAGTGCACACCGTGGCCGGACTCCTGCCGAAGGAAGGCGACGTTGCCTACCGCCCAATAGCCCTTGCCTGCCGCTTGGGCGTCCGTGGATGCCTCCAGTAGTTTGATCAGGACTCGACACTGGTCCCAAGCCTCGTCATTGTCACCCCGCTCGGCCAGGGTAGCCACCAACGCGGTCTGGGCCTCTATCCGGATCTCTGTTCTCAAGCGGTTATCCGTGCCGATGTGGACTGCCGCTTCCGCATCTGCCAAGGCGGCGTCCAACTCCCCCAATCCCTGTAAGGATACGGACTGCAGGGTGAGCACTCTACACATTAACTCCGAGGACTCGGCGGTAAGGGAGTGCACGCGCAGTCGCTTAGTCACTGCAATGCAATCCTGCTGTTGGCCCATGTCCCGGTAGCATTCCGCTTCCAGAAATGTCATATGCCACCAGGTGCCCTGGTCACCGCCGGCGGCTGCTTGCTCAGCGCAAACTTTCGCTAGCTGACCTGCTGTTTGATAGTCACGCTTCGAGAACGCTTCCCGTGCACGCAACTCAAGCAAGACTTCATCGCCCGCACCAGCTGCCAGCCCCATACGTCCTCCATACTTCCGGAGCCGTGCGTACGATCATCAGACGGCCTTACTGTCGATCATATTCGGTGGCCACGCTTAGATCCGGCACCGACGCAATGTGTCGTTTAACCCCTAGGCGCTTTGTAATGCGGAATGTACACTATCTTTGTCACCGCAACCTGTATGGATTTGCAGATCCGTGCATAAAGAAAGAAACGAGGGAACCTGATGAAGAAGTTTTCTGCATCCGTTCTGGTAGCTGCAGTCCTGGCAGTTGTTGGTGCTGCGGCTCCGGCTGCTGCGGCGGATACAACCGACTCGTCCTCCATCATCGTTCAGAGCAAGACGATTGACGGCGGCACCCAGAAGCCCCTGATCGGCAACTGGCCGCACTAAGTTGTTGAGGCGAGCGGAATTCGTTCCGCTCACCGGCTGAGGCCGTGATGCGCATCTTCGGATGCGTGTCACGGCCTTTCTACTTTTAGGAAACACTCACGGAGTCTGTGGCTTCGGCGGCGTGGTGCTGACCGTCATCGGAGGAAAGCGGCAACGTGATGGTGAATGTAGTGCCCACTCCGACGGTCGACTCGACGGAAACGCTGCCGCGGTGCTGGTCCACCATTCCCTTGACGATCGCCAGACCCAGGCCGGTGCCTTGAATGGCGTGCGCGTTGGACGCGCGGTAGAAACGGGAAAACAACTGCGGCAGGTCCTCTTCCGGAATGCCGATCCCGCTGTCGGCGACGGTCACAATGGCGCAGGGCACACCGTCGTCGTTATCAGGGCCAGAGCCGACGGTGACCCGCACCGCCCCATCCTGCGGGGTGAACTTGACGGCATTGGACATGATGTTGGCGAAGACCTGCTCCAGCATCTTGGCATCACCGTCTGCGCACAGCCGGGTATCCATTCCCTCGGCCACAAGTCTGACGTTCTTGGCCTGGGCCGCCGGCTCGAGTGCCGTGGACACCATGCGCAACAACTGCGGCAGGTCTACCGGTTCCGTGGCTAATCCGCTGCTCTGGAAGTCCATGCGGGACAGCGTCAGCATGTCTTCGATCAGCTCGCGCAGGCGAGTGGCATTGCGCCCCACGACCTTAAGCATGCGGGCGACCGACTCCGGGACTTCACCCGCGTCTCCGTCCAGCACCAGTTCCAGGTATCCGGTGATCGACGTCAACGGGGTCCGGAGCTCGTGGTTGACGGTGGCCACGAAGTTCGACTTGGCTTGGTCCAGCTCGCGGAGCTTCTCCACGACTTCTTGCTGCGCCGTGATCAAGTGTCCCTGGATCAGGCCGTGGGCCAGGTTCCCTGCCACATGTTGCAGCAGCGAAATTTCGGCCGGTGACCACGGTCGCGGCTGGCCGTGCCGGATCAGGCACATCAGCCCGAACGCTTTCGCCCCCTGTCCCAGCGGCGCCAGCGCTGACGCTTTGCCACGCGCCGTAGCAAACCATTCGGCCAGATCCGGGTGTTCTGCAATGTCGATCCTGCCGTCGTCTGTTGACGTGAGGACGCTGCCCTTGGTCCAGAGAGCGGAGGCCAACTGGAGCACCTGCTCCTCGGTGCGGTGCGGCATGGCCATGGTGTCCTGCGCGGATTCGCAGGCCCACTGGGCGTCGGTGTGCGGAACCCGCTCGTCGTCCAAGGTGCGGATCCAGACCTGGTCCGCTTCAAAGGCCGCGCCGATCCCGCTCAGCGCAAGGGAAATCATCTCGTTCGGGTCGTTGGTGCTGCGGATGCCCTCGGATACGCGCCGGATCTGGTCTCGAAGGACAGCCACGCCGTTGCGCTCACGCCTCCGGTGTTCCGACCTGGCGAGTGTCACGCGCACGCGGTTGACTACGGTCGACGTCGACAGCGGCTTGATCAGATAGTCCGAGACGCCCATTGCATAGCCGCGTTCAACCAGCGGGAGTTCGTCTTCCGTAGCCATCAACATCACGCGCCATTGGCTCCCGGCCTGGCGGTCGGACAACCGTCGAACGGCTTCCATCCCTGCGAGCGACATATCGCCCGCGTCCACCAGGAGGATATCCGGTGGATTTCGCTGCAGCTCGTCCAATACCTCTGCGGCGGTGGCAAAGGCCGTCACGGCCATCCCGTCGGCTTCGAGGACCGCGCTCAGAAACTCCCGGCTTGCCGCGTCGGTTGCACCGACCAGTACCGTTGGGCGAACTGCTGGCCCGAGCTCACCTGCAACGGTCCGCACGGCGATTCCTCCTGCGTTGAACGCGGCCCGGCGTCGTCCCGGTCCCCCTGACGTTATGAATGAAGACTAGCAGTGCACTAGGACGGTCAATGGCAGATTACGCAGGAGTTCCCAACCGCGGCGAAGACACCGTACGTCGGCGGAGCGACCCCGCCCGGGGCCAGCTGTTCGAGGACTGTTCCTGTCCTGAATCCCTCCGCACTCCATAGACTCGTCACTCCCGTGGGCGTAGCGTTTTTGGCATGGCACCGACGGGGGAAAACCAGTGATCCATACCGACAAGCTCACGAAGCACTTCAAGAACAAGAAGGAAACGGTGGAGGCGGTTAAAGGCGTCGACATCGATATTGCGCCAGGCGAGCTGGTGGCCTTCCTCGGCCCCAATGGAGCCGGCAAGTCCACCACGCTTCGGATGCTGACCACGCTGCTTTCCCCGACTTCGGGCAGTGCCAGGGTGGCCGGCGTCGACGTGGTGGCAGATCCCGCTGGGGTCCGCTCCCGCATCGGCTACATCGGCCAAGGCAACGGCGGCGGCCACAGCTACCGGGTCATCGACGAGCTGGTCATGCAGGGCCGCTTCTACGGCATGAACAGCGCCGATGCCCGCGCCCGGGCCCGCGAACTCTTGGTCACGATGGACCTGCAGGACCTGGAAAAGCGGACGGTCATCAAACTCTCCGGCGGCCAGCGCCGCCGGATGGATGTGGCCCTGGGACTGATGCATTCGCCCCAGTTGCTGTTCCTCGACGAGCCGTCAACCGGCATGGACCCCCAGAACCGTGCGAACCTGTGGGACCACATCATGCGGTTGCGCGCTGAGCACGGAACCACCATCGTGTTGACCACGCACTATCTGGACGAGGCCGACTCCATGTCCGAACGGGTGATCGTGATCGACCACGGCGAGATCATCGCCGACGACACAGCTGCCCGATTGAAGTCCAATCTGGCCGGAGACCTGCTGGCGGTGGAGGTCGCTCTCACCTCCGTCCCGGCAGCGCGCGCTGTCCTGGGCCAAGCGGCAGCGGACGGGGAATTGGAAGAGAGCAGGCACGACGGCGGTGCCAGTTTCCGTGTCCGGCTGCCCGATGGAGCGCGGCTTGCGCCCGGGCTACTCAAAGCGCTCGACGATGCCGGTGCTCCGGCGACGTCGCTAAAGCTGAACCCACCGACCCTCGACGACGTGTTTCTGGAACTGACGGGCCGCAGCCTGCGGGAAGGAGCCGAGGTCTAATGCACGCCTCATCGATCGATCTCGCCCACCCCGACGGTGCCGCCGTCACAAAACCGGGCCTGGGAAAAATCGTCCAAGATACAAGGTTCGTGTTTTGGCGGGAGCTGCTGCTGGTTCTGCGGGATCCGTTCTCGCTGGTCTTTTCGCTGCTGCAGCCGCTGATTTTCCTGGCACTGTTCGGTCCCCTGCTCGGCGCCGCCGTTGGCACTGAGGCTTTCGGCGGGGAGAGCTCGCTGCAGTGGTTCCTGCCCGGCGTCGTCGTGATGATCTCCCTCTTCGGCACCACCATGACCGGATCCAACCTGCAGTACGAATTGATGACCGGATCCTACGAGCGGATTCTGGCCACGCCGTTGTCCCGGTCCTCGCTGATGATAGGGCGGGCGCTGAAGGAATGGGCGCCGCTGGTGGTACAAGGGTTGCTGATCGCGCTGGTCTGCATCCCGTTCGGATTCGTTTTTTATCCGTTGCACGTGCTCCTGGGCCTGCTCATTTTGGGAATCTTTGGGATCGGGATTGGTGCGCTCTCCTACACCTTGGCCCTGATGACCCAAGGGACCGAATGGGTCTTCTGGGGCGTGCAGCAAACCCTGCTCTTCCCGTTGATGATCCTCTCCGGCATCATGCTGCCGATCGAGGCAGGGCCCGGCTGGATGCAGGTGCTGAGCCGGTACAACCCGCTCACCTATCTGGTCAACGCCGAACGGGAACTCTTCGCCGGCACCGTCGGCACGGATGTGCTGTGGGGTCTGCTGGCCGCGGTGCTGACGGCCGCCGTCGGGCTGGCGATCGGCATCCGCACCACCAGGAAACAGACCATATGAAACCGCACCTGAGTGGCGGGGCCGCAGCACAGCCACCCGTCGCGCGGCAGATCGGCGCCGTCCCGCCGCTGGTCCTCGCGGCCATCGCCGTGACTGTGTTGGCGTGGGCCAGCGCGTTCATCGTGATCCGCGGCGTGTTGCCGCATTTCGGGCCCGGTCCGCTCAGCCTGCTGCGGCTCGCCATCGGCGCGGCCGCACTGGCCGTGCTGCTGATTGGCCGGCCCTGGGTGAAGCCGAACCGCAGGGCGTGGCTGCTGATCATCGGTTGCGGCCTCATGTGGTTCGGCGTCTACAACTTTGCCCTCAACACCGCCGAGCAGACGCTCGACGGCGGCACTACCGCCATGATCGTCAATTTCGCCCCCATCCTGACGGCATTGGGCGCCGGACTGTTCCTGCGGGAAGGCATTCCCGGCTGGCTGGCGGTCGGTGCCGGCGTGGCCTTCCTGGGCGTGGTCCTGATTGGCTTCGGCACTGGCGGCGGCGCCGCCGGAGGGACCGGACTGCTGTGGGCGCTAGCGGCGGCGTTGACCTATTCGGCCGGCGTGTTGCTGCAGAAGCCAGCGCTCGGCAGCGTTCCCCCGAGCCAAGTCACCTGGCTGGCCTGCACCGTCGGGGCGGTCTCATCGCTGCCCTTCGCCGGCGAACTCCTGGCCGACCTGGCCAGTGCGCCGGCGGCAGCGACCATGGGAGTGGTGTATTTGGGCATTGTTCCCACTGCGCTGGCTTTCAGCACGTGGGGTTATGCCCTGGCGCGGATGCCGGCCGGGCAATTGAGCGTTTCCTCCTACCTGGTTCCACCGGTTGCCATCCTGCTCGGATGGCTGTTCCTCGGGGAAGTTCCGTCGGCGGTGGCCATAGTCGGCGGCATGGTCTGCCTGCTGGGCGTGGCCCTTTCCCGCCGGCGCGGCCGGCTGGCGGGGCCGTCAGCCGCCGACGCCAACGCTGCCGAGGGTCCGCAGCCGGCTGGCAATGCGGGAGACGTCCACCGCGGACGGGCTGGCTGACGGCCCCAGATCCAGCGGCTCAGCGCAAATGAGCGTCAACGGCACGTCTGCGTCATAGAGGATGTCCACGATATTGCTCAAGCGCTGCCATCCATTCATGCTGATGTCCCCGCGGCCCGGCACTCCGGAAATGATCCAGTGGGCCGAGTGCGGCAGCAGGGCCAAATAGTCGGAGGCCGCCGTGGGGCTTTCGCACAGATCCTGAAAATCGAACCAGGCTTCATCCGCCGTGCACCGGAGCGCAGGGAGCGGCTGGCTCCCCGGCCGCAGCTCACGGGCCTCGGGCGCGGCCGGCCACGTCAGGCCGGCTTCGGCGATCCGCGGGTCGTTGGGGCCTTCCGGGGCGAGCACCATGGCGCCGTCGCTGAATCGCTGGGGGCGGGCGCCGCCGTCGTTATTCCGGCCGCTGGGCCGGCCGGCGGACAGCGTTCGGTAGTCCAGGGGGCCGGCGACGGAGGCAACGTGCATGGTGCTGCGGATCAGCGCAATCGTCGGCTCGAACAGGGAGTGGAAGTTCTCGCTGGGCATTAGCCGCTCGGGCGGATAGTTGGAGGTGGCCACCAGGGTGATGCCGCGGCGGTGGATCTCACGCAGCAGCCGCGCCAGCAGTTGTCCGTCGCCTGGATCATGGACGTGGAACTCGTCCACGACCAGCAGAGAACAGTCCTTGAGCAAGGTGGCAATGGCCATGTCGACGGCGCTGGTTCCCGGCGGCCGGGCAGCCGGATCCTGCGCATCGCGCCGGTGGGCGTGCAATTGGCGGAAGAGGTCGTGGAAGTGCCAGCGCTTTTTCTCCGGCAGGTCCAGCGCTTCGAAGAACTCTCGGGCCAGCCAGCTTTTGCCCCGGCCCACCGGCCCCCACAGGTAGAGCCCGCGCCGCCTGGCCGGAAGCGCCAGTGTAGTGCCCGCCGTCAACGAGGCACCGGCATTGGCCAGCAACCGCACCGCCTCCTGCTGGTCACCATCCAGGCGGAAGCCGGCAGCGGAAGCAGATCGTTCGAAATGGTCCAGCAGGCGCCGCCGGGTGCGCGCCTTGCCGGGCCGGACCGCCGCAGTGTTTCCCGCGTCCACGCAGGCCCTCCTTCTCCCGATCCGCCGCAACGCTGAGCCTCAGGCTGCTGTCGATTCCATGCGTTCAGCCGCTCCGGCCGGGAACCAGCTTAACAGCGCAGGGTTTTAACGGCGGCAGGGCGCCCCGGCTCCCTTCCGGGAAGCACGGAGCGCCCTGCTGCGCGGAGCGTCAGGCAGCCAGCGGCCGCCGGTTCCGCAGGTTAGTTGGCAGCGACAGCGGCGGCGCGGACAGACTCCATGGCCTTGGTCCACGGGACCAGCTGGTCGATCATCGGGGCCAGGGTGCCGGCGTTCTGCTCGGTCGGCTTGAAATCGGCAAAGTTCTCGAAATCGGTGAAGAGCGAGAACATGACCTGGTTGCGCACGTGGGCGATCTGCAGTTCGGACAGGATGTTGCGCAGGTGCTCGGCGGCGCGGGCGCCACCCATCGAACCGTAGGACACGATGCCGGCAGCCTTGTTGTTGAACTCGACGTTCAGGTAGGACAGGGCGTTGGTCAGGGCCGGGGTGACGGTGTGGTTGTACTCGCCGGTGACGAAGATGAAGCCGTCGAACTCGCTGATCTTGGCCGACCAGGTCTTGGTGTGGTCGTTCTGGTAGTTCTGGTAGGCGGCCGGGTAAGCTTCGTCCAGCAGGGGCAGGTTGAAGTCGGCGATGTCGACAACCTCGAACTCGGCGTCGGTGCGGCCGGCTGCCTGGGCGAGAACCCAGTCGGCAACCTGCTTGTTGACTCGACCCGGACGGGTGCTGCCGGTGACGATAGCGATCTTGGTCATGAATGAACCCCTTCGAGGTCTGGTCCCGACGTGCCGATGTTGTTGACACGTCATGGTTTTGTTGACACGTCAATGATGCAGGACGCAAACTTGAATTGTCAACTAAGGGCGAGAAAGGGAACAGCGTGAACTCCGAAACCCGTTGGTTGGACGATCACGAGCAGGAGATCTGGCGCGCCTTCCGCGAATTGCTCTGGGGCTTCGAGTCGGCCTTGGATCGGCAGTTGCAGCGGGACTCCGACCTCTCCGCAGTGGAGTATTCGGTTCTGGCCTCCCTGTCGGAGGCCGAGGATGGCGTCATGCGGGCGCGGGACATCGCCCAGCAACTGGACTGGGAGCGAAGCCGGCTGTCCCACCTGCTCAAGCGAATGGAAGCCCGCGGGCTGGTGGAGCGGGTAGCGTGCCCCACCGACGCCCGCGGTTTCAACGTCTCAATGACCGAGGCCGGCTGGAGTCTCATCCACCAGGCAGCGCCCGGCCACGTGACCTTTGTGCGGGAGAACGTTTTTGATCCGCTCTCGGCCGCGGAGCGCGAGGCACTGCTCTCGGCAACCACCAAGATCCAGCAGTCCGTCCGCGACGCCGGCCTCTGGGGGAACACCGGAAAGACGTCCTGACCGGAAACTCTCTCGGGGCGGCAGGACGCCTTGGCCCTGTCGTCCTGACCGGAAAGACGCGCTGGGCGGCATCGGTCACTCCAGGATTTCGGAAACCTCCAGCCACTCCATTTCCAGGCCTTCCTTCTCCTCGGCGATCTCCTGCAGCTTCCGGTTCATCTCCGCCAGCCCGGAAAAATCGACGTCGGCCTTGGCGCCGGCCGCGTCCATCTGCTCTTTGAGCTTGGCCTCCTGCTGGCCCAGCTTGCCCAGCTGGCGTTCAATCCGGTTGAGGTCCTTCTTCGCCTGACGCTTGTCCGCTTCGGAGTGCACGGTTCCGGCAGTCGTTTCGACAGAGCCGCTGCTGCCGGCCGGAACCGCCGAGGACTTGCCGGCCAGCGCCGCTTCGCGCAGCTCAAGGTACTGGTCCACTCCGCCAGGCAGCCCGCGGAGCTTGCCGTCGCCCAGCAGGGCCATCTGGTGGTCTGTCACCCGTTCCAGCAGGTACCGGTCGTGCGAGACCACCACCAGCGTGCCCGGCCATCCGTCCAGCACGTCCTCCACCGCTGCCAGCGTGTCGGTATCAAGGTCGTTGGTGGGCTCGTCCAGCATCAGCACGTTGGGCTCGCCGACCAACAGCCGCAGCAACTGCAGCCGCCGCCGCTCGCCGCCGGAGAGGTCCCGCACCGGCGTCCACTGCTTCTCTTTGGAGAAGCCGAGCTGTTCCACCAGTTGCCCGGCTGATACCTCGCGCCCGCCGATGTTGAAGACCTGGCGTTCGCGCTGGATCACTTCCACAACCCGCAGGTCCAAGACATCGTCGAGTTCGCGGACCTCCTGGGTCAGCATGGCGGTCTGCACCGTCTTGCCCCGCTTCACCTTGCCGGTGGTCGGCTCGATTTCTCCGTTGAGCAGCCGCAGCAGGGTGGTCTTGCCTGCGCCGTTGACGCCCACCAGGCCAAGCCGTTCGCCCGGTGCCAGCCGCAGGGTGATGTTGTCGAAGAGCGGACTGGATCCACCGTCGAGATCTCCACGCGCTCGTTCCTCGCTTGGTCGATCACCGGGGCGCGCTCGTTCCTCGCTTGGTCGATCACCGGGGCGCGCTCGATCACTGGGCCGGGGCGGCGGGGTGTAAGTCACATGTTCAAGATCCAGCACGTCCTTGCCCAGCCGGGCGGTGGCCATCTTGTTCAGCGCCACGGTATCCCGGGGCTCGGGCACGTCGGCGATTAGTTCGTTGGCGGCTTCGATCCGGAACTTCGGCTTCGCGGTCCGGGCCGGCGCCCCGCGGCGCAGCCAGGCCAGCTCCTTCTTGACCAGCTGCTGCCGTTTCCCTTCGACGACGGCGGCCATCCGGTTGCGTTCGGCACGGGCCAGAACGTAGGCGGCATATCCGCCGTCGAACGGGTCGACGACGCCGTCGTGGACTTCCCACGTGCGGGTGCACACTTCGTCCAGGAACCAGCGGTCGTGGGTGACCACCAGGAAGGCACCCTCATTCGGGCGCCACCGGGTCTTAAGGTGCCGCGCCAGCCATGCCACGCCCTCGACGTCGAGGTGGTTGGTCGGCTCGTCGAGCATGATCACGTCATGCGGCTCGATCAGCAGCTTGGCGAGGGCCACCCGGCGCCGCTGCCCGCCGGACAATGAGGACACGGTGGCATGCCAGTCGACGTCGCCCACCAGCCCGTCCATGATTTCGCGGATGCGGGGGTTCGACGCCCACTCGTGCTCGGCTGCCTCGCCCACGATGGCCACGCCAACCGGCAGGTCGCCGTCGAGTACGTCCTGCTGGTCCAGGTAGCCCACGTTGACGTCGCCGCGTTTGGTGACCCGGCCGTCGTCGGGTGTGCTGCGCTGCGACAGCAGCCGCATCAGGGTGGACTTGCCGTCGCCATTGCGCCCCACCATGCCAATCCGGTCGCCTTCGTTCAGGCCGAGGGACACCGAATCCAGGATGGTGCGGGTGGCAAAGGAGACGCTGACGTTTTCTGCGCCGAGCAAGTGGACCAAGGATGCTGCTTTCTGTTGCTTTGACGGAGTGCTTCAGGCGGACCGCAGGCTGGCCTCGCGCGGGCGGGGCGTCAGGCCATAATGCGGGCGCCGTGTACCGGTCCGCGGACCGGCAAGGCAACCACACCGGCGACGTCCGAGAGCCGCTGTGCCAGTTCTGCCGCTTCCTGTCGTCCTGCGGTCAGGAAGGCGACGGTGGGGCCGGAACCGGAAACCAGTCCGGCCAGCGCGCCTTCGCCCCGGCCCAGTTCAAGGATATCGGCAAGCTCGGGTGCCAGTTCGATGGCTGCCTCCTGCAGGTCATTGTGCAAACAACCCGCCAGCTGGTGGACGTCGCCGGCCTGCATCGCCTGCAGAATCGCCGGCTCCACCTGTTCGGGCTCGGCCGGCACTTCTCCGCGGCGGGCCCGCAGGTCGTCCGCCACGGCATAAACCTTGGGCGTGGACAGACCGAACGAGGCCGGAACCAGCACCCAGTGCATTTCGCTGCGCGCCAGCGCCGGAGTCAAACGGTCCCCCACCCCGAGTCCGACGGCAACTCCGCCGTGCAGCGCGAACGGCACGTCCGCGCCGAGTCCGCCGGCCAGCCCGATCAGTTCATCGCGCGAGTAGCCGGTGTTCCACAGCGCGCTGCAGGCCACCAGGGCGGCAGCCGCGTCGGCGGACCCGCCGCCCATCCCGCCCGCGATGGGGACCCGTTTGGTGATGTCCAGGTGCACGCCCTGCGGATGGCCGGAGGTTTCGCGGATCAGTTCCGCGGCCTGCACGGCCAGGTTGGAGGCGTCCAGCGGGATGCCGTCCAGGTCGAAGTCGAGTCCTGCTCCATTGCGCACACTTACCGTAATGGCCTCGTCGTCGCGTGCCGTGGCAGTGACTTCCTCGTAGAGCGACAACGCCAGATAAACGCTGGCCACCGAGTGGTAGCCGTCCGGCCGGGGACCGCCCACCCGGAAGGAGACGTTGATCTTTCCCGGCGCCATCACGCGGACCGGACGTGTTCTGCTCATGCCACCATCTTCCTAGCCGACCAGCGGATGCTTGAATTCGGCGATCCGGGCAAAGGCAGCAACATCCAGCACTTCCCCGCGGGCGCTGGGATCCACATTCGCCTGGCGCAGTGCCTCCTCCGCCCGGGCCGCGCTGCCGGCCCACCCGGCCAAGGCCGCGCGCAGCGTCTTGCGGCGCTGCGCGAAGGCGGCATCAATGACAGCGAAGACTTCGCGGCGCGGGGCACGGGTCACCGGCGGTTCGCCGCGGGTGAATTCCACCAGGCCTGAGGCGATCTTCGGTGCCGGCCAAAACACGTTCATGCCGATCACCCCCGCCTTGCGCATGCTGCCGTACCACGCGGCCTTGACGCTGGGAACGCCGTAGATTTTGGAACCGGGCTTGGCCGCCAGCCGGTCGGCCACCTCGTCCTGGACCATGACCAAACCGTGCCGCAGCGACGGAAAGTGCTCCAGCAGGTGCAGGACCACGGGCACGGCAACGTTGTAGGGCAGGTTGGCAACCAGGGCGTCCGGTGCCTTCGGCAGTTCGGTGACCTGCAGCGCGTCAGCCAGCACCACGTCCAACCGGCCGGCAGTCTCGGGGCGCCATTCGGACGCCGTCTGCTCCAGTCGGGCGGCCAGCTTAGGATCGATTTCGACGGCGACCACGTGCCCGGCTGCATCCAGCAGTCCCAGCGTGAGGGAGCCAAGGCCGGGACCAACCTCCAGCACGGTCTCGCCGGGCTCCACGTCGGCGGTGGCCACGATCCGGCGGATGGTATTGCCGTCGATCACGAAGTTCTGGCCGAGGGTCTTGGTCGGCCGAACGTCCAGTTCGGCGGCGAGCCTGCGGATGTCGGCTGCCCCGAGCAGCGGCTTGGTGGGTGCGGCCGCGGCTTCCCCGTCGTTCTGCCGGGAGCCTCTGCCGGGAGCGGAATGTGGTTCTGTCACTGTGCCATCGTATCGGTCCGGCGGCCGCTGCCGGGGCGGCCGCCGCTCCGCCGGCTGAGTGCACGTCGGGCCCGGGTAGTGACGCCCGGGCCCGACGAGGGAGGAATGGCTGGCGGGATGCTTAGAGCAGCCCAAGCTTGGAGGCACAGGCCGGCCAGTGGCCCCATCCGCCGTTGCTGCGCAGCACTTCGGCGGTCGCGATCTGCTCCGACGGAGTCGCCATGTAGGCGTATGGGGCGTACTTGCCGCCGCCGGCACCCAGCCAGGAGCTGGCACTGAATTGCAGGCCGCCGGAGTAGCCGTTGCCCGTGTTGATGGACCAGTTGCCGCCGGACTCGCATTCTGCGAGCGCCTGCCAGGTGCCGCCCACGTTGGCGTTGTTGACCTTGGCCGGGCGCTTCTTCGTACCGACAGTGACCTTCTGGCTGACCGGTTCGCGGGTGACCTTTTCCCGGACCAGCTTCCGGCTGGTTTCCTTGCCGTCGGTCAGGACGATCTCGTAGACCTTGACCCGCTCGCCGGCCTCGCCGGCCCGGGTGACCTTTTCTTCGTCGGCGTACATGGAGGAGTTCGTCGTCTCGTCCGTGCCAAACGCAATGGACTCGGTCTCTTCGACCCGCTCGCGGTCGATCCGGGTCACCTTGACCTTGATGCCCTCCTCGACGGGCTCCTTGGCAGCAACGGAGAGCTTGTCGTCCTTGCGCACCTTGATGTCATGTTCCTGCAGCAGGTCCCCGATGGTGGTCGCGGTGGTGACTTCCTTGCGGGTCTTTCCGTCGACGGCAATCGTGACCTGCTTCGGGGTCGAGATGGTGACCGCACCCACCGAGGCCAGTTCGGCGGTCAGCGGAGCCGACAGGGCGGACTTGTTCGTCACTTGCAGCTCGTCCAGCAGTTCCCGGACCGTTGCGGCCGTCGTGTGGACCGTGGAGCTGTCGCCGTCCACGTTCACGTTCACCGGCTTGGCGGTGACCACCTCAATGCTGGCGCCGTCGGAGATCTCCTCGCCGACTGCTGGTCTGACGTCGTCGAGTTCGCCCACCTCAACCTCGGATTCGGCGAGCACGTCCGCCACTGTCGAACCGAAGGTGGAGACAGTGCTGGCCTGCCCGTCAACGGTCAGCGTCACGGACTTGTTGTTGCCCACGAAAGCAACCAGCCCAAGGACCAGTGCCGTCATGACGACGACCTGGCCGGCGATTTTCACCCAGCGGTTCTTCAGCGCGTTAGTCACGGTTCCCGAATCTGTTGCAGTATCCGGGCACGGGGACATAAAGGCACACGCCAAGGTCGCGCCGATTTCCACGGCACGGTGCGAGTGCAGGCAGCACCTACAACGGCTGTTTGGGCGTACGAACGGAACGTCCAACGGCAACCGCTAAAGGTGTGGCAATGTCCGGATGCCTTCCCCGACCCCGGCCATTAGCTACCTACCGTAATCGAAACGTGACATGGCGACAAGCCGGGCTACCGGCGGGTAGCCACGGGCCGCACTGCGCAGCACCTGGCTCCGGTAGCCTAGCTTGCCTGCTTTCGGGGGCTGGCTAGGAAAAACACCTTTGTGTCATTCGCTGTGCCACGAGCCGTAAACGTGTTGCGTGTTCTCCGCCACTTCTGTGCATAACGTGGCCAGATCCTTGTCCAGCACGTGGGCCATCGAACGCACGGTGTAGGGCACCAGATAGCTGGCGTTGGGGCGACCGCGGTAGGGATGTGGCGTCAGGAACGGCGCATCCGTTTCGGCCAGCACCAGGTCCGGTTCGGCGGTGGCCAGCGCCTCGCGCAGACCGTCGGCATTCTTGAAGCTGACAGTTCCTGCGAAGGACATGTGCCAGCCGTTGTCATTGCAGATCCTGGCCAGCGACGCGTCCCCGGAGAAGCAATGGAAGACCACCTTTTCCGGTGCGCCCTCCTCGCGCAGCACCCGGACCACGTCCTCATGGGCGTCGCGGTCGTGGATCTGAAGGGCCAGGCCCAGTCGCTTGGCCATGTCGATGTGGCGGCGGAACGAGTCGTGCTGGGCGCTCCTGCCGTCGGCTTCCGTCCGGTAGTAGTCCAGGCCGGTCTCACCGATGGCCCGGATGCGCGGGTGCCTGGCTATCTCCTCAATGTCCGCCAGGGCCTGCTCCAGCGTGCCGGCTTCGGCCAGCGGCGGCGCGTCATTGGGATGGATGGCCACCGCACCCAGCAGCCGGGGCTCGGCCTGGACCGCCTGGAGCGTGAAGCGCGAGGACTCCAGGTCGCAGCCAACCTGGACGGCCCCGGCGACGCCAACCGCCTCGGCAGCGTCCATTGCCTGCCGGACCGTGACCGACACCAGGCCGTCGCGAAAGTCCAGATGGGTGTGGTTGTCCATCACCGGCACCGGCAGTGGCTCGGGGGCCGGCGGATAGCTCAGATTACGACGACGGCCGTCGCCTTCTGTGGGGCTGCGCACGGCCGACGTCTGGGCTGCTGTGCTGTCAACTGTGTAGGCGGGGGGTGTTTCGCCGGCAACCGCGGCTGGAAAATTGGCCATGATGCCAGCCTACTGAAGCACCGGCTGCGATTGAGCGGCCGTCAGGGGCGTCTCAAACAAACGTTTCATGTGTCTACCGCATCACACAGGCAGCAAGTAGGGTTGAGACAACCGGCCCTCGGGGAAGGCATACCGGAAGGTACTTTCATGGATACGCAGCAGGACATGGCAGAGGCCGGGACTATCCGCTCCAACAGCGCTGAGCTGGGACAAAGTGCTGGGCTGGGAGAAGGTGAGGGGCTCGCACTCGCCGAGTTCCATGACGCCTGTGGCCGGATCAGGGCTGCGATCGAGACCGTCATCGATGGCAAGTCGGAAGCGGCCCGGCTGGCATTGACCGTTCTGCTGGCCCAGGGGCATCTGCTCTTGGAGGACGTGCCTGGCGTCGGCAAGACCATGCTGGCGAAGACACTGGCCAAGACCATCGACTGCAGTGTGCACCGGATCCAGTTCACCCCGGACCTGCTGCCCTCCGATGTCACCGGCGTTTCCATCTACAACCAGGACAAGCACCGGTTCGAATTCCGGCCGGGACCGGTGTTCGCCAACATCGTCATCGGCGACGAGATCAACCGTGCCTCGGCCAAGACGCAGTCGGCATTGCTCGAATGCATGGAGGAACACCAAGTCACCGTGGACGGCACCTCCTACCCGCTGGACACTCCGTTCATGGTGATCGCCACCCAGAACCCGATCGAGATGGAGGGCACCTACCCGCTGCCGGAGGCCCAGCGCGACCGTTTTATGGCGCGGATCTCCATGGGCTATCCGGACCTGCGTGCGGAAATGGACATGTTGGAGACCCATCAGTCCGTCTCGCCGCTGGTGGACGTACGTCCCGTGGTCACCGTGGACGAGGTGCGCAGCATGGTGGCCAAGGTCCGCGATGTCTATGTATCGCCCGCGGTGAAGGAATATACGGTCAACATCGGCCGCGCCACCCGGGAACATCCGCATCTGCGGCTGGGGGCCAGCCCGCGCGCCATGCTTCAGTTGCTGCGCGCGGCCAAGGCGACGGCGGCCCTGAACGGCCGCGACTTCGTCCTGCCCGACGACGTGGCGAGCGTGGCCGAAGCCGTGCTGGCCCACCGGTTGATCCTCGACCGGAAAGCCGTGACGGCCGGCGAAGACGCTTCCAGCGTGGTGGCCTCGGTGGTCGCCAAGGTCCCGGTAGGCGGCGAGTCCCGCCGCGTCTCCCCCTGACGGCCATGGACGCGTTCGGCTGGCTGCCCACCCGGTACATCACGCTTCGCGGCTGGGGATTTGTGGCAGCCGGCACGCTGGCGCTGCTGCTGGCGCAGGTGCTGGGACGCCGCGACCTGCTGGCGCTGGGCGTGTTTCTCATCGCCCTGCCGCTGCTGGCGGCGGCCGTGATGGTGCTCCTCAAACCCCAATTCACCGTGGAGCGGAAGTTCCGGCCCGCCGCCGTCGAAACCGGCGTCGTCGCCCAGGTCGAACTGACGGTGCGCCGCAGCGGGGGTTCGGCCGGACTCGTTTATATGGAGGAGCAGCTGCCGCTGCGTTTTGGCAAGCCGCCGTCGTTCCGGTTCCCGGCACGGCACCCGTCCCGGTCCGGAGCGAGCATCTACGAATACAAGCTGCGCTCCAGCCAGCGCGGGCTGTTCGCCATCGGACCGGTCACTGCCGACTTCACTGATCCCTTTGGATTGGCCAATCACCGGCACCATCTGGGGGAAACCAGCCCCTTGGTGGTTACTCCGGCCCCGGTGCAACTGCCCACCACGTCGCTCACCGGGGCACGCGGTTCCGACGGCACAGCCAGCACCCGGAGGCAAGCCAATCCCAGCGACGACGACGTTATGACCCGCGAATACCGGTACGGCGATCCGATGCGGCGGGTCCACTGGGCAGCGACCGCCCGGCACGGCGAGCTCATGGTCCGGCAGGAAGAATCAGTGACCACCCCGCAAGCGACGATCGTGCTGGACCGGCGCGCGTCGGCCTTCGGTCCCGGCCTCCTGCCCTCGTTCGGCGATGGCGGCAGCCATCACGGCGACCTGCTGCATACTTCGCCTACCTTCGAATGGGCCGTCACCGCCGTCGCTTCGGCTGCCAACGACTTCCTCCAGCGCAACTACACCGTCCGGCTCCTCGACACCCACGCCGCCGCGGCCGTGCTGGAGTCCCCGTCGGCTCCGTCGCCGGGCCAGGAAGAATTCGACGGGCCCGCTGGCTATCAGGATCTGGCTGAAGGGCTGGCCGCGCTGGGCCTGGCCGACGACCACCGCAAGTCCGAGCGGCATCCGGCCGCGCCTGCCTTCGGGGATCGGTTGATGGACAAACTTGCGGCGCATAAATACAAGGGGCCGCTGGTCGCCATCCTGGGCCAGATCGGCATCGACGAAGCGCGCCTGCTGGCACCTGCTGCCGAATTCGGCTCGCATGCCTTCGCACTGATCGTTAGCGACCGCCCGCAACAGGCGAGGGCGGCCATGGACCTGTTGCGCGCCGGTGGCTGGCGGACCGTGGCGGTAAGCCCCAAAGCCTCGGTGTCGGCTGCCTGGGCGCACTTCGACGTCAGCGATCGCATCGAGCCAGTGGGAACAGGAGCGGCGTCGTGACCGTCACGCTGGACAAGCCCGCCGACCGCTTGGCGCCTGGAACTTCCCGCCGCGCCGGCAGCCCGCCGCCCTCCCCCGGCTTCGCGCCGTGGCTGATGAGCGCCGCCGTCGCCGTGGCTGTGCTGCTCACCGCCGCCAACCTGCACGGAGTCCTCGAGGGCTGGAGTTGGCTGTTCCAAGTCGCCGTCACCGTTGGTGCCATCGAGGCCGCCACCGGCCTGGCACGCCGGTTGGAGTGGCCGCCGTTGACCGGGGCGCTGCTGGGGCTGGCCGCTCTGGTGATGTCGGTCAATGCCATGTTCCTTGCGCCCACCAGTTTTCTGGGCGTCATCCCCGGGCCGGACACGTTCGCGGCCCTGGATCCCCTGCTGGAGGAAGCCCGGGACACCGTGGTCTCGCAGGTGGCGCCGGTGCTGGTCAACCCGGGTGTTGCCCTGGCTGCCTGTGTGGGAGTCGGATTGATCGCCCTCCTGGTGGACACCTTGGCCGTCCCGCTGCAGATGCCTGCCATCAGCGGTCTGGGCCTGCTGGGTTTGGTCTCTGTTCCGGCAATGATCAAACCGAACAGCATCGGTGCGGCCGGGTTCTTGGCGGCCGCCGCCGGTTATCTGCTGCTGCTGGGATGCGCGCATTGGCTCGCCGCCGATGGCAGCGGGAGGGGCCGCCTGGCCTCGGCTGAGCATCTGCGCCGCGCCTCAGGCATCGCCGCAGCCGGACTGGCGGCCGCAATGGTGCTCCCGCTGGCCATTCCCGGCTTCTCCTCCGGGTTGTTCCCGGAGGGGTCGCGGCTGAACTGGGGGGCGCCCACCGGGCTGAATCCGGTGGTCAGCCTGGGCGACAACCTCCGGCGGCCCGGTGCCTTCGGCCGGATGACCTATGCCACGGATGCACAGGAGCCGCTGTACCTGCGCTCGGTCACGCTGGAGAACCTGACCGGTGCGCGCTGGAGCCCCAGCCCGTTCGGAGGCAACAAACGAATCGGCATCGACGAACTGGACGTACCCGGCGTGCAAAACCTGCTGGCATCCGGCGAGGTGACCACCACGCTCATCAGTACGGCGTCCTTCACCAGCCCCTGGCTGCTGGTTCCGTACGCTCCGGCGCAGGTCTCCGGCGCCCGCGGCCAATGGAGCTGGGATCCAAGCACGCTCAATATCCGCGGGGAATCGGGCACCACCACCGCGAATCAAGACTACGAAGTGCGCAGCGTCAAGCCTCGGCTGACCCGGGACATGCTTCGCGCCGCCGAGCCCGCCAACAATGCTGTGGTCGACCCGGTCTTCTCCGAGCTTCCGCGCAGCATGCCTGACATCATTACCGATACCGCCGCTACGGTTCTTGACGGCCTGGACAGTCCGTTCGAGCAGGCCATGGCCATCCAGACCTACCTGCGGACCTCCGGCTTCGTGTACTCCGAACAGGCCCCCGTTGACGGCGGTTACGACCAGAGCGGGTTCGACGTGGTGGCGGCCTTCTTGGAGGAGAAGTCCGGTTACTGCATCCACTACGCGGCGACCATGGCCATTATGGCCCGGATCGCCGGCATCCCCAGCCGGATGGCGGTCGGCTATGCACCGGGGCGTCCCACCGGAACCGTGCTCACTGACGGCCCGGGTGCGGACCTGAAAGAGTACGAGATCGATTCCCGGGACGCCCACGCCTGGCCGGAGCTTTTCTTCAGCGGCGTCGGCTGGGTCTCTTTCGAGCCAACCCCGTCACGCGGCGTGCTGCCGGCGTACGCGCAGACCGAAACCACCCCCGGCTCCCCCACGCAGCCGGAGGACGTTCTCCGGCCCACGGACCAGCCCCGGCCGGGCGCCGGGGCGGCCGGCGAGCAGACGGAACCAAATTCGCCGGTTCCTGCCGAGGACGACGTACTGTCCCGGCAGCTGTGGTCGGCGGCGGCCGCGGCCGTGGTGCTGGGCCTCATGCTGACGCCGCTGCTGCTGCGCCGCCGTCGCACCAGTCGGCGCCGCGCGGCGCTCGCGGCCGGGGGAACGGGGCGCAGGGCCGCCGTCGCCGCGTGGGTAGAAGCAGTCGACGCCGCAGAGGACCTCGGCTGGGCAGCGGCCGCCACGGAGACGCCGCGGGCTTTCCAACAACGTCTGGACGACGCCGGAGTGGTCGCCGGCGAATCTGCCGCCGCCTTGTCCCGGCTGCGGGCGGGCTACGAACGGGCGGCGTATGCAGCGCCGGAGACTCCGGCGCCGGACGGCCACAACGCTGCCCGCTGGGCAGACGTGGAAGCCGTCAAGGGCCGGCTCCAAGAGCGGGCCGGCTGGAAGCGGCGCTTGGCGGGGCTGTTCTGGCCCGCCTCGCTGTTCAGCCGCCGGCCGTCCGGAGCGGACGGCCGGCGGTTGGACCAAAACTACTTGGCGTAGGGGTCCGCGATGCCGATGTACTGGACGGTGGTGTACTCGTCGAGGCCTTCTGCGCCGCCTTCGCGGCCCATGCCGGACTGCTTCACTCCGCCAAACGGGGCGGCCGCATTGGAGATCACGCCGGCGTTGTAGCCCACCAGGCCGAATTCGATCTGCTCGGAGACGCGGAACATGCGGTTCACGTCACGCGAGTAGATGTAGGAAGCCAGTCCGTACTCGCTGGCGTTGGCCAGGGCGATGGCCTGCTCCTCGGTTTCGAACGTGGTTACCGGTGCGACCGGGCCAAAGATCTCGCTGCGGAGGATGTCAGCGTCGTTCGGAACGTTGGCCAGCACGGTCGGCTGGTAGAAGTAGCCGTCGCCGTCCACGGGCGCGCCGCCGGTGCTGACGGACGCTCCGGCTTCCACTGCTGCGGTCACCAAGGCGTGCACGTCGTCGCGGGCGCCGCCGTCGATCAGCGGGCCAACCGTGGTGTCGGCCTCGGTGCCGCGTCCGGTCTTGAGCGCCTTCATGGCATTGGCAAACTTGGTGGTGAATTCCTCAGCCACGGAGGCCTGGACCAGGAAGCGGTTGGCCGCGGTGCAGGCCTCGCCCATGTTGCGCATCTTGGCGGCCATGGCTCCCTCGACGGCCTTATCCAGGTCGGCGTCCTCGAACACGATGAACGGCGCGTTGCCGCCCAGCTCCATCGAGGTGCGCAGCACGTTGTTGGCGGCGTCCTTGAGCAGCTGCTTGCCCACCGGAGTGGAACCGGTGAAGGAGACCTTGCGCAGCCGGGAGTCCTGCATCAGCGGACCGGAGATCCCGGACGCGCTCTTGGACGAAACCACGTTCAGCACACCGGCCGGAAGGCCCGCCTCGATCATGGTCTGGGCGAAGTACTGGCTGGTCAGCGGGGTCAGCTTGGCCGGCTTCAGCACCATGGTGCAGCCGGCGGCGATGGCGGGTCCGACCTTGCGCGTGGCCATGGCCAGCGGGAAGTTCCACGGGGTGATCAGCAGGCAGGGACCGACCGGCTTGCGCGTGACCAGGATCTTGTTCTTGCCCTCCGGTGTGGTCAGGTAGCGGCCGTAGTCGCGGACGGCTTCTTCGGAGAACCAGCGAAGGAACTCGGCGCCGTAGACGACCTCGCCGCGGGATTCGGCCAGCGGCTTGCCCATTTCCATGGTCATCAGCAGGGCGAAGTCCTCGGCCCGCTCAGTCACCAGTTCGAAACCGCGGCGCAGGATCTCGGCGCGCTCACGCGGAGCGGTGCGGGCCCAGGAGGCCTGTACCTTGTCGGCGGCGTCGAGGGCGGCGAGCGCATCCTCGCTGGTGGCAGACGCCAGGGTGGCCAGCACCTTGCCGGTGGCAGGATCCGCCACTTCGAAGGTGCCGCCGTCGGAGGCGTCGCGCCATTCGCCGTTGATCAGCAGGCCGGTAGGTACTTTGGCGAGCAGTTCTGCTTCGCGGGCTGCGGTTTCAGCCATGGCGGTGCCTCCAAGTGTTCAGGATTGAGTCCGTGGGCGCAGTGCCCGGTTTCCTTCACAGTAGGTTTCCGCTTCACCGGTGTAAATGCGAGGGTGCACTACATTCCGCGGTCCCTACTGTGCAGATCGACAATATCAACGGCTGCCCCGCAGCACCTGCATCGAACCCGGGCGAGGGCGTTATGTGACGACGCCGGCGGCCGACACCGTCCGCGCCTAGCTGACGGTGTCGGAGCGGGCAGCCAGCACTGCCGAGTACAGTTCTCGCTTGCTAATCCGGGCATCGGCTGCCACTGCGGCCACCGCTTCTTTAAGGCGGGCGCCCTGGGCCACCAGTGCGTTGACATCCTGCACATGGTCTTCCGGCCGTTCGGGGGCTGCCTCCGGAGCGCCGGCCACCACCACGGCAATCTCGCCGCGCACTTCTTCTGCTTCTGCCCACTCGAGCAGCTCGCGGACCGGACCCCGCAGTACTTCTTCATGCAGCTTGGTCAGCTCCCGGCACACGGCTGCCTGTCGTTCCGGACCGAACCCGGCGTCGAGCGCGCGCAGCATGGCCGCCAGCCGGTGCGGTGCTTCAAAGAACACCATGGTCCGCCGCTCGCCGGCCAGCTCCGCCAGCCTCGCCGCGCGCTCCCCCTGCTTGCGGGGCAGGAACCCTTCGAACGTGAAGCGGTCGGTGGGGAGACCGGACAGCGCCAGCGCCGTCAGCACAGCCGAGGGGCCGGGGACCGCGGTCACCACGACTCCGGCCGCCACGGCCGCTTCGACCAAACGGAAGCCCGGGTCGGAGACGGCCGGCATGCCCGCGTCGGTCACCATCACCAGCGTGCTGCCGGCCAGGACCAGTTCCAGCAGGTCGGCGGTGCGGCTGGCTTCATTGTGTTCGTGGTAGCTGATGATTTTGCCGCTGGTGGTGATGCCCAAGAGCTGCAGCAGTTTGTGCAGCCTGCGGGTGTCTTCCGCCGCGACCACATCGGCTGTCTGGAGCAGTTCGACCAGCCGCGGTGAGGCGTCCCTGACATTGCCGATCGGCGTCCCCGCCAACACAATCTGCCCTGGCTGGCCCAGTGCCGGACCGCCAGCCTCCCGCTCATTCACATGGACAACCCTACCCGCAGCCCGGCGGACGGGGATCCAGCTGCTTTCGGCGGCAGCCCATGGCCTGTTTCGTCCGCACATTATATAGAGTCAGTATGTGCCCGACCGCAGCGAGGGCCGCCTTGGTGCGGCCGGCAACCCCTCTGGCGTCGCGGCACATCCACATACTTACCGGCCGGTAACATGATGGCCGTGACCCATAGCACGCCCGCTCCTGCTGCGGAAGCCCGCCACGGACGCTGGCTGGAAACGCCTGGCTGGGCCTTCAGCGAGGCCGTGCTGCGCCGCCGCCTGCTGGGTGTTCCGGCACAGTTCGGCATCTGGGCCTGGCTGCTTCCTTTGCTCATCGCCGTTTTGGGCGGCGTGCTCCGCTTCTACCGCCTGGGCGAACCGGGTTCGCTGGTGTTCGACGAAACCTACTACGTCAAGGACGCCTACTCCTACCTGCAGTCCGGCTATGAACGGGATTGGCCAGACGACGCCAACGAGTCCTTCAACGCCGGCCGTCCGGACGTCCTCTTGGACACCCCCGAGTATGTGGTGCACCCACCCGTCGGCAAATGGATGATCGCGGCAGGGATGTGGCTCTTTGGCTCGGACAATGCCTTCGGCTGGCGGTTCGGCGCCGCGCTGACAGGCACCCTGTCTATCCTGCTCATCGCCCTGATCGCGCAGGCCCTGTTCAAGTCGACGGCATTGGGCGGGATCGCCGGCCTGCTGACCGCCATCGACGGCCACCACTTGGTCCACTCCCGGACATCGCTGTTGGACATTTTCCTGATGTTCTGGATTGTCGCCGCGTTCGGCTGCCTGCTGCTGGACCGCAGCGACGGACGACGCCGGCTGGCCGCGAAGATTGCCCGGCTCACCGGCTCCTCCGGGGTACCGCACCCGTCGCGGCTGCTGTACGGACCGTGGGTCCTTTGGCGGCCGTGGCGGCTGGCCGCCGCCGTCTGCCTGGGCCTGGCGGTGGGAACCAAGTGGTCGGGACTGGCCTTCGTCGCGGCATTCGGGCTCCTGTGCGTGTTCTGGGACCTCAGCGCCCGCCGGACCGCCGGCATCAGCGAATGGTTCTCGGCCGGCGTGCTCCGCGACGGTGTGCCGGCGTTCTTCACCATGATTCCTGTGGCGGCCTTGACGTATCTGGCGTCCTGGACCGGCTGGCTGCGCTCCGACAACGCGTATGACCGGAACTGGGCGGCGTCGAACCCTTCCGGAAGCTGGGGCTGGTTACCGGACTGGCTGCGTTCCCTGGCCGAGTACCACCGCAGCGCCTACACCTTCCACAACGGCTTGCATGCGGAGCATCCGTACGAATCCAACGCCTGGACCTGGTTGTTCATGGGCCGCCCCACGTCCTTCTACTACCAGTCCGAAGAAGCCGGCCAAGGTGCCTGCCATGCGGCCGGGGGCTGTTCCGAAGCCGTCACGGTGGTCGGGAATCCGCTCATCTGGTGGGCTGCTGCGGCCTGCCTGCTGGTGCTGCTGTTCTGTTGGGCCGGCCGCCGCGACTGGCGCGCGGGTGCCATCCTGTCGGGTGTCGCGGCCGGCTACCTGCCGTGGTTCCTCTACCCGGAACGGACTACCTTCTTCTTCTACGCCATCTCCTTCCAGCCGTTCCTGGTCTTGGCGCTGACCTACACGCTGGGGCTGGCGCTGGGCCGGCCCACCGACCCGCCGTGGCGCCGGCGGCAGGGCGTGCTGGTGGTCGGGCTCTTTGTGGCGGCAGCGCTCCTGGTATCGGCCTTTTTCCTGCCGGTATGGACCGCGGAGCTGATCGATTACAACCAGTGGCGCTGGCGCATGTGGATGCCGAGCTGGATCTAATGCAGGCAAGAGGGCACAACTTTTCCCGGAAGCAGAAAGAGGGGCACGAAGTGCGAGAAGCGGTAACGGAACTCCTGGCGACCATGCCGGCCGGGTCGAACATCACGGACATCCTGGTGGCACAGCACCAGCGCGACCCGCAGCGGGCGCTCTACGCCGTCAAGCGCAACGGCGCATGGTCCGACGTCTCGGCGGCGGAGCTCCTGGGCCAGGTCACGGCGCTGGCCAAGGGTCTGATGGCTTCCGGCATCGAACCTGGCGACACCATCGCGGTGATGTCCAAGACCAGCTTTGAGTGGACGGTGGTGGATTTGGCGGGCTGGTTCGCCGGCGCCGTCGTCGTCCCCATCTATGAGACGTCCTCCCCGCTCCAAGTGCAGTGGATACTGCAGGACTCCGCGGCGAAGATGGTGTTCGCCGAGGACGCTGCCAAGGCGGCCGTGGTGCGCCAGGCCATGTCCGGCCTGCCGGCCGAACTGCCGGTCTGGCAGCTGGATGGGAACGCCGATGGACTGGCCCAGCTGAAGGCAGCCGGAGCCGACACCACCGACGAGGAACTCGAACTGCGCCGCACCTCCCGCGGTATGCAGGACGCGGCGTCGCTGGTCTACACGTCGGGCACCACCGGTCGGCCGCGCGGCTGCATCGTCAGCCACGGCAACTTCGCCGAGCTGGCGGTCAACACGGTGGAGTTCCTGCCGGACATCCTGAAGCGTCCGGATGCCAAATCGCTGATGTTCCTGCCGCTGGCCCACGTCCTGGCCCGGGCGGTGCAGGTGATCTGCCTGGCCGCCGGAGTGAAGATGGGCCACACCTCCAGCATGGCCGAATTGATCGAAGACCTGGCCAGCTACCAGCCGACATTCCTGCTGGTGGTTCCGCGCGTCTTCGAAAAGGTCTACGCCACTGCCCGCCAGAAGGCGCACGACGGCGGCAAAGGCCGGATCTTCGACGCCGCAGCGCAGACGGCGGTCGCCTACTCGGAGGCTCGGGATGCCCAGGCCCGCGGCGCCGGGGCCGGCCCCGGCCTGGCGTTGAAGGCCAAGCGTGCCGTGTTCGACAAGCTGGTGTACGGCAAGCTCCGGGCGGCCTTTGGCGGCCAGGTGGAGTACACCGTCTCCGGTGCATCGGCGCTAAATCCGATGCTGGCGCATTTTTTCACCGGCATCGGCGTGCCGGTGTTGGAAGGCTACGGGCTGACTGAGTCCACCGCCCCCGCGGCGGTCAACCTGCCGCGAGCCAACCGGATCGGCACCGTTGGCCTGCCGTTGCCTGGCACCACCATCAGGATTGCGGACGACGGCGAAGTCCTGATCAAGGGCATCGGTATCACTCCCGGTTACCACAACAACGAGGCGGCCAATGCCGAATCCTTCCGGGATGGCTACTTCTGCACCGGCGACGTCGGCACACTGGACGACGACGGCTACCTCACCATTACCGGCAGGAAGAAGGATCTGCTGGTGACAGCAGGCGGCAAGAATGTGGCACCGGGGCCGCTGGAGGATGCGTTGCGTGAGCACCGGCTGGTCTCCCAGGCCGTGGTGGTCGGCGAAGGCCGTCCCTTCATCGGGGCACTGGTCTCCCTCGATGAAGAGGGACTCGCCGGATGGCTGGCGGCGGCCGGCCGGAGCCCGATGGACCTCACTGCCGCGGCGGAAGATCCGGCGGTGCGGGCGGAGCTGCAGCAAGCCGTGGATCATGCCAACCGGCTGGTCTCCCGAGCGGAGCAGATCCGGAAATTCGATGTGCTGCGGCAGGACCTGACCGAGGCTTCCGGGCACCTGACGCCGTCGCTGAAGCTCAAGCGGATGACCGTGCTGGAGGATTTCGCCGGGCAGATCGACGGGCTCTACGGCTAGCCGGTTTCTCTCGCGACGGCGGGGTACTTCGTCGAGGGCGCCCTCCATGGACCGTGCCCTCGTCGATAGACCCTGCCCTGGTGACGGCCGGGCCGCCTGCGGCCTTACGCTGTCTGGTCCTGCTCCCGGGCCAGCAGCAGTTCATGCCGGCGCCGCTGTTCTTCCGCAGCGGCCGCGCTCCGGTTCCGCCGTCCTCGCGTCGGCCAGGTCAGTGCCATCACCAGCGAGGAGACCATCAGCACCAACAGGGCGATGACGATTCCGGAGTCCATCCAGAACTGGGCTGGGAACAGCCGGATCAGCGTATCGTCCACATAGAAAGTCCAGGTTCCGTCGGCAAAAAAGATCCGGTGGAAGTCGGTGAAGAACTGCTGCCAGTTGAGCGCCCCCAGGATGCCCAGCACCAGGATGAGGATCAACGTAGCGGCCGAACCGGCGAACAGTCCGCGCCGGACACCGCCGTGGTAGCGGCGGGCAAGGTACACCACGCACACCACTGCAAGGATCAGCATCACCGCTCCGGCAATCATGGTCGCGAGGAAAACGCTTTTCACGTCAGCCATGTGGCTGACCTCAGAGTCCAGGAAAAGGCTGCCGCCGTTTGGACCGGTGAGGTCGCCCAGGTACCGCGGGCCGGCGAAGTTCAGCAGGTAGTCCACCGCGTAGGAGCCGAACGTCATTCGGTCCTCGGTACTGAAGCCGAAGCTGTCGGCCGGGAAGCCGGGCCGGTGGTATTCGACCCAGAGGAACAGCGGGGTGGCCACCAGCCGGATGGCCCCGATGATCAGCAGCAGCGGGAACAGCACGGCCAGCACCACCTGCAGGATGCGACCGGCCAAGGGCTTGGCGTTCACTGCCTCCTCGCGTGCGGTAGTGCGCCGCACCACTTCCGAACGCGGCGGACGGACCGAGAGCGCAGTGGTCGCAGGGTTCGCGTCACCGCCGGCGGTCGAGTCCACTCCGGCGGGCCGAGCCGCTGCTACGGCCGGCACCGGCCTCCGGGCAGCGGGCACTTCGCCCTCCGTGCCGGCCGGGCCGGCACTGCCGGCGTCTGGGCCTGTCGTGCCTGCGTTGGCAGTGTCAGGACGGGACGGGTTTGGGCTGCCACTCTGGCCCTCCCTGCCTGAGGCGGCAGCGGCGGGGACAGCCGCCGCTCCGCTTCGGTCTGGGCGCCCGGCAGCAGCCGCCGGCGCAGGTTCGGCTCCGCGCCTATCCGCGGCACCGCCGTCGGGCGCGGTCCCGCGATCCTGCCCCACGGCACTCAAATCCGGCAGCCTGCTGGGCCGGCGCATCGGAAGCGGGTTGGCTCCGTCCCGAAAACGGCCGTTGGCGGCAGGTACCGGGGGTGCGGGAGCCCGCTCTGACTCAACACCGGCTGCCTCTACGGGCGCTGTTCGGGCTCTGCGTCCGTCTCCGCCGGGGTTCGTCTGTTCGACTGCCACGTCCGTCGCCTCTTTCTGTACCGCTGGCCTCTCTGGTTATGAGACTACCGCTGGCCGGCGATGCTTCGCGGTTGCCACCCCGGGCGCGGCCCGCCCGGCTTCTAGCCGGTGACGGCGGTCTCGCCGGCGTCGAACCGGCCCAGGTCGCCGCGCTCCCCCGCCAGGTAGGCCCGCCGGCCCAGCGCCAGCGTGTAGACCCAGTAGCCCGCCAGCACCAGCGCGCCGATGCCCAGGCGCAGCCAGTCCGGCAGCGGGCTGGGCGTCACGAAGCCCTCGACCAGGCCGGAGATGAAGAGCACCAGGACCAGGCCCAAGGCAACGGTGATCAGCGACCGGCCTTCCCGGGCCAGCGATGCGGTGCGGGTCAGCCTCCCGGGCGAGACCCAGGACCAGAAGATCCGCAGGCCGGCCGCCGCGGCAATGAAGATGGCGGTCAGTTCCATCAGCCCGTGGGGCAGGATGTACAGGAAGAAAACGTCCAGCCGGTCGTAGGCTGCCATCATTCCACCGGCCATGCCCACGCCCTGGGCGTTCATGAACAGGATGTACGGCACCCACAGCCCGGTGACGCCGAACGCCACCGCCTGCGCGGCGATCCAGGCGTTGTTCGTCCACACCATTCCGGCGAACGACGCGTTGGGGTTTTCCGAGTAGTAATTGACGAAGTCTTCTTCCACGTACTTCCGGATTTCCTCGTCCGAGCCGATGGCCTTGATGACCTCCGGGTTCCCTGCAACCCAGACGCCGAACAGCCACGCGACCAGGATGAAAACGGCGCCGATGACCACGGTCAGCCACCGCAGCCGGTAGAACGCGGCTGGCAAAGACAGCACAAAGAATTCGGCAACGTCCCGGGCAAAATTGGAGCGGGCACCGGTGAAGCGGGTACGGGCGCGGGACAGCCGCGTGGAAAGGGCCGCCGACAGTTGGCCTTCGGCCGCCACCGAGCGGATCATCGACAGGTGGGTCGAGGTACGCCGGTAGAGCACCAGCAGTTCATCAGCCTCAGCCCCGGTGAGCCTGCGCTTGGCGCTCAGTTCGTCCAGCCGCTTCCAATCGTGCTGGTGCACAGCGGTGAAGGCATCAATATCCACACCCCTAGCCTATCCGGCACCGGGCCGGAGCAACGCTCCGCAGGGCCGCCGAGCGGCGCACGGATGGATAGAGTGGAACCAGGCGGCACCGGCCGCCCGGGAAAGGGGTCCGATGAGCAACGTCATCACCGGCGAAGCCGTGGTGCTGGAGCTGCGGCCGGCATCATTCGGGGTCCGCGCGCTCAGCTCGATCATCGACGTGCTCGCCAACGTGGCGCTGCTGATAGCCGCCTTCGTACTGATGGCCGAAACCCTGGACGTGGGCTTCGACGCCGCGGCCGCCCGGGCCCTGGCCATCACCGTGGTGTTGTTCTTCCTGGTGGTGGTGCCCATTGCCGTCGAAACGTTAACCCGCGGGAAGTCGCTGGGCCGCTGGGTCATGGGTCTGCGGATTGTCCGTGACGACGGCGGCGCCATCCGTTTCCGGCATGCCCTCATCCGGGGGCTGCTGGCGGTGTTCGAGCTGTACTTGCTGCTCGGTTCGGTTGCCTTCATGGCCGCGCTGTTCAACGACAGGTCCAAGCGGCTGGGCGATCTCCTGGCCGGCACCTACAGCATGCGGGAGCGGGTAGGCGTGATGCCGAAGATCCTGCCGGAAGTTCCCCCGCAGCTGGAGCCGTGGGTGAAGCTGGCCGATATGGGCCGGTTGCCGGAACCGCTGGCGCGCAGGATTGTGCAGTTCCTGTCCCAGGCGCCCAAAATGATCCCCGCCTCCCGGGCCAGGCTGGCCACCGCCCTGGCCAATGAGGCCTCCGGCTACGTCTCTCCCCCGCCGCCGGCGGGGACTCCGCCGGAAATGTACTTGCTGGCGGTCATGGCTGAACGGCGCGAACGCGACTTTTACCGGTTGGCCCGGCAGCACGAACGCGCCGTGCAGCGCGGCGCGCGGCTGCATTCGTTACCGTTCCAAGATGAGGATCGCCGGCCGGTTCGCTGAGTTCGTCCGCTCAGCAGCGGTCCGCCGTGCCGCTAGCCCTTGTCTTGCGATGTCCAGGTCTTCCAGTCCACGTTCCAGTCGCCGAAGCCGTCCGTCGGGTCTAGGAAGCCGCCGTCGGTGTTGCGGATATCAACGATGTCCCCGGTGCGCATCGTTTCGTAGAAATACCTAGCGCCGGCCTCGGACATGCCCACGCAGCCGTGTGAAATGTTCCGCACGCCCAGCGCCGAGGGGTCCAGCGTGGTGTGGACGAATTCGCCGCTGTTGCTCAGCCGGCTGGCGTACTTGGCGTTGAACGGCTCGTACCAGTCGGGATCCCCGGGCTTGAGCCCGATGCTGCGCGGGTTGAAGGGCAGCGACTTGTGCATGTCCATGATCGGGTGGATTCCCTTGCTGGACGGCCAGTTGGGGTCGCCCAGCGTGACCGGGAAAGTCTGGGCCAGCTTGCCGGCCACGTAGATCTTCATGGTCTTGGTCTTGTTGTCGACGATGGCCCGCCGGTCATCAAGGATGTTGACGGTGATCTTCTCGTCGTTCATCCCGATCATCTTGTTGCCGAACTCCACGCCGAAGAGTTTCATGTCCACGGTGACCGTGCTGTTGGGCGCCCAGTACTTGGCCGCCCGGTACCGGGCCTTGGTGTCCGAGTACCAGTAGAACTCGCCCTTTTGCCCGGCGGAGGTGGTGATCTTGATGGCCTCCTCCACCTTCTTTTTGTTCAGCACGGGTTCGCTGAAATTGAACTCCAGCGGCTGCGCAATGCCCACGCTTTGCCCGTCCAGCGGGTACATCCAGCCGTCGGCCTGGTTGGGCGCCAGCACCGTGGTGAAGCTCTGCTGCTTGGCGGTCTCGTCGCCGGCGCTGTCCACCAGCGTGTAGCTGAAGTCGTAGGTGGTCAAGAAGTCCAGCCGCTCGGTGGCCTTCCACGCGCTGCCGTCCTGGGACAGTTCACCGGCAACCGGTTCACCGCCCTTCGCCGGGGCCAGCACCACGTCCTTGATGGTGGCGTTCTTGGCGGTAATCGTGGCAACGGTGGCCGGATTGACCTCAACGGCCTTGTCCTCCGGGGAGACACCGAAGGACATCGCCTTGGCAACCGGCTCCGAGAAACCCGGGCGCTCGGCCGGCGCGACGGCCAACACCCGGCCCAACTGGGCGGCAAAGGTGGGCGATGCCACGGTAGCTGCGGTGACGGCTGCCGCGGCAGCCACCAGCACGCCGGCGATGCACAGCAGTGCGATCTTCAGGCCCTTGCGCTTCTTTTTTTCCTCAGTCATCCCAACCCAAACTCACGAGACTCACGGCATGGTGCTCGCCGCCCGGGCACAGCACGGCCCTGCTTCCATGGTAGGTCGCCCGGGGGCATGCGCCGGGCCACGGCGCGGCGTAGGACGTCCAACAATCCGGTAACCTTCCGCGAACGACGACGGCGATGGGCACCTCCGTCGGTGCCCATCGCCGTCGTCGTTAGCCCGGACTCAGTAGCGGTAGTGGTCCGGCTTGTACGGGCCGGCAACATCCACGCCCAAGTACTCGGCCTGTTCCTTGCTCAGTTCGGTGAGTTCGACGCCGAGTGCGTCCAGGTGCAGCCTGGCAACCTTCTCGTCCAGCACCTTCGGCAGCACGTAGACCTGATTGGCGTACTCCGGCTCGCCGGTGGCCGATCCCTCGGCCGGCTTGCCGTGCTTGGTGAACAGTTCGATCTGCGCAATGGTCTGGTTGGCGAAGGAATTGCTCATCACAAACGACGGGTGGCCGGTGGCGTTGCCGAGGTTCAGCAGCCGGCCCTCGGACAGCACGATGATGGAACGTTCGGTCCCGGAGCCGGCGTCGAAGACCCACTCGTGGACTTGCGGCTTGATCTCCACCTTCTGCACGCCCGCTACCTGGGCCAGCCCAGCCATGTCGATTTCGTTGTCGAAGTGGCCGATATTGCCCACGATGGCCTTGTCGCGCATCTTCACCATGTCGGACGCCATGATGACGTCCTTGTTGCCGGTGGTGGTGATGAAGATGTGCCCCTCGCCCACGACCTTGTCCAAGGTGGTGACCTGGTAGCCGTCCATGGCTGCCTGCAGGGCACAGATCGGATCCACCTCGGTCACCACAACCCGCGCGCCCTGGCCGCGCAGCGCCTCGGCTGCGCCCTTGCCGACGTCGCCGTAGCCGCACACCACCGCGGTCTTGCCGCCCATCAGCACGTCGGTGGCCCGGTTGATCCCGTCCGGCAGCGAGTGGCGGATGCCGTACTTGTTGTCGAACTTGGACTTGGTGACTGCGTCATTGACGTTGATTGCGGGGAACAGCAACTGGCCCTGCTCCGCGAGCTGGTACAGGCGGTGCACGCCGGTGGTGGTTTCTTCGGTGACGCCGCGGATGCTGGCGGCCACCCGGGTGAACTTCTGCGGGTCCTTGGCCAGTGAAGCGCGCAGCACATCCAGGATGATGGTGAACTCGTGCGGGTCGTCGGCGGAGGCCGACGGCACCGCACCCGCGGCTTCGAACTCCACTCCCTTGTGCAGCAGCAGCGTGGCGTCGCCGCCGTCGTCCAGGATCATGTTTGGCCCCAGCTCGGGGTTTTCGGCCGCGCCGGGCCAGGTCAGGATCTGCTCGGCGGTCCACCAGTATTCTTCGAGCGTTTCGCCCTTCCAGGCGAAGACCGGCACACCCTGCGGGTCCTCCGGCGTGCCCTTGCCCACGACGACGGCGGCGGCGGCCTCGTCCTGGGTGGAGAAGATGTTGCAGGATGCCCAGCGGACCTCGGCACCGAGGGCAGTCAGGGTCTCGATCAACACCGCAGTCTGCACGGTCATGTGCAGTGACCCGGCGATCCTGGCACCGGCCAGCGGCTGGCTTGCGCCAAACTCTTCGCGCAGTGCCATCAGGCCCGGCATCTCGTGCTCCGCCAAGCGGATCTGGTGCCGGCCGGCAGCGGCCAGCGAGAGGTCTTTGACCTTGTAGTCGATCGTCACAGTCATGCTCCTAAGCGTTGTCAGCGGGGCCGTCGGGGGTGGAATCGGAGGCGTCGGCGGCCAGGGCAGCCTGCGGCAAAAGCACCGGGATGCCGTCTTCGATCGGGTAGCGCAGCCGCTCACCCGTTGCGGTGCGTCCGGTCGCTACCAGCTCGTCTCCCTCTTGAACCAGCGAAGAACCGGTCGTCGGGCAGCGCAGGACGGCCAGCAGTTCGGGTGTCAGATGTGCCATGCGAATGTTGTCCTTCGGTCGATCAGCGGCTTCAGCTGTGCCGGCGTCAGGTGGACGGCGGGCGGGGCCTCGCAGCTGACAGCAGGTTGCCGGGAATGCGGGCTGCCCGCTTCCCCAGCGTATCGTTCTACGGTTGTCCGCGCAGAATGCGAAGATGTCCGCGCCGGGTGCCGGCAGCGCCAGCCGGCGGTTCCAGCGGTTCACGCTGCCCGCGGGGCTGCGGCAGCTCATCAGGGACCTCCGGTGTGCGGGCAGCTTCGCGCACCGCGTCCGCCAAGGCCAGCAGGTCGTCAGGATTCGGGGCCGGTGCCTGTGTGGGCAGCGCCAGCCGCATGACTTCCCAGCCGCGGGGCACGGTCAGCCGCTCAGCGTGGTCGGCACACAGGTCGTAACAGTGCGGCTCGGCGTAGGTGGCCAGCGGGCCCAGCACGGCGGTGGAATCTGCATACACGTACGTCAAAGTAGCGATGGCCGAGCGCTGACAGGCCGAGCGTGAACATTGACGAATGGATCCCACGAGAAAGAATCCTACTCCGGGCCGCTCTGCTTCCGGGCCACCGGCACTGACAGGCCCGGAAAGATTAGGTCACAATCAGGCTACCCCGCGCGTTGCCGCGGCGGGCCCTCTCGGCACACCGCTGATAGGCAGTGCCTAATTCTCTCTGCCGGGCTTAAAGTCGGTATATGGAGAACGGACCATCACTGACGGTGTCGCTCGGTGGCGACGGCGGTGGCTGGCGCCGTCCTTTTCCCGTACGACGCCGGAACCGCCGCGGCCGCGGACTGCGCGGCGATCTGCTGCCCGCCCATCTGCCCGGCCATCTGACCCGGCCCGAACAGTTCGAGCAGTGGGTTTCCGAGTCTGCCGAGCGGCTGGAGTACTTCTGGGGCGAGCGGATTGAAGCGGCCCAATTCGTGGTCGAGGACATTCCGCCGAATCTCGAAGAACTGTTGGCGCGCGGGCAAGCGGCGCCGTTAGGCAGCTTCACTCCGGCCGCGCCGGGCCGTCCGGCCGTGGTGACAGTGTTCCGCCATCCGGTGCAGATGGCTGCCCGGCTGCGGGCCGAACTCCCGGAGATCATCCACGACGTGGTGGTGGAGCAGACCGCGCAGTTGCTCAACATGGCTCCGGAAGCCGTCGATCCCGGCTACGGCCGGACCCGCCCCTGACCGCCGGGGTCAGTACCCGAGATTGACCGGGACAGCGTTCTGCGCCTGCGTCCCGGCCGGCACCGGAAGGACGGCGACATCGGCTGAACCGCCGCTGGTCAGCACCTGGGCACCGTAGACCGCTTCGCCCGACGCGCTGATCAGCAAGGCAGCGGGATCGGCGTCGTTGGCCTTCGGGTTGAGCGTCACGGTTGTTCCGGCAGGAACATCGACGGTCTGCTTCTTCCCCAGCCGGCCCTCCAGATCCACCGGCGTGATGTCCAGCTTTGCAGCGCCGGCCGGCGCGCTGAAGGCCATCCGGGAGTTAAGTCCGCCGGGGACGACGGCCAGGTGGTTGCTGCCTAGCCGCCCGGCGGCCGGTGCCCACCCGAAGTCCACCGGGGCCGCTTCCTCCGTCGCCCGGCTGACGCGTGCGGCGGCAGCGATGGAAACATCGGCGCTGACTTCGACGGAATACGTGCCGTTGGGCAGCGAGTCAAGCGGAACCCGTGTGACGCTGCCGGCGGCCGCAGTGATCACGCCGCCGCCGGGGAGGCTGACCGGCCCGTCCGAGCCAATGACCCGCACTTCAAGGACGGCGTCGGTTACGCCCGGGACCGCAACTTCCAACGCCGGCGCAGCATTCTCATAGCCGTCCTGTTCGCGGATTTTCCGCGCCAGCTTGTCATCGTCGACGGTGATGCCGGTGACCAATTGGCGGGTGCCGGCCGGAGCCGATGCCTGCAGCAGTTCGACGCCGCCGGGCGTCAGTTGGCGTAGGACGCTCTGTTGGATGAAGCCGGTCACTGGCCCGCCGGAGGACTGGACGCGCACGGCCAGTGATTCCTGGTTTGCGGCCAGACCTGCCAGCACGATGGACCGGGATTCCCCCGGTGCCAGCAGCAGCCCACGGGTGCCGGCGGCCTGGATCGGTCCCTCGCCGGACATCAGTTCCAGGTTGACCGAGGACGGGGTTTCGGAGCTGTTGTGCAGCTTCAGTACCGACGTGGTGCCCACCGTGGTGGAGGCCCCGAGCAGCCAAAAATCGTTGGCCGGCGCCATGCAGTTGGCCGCGGCAAGCCCGCGCAGGT